>NZ_CADEAG010000004.1 GCF_902825155.1 Bartonella taylorii 8TBB
CGAACAGGCTTTGGATGGTGTGTACAGCCATTGTGGCAATCACTATCAGCCCTCCCGGAGGGGCACGGCGCTTCTTGTTGCAGCCCGCACAGACTTTCGCGATGTTGACGGCAAACAAGCAGCATTTGTTTCTGTTCTCGTTCACGGCATTCCCAAACAAGATATCCCCTTTGATATCCCTTTGGGCAAACTTTGGTTGGAGCCTGATGAACTAAGTGGCGGTGTGGAGATACTCAAAACGCCTGTCACTATTCCTTTGCGCGCCGATGTTCGCGAACAATTCAAGATTTTATTGAGGTTTTAACATGAAGCATGAAAGTGGTTTACCCTTTGCAATTGACAGATCTCGCGGCAAAGACGAACAACAAAGCGTTGTCTTTTATGGACAACGTCCCTTTATTCAAGCTGGTGAACTCAACGAGGTTCAAACCATCATAAGGGGACGACATAACCGTTTGGGGCGCCTTGTTGCCAAAGAAGGTGACCGCGTTGAACGCGCCGATGCCTTTGTCAACAAAGAGACAAAGACCGTAACGTTAACGGATGGCAAGATTTATATTGCCGGTGATATCTTTCCAGTCTCTGAAGCTGTACTCAACAATGTTTCCATGATTGGACGCTTGGAAATTGGTGTAAAGCTCCAGAAACAGTGGAGTACACATGAGGATGATCCAGAGCTGTTGGGACAAGTTCCAGGAACCTTGGCAGAAGGAGAACCTGGTGCCGCACGAGAAACAGCAAAACTTGTTTGGGCACTCAAAGAGGATGCTCAAGACGGCACTTTCTTCCCGGTTTATATCTTACAAGATGGTGTTCTGATTGACCAAAAATCACCATCATTACTTGAACCCGCCATGCAAGCTATTGCGACGTACGACCGTGCGCATGGGCATTATATCGTGAGTGGCTGTCGTGTGAGCGCTTTAGGACAAAACAACGGCTGCCAAGTGTTTAGCATTCAAGAGGGAGAAGCCAATATCAATGGCTTTAAACGCAAACGGCTTGCTGCTTTGCGCCATGAAGAACTTGAGGAGTTTTCGACAAGTGTTGTTCCAAGCGAAACTCATATCTTTACACCCCAAAAAGAGGAAACAAGCTCTAAATCTGACATTCAAGCTGGTTCTGCTAACATCATCACCTTCTTGACTGATTTTAATCCGAGTGCCACCATCCATGCCACTCCCGAAGAAACGCATATCTTTGCACCCCAAAAAGGGAAAACAAGCTTTACCTTTAAAACCTATTATGCTCCCATTGCCGATATTCAGTCTCTTTTGTTGACAAAAGAAAAAACCGTTAACGTCACCCGTGGTGCAGTTGCCGCTGGGCGTGATGGTGTTCCTGATAAAAGCATCACCGCATTTATCAAAGTCGTTCAAGGAAGCAAGGAATTTAAAGAAGGCACAGATTTTAAAAAAACAGGAGACACCATTGATTGGGCACCCGTGGGGGATGAACCGCTCCCCGGAAGTAGTTACACGGTCACGTACCGTTATCGCGCTAGCATAAAAGCCGATAAAGTCACAGCACAGGAAATTACTGTCTCAGGTGGTGCTGATGGTGGGGATATTATCGTCAGTTATACTTACAAATTACCGCGCATTGACCGTATAGGTCTCAATACGCAGGGCAATGTGGTTTACATCAAAGGTATCTCGGCAGATCACCCTATGGCACCCAGTGTCCCTGATGATGTGTTATCCCTTGCAACGATCACCAACAATTGGCTTGATATTCCTCTTGTGGTTAATGATGGAACGCGTGTTGCTCCCTATGATGAGATGTGGCGCTATTTTCAACGGGTGCTCTCCCTTGACCGGTTGATGCAATTAGAGCGCATTAAAAGCAATGTGGACTCTAAAGAGCCTGTTGCCAAAAAAGGCATGTTTGCTGATCCCTTTCTTGATGACTCTTACAGAGATGAAGGCTTTCAGCAAACGGGGGCTGTAGGCAATGGCATTTTGCAGCTTGCTATTGATCCAACATTCTACACTGCTCCTTTAAAAGCGCCTGTTACGCTTGACTGGACAAATGAAGTGATCATTGCGCAAGAATTGACAACGGCTTGCGAAAAAATCAACCCCTATCAAAATTTTGCACCCCTCCCTAGTACAGTAACCCTCACCCCCGCAACAGATTTTTGGCATGAACAGCGCACCGATTGGCTCTCTGGTGTCACCAATCAACTGAACATGGGATGGAACCGTGGGAGAACTATCCGTAACACAGAAGTGCATGATGATCTCATCAATGAGACCCAAAAACAAATCGATTTCTTAAGACAAATTACCCTTCACTTTAAAATTGAAGGCTTTGGCAAAGGCGAAATCTTGGAAAGTCTTACCTTTGATGGTGTGAATGTTTTACCAAAAACAAAGCTTGTTGCTAACACCAAAGGCACCCTTGAAGGTACTTTTAAGATTCCTGAAAACATTCCTGCTGGCACAAAAAATGTTGTGGCACGGGGAAAAGGTGGAACCATTGCTACGGGTCTTTTTACTGGGCAAGGCGTGATTGATGTAAAAGTCATGCGACGCACCACAACGGTGCGTATCTGGACACAATTTGACCCACAAGCGCAGGTTTTTACTCCTGATGAAACACGGCAAATCACAGGAATTGACTTTCATCTTTGCAAAATCGGCAAACAAAACCATGATCTGGTGATTGATTTGGTCACTACTGAAAACGGTTATCCAACAGCTGATATTCAAGCACAAAGCTTTTATTCCATGAAGGATGCAAAGCTAGGTTGGGCAGAGGCACGCTATGATGTACCACTGTTAGTTCCCGATGACCGCTTAACGGCTTTTGTCATTAAAACTGATGATGCTGACCATTCCGTCTCATTGGCAAAACTTGGAGATTTTGATGCAGAACACCAGAGATATGTCTCGAGCCACCCTTATGTAACGGGACCACGTTTTTCTTCAGTTAACGCGCAAAGCTGGACAGCCCATCAAAATGAAGCACTGGCGTTTCGTGTGTTGGCGGCCCGCTACACACAAACAGAAAAAACCATTGATCTTGGCACATTTGATCTTGTGGACTGCTCTGATTTACAAATCCGCGCAGCCATTGAATTGCCTTCAAGCGATTGTTCTGTCATCTTTGAAATTGAAAGAAACAATGGCACGGTTTATCAACTCCTTCCCTTTCAATTGCTTAGTCTTACTGAATATATCAGTGAAAAAGTCAAGCTCCGCGCCATTCTCAAAGGGACAGAGAAACTCTCGCCTGTTTTGTTTGCGCCTGTTCAATTGATTGCGGGGAAGATCCATAAGGAAGCCACTTATGTCACGAGGGCTTTTGCCTTTGGGGAAAAGGCAAGGTTAACCAGCTATATCAAAACCTTTTTACCGGGCGGTGCAACCTTCTCACTCGAGATGCAACTGGATGATGGTGCTTTCACCCCTCTCACATTAGACGAAACAGAACAGTTATCCGAGCCGCTTTGGACAGAGCAAAAATTTGTGAGCAGCGACAAAACAGCTAAACAAACGCGCTTAAAACTTACCCTTACTGGTGGATCAGCAGCGCGGTCAATGGTGAGCGATTTTGGCGCTGGCATATTATGATGGGAAAACAGACATGACAAAAACCAAAAAACTCGACATGGAATTGCCTAAAGAAGGACGCTTTATCAGTTCTGAATTCCCAATCTTGCGCGAAAACTTGACGAAAATTGATCAATCAATTTCTGATGTTGAGGAAAAGCTAGACGAAAAAGCACCTTCAAAACACACGCACACAATAAGTGATGTCGCAGATCTTGAAGCAGCCCTTAAGGCCAAGATGGCAGCCGATAAAACCTTCACCTTTGCTGATTTAAGCGATATCGAGGGTGCTAAGGATGCAGCAAATAATTATGTTCTCTATAAATCAAGCAATAATAACTTCACTTTTGGCAGTGCTGTCTCCCTGTTAGGTGCACATCAACATAAAACAGAAGATATTGTTGGATTGGATGAATTTAGAGCCAAGATCAACGAAGATCTGACCAGCTATGGTCGCCTAAAACAAGCCAATGAATGGCAAAGTTATAATAAATTTACCAGCAAAGTCACCATGAGTGATGATTTAGAACTCATAGGCAATTCCTCGTTTAGCCTCACCCATAATGGTGAAGTGGTCACCAGTTTAAGTACAACAGGAAGCTTTCTTAAAGGACCGCTGAAAGTAGATGGAGATCTTGTCTGTGCTAAACCAGAAATAGATGCTCTCCAGCAGGAAATTAAAAAAATCAAAAAAGATTTGATTAATAAACTCATTATTGCCGATGCTGAATTGCTCTATACGCAAGATGGAAAAATTGAATGGCCCGATTGGGTAACGGACCAAACTAGGTTAGAAATTCAAGCATGGGGTGGTGGCGGTAGTGGTGGTGGAGCGAGTACGCCAGGATTAGGCGGAGGGGGTGGCGGCGGCGGTTGTTCAGTATGGTATGGCTATAAAACCAGTTTAAATGGTCATGAAGATATCATAATTGGTAAAGGAGGAGCTTCTGTTTTAGGATGGAATGAAACAGGTAAGTCTGGAGGAACAACAGTTGTTGGAAAGAATTTTATTACCGCTACAGGAGGAAATGGTGGTGGGGGTGCTTATTATAGTATATCAAGGGGAAATACTTATTACTATTCAGGCGCTGGCGGAACTGGGGGCATTGGTAGAAAATTTGGCTTAGTAACAGATGATCTCCTAGGACTTGCCAAAGGCGGAAATGGTTATGCTGGAACGAGTGGAATCACGAGTGAAACAAGTGGTAATGGGGGAAATGCTGGGGGCGATACATCAAGAGGTGGCTCTGGTGAGACAGGACAAGGTTCCCATAGTTCAGGAAAAGCAGGTCGTGGTTTTGGTGGTGGTGGTGCTGGTGCTCATGGTAATTATTATCCAAGCGGTGCTGGAGCTGATGGCGCTGTTCTTATAAGATTATGGAAAGATTAATTACATAACCAAAAATAGCGCAAGTCAAATTCATGCTTGTTGTATCATGGCTTAAGGTTGTAATAGTCTTTTTTTAAGTCCTTTTAAAGGGATTTTTTTGACTGACAGTGTCAGGCTTATGAGAGAGTTTAGATGATTGTTATGGTCTCTTCATTGATTTGGAGAGCAAAATGACAATAGAATTTAAACTTCGTATTCACTTTATTAAGAATGGCAACGGATCTAAGTTTTTAGCAATATTTGATCAGACAGCCGTTGGTATGGTCGTAAAATCCTTGATGTTAACGTGCAAATTTATCCCCTCCATGCGCCTATCCTTCTCTTTACGCATGAGGTGGAGAAAAGAAAAACAAGTCTAAGCTATTAGGCTTTCCAGTGGGATATTAAACTGTTGGTGCAAATTTTTAATCATGCGCAATGTTAATTTTCTTTTACCACTCAATATCTCGTAAACGCGATTTAAATGACCAATCGCAGGAACAAGATCTTTAGCACTTAAGTTCATTTGTTCCATTCTAAATTTAATAGCTTCAATTGGATGAGGAGGAGAAACAGGATAGTGTTCCGCTTCATACGCTTCAATCAACAACACAAGAACCTCCATTTGATCAAATTCTGGAGTATTCTCTTTAGGTTGATTGTCAAACATTGCAGACACAATTTCTAAAGCTTCTTGGTAATCTCTTTCAGTACGAAGTGGTTTGATATTCATTTCTTAAATTCCTTTAGTTCTACAGTATTGGCATCAATCGCATCATACTGTTTATGCGTTCCTATAAATTTTATATAAAGCCAACCTGCCGGATAAAAGATTGAAACAATTAAACGATAGTCATTACCTCTAATATTAAAAACAACACGATTATTTTTTAATATGCTTGCATTTTTATATTTCTCTTTAATGTCATGAGGAGAATGCCATTGTGCATTTTTAGCTTCATCTATCCATGCTTTTAACGGTTGTTCAGCATCAGGATATCGAGCCCAAAAAGTTTGAAGTGTGGAGATTTTAACAATTTTCATAAGTATATCCTGATTTTTATTAGTTGTAGTCCCATTTTGGTACTAAGTCAAGATATTTATAAAAAGAAAGCACTTGTTGAAAACAAACCTTTCTCAAGAGTGGTTTTTGCCCCTCATTTTTCCCCATTCATTTTCATTCACCAATATTTAAAGGAGCATAAAGTATGGCAACAGGTTTTTTACACGGTGTTGAAGTCGTTGAGGTCGACGACGGCACCCGCCCCCTTCGCGCGGTTCAATCCGCAGTTATTGGGATTGTTGGCACGGCGCCCGATGCTGATGAACAAGCCTTTCCTCTTAACACACCGGTTTTGGTTACCGGTTCTCTTTCACAAGCCGCTAAACTGGATAAAACAGGCAAGCGTCAAGGCACCCTACCCAATGCCCTTGACCTGATTTTCAAGCAAGTGGGTGCCATTGTTGTTGTCGTACGTGTGAACGAAGGTGATAATGAAAATGCAACTCTCACCAATGTTCTGGGCGGTGTGAATGCAAATGGCGCTTATGAAGGCGTCCATGCTTTGATCGGAGCACAATCCATTGTGGGACAAACACCACGCATTCTCATCGCTCCAAGCTTTACACACAAACGCCCTATAAGTCTTAGCAAGATTGATGTGACGAACCAAGGCAGTGATTACACTCAAGCAACCGTTAAAATCGAAGGCGGTGCAGAAGCAGAAGCAATCTTGAAAGATGGAAAAGTAACGTCACTTGTCATTAAGGACAGTGGCTTTGATTATCAAACCGCCCCAACTGTGACGATTGAAGGAGATGGCACTGGTGCGACAGCTAAAGCCGAGATCAGCACAACCTCTAATCCAGTAGCGGCAGAACTCATTGGCATTGCTGAACGCCTACGCGCTATTGTGGTGCTTGATGCACCAAACAGCACAGACGAAGCAGCACTCAGCACAGCAAAGGATTTTGATTCAAAGCGCGCCATTATCGTTGACCCTTTTGTAAAGGTAAATCATGATGGAAAAATCGTAGAACAGCCTGCAAGTGCAGCAGTTGCAGGTGTCATTGCTAAAACTGATTTTACACACGGTTTTTGGCATTCTCCTTCAAACAAAGTGATAAATGGCATTGTTGGAACTGCGCGTCCAATTGATTTTTCCATTGGTGATAGATCAAGCCGCGCCAACCTTCTCAATGAACAAAACATCACAACAATTATCCGCGAAAACGGTTATCGCCTTTGGGGCAATCGCACCCTTTCAAGTGATACAAAATTTGCCTTTTTATCCGTGGTACGCACCGCAGATATGATCAATGACGCCATTTTGCGCGGGCATCTATGGGCTGTCGACCGCAATATCAAAAAAACCTACATGCATGACGTAAGTGAAAGCGTCAATGCCTATTTGCGTGATTTAAAAGCACAAGGCGCCATTCTTGGTGGGCGTTGTACGCCTGATCTAGAGTTGAATACAGCAAGCGCTATTGAAGACGGCAGAGTCTATTTCAATGTCGAATTCACACCAACAACACCAGCAGAACACATCACTTTCCGTTCACGCATTGTGAATGATTACTTAGAGGAGATCTTTTAATGACTGTACCAGTTTTACCAAGGGTTCTAAAATATTTTAACATTTTTGTCGACGGCATTCCCTATCAAGCAAAATGTGAAAGCGTAACACTACCAAATTTGAGTTTGGTCGTTGAAAGTTATCGCGGTGGCGGCATGGATAGCTCCATTGAGGTTGATCTTGGTCTTGAAACCCTCATCCTTACCATGACCATTTCTGATTGCTCTCCAGAGTTAATGGCACTGTTGGGACGGTCTGATGTTGACATCTCATTGAGAAGTTCGATGCAAGCCCAAGGCACACCCGCAGAAGGTGTTGTCATCACCATGAGAGGGATATGCAAAGGCTTTGAAATGGCAGAATGGCAACCAGGAAGCAAAGCAACATCCACAGCGACCTTCACATTGCAGTATTTCAAATATGTCCAGAAAGATATGGAAATTGTTGAGATAGATGTCCTTAACTTGGTGAGAAAATTCAATGGCGTTAATCAATTAGCAGACCATAGAGCAAATATAGGATTATAAAAATGACAGTGCAAACAAGCATTACACATAAATTACTTATACCTGTTACATTTGAAGGAAAAGAACACACCGAAATCACCTTACGGCGCCCCAAAACAAAAGATGTGCAAGCAATCGATAAGAAGGAAGGCGTTGAACAAACAATCGCTATGGTTTCGCGCCTTTCTGAATGGCCACATGAGGCTGTTGGTGAACTCGATATTGATGACTTATCAAGCATTGGGGAAATTTTGGAGTCTTTTATCAAGCGGCGGGACACCTCGACTGGGAAACCGCCGCAAAACTCATAGCCGATATTGCCATTGTTTTTCATTGGTCCCTTTCGGACATGATGGAAATGGAACCGCAAGAGTTAATATTCTGGCGAAAACAAGCAGCAGAAAGGTATAAGACAAAATGAGTGAAAAAGTTGCTGATGCAAAGGTGAAGTTGTCTCTTGAAGATAAACTCACTGCACCTCTTAAACATCTTCAAAAAAAATTCGATACATTGTCAAAAACACTCTCGCATAGATTGAGTATTCCTCGCTTTTCTGCTGCCGTCAAAAACATGACAAAAAGCCTTCATGGCGTTCAAGGCGCCCTTGGCACAGCAGCAAGCCGCGCTTCAGTTTTTACTGGTGTTTTAGGGCTTGCTGGTGGTGGTCTTGTGGCAAGTGTAGCCGCCCTCACCATGAAAACCATGCATCTGGGGGACAGTCTTCATCACGCATCACGACATTTGGGGATGAGTGTTGCATCGCTTCAATTATGGGGCGATGCAGCCGATAATTCAGGATATTCTGCTGAACTTTTTCAACAATCTCTAGCAACTTTAAATAGGCGTTCAGCACAAGCCTATGCTGGACAAAAAAGAGGCATTATGGGCTTTGAAGCACTTGGCATTTCTGTCAAAAATGCTTCTGGAAAACTCAAATCAAATTCGGCTTTGTTAGAAGAAATTACCGACAAGATGAGTAAGATGAAAAATCAAGCGCAAAGACAGCATATTGCTGCTCTGCTGTTTGGTGGTGATGGCAAGGAAATGGCCGCCATGCTTGCGCAAGGAATGGCGCCAATCAAAGAGCTCTTTGCAAAGGCGCGAAAAGGAAAATGGCTGATAGGTGCCGATGTCGCACGCTATGCAGCGGACTTAAGTGACAAAATGGGAGCCTTTAAGAAAAAAATAGGCGGTATCGCGAGCTTTATTGGCGCGCGTTTCATGCCCGTCATCAATGACATGATTGACGGTTTTTCTCGCCTGATTGATGAAAACCGCGACCTCATTCAAACAACCGTTGCGAGCTGGGCGAAAACCTTAAAAAAAGCCCTGAAGGATTTGCTTAATCCTACCTCCGATTTAAGAAAAGGCATCAGTGATCTTACAGAGAGAATTAAAGGCTGGTTTCGCTGGCTAGAGCCTTTGGTTGGTGAAATAACCCTCTTTAAGGTAGGGCTTGTGGCACTTGGTTCATTCATTTTTGGTCCACTCATTGCCGCATTAGCCGCTGCTGGAGCAGCGTTTGTCACACTTGGCTATACTATAATGACGACACCTATCGGGTGGATACTTGGTGGCATCGCAGCACTTGTTGGAGCCGGATATCTGCTTTACAAAAATTGGGACAAAATCAATGGCTGGCTGCTTACATCACTAGCCATAGTAAGCGCAGTTTTTATCAGGCTTGCTTTCGCTCTTTCAGGACCAGTGCTTTCAGCCTTCGCTTCCGTTGGTTCTAAAATTACCGGTCTGGCTGCAAATCTTGGAAAATCCCTGCTCTCAAAAATAATCGCAGCAGATAAAGCTTTTATTAGATTTTCTGCTACTCTAGGAAGATCACTACTTTCAGCATTAGCCTCAGCTGCTTCTGCAGTTGCCAGTCTTGCTTTAACTCTTGTAGGGACACTGATTTCGGCAATAACGGCCGTTAGTTCTGCTTTTATATCGCTTGGTATCGCAATCATGACCACACCTATCGGCTGGATCGCTGGCGGCATAGCAGCCCTTGTTGGAGTTGGATATCTGCTCTACAAAAATTGGGATACGGTAGTAAGCTTCATAAGCAACTTGTGGAATTCTTTTGCGAGCTTATGTAGTAACGTTTTCAATAACCTCTTGACGCTCTTTAAAAACTTTTCACCACTTTCTTGGATTTCGAAAAAAATCAATGAACTCATTGAATGGCTGTTTGGTATCGATTTAATGGAAGTAGGCTCAAATCTTATTAATGGACTTTGGGACGGCATCAAAAGCAAATGGAATGCTCTGTCTGATTGGCTCAGCGGCATGATAAGCAAATTAACCAGCTGGATGCCTAATTGGATGAAAGAAAAGCTAGGCTTTAATGTTTCAATCAACAAAACTTCAACCCAGACCATTAAAACCTTTACCAATGAAACCAATGTACGGGCAAAAAGAATGCTGGATACAGCAGTGGTTACAAATACCCCACCTGAAAAACGCAAGAGTGGTTTTAATACAAGTGTCGTTGAAACAGGACAAATGCAGGCAACAAATAAAGTGGGTGCCTTTAAAGCTCCAAAGCCCATTACGGTTCACAAGCCTGTTGAAGTAGACGCCCGTGTAACCATTACAAATCTCAATATTTCAGTACCAAATGGTCTCAAGGACGAAATCAGAGACGCTGTCAATCAAGCACTTGAACGCTATGCAAAACAGCAACGTTTAGCCATAGCCTCTAGCCTTTCGGATTAAATACCATGATGTTAGCTTTGGGCGGTTTTATTTTTTCCATTGAAACAGCAGCTTATCAAACACTTGATATGTCTTATGGGGTTCCATGGGTAGAGCAAGGGCGATTGGGGCGAAAGGCAGCTCTTCAATTGCCTTCTGTTGCAAATGCGGAATTTTCTTTAGCAGGCGTGATTTATCCAGATTTCAAAGGTGGTCACAGACAGCTCGAATATTTACGACAAATAGCACATATGGGACCTCACATTCTTGTGACCGGTCAAGGCAAAATCTTAGGTAAGTTTGTCATTCTTTCCGTAGAGGAAAAGCAAAGCGTTTTTCATCATAATGGCACCCCCAAAAAACAAGAATTTACAATAAAGTTGAGAGAATATGGTGAAGACCTATGAGTGATTTTTACAGGACTAAAGATGGCGATATGGTGGATGCCATTTGCTGGAAATACTATGCCAAAGGTCAACAAGCACTTGCTGTTGAACGCGTCTATGCGGCTAATTTGGGGCTTGCAGACTATGGACCCATTTTAAAAGCAGGTATTACGATACTCTTGCCGTCTCTCCCCTATCCTAAAGCCACACCAGTGATCAGAATTTGGGGCAGTAAGAGATGAAACCTTTTTGCACGGTTTTGACAAATGGAGAAGACATCACAAAAACCCTCATGGACTATGTTTTATCGATTGAAATTACTGATGAGGCAGAAGACAAAAGCGACCGTATCACCATAGAGCTTGATGACCGTGCACGTGACAGTGATAATGGCTTTCTTGATATTCCCCTTATCGGGACAGTTATTTCCATAACACTTGGCTATGAAGGCGGGAAAAACCGCGATATGGGAGCCTATCTGATAGACGAAATTTCTGTAAGCAGCCCACCACAAAGCTTAAGTGTGACAGGACGCGCCGCCTCCATGAATACATCCTACAGAACCCCAAAAAGCCAATCCTATCACCAGCAAACCCTTGGCAGTATTGTTCAAGAGATAGCAGAGCGTAATGGCTATACAGCAAAGGTTGATCCTTCTCTTGCAAAAATCGTTGTGCGTCATATTGACCAAACATCGGAAAGTGATATGGCTTTTGCTGCACGCCTTGCAGAAGAATATGATGCGGTAGCAAAGCCCGTTGATGGCAAACTTGTGCTCGCCAAACGGGGTGAAGGCAAAGCCATCACCGGTGAAACACTCCCTATTGTTGTTATTCATGAAAAACATTGCACTTCTTGGGATTTTAAATACAGCGCACGGGATGAAGCAGGTGCAGCCAATGGCTTAGAAACGGATGTGGGGGACGACCAAAAAGCTGCAGCTGATGCACGAGAACCAGAAGAGATTGATGATGATGAAAACTTTATCCATATGGATGACAGTGATCGAGCAGCACCCTCATCATCTGAATCGGAAAAGCAAGAAGAAGACAAAGAGGAAAAAGGCGGTGTTCTCGCAACCTATCATGATATCCGCAGTGGTGAAAAAAAAGAAGTCAAAGTTGGTAATCCGCCGTTTCACGAACTCAAATATACCTACCATAACCAATCAGAGGCTGTTGCGGCCATTGCCGCTTATCGCAATAAGTCATCACGCGGTAAATCTTCTTTCTCATGTGATATTGGTGGTGATCCCTTTGTGCAAGCAGAAGCAAAGCTTGTTCAAGAGCCGCCTTTCCGCCCCTATATTCCGGCAGAATGGCGCATCAAAAGCGTTAAGCACAAACTTGATAAAACGGGCGGTTACACCACAAAAATAGAGTGCGAACTTTTTGATAAAGCGCAAGAAGATGCGGCTGGAAACGTTGCAAACACAACACCAGACAAAGATGATACCCTTGATCCAAACGCTCCACCCGATGCATTATACAATGAAGGCGATGGCGTTATTCATATGGATGAGGAGGATACATGATAGGTTATAAACCAGATTTAGAGCTCCCATTAAAAAGGTTGCTTAAGTAAAAAGCCCCCTTCCCCATCTTTAAAAGTGGGAAGCAGGTCAAGATGCTTCTTCTAAAGCTGCTTGTTCCTTACAATTATTTTGGATAGGCGCTAAACTAATCTGTAAATTTAAAGCACTCAAAACGCTGAGAAAAGTAGAAAGCCGTGGATCGCCTTTATCACTTAAAGAACGATAGAGAGACTCTCTTGATAACCCTGTATTTTGGGCGATTTTACTCATTCCTTGGTTTTTCGCTATTATACCAAGAGCATGGGCAAGATACTTACTATCTTTGCTTTCAAGAGCATCTTCTAAAAGAATCCTTTGTGTCTCAGGTGTCTTGAAATATTCACTTGTGTCAAATTTAGTGATTTCCATGTTTCATTTCCTTTACTAATTGAAGAGCTTTTTCGATATCTTTTTGTTGTGTAGATTTATCACCCGCATTTAATAACAAAATGATTTGTTTACCTTGTTTTACAAAATAGATTCTATAGCCAGGACCATGATGTATTTTTAACTCTCCAATTCCACGGAAAAATTTTACATTTCCAAGAAATCCCGTTTCTATTCTTGCTATCCGTTTAACAATATGCGCTTGCACAATCTCATCTTTTAAAGAATCTAGCCATTTTATAAAATACTCTGTTTTGTATACTGTAAACATTTGTAACTTATAAGATACAATCATTACAATGTCAAAGACATTCTTTTGTTCCAATGAAAAAGCTACATGAGTTTTAACAAGCCATCCTTTCGAATGGAAAAGAAGTTCATTTTTAATATTTACGCATCCCCACCTTGTGTGGGGATTTTTTTATGGAGAAGCATATGCGAAAAATATCATCAGAAGGGCTAGCTCTTATCAAGCAATGGGAGGGCTTGCGTTTAAACGCCTACAAAGATGCCATTGGTGTGTGGACAATAGGTTATGGACATACAAACACTGCTGGAAAGCCTTTTGTTTATGAAGGTATGACAATCACGGAAAAGCAAGCAGAAGAACTTCTTCGCCAAGATTTGCAACAATTTGAAAATACTATTGAACGCGCTGTTACAGTTTCATTAACGAATGAACAATTCGCGGCGTTAGTGTCCTTTTGTTATAATGTAGGAACAGATGCATTTTGTAACTCGACACTGTTAAAAAAGCTCAATCAAGGTGAATATGAAGCTGTCCCTGCAGAGCTACAGAAATGGACCAAAGCAGGCGGGAAGCGTCTTGAAGGTCTAGCACACCGGCGTGCTGCAGAAACAGGCTTATGGGCTAAAGGGGCTTATGTTTCCTCCAATTATCAAACAGTAGAAACAAAAGCACCAACGGGGGTTTTCAAAGCAGAAGCTCTTGCACCGATTATTGGTTCTTTTTCAGGTCTTGGCGGTTTGTTAGCAGGCAATGGCCCCATCCAATGGGCTTTGGCAACCATTATGATTTTAGCCGCATGTGCTGGTATTTTCTTTGTTGCTAAACGCTTTCAGGAGCATCGTCTATGATCTTATGGATAAAAAGAAATCTGATGCTAACAGGTGCGGTTTTAGCCGCTTTTTTTATTGCATTAGCAAGAGCCTTTACCCTTGGAAAAAAGGTTGAACAGAAAAAGCAAACAGAAAAGGCTTTAAAAGCAGCAACAACACGACTGGAGGTGGAAAATGAAATTAATCAAAAAAGTGATGCTGATGTGCGTGCTGCTCTCTCTGATTGGTTGCGCGACAAATAAATATAGCTCTTCTTGTGTCGGTTGGTTGCCCATTTATTTAAAACAGCAAGATCTGAACACCATCAGTTCCAATTTAGCAAGAGAAATCTTAAAGCACAATAAACAAGGTGAACACGTGTGTGGGTGGAAACATGGCTAGAAAAAGAACAAAAGACGATACAGAACTTACAGAAGCAGAAAAAGAAATCCTTCAGGAAATCATCATGACCTATAAAAGTGTGAAAGTGATGTCGCGTTATACGAAATGGATTGTATTCATTATACTCTTATTAGCACTTGATTTTTCACGTATCATGGATGCGTTTGTAAGTATTTTTACACAAAAACCAAATATCCGACTCTAAACATACTCTGAGACGCGCGAAATTCTTTAGAAAATGGTTTCTTAATTTTGCTCGTCTCATGGAGGCTATCAATAATAGCTTTGTACATTTAAAACTGTTATTTTCACAGAATTAGATATATCAAATTTCTCTTCAAAATAGCTAAAAACACTGCAGAGGTAATTGTAAAAATTCTATCCTATTATAAATGAAGCCCACTGTTCCAAGAGAACATGTCGTTGTTCTAAAAAATCTGTCCGCATATAAGCTTTCGTCACTGAACTCCCAACTGTATGTGCAAGAACAGTTTCTGCAATCTCAAACGGTGTTGACGTTGTCTCTGCTATCCAATCCCGTAAGCTTGAACGAAAACCATGTGGACGATAAGTCAAACCGCAAAGTGTCATATATTTTGCCATGGTAGCATCCGAAATCGGTTTGCCTTTAAGACCAGAAAAGAGAAAACCATCCTTTTCAAAGGGAAGAGTTTTTTCAATAACTCTCAAAGCTTCACCACTTAGTGGCACGCGAAAGTCTGAAACCTTCCCTACAATACCTTTCATGTTTTCTTTTGGTATCGTCCATATATTTTTGTCAATTTGTTCAAGGCGTAAATAGCGCAATGGATATGATCGTGCTCCTGTCAAAATCAATAATTTCAGTGCTAAATTTGAAAGGATCTTATCATCCAAGCTTTGATAAAAAACCGGCACTTCTTGCCATGGCATAGCAGGAATATTTGTTGATGTCGCACGTGGTTTTCCTAAAAGCGCGCGTGCCTTCATACAAGCCTGTAGATCAACATCTAAACCAAGAGCCGCAGCATATTTCAAGCAAATGTTAATACGATTAAGTGCTTTTCTTGCCGTATCTGCTTTTTCATGCCAAAGGGGTGAGAGAACATTGCGAATGATATTTGCTGTTAATTGTTCTATAGGCAAATTCCCTATGTGTGGGATAACATGTAACTCCAGCGGAGAAAACCAACGCCCATTTTTTCCTTCATTTTTTAACTCAGCTTTTTTACTTTCAAAAGCTGCCTGCGCAATTTCTTTAAACATATTGCTTTGCTGTTTTAAAATAGTTTGTTCTCGAAAGACAATAGGATCATTGCCTTCTTTAAGAATATCACTATAGTATCTTACAAGTTCTCGTGCTTCTTTTAAAGAAAGTCTTGCAACAGGACCAAGTCCCATTTCACGGCGCTTATTGTGGTGCGTATAGCGAAAAAACCAAGAGCGTGTATTGTCTTTTCGAACATTTAACCATAGCCCTGCTCCATCACAATATTTACCCTGCGGAGACGACTTTACGAATGATGCTGATAACCGATGAATCGCCCTCACTTAACGTCCCCTCTCGTCCACCTTTTCAGGCATTGCTCGTCCACCTTTTTTGGACCACCTTTTAGACCACCTTAAATTTTTGATTTGAGATTTTTTCTTTAATACTTAATTTTTTTATTGAATCATAAAAAGCTATAGACATCAATACGTCCTTGTACATATTTACGTAATTTGATTCTTGCTAACAAAGCCTAGTTCGCCCTCTGGGGGCACCGTTTTTTGTTTTTAACATATTGAAATACATAGATTTTTTTCTTTAAAGAGCTGTTTTTAGAGCATCTTTTAGACCACCCTTTACGATTTATAAAACTTTATCTAATTTACTCCTATTTGCTCCTTATTTTTCTTTGGAGTGAATGCTAAGATCTCTTTCTTTCTCCCCTCACTGCTCTCCCTAGCTTATATGGCTCCAAAAATACCCCCCCTGAAGCACCCAATTACGAATCGTTGCGGTTTGATACACTAAAAAGCTGTGCACACTCACGTGTCGTTACATATCTATTGCCATCATCAAATATCATCTCATTACCTTTCTCTTTTTTTATGTTACATAAATGGGAGGAGATGCTCGAGGGGAGAAGAGCACCCCCATAATGCTAAGTGTTAAGCAACTTTTGTTGAGAGTTGTTTTATCTCTTGGACTATTTCTGCTAAAAAGGTTTCAACAGCTTGATTGATCTGTTCAATTTGTTTCTTATCACAGTGAACACGCTTGATTTTCATGCGCAAGTGAAAGAATTCCCCCATGAACCGTGGGTCATAGCTTACAAAATCACACCACTTTCGTCCTGTACAAGCCGCTTGGAATTGCATTTGTGCGTGATATTCTAGTTTGATATTACCATCCATAAAAAAACGTAAATGGTTGGTTGATTGTGGGTATTTAACTTTCAACTAAACCGTCCTCATCAATAAGACCATCAGGGCTTGCACCAGCCATTTTCACTGTAGAATGAGGAACAAAGCCGCATTTTGTTATGTCCACATCATAGATGAATGCATATTCTTTCAAGGCATCATCCTCAATAATGAGAATTCTATTTACTTTAAGTTTTATGCGTGTATTTTTTAGATAGTCTGCCAATCCAAATAAAGGATGAACCCAAGTTTCGTTACCGTTGCAATCTAGAATATTTTTCAGCTCTTGAAGCTTCTTTTGGCATATGCCCCCCTAGAGCTAAGCCAGTATTCAATTCAATCACTTTTATCTGATTACCTGAAATAAAAAAGTCCCAACGGTATGGGATACAATCACCTTGTATCTTGAATCTCTGCAATACAGAAATTAACTGGTCACTTAATCCTAAATTTTTAAACCACTGTTTTTGACTTCCTGAAAATAGCTTATCCTTTAAAGAAAATATCATCTTATATAGACAGTAGAAATCACGTGCTAGAGCTTGAGTCTGATGTTTTTCGAAAATGAACGAGGATACCAATAATTTCCATCCAGGTAAAATAAACCCATCTTCTAAAGCGGCTTTCTGCATTTGAAACAATACGTCGCTTGTCTCAATACCCGCTTTAACCATTACATTGAAATTGAAATCTTTATGAATGGTATTTACAGAAAATTTACATAATGCATGCTGGGTATCAGCTACTACAGATTGAGGGTTTGTTGAGGTAAAAATAATATCTGCTAGAGTATTGGAGTAGCTCATTTCAGCGGTAGCACTTTCGCCTACTGAAGCTGTTTTCATATAATAAACTTCAGATTTATAGCCTGTTTCTGGTAAAAAAATATTTTCAACATTAATCTGTGAAATATTATTCGGTAGCTTGGGAAAGTGAATTAATGAAGCAGCTTTTAATCTAGGCTTAGCGTATTTTTCTTCTACACTCACACCAATAGAAAGTAAGAAATGTCCCTCAATTATATCAATATCTGAAGAAGCTTTAATCATCATCGGAATTAAACCACCTGCTGGACGCAACCCAATTTCTAGAAATAGGTGTGGACTTGAATCACGATAAAACGCTTCAATATGAAGCGCGCCATTTGGAGGATTAAAAGTTTCGATGGCTTCTGTAATAAACTCGTTCCACCGAAGCAGCTTTTGTCTGTCTGTTTCAATTATAGAAACCAGAGGAGCACCATTAATAGCCCCATAACCAGCATTTTCTTGGTAACATCCTACAGAATAGAAAATGCACTTAGTGTTTTCTACCAAGACATCAATATGATATAGGTTATCACTAATATATTCTTGTATTATAGGATCTGATATCTTTTTAAGAGCATTTAATGCTTCGTTTTGATTTTTGCATAACATGACCCCAATTGAAGCTGCTTGATCTATGGGTTTTATTACAATCGGATACGTAGTACGGTTATTGAATACGTCTTCTTTTGTATATTGCACAGGTTGAACAAGTTTTCCGGTTTTGCTGATTTTCTCCGCCATCATAGCCTTATTTCTGAACCTTAGCATTCGCTCTAAGCTTAGCTTTGGCTCTAGTTTGAAAAATTTTTCAAGATAATACGCACTTGAAACTGCAAACTCTTCCATAGCAACAATGTGTGTAGGCTTAAAGCTGTCAGTGATTTTAACAGCTAAGCTCTTTAAAATTTCAATATTTTCCATATCACTAATCTGGATACAGTTTTTTTGAGGGGTGCTAGAAGTTTGATTGTAACGTTCTTGAATTATAATATACTCGCCGATTAGGTGAGTATATCTCTTTACGATATCTTCTACTTCAGCCTTCATCCGTTCGCTCGTTACGAGAATTACTGGAAAAATTAAACCTTTTGTTTTTGCCATAGTCCCCTCACCCGCCAAGTGAAACTCGTTTTTTCATTAAAACTCTAAAGAATTGCCACGCAATAACGACACAGATTACAGTTGAAAGCCAATAATAATATATTAAACTTGAATATGGGTTTAATAATGCCGTTACAGTTACGCCCGCACCTACCAATGAGGGCACAAGAGAGATTATAGCTATCAAACTCACCATGCTAAATAGATGTGGTGGCAATAGATTGAGTTTGAACATCTCGCTATGTATATATTCAACAGGAAGATATTTTTGGCTTAAAAGTGAAATAGAATGCAGAAACGTTACAAAAGCCAGATTGGAAATGACAGTAAAAAAAACTGTCAACAAAGTAATTGTTATAGACAGCAGAGTGAAATCCAATTTGGGCATATTAACATACAATGCATCTAAAATCAGTAAGCTAAAGAGTATTAGTAAGTTATTATTATTCGCCCATCGCAACAACATATGATAAACAAGTGGAACTGGCTGCATTAAGAGCGGCTCTAATTTTCCTGAAAGAAGCGCATAAAAAAAATTATTTATTGATGAAGCAAAAGTGTTTAGTAATAATGATATCACTAACATAAAAAAAATAAGGCCGTTAAATTCTTCTAGCGTCCATCCTTTTAATGAGCTCGTATTTTGATAAATGGAATCAGCATATAATAATCTAATAAAGGTCACGATAAATGTTAAGGCAATGTACCCCACGAGATTGGCTTTATAGGCGCTGGAGTTTTTTAAACTATTTGAAACATAAGCTAGAAATTTTCCCATAATTTTAACCTCCTGCTGTTTCATATTTAGTCATAACAACTTTCCAATAAATTGCGCAAAGAACAATGAATACAAACATATACAAGTTTAACTGAAGACAATATGAGATTAGATTACCAATATTTGGGTCGATAATCAGTTCAGCGGGTGCGGCGATGATAAATCTGAACGGATTATAAAACATGATAGGTGCTATAGTTTCAGGCCAAAAACTTGGGGGCAACATGGTCCCGCCTAATATGCCTTGCAGCGCAGATAACAGCGCTAAAAGAAAATCAGGCCGAACAAATTTAAATGTGCTAAGAGCCATAAAAAGGCCAATTAAATAACACAATATTTGTGTCTCTATGATATAGATAATCGTCCAGAACCAATAGAAGGGGCTTATAGTTTCGACTTCAAAAAGAAAAAAACAAACAGCCACAATGATAATAATTGGCCATGCATAGATAATAGCACCACCCAAAAAATCCCAAAATCTTTGAACCGGAATGGGTATAGGCCAAAGTAAACGGGGTTCGAGTTCACCAGCTTGAATGTTTCGTGCAAAATATTCAATCACACTGTAAGAATTGTTAAGCCGCCAGAATGCTATAGAAATTGCAAAGTAGAACATTAATTGCTGAAAATTATACCCGCTTACACTTTCCTCCGCATTGCCTGCGTAAATATAGTGCCAAATAATATATTGCGTGATAAAAGGAATACTCGTTGCCAATAATAGATCGATTATGAGCATATATTTATCAATAAGGATCTCCTTGACGGCGATAAAAGCGAATAGCTTTGCACAACCAAGATATAGCCGCACTGTCTTTAGCATCAGGAAAGGTTTTAAACGCATTCTTGCTTCTCCCTGTCCTTAAATTGTTTTAAATAAATGTCTTCAAGAGAAGGCGGAGAAAATTGAATTAAGATATTTGGCTGATCCATGACAAGCTTTTGTAAACATTCAAACATTTTATCTTTGATATCTGCGTCAATCAGCCATTCCATTTTCGATTGCGTCATGGCTTTTGAAATTATTTTACCTTGAGTTGAAATATGATCAACAGCTGCCTTGACTTGTTCAATAAAATCATCCGAAAGTGGGCGCTCTTGTACAACAAGTGAGCTTGTTACAAAATTGCCAACTTTTTCTGATACTGTACTAACAGAACCATCAAAAATAATTTCACTTTCCTTGAGAAAAACAATCCTAGAAGCACAATGTTCTATATCCGCCATATCATGGCTTGTTATGATAATTCCTTTATTTTGCTGCTTAACAAGACTGTGAAGATATTTGCGCAACTCATATTTGGATAGGATATCCAGCCCAACAGTCGGCTCGTCTAATATCAGTAAGTCGGGGTCATGAATAAGGGCGGCAATAACTTCACATTTTACCCTTTCCCCAAGGCTTAAATTTCGAACCTTCCTATTGAGTATTGAAGACAGACCCAAAGCTTGCGTAAGCTCTTCCAGCTTTAACATGAAATTTTTACGATCTATATCATAGATTTTCTGTAATACAGCATAACTGTCTTTAACAGGCAGATCCCACCATAGGCTAGACTTATGTCCAAAAACAACGCCGATTCTTCTTAAGAAATCATAATCGCGATGTGAAGGGGAAGAACCCAACACCCTAACCTTGCCGCAATCAGCTTTTTGTAAGCCGCAAATTGTTTTGACTAATGTGGATTTTCCTGCTCCATTTGGGCCCAAAAGTCCTAAACACTCTCCAGCTCTTAACTGAAGCGTTACGTTTTTTAATGCATATTTATCATTATTTTCTTGCCTCTTTGAGGGAAGAAAATAATCCCAGAAGGCTTTCTGACTTTTGTAAACCTTTGAGATATCCCTTACATCAACCAGAGTTTGTTGATTATTCATCTTAACCATCAAGCTACCTTTCGGACTTTATTCATTAACAATTCTGCAATCGCATCTGAAAACTCAAATCGATCTATTAAAATGTCTGGCTCTGGGTTAACTTCAATAAGGTAAAAATTCTCCCCTGCCCCTTCTATTATATCTACGCCTGCAGTATCAAGCCCAAGAGCCTTAACGGCATCAATAGCCAAGGCAGTAGCGAGATTATCAAATTTTTCTGGAGGCAAAATCTCAATATGTCCTCCATGTGTACCATTGCAAATTGGGTATAATCCACCGGAATTAAAAGCATACCTTTTATTACAAACCTTAACTTCGCCGCTGACAATATCGCATCGCCAAATAAATCTACTCGGATTTTCAATAAAAGATTGAACTATAAATTGTCCATCACGGTTTAACCATTTTTTTATTTCATCCAGAGGTGGATTTTTTGCTGCAAATATCTGTACTTCATTCGAGCAAAAGCCCAATGTTGATTGAGCCACTAAAGCTATATCTTTATTTAATAGAAACTCGTTGAATTGGTCTAAGCTTTGGAATATATGAGTCTCTGGGATTGGAAAACCAAGCTTACCCAAGTAGATTGCTGTAAGAGCTTTATCGCGAGCTAATTGATAAGACAATGGTTGGTTAATTATCGCGTCGTTGACTGAAGGTAGATTTGCAAGCTGTATAAATTGGGAGTGATAAGAACACCTAAATTCTGCCAAGCGGTCCATAAAAATAGCATCAAATTCATCAAGATTTGAGGTGACTTCGTTCGGAGCTGCTAATATTCTGATTTTTGACCAGTGAATAAACTCTGTATTAAAGTTTTTTTTTATAAGTGTAGCGTGCACTCTTTCTAGAAAAAGATGCATTTCGTTATAGATAATCGCAACCATATATGAATGCATTGAATTTTCCCTAAAACTTAAGCTGTTTTTTTATATTGTTAAAGAATATCGTCTTTTGAGTTTATCCAGAGGGGGAATATGATCTACAGTGACCAGCTCAACATCTATGTTTTAGTGAAAAAGCTGACACATTCCATTCGTAAAGTTCTTAATGCATTACATCGCTTTGTTGATAGGTGTACTGTTTTTCCAAACTGTTAAAATCCGTATCTTATTAACTTCTTCTTCTATTACTTATACTCATAAATGCATCATCTATTCTTCCATGTATATTCTTTATTCGTCTATAGGACGACCCACAGTGGTACTTTTCTCCAGCCCAACATTAACTTTCAGCTATTTGCCCATGCCATTGCCCAAAGTTACTTTGGCCACAGCAGATTATAGGCATAAGTATGTTCCATGGTAACGTACCAATAATCCTGCCAAAATCATTATTGTTATCAGTAATCAGCTCAATATGCGTATTATGCCTCAAGAAGTGGTAGTTTCTTTTCGCACATTCATATGCCATCAAACCGGCTTCTTCACTACTGTACTCGGCTCGAACTTTTACATTTAATGATGCCTCTAACTGATCTCGTTGGATTCTAGTCGAAGTTTCAGAATTGGTACTCAAGCAAGTGACTCCCAGCCCCCCTAAATCTATATTAGAATCTGCTAATTTTTCTGAATTCTGTTGTGGCAAAATATTTAAAGGATTAGCGATGAACCTATATTTCATGTCTAAAAAAATCAAAAACTTTTTATGTAAATTAATCATATATTGTACTGTTTTCTATAAAATTGAAAATATTTTTATTAACGTGTTTTATTCAAATTTTTTTCTGAACTTGAATATTCTTTTTCAAAGAGGTGTGGACTTTCAACAATAAGCTTTTTTCGTGCTTTTTGTAATTGCTTAATGACTTCATCAATTTTTGATGGAGAATAAAAAGAAGCTTGGCTATCTAATAAATTTTGCTTCTCCCTTCCCTCATAAACACATTGCATCTGAGATTGAAGTATTCTAATCTCTTGGAAAAAAAGACGTCCGGTTTCTTTGAAACCATTATTAAGTGAAAAAAGTTGATCGGAAATTGAGAGCAAAATTTGTTTTAAAAAGCGCTCATTTTCTTGGCGTTTACGATATTCTAAAATAAGAGCGTGACTTATCTCATCCAACTGTTTTTTTGTGGAATCAATTTTATGCAATAAATTTGGTTTTTCCCCCATATTACCTTCTCTCGCCTTTAAAAGCATAGTATGAATATCTAATAACTGAACTGCGGAATGAGATAAATAATCAACTAATGTAGGCGTATCGGCATAGTGCTTTCGTGCAACCATCTCATAAACTCACCTAATGACTGGTTTTTATATTCATCCCGCTATTTATCTTTTATTTTACAAAACCATTCTAAAGAAAGTGCTAAAAAATACTGTTCTTCATTCATTTATATTTGAATGAAAAAACTTTACTCTTTTCACACTTAATGTCGAGTTAATGGAGATAATAAACGTACAGGTGTATAAAGGATAAGATGCGTTGTTTTTTCCAACACACTGCTACTATCAGCAAGAAGTGCCTGACTAGGTGACAATTCTGTACCCTGCATAATTGTTGAAGCTAAAGAACCTTCTCGAGAAAGAGCCATCAATGTTGGCGAAGACGCAAAAACATTGTGCGCCCCACCATCAATATGAGAGAAATCAAGAACAGCAATACCATTTTTGCGCAACATTTCAATATCTGAACCATCTCCAACACGATGATGACCACCTGTAAGACGCCCAGAAAAAGCAAGAGCTTTATCCGCTCGAGATACCAAAATGGCTGTTGGCTGAGGCAATCTCTTAATATCATTGAGTTGACGCTCAAACACATCAATATCAATATCTGGCGCGGCCATCAACAAACTTGTAATACGGCGAATAGGTTTATATTTTCCCTGTAATGCTAGAGTTCTAAATGCCTCCATTATGACAAAATTTCCCAAAGAATGTGCAATAACAGAAATTTGATCAGCATCGGTTTCGCTGATGAGTGTCAAAAGCTCTATGAGTCCATCACGCGCAAAATTGGCGCTATCACGGTCATAAATATAAAGAGGTACTGATCCAGCAGAGGGCCATGAATAGTGTACAGCGACAACATTTAAAGAGTAATCGTATGTAAACTGAGCTGTACGAAATGTACCATCTGCAAAATTATTATTATAACCATGAATAAAAAGGAAAATTTCTCTTTTTCCTTTTGGCTTTTTTGCTAAATCTGAATTTAATTGCTGCTTAAATTGCTCTTTATCATCATATTTTTGCAGCGCCACTGCTGCAAAATACTTATCATGAGTGGGTTTGTACGCGTTTATTTCAACAACACCCTTCACATGTTGCTGAGGGATTCCTACATCAATGCGATTATAATGTACTTTATTTGATCGCTCTGCTCCATAAGGCTGAGAATAGTTGTTTTGCATCATACGACTTGTTGCAACATACACCGGTACAATAGCTTTCGGAAGAATTGGCTTGCTTTCCACTTCCCTTTGTACTGTAACCATAGATGGTGTTGCATGTACCCCATGCCAAAGTACAGCACGTGACTGGCTACATGCCGTTAATAAAGAAATGCAAATAAAGAATACTAAATACCTTAAAAATATTGTACTTCTCATTACAATACCACTCAGCTCTCTTGAAAAGATTAATCATTTAAAATTTATAGAAAAAAATACCTCCCACCGATCTGAAATGAAGCCATTACTTAAAACACACTACGAATAATACAAAAAGAAAATCCCAGTCACAATGCACAAAACAGAATCTTCCCTAAAATTAATACAATTCATTTTCGTTACAAAGAACTCAAATGGTGCGGTCGAGAAGACTCGAACTTCCACGGGTTGCCCCACAGCGACCTCAACGCTGCGCGTCTACCAATTCCGCCACGACCGCATGTAGTGAAGCAAAACATCTCTGTGTCTTGGCTTTAACAAATCACAAAGCAAGGTACAAGCCTATTTTCACTTTACCATGATTTATTTTACTTGAATGGCCTATAACTTAATGTAAACCTCCAAATAAGGTTCTACTATAGCCTTTGAACCATCTTTATAAAATGAGCCTGTATACCTTGATCTTTTTCATAACAACCATGAAAACTTGTTGTAATCGTTGTAGCACCTTGCTTTTGGATCCCTCTCATAGCCATGCACATGTGCTCAGCTTCAACCAATACTGCAACACCACGAGGCTCAAGATATTCTTCTAAAGCATGAGCTATTTGAGCTGTCATAGCTTCTTGTGTCTGTAAACGACGAGAAAAAACGTCTACCACGCGCGCAATTTTTGAAAGACCAACAACCTTCTTATCTGGAAGATATCCGATATGAGCTCTACCAACAATTGGAATCATATGATGCTCACAATGTGAATAAAAAGAGATATCTTTTACTATTATCGATTCATTATATCCTGAAACCTCTTCAAAAACTGTGCCCAAGATCTCTTCAACCGATTTGCTATAACCTATAAAAAGCTCACGATATGCTTTAGCTACACGTCTTGGAGTATCTAGAAGCCCTTCTCGATTTGGATTTTCCCCCACCCATAAAAGTAATGTACGAATCGCTGCTTCCACCTCTTCAGAACTAGGACGCCTTTTCCCAGATAAAAACGGGTCTGTTGTATCTCCTTTAATAACATTATGCATTTAAAAACTCCAAGCTTACCCTTTACAAAGCATTTGCCACATATCTACTTCATTTTGTATAATCTCTATATAAGTGAATTAAAAGCTTAAACAATCACGACTCTCGAAATTTCAGGAAATTGCTCATGATTAACGATATCTATAGTGATAAAATACTTGAATATGCCGCGCATATAAGCAGAATCGGACATCTTAATAATCCGGATGCAACTTCAAAAAAGCACGCACACCTCTGCGGTTCAACAGTCACTGTAGATCTAAAAGTAGAAGATTGCATCGTTACAGACTTCGCCCATGAAGTGCATGCATGTGTGCTAGGACAAGCTTCGGCTTCACTTTTAGCATCTCATATCATAGGGCAAACAACACAAAATCTTAAAATGTTACGTGAAGTTGTCTATCATATGCTAACGAAAGATGGGCCTCCTCCTCAAGCTCCATTTGAAGCATTTTCTTGCTTACAGCCCATTAAGAACTATAAAGCACGTCACACATCAACAATGCTTCCCTTTGATGCGACTTTAGATTGCATTCAACAAATTGAAGAAAAATAAATGCTCAAATCACAGCCTCAACGAAAAAAGAGAAAAACTCGAAATTATACGGGCCCTTGGCAAAAAACACCTGGACGATTACTTGGTATTTTCTTGATACGTTTTTATCAAATAACACTGTCTAATTTTATAGGAAATCAATGTCGCCATGCTCCAACCTGTTCAGAATACACTTATGAAGCGATCGCACGCCATGGACTATGGGCTGGTGCATGGATGGGGCTTTTTCGTATCATGCGTTGTGGTCCATTTGGAACATATGGATTTGATCCTGTCCCCACCTCTCTTGGAAACTCTTGTTGTTTTTATAAACCTTGGCGTTACTGGAAAATTTCTATAAAACATAACAAATAGTTCTTTTCTTTTTTCATATGTATTGATAAAAAGTCAGACTATTGACCTTAACTGATTATTACTAAGTTTTCACAAGACCATCCGCAATCGTTGGCGGAATTGGATTAAAGGGGTGTTTTATGTCGTACTCTGTTTCTCTTTCATTTCCCGATGGTTCAAAACATGATTACCCCACTAAAATGACTGGTTTAGAATTGGCAGAATCAATTTCTAAATCGCTTGCAAAAAAAGCAGTCGCCTATAACCTTAACGGAAGCGTTCGAGATCTCTCGGATCCTTTAGAACAATCTGGACAAATAGAAATTATTACACGAGAAGATCCACGTGCTCTTGAACTCATACGTCATGATTGTGCACATGTCCTAGCTGAAGCAGTACAAGAACTTTTTCCTGAAACGCAAGTAACAATAGGTCCTGTTATTGAAAATGGTTTTTATTATGATTTTGCACGTCAACAACCTTTTACATTGGATGATCTCACCATCATTGAAAAGAAAATGCGTGAAATTATTCAACGCAATAAACCTTTCAAAAAAGAGATTTGGTCCCGTGAAAAAGCTAGAGAAATTTTTTCTGAAAAAGGTGAACTTTATAAAGTTGAGCTTATTGATAGCATCCCCGAAAATCAAGATATAAAAATCTACTATCAAGGTGATTGGTTTGATCTTTGCCGCGGCCCACACATGCAATCTACTGGACAAATTGGAAATGCTTTCAAGCTGATGAAAGTTGCAGGGGCTTATTGGCGTGGCGATGCCAATAATCCAATGTTAACGAGGATTTATGGTACAGCATTTGCGAACGAAAATGACTTAAAAGCCTACCTACACATGCTAGAAGAAGCTGAAAAACGTGATCATCGCCGCTTGGGACGTGAAATGGACTTATTTCATTTTCAAGAAGAAGGACCAGGAATGATTTTTTGGCACAAAAAAGGCTGGAAAATGTTCCAAAATTTGATCAACTATATGCGCAGACGTCTTGATGATCATCAATATGCTGAAGTTAATGCACCGCAAGTTCTCGACAGATCACTCTGGGAAATATCTGGTCATTGGGGGTGGTATAAGGAGAATATGTTCAAAGCAATTCCAGCAGCTGATAATTGGGATAATGAAAATGTTTATGCTCTTAAACCAATGAATTGCCCTGGTCATGTACAGATTTTTAAACATGGTTTAAAATCTTACCGCGATTTACCTATAAGGCTTGCTGAATTCGGTCTTGTCCATCGCTATGAGCCTTCAGGCTCTCTCCATGGTCTGATGCGTGTACGTGGCTTTACACAAGATGATGCACATATTTTTTGTACAGATGAGCAGTTAGCCGATGAATGTCTCAGTATTAATGATTTGATCTTATCTACTTATGCTGATTTTGGATTTGAAGAAATTAGTCTTAAACTTTCAACGCGCCCAGAAAAACGAGTTGGATCTGACGCATTATGGGACCACGCAGAAAATATTATGAAATCCGTCCTTAAAATTATTGAAACAAAATTCTCAGGACAAATCAAGACAAGTATCCTTCTAGGTGAGGGTGCATTTTATGGTCCAAAATTTGAATACACATTAAAGGATGCTATCGGTCGTGAATGGCAATGTGGAACAACACAAATAGACTTTAATCTTCCTGAACGTTTTGGTGCATT
Organism: Bartonella taylorii 8TBB; assembly: GCF_902825155.1. Classification (GTDB taxonomy): domain Bacteria; phylum Pseudomonadota; class Alphaproteobacteria; order Rhizobiales; family Rhizobiaceae; genus Bartonella; species Bartonella taylorii_A. The sequence goes on from NZ_CADEAG010000004.1 coordinate 28,619, forward strand.
TTATATTGATAAAGATTCAGAAAAACGTCAACCTGTTATGATTCATCGCGCTATTTTTGGATCAATGGAACGTTTTCTTGGTATATTAATCGAAAATTTTGCTGGACATATGCCGCTTTGGCTTGCGCCTGAACAGGTGATTGTAGCAACAATTACATCAGAAGCCAATGAATATGCAAAAAAAATAACGGCAAAACTTAAAGCTGTTGGGCTTTCTGTCACATCAGATCTGCGTAATGAAAAGATTAACTATAAAATACGAGAACATTCTTTACAAAAAGTTCCCATAATTTTGGTATGTGGCAAACGTGAAGCTGAGACAAATAGCGTAAACATGCGCCGTTTAGGAAGCACGGATCAAGTCTTTTTGTCTATAGAAGAAGCAATTAAACAACTCACAGATGAAGCAACAGCACCAGATTTGCGTCGTTTACTAAACACCTAACGGACACTAAAAGATGAAAAAACTATAAAGAGAGGAGAGCATTGTTATCGTGCTCTGTCGAGCACTCGTTTACACTCAATGAGTTCAAAAAGTGTTTCCTGCAACAATGCTTTATCAGTCTTGTCTTTGTAAACATTAACAGAACCGATAGATGCTTCCCCTTCACTTCTCATGAAACTCAAAAGCCCAAAAGAAGACTTTCTAGGCTTACTGCTAGTAGATTCAGAAGTTTGTTCTGCATATTTCTTTTCTATCACGACATTCATGGCATCAAGATCACCATTACCAAATGCAGTAACAAAAGCAACACCATTCTCTTTCAAAAGACGCTGCACACCTTTTATTGTATAACCCTGCTCGTATAGTAACTGTTTAATACCATTGAGCAAATCAACATCAACTGGACGATAATAGCGCCTCCCACCACCACGCTTCATTGGTTTAATCTGCCTAAAACGTGTTTCCCAAAATCTTAAGACATGCTGTGGAAGCTCCAATAACTCGGCTACTTCGCTAATTGTGCGAAAAGCATCAGAGCTCTTATCCATTTTGCAACACCTTATCTAAAACACTACAAATGATTCTATAATGATCCATCAAGTTTCAATTTCTCAACAAGATTAGTCAAAAATAGGACCATACTTGATTACATTTTAACTAAAAAGCTGTTTGTTTAAAACAAGATTCCAAATTCTTATCTTATTTAAATCTCTTTAACAAATACGAGACACAGTAACAGCACTTAATTTATACAATATTATTTTTTTGTCTTGCACGATGCGAATCTAAAATTCTTTGTTTAAGTAAATTTGCAGCCTTAAATGTTACGACACGTCGCGGTGGGATAGGTGCTTCAACACCGGTTTTAGGATTACGTCCAACGCGTTCACTTTTATTGCGGACTTGAAAGGTTGCAAAAGAAGACAACTTAACTGCTTCACCTTTCACCAGTGAATTGCAAATTTCGTCCAAAACCATCTCAACCAAAGCTGCTGATTCAGTGTGTGACAAGCCCACTCTCTTACAAACTACGCTCGCTAAATCTGCACGCGTTACTGTTTTACTTGTCATTATAACCACCTATTCAAATATTTAAAATTACAAAATGACTTATACGTTTTATTCAAATATGGTCAAGCGCCTATAATCTACCAACGAATAAGAATTGCCCCCCACGTAAATCCACCTCCCATAGCTTCTAGCATAATGAGATCGCCTTTTTTAATTCTTCCATCACAAAGAGCCGTTGTTAAAGCCAACGGCACCGAAGCTGCAGATGTATTACCGTGTTGATCAACGGTAATCACAACTTTATCTAAAGAAATTCCCAATTTCTTAGCTGATGCTTCAATAATACGTTTATTAGCCTGATGAGGCACAAACCAATCCAATTGTGAAGAATCTATACCTGCCGCTGCAAAACAATCATCAACCACATCTGTTATCATACCAACTGCATATTTAAAAACTTCTCGTCCTTCCATGCGTAAATAGCCCGTTGTTTGCGTTGTTGAAGGGCCTCCATCCACATACAGCTTATCAATATACGCACCATTAGAGCGCAATTTCGTGGACAATATGCCACAATCAGAGGCAACATTCCCTTCATTTTCCTGTGCCTCCAAAACAGCAGCCCCCGCACCATCACCAAATAAAACACATGTCGTGCGATCTTGCCAATCCAAAATTCGAGAGAATGTGTCAGATCCGATAACTAAAACTCTTTTTGCTGCTCCGCAGCGTAAATAGCTATCTCCTATTGTTAAAGCAAAAATAAAACCTGAGCAAACAGCTTGAATATCAAAAGCAAATCCATGGCTCATTCCCAAAGCATGCTGAATTTCAACAGCAGAAGCAGGAAAAGTACGATTTGGTGTTGATGTTGCTAAAATAATACAATCAATATCTTTTATTGTAAGTCCAGCATTTATAAGTGCTGCTTGTGCTGCTTCAACTCCTAAAGAAACAGTTGTTTCATTTTCATTGGCAATATAACGTTGGCGTATTCCTGTACGCTGAACAATCCATGAATCAGATGTTTCAACAAACTCCGCAATTTCATCATTCGATAAGCTTTTTTTTGGTAAGGCACTTCCTACACCACGCATAACGGATCGAATCATTCGTCCCCAACCTTTTCTTCATATTTCTTACTTATATTATAAAAGCTTATCATAGGGACTCCCCATTTATCGACGCTTCATCTTCTTGATCAAGAAGTGTTTCTTTATTCTCATGAAAGCGTCGTAAATCAGCTGTTATTTTTTTCAAAAGTCCATTATTAACCATCTCATAACCAACGCGGATAGCAGAAGCAAAACCGTTAGCATTAGCACTACCATGACTTTTTATGACAACACCATTCAAACCTAAAAGCACTCCACCATTCACCCTATCTGGATCCATTTTGCGTTTCAGCGTACGAAAAGCACTTCGCGATAAAAAGTAACCAAGAGATGTTAAAAAAGAACTGCGCAGTGCGGAGTTTAAGATTTCTGCTATTTGCCTCGCAGTTCCCTCTGCGGTTTTTAAAGCAATATTACCAGCAAATCCTTCTGTTACAACAACATCCACTGTTCCTTTTCCAATATCATTCCCTTCAACAAATCCTTTATACTCTAATCCTTCTAATTGCACTTCACGCAATATCATTCCAGCTTTTTTAATTTCATGAAGGCCTTTAACCTCTTCAACACCCACATTTAAAAGTCCAACACTTGGTCTTTCAGTATGATATAAGGCGCGAAACATACCTGCCCCCATAACCGCCAAATCAACCAACTGGCTAGCAGAAGCCCCAATCGTTGCCCCAATATCCAAAACAATACTCTCACTGCGAAGGGTTGGCCAAATACCAGCAATCCCAGGACGCTCAGCCTCTGCCATCATTTTTAAACAAAAATAAGACATTGCCATAAGTGCACCAGTATTGCCCGCAGAAATGCAAGCATCAGCTTCGCCATTTTTTACTGCTTCAATTGCATACCACATTGACGATTTACCGCGCCCATTACGAAGTGCTTGGCTTGGCTTCTCATCCATACGTGTATAACTCTCTGTGGGATAGAAGCGCGACACAGAAGCCAAACAAGGGTATTTTTTTAAAACTGGCTTAACAACTTTCTCTACCCCATAAAATAGAAAATAAATATCGGACAAATATTTTTGTACAATTGCTGCTCCTGCAATAGTTGCTTCCGGACCATAATCACCGCCCATTACATCCACAGAAATTCTAATCACGTTCGCATATCCCACATCTTTTTACGCTTTTAAATGCATATTACAATTTTTTACTATTAAACAACCACAAAGCATACCGTGCGAAAATAGCTCCGCAGAAAATACCGTTTTTATAATGCTATACAATAGATAATCTTTTTATGTTTTTACAACCGCTTCCAACTTTTCAAAACAGAAAACGGCGATAATTTTTGCTCAGTTTCTTCCAAATTTTCCAGCACACATATTTTTACCCCCTCTTTACGCGGATAATGATTAATGGACAACTCAAAAAATTCTTCCATAACTGCACCAATATCAATTTTATCACCATAAAACACTTCTGGCGTATCTAGCCCTTCCACATCTAAAAACAATTCTCCTGTATTTTCCGATATTTTTGGCTTCATCAAATTTGAATCTTCAGGAACAAAAACAACCTCAATATTTTCATGGAGAATATTTTCTAGTGGTTCTAACGTGACAACACATAACTGTATTATACGCGCCCGCAATAGACCTTTTATACGTACCCCACGCTTTTTCCACGGGAAAATATGGAATTTTCCCTCACAAGACTTTACCTTAACTAAATCATGATTCTTAGCTAAATGAGCGCATTCTCGCTGGTTTGCACAAATATGAACCCTTATACCTTTGGCAGGAAGGGAACGTACTGATATTGGATAAGCCAAAGCAAATGTTATTTGAGAAACATTTTGAACATTCATTGACAACTCCCAAATACAAAAGGGTGTAATATACTGCACTTTTATTTAGCCAAAGTACATTTCATTCATTTTTCTCTTTTCTAAAGAAATTCTGTATGGCATAATCCGTTTTATAACAGGGAAACTCAATGTAAGCTATGGCAGATTAAGTTAAAATGAAAAAAATTGAGGTTACCTTCTTGTCGTATATCTAAGTATAAGGGAGATATCATTGTTTCAGGAGCCCCACATAGTGGCCTTAATCAAACAGAAGTTATTGATTGGTCTATTAATAGCCAGCATGGTAGTAATCGCCGGTTGTAGTATTTTTGATTCTTCAGGTACAAGCCAAATCTACCAAGAAGGTTACATCCTTGATAAAAATGCTCTTGGTTCTATTTCTGTTGGATCAAGTCAGGAGCAAGTTATTTTAACTTTAGGGACCCCCTCCTTAAAAACAAAATATGATAATGAGGTCTTCTATTATATCTCACAAACTCGCTACCGTGCGATGCAGTTTATGAAAACTAAAATTATTGATCGTAAAGTTTTGGCTATCTACTTCAATAAAAATAATCAGGTTACTAAAATAGCTAACTATGGTCTACAAAATGGCCAAATATTTGATTTCATCGCACAAACAACACCAACTGCTACAAGAGAGCAACCTTTCTTAATCCAGATTATTAAAGGTCCCGCGAATTTACCAACCTATAATTAACCTAAGGTATGATGGCTTGCATACAATCCCGATAATGTCAGAACTAGATAATATTGGGATTGTAGTATTGCTTTTAGGAGCGAACTTTTTTTGCCATACTGTCAAGAATTGCATTGACGAGCTTTGGTTCGTCACCTTCAAAAAATGCCTTTGCTATATCTACATATTCATTCATAACAACAGCAACAGGCACATCTTGGCGGTTGATCAACTCCCATAGGCCTGCACGCAAAATTGCGCGTAATATAGAATCAAGACGTGAGAGTGACCACTCTGCGGAAAGTTGTTGATGAAGCATCGGATCAAGCTGTTTTTGATTCTTTACAACACCTGTGATAATAGCTAAAAACCATTGAAAATCAGCATCAAGATACTGATCCCCATCAATGTTTTTTCCTAACCGATAAGCTTCATATTCAGCCGCCGTTTCCATCACACCAGAACCGACTATATCCATTTGATAGAGTGCTTGAACTGCAGCGAGTCTTGCTGCTCCACGTTTATTGGCTGAACACGGAGAATGTCTTCCTTTTATATCAGACATATTTAATGATTATCTCCAAATCTCTTTTTCAGAGCGATCATACATAAAGCAGCTTTAGCAGCAAAACCACCTTTATTTTTTTCATCCTGTTTTGCACGCGCCCATGCTTGATCTTCATTTTCAACAGTCAAAATACCATTTCCAATAGCCAAATGTTGATGAACAGTTAAATCCATTAATGCGCGACAAGAATTATTCGCAACAATTTCAAAATGATAGGTTTCACCTCGAACGACACAGCCAAGTGCTACATAACCATCGTAAAGTACCTTACTTTTTTCGGCAAAAGCTATTGCACTTGGTATTTCTAATGCACCAGGAACTGTTACAATATTATAACTTGCTTCGGCTTTTTGCAGAACATTCACTGCACCTGCAAGAAGTGCATCAGAAATCCCATCATAAAAACGCGCTTCAACAATCAGTACATGCAACTTTTGATGTATCTCTTTTATCATAACGGAATCTCACAAGAAAAAAGAAGAAAAGAATTCAAGATCGTAGAGCACAAAATTCTAAAAACTAATAATAAAATTTTTTCTTATTCATCTTTTATTTTAAAGCCTGAAAACTTTGCAGCATAACGAGCAAACTGATCGATTTCTAAGTTGACCTGATCTCCAATCTGAGCTTGCCCCCAAGTCGTCATTTCAAGTGTATGACGAATAATCAGAACATCAAAAATACAATCTTCAATAGAATTAACAGTCAAAGATGTCCCATTAAGTGCAATAGAACCTTTGTTTACAATAAAGGACGTAAATCGTGTTGGAATTTGTAGAAAAAAACGAACTGCATCACCTTCATTTTTCTGATCAATAATCTCAGCCAAACCATCAATATGACCAAAAACCAAATGTCCACCTACTTCATCACCCAGCCTAAGGGAACGTTCTAAATTAATAGAAGTTCCTTTTGTCCATTGTGCAAGATTAGTCAAACGCAATGCTTCTTCCCACGCCTCCACCGCAAACCAACTGGTATCCGCTTGCTTTGATCCTCTCTCAACAATTGTCAGACAAATTCCTGAACATGCAATTGATGCACCAATTTCCAAACTTTCTATAGCATAGCGCGTAGCAATATTTAAACGCACTCCTTGCTTTAAAGGTTGAATATCTTCAACACAACCGATATCGGTTATAATCCCTGTGAACATAACGTTTTACGCCTCCATTTATAAAAACGGTCATTTCCAAACATTCTTGACTCAACTTCATAAAATTGCGAGAGATAATTTCCCAAATAAGGGGCTTCAATACGGTTTTTACCTAAAATAACGGGTGCATAAAAACATATCAAATGATCCACACAACCAGCATTTAAAAACTTTTCCCCCGTCTTTACGCCTCCCTCAAGTAAAATACTATTGATTCCACGTTGATAAAGCAGCTGTAAAATGGCAAAGGGTTGTATGCAACCATTGCTCATTTCTACCGAATACACAGACACACCACACTGCTCCAGCGCACTTTTTTTACTTTTCTTTGAAGGATTTGTATCACAAATAACCCATGTAGGAATTTTTGTTGCCGTTTGAACAACTTTTGCATCAAGTGGTATGCATAAATCTGCATCCAAAATAATACGTATCGGCGAACGCATCTCCATCCCTGGCAAACGACAATTTAATTGCGGGTCATCCGCTAGTATAGTACCAATACCAACGAGAATAGCATTATTTTGAGCACGTAAAATATGAGTATGAGTGTGAGAAATAATTCCACTAATTTTTATTCCACCCTGCCCTTTTTTTCCTACACCATTATCAGCAGAAATTGCCATTTTTAAAGTAACGGCACAGCGTTGCAACTTCCTTATACACCAATGCGTACACAACGCTTCAAAAGCTTCTTCAGCCAAAACACCCTCAACCACTTCAATACCAGCCGCACGTAAAAGAGCAATACCACGGCCATCAACTCGCTTATCTAAATCAGTAAGAGCAATAACAACTCGTGAAATACCTGAATCAATGAGTGCATTCACACAAGGGGAAGTTTTGCCATAATGCGAACAGGGCTCTAAAGTCACATAAGCAGTAGCACCCTGAGCTAAAGCACCAGCCATGTGCAAAGCTTGCACTTCAGCATGAGGCCTTCCGTAGATAGCTGTTACACCATAACCCACAATGGATGTTCCTGCACCGTCATCGTTTCGCACAATCAATGTGCCAACGGAAGGATTCTCACCCGTAAGACCAACATGACGCTCGGCTAAACGGATAGCTGCAGCCATAAACCGTTCATCTTGCATTTTTTTATTCATCAAAATGAGATTCTGTATCGGTTATACTCTTTGACAACTCGTCTATAACATCGTGAAAATCACTTGCATTACGAAAATCTCTATAGACAGAAGCAAAACGAATATAGGCAATATCATCAATGCTTTTCAATGCTTCCATCACAAGAAGCCCAATTTTTTCCGAAGAAATCTCAGGTTCCCCTAAGCTCTCGAGTTGACGTACAATGCCAGAAATTGCTCGCTCAATATAGTCTGGATCAATATTGCGTTTACGCACAGCTACATCAACTGATCGCATCAACTTATCACGATCAAATAGCTCACATCGACCACTTTTTTTACAGACCAAGAGCTCACGTAATTGAACACGTTCAAAAGTTGTAAAACGACCACCACAAATAGAACACACACGTCGACGACGAATGACCGCCCCCTCCTCTGCAGGACGCGAGTCTTTAACCTGTGTATCTTCATATTGGCAGTAAGGACAGCGCATCTCTTTTGTGCCCTTAACAAGTGCTAAGATAAGAGTAAAGAGGAAATTTATTCGTTATATCCTCCACCTTTTTCTTAACAGCCATCTCAACGGCATGGTTCTCCTCATCGTTTTTTACCACCCTAAGACCATCAAGAACTTCTGAAATCAACTCACCAATTTGAATAAACTCTTTTTCTGCAAAACCACGTGTCGTCGCAGCAGGTGAACCCAAACGAATCCCTGATGTTATAGATGGTGTTTCAGGATCAAAAGGAATACCATTCTTATTACAGGTAATATGTGCCCGTCCCAAAGCCAATTCAGCACGTTTTCCTGTCAAATTTTTGGAACGCAAATCAACCAACAATAAATGGTTGTCTGTACCACCAGAAACAATATTAAAACCATTACTCTGTAATGTTTTTGCTAAGCTTTTCGCATTGGCAACGACATTAGCACTGTAACTCTTAAAAGAAGGCTGTAAAGCCTCTTGAAACGCAACAGCCTTAGCCGCAATCACATGCATTAAAGGACCACCTTGTAGACCGGGGAAAATCGCCGAATTAATCTTTTTTGCTAAAGCTTCATCATTAGTCAATATCAAGCCACCACGAGGACCTCGCAATGATTTATGCGTGGTAGTTGTTACAATATGTGCATGTGGAACAGGTGAAGGATGAACACCACCAGCAACTAGACCCGCAATATGAGACATATCAACAAGGAAATAAGCACCGACCTCATCTGCAATTTCACGGAACCGTTTCCAATCCCATAAACGAGGATAAGATGATCCGCCTGCTATAATAAGTTTAGGCTTACGTTCCTTTGCAAGCTGCTCAACTTCTTCCATATCAAGAATCTGATCTTCTTGACGTACACCATAGGAAACAACGTCAAACCATTTTCCTGACATATTGACGGATGAACCGTGCGTAAGATGACCACCAGCATTTAAGTCCAATCCCATAAATGTATCACCAGGCTGAAGTAAAGCTAGAAATACAGCCTGATTCATTTGACTACCAGAATGAGACTGAACATTCGCAAAAGCAGCACCAAAAAGCTGTTTTGCCCTTTCAATTGCTAAATCTTCAACGACATCAACAAATTGACAACCTCCATAGTAGCGCTTTGTTGGATAACCTTCTGCATATTTATTGGTTAAAACAGAACCCTGTGCTTCAAGAACAGCTCTTGAAACAATATTCTCTGAAGCAATCAGCTCAATTTCATGCTGTTGACGCTCAAACTCCCTCCTCATTGCATCAAAAATCGCAATATCAACAGTTTGCAAAGGTTCATTAAAAAAGCGCTTTTGTGTGTCATTTTGTTGCTGAGTCATAAAACACATTCCTAACATTAAAAAAATAAAGTCATTGAACGATAACACAGCAAATCACGCAAACCAAATATTTTAAACCACTTTCACTTAAAAATGGTATAAACATTTATCTTACCCTTTGTAACATAAACAACAAAACTCTTCCCCCCACACAAATATGATGCAAAATGGGTATTAAGTTTCCTCTCATATAACTCCTATGTGTCACACTTTTTAAAAGAAAAAAGATATATAATCTCAAGAAATTCAATAATTTAATGACTATCATTTAAATTGGTAATAGTTTAAAATAATTAAGCTGAATATGGCAGAAAAAATGAGTTCAAGGCTGGCAGAATGACAACGAAGGTTTTTATTGATGGTGAACATGGAACAACCGGATTACAGATACAAAAACGACTAGCAGAACGTTCGGATTTTAAATTACTCTCTCTTGCTCATACAGATCGACATAACATTGATATTCGACGGGACTATCTTAATCAAACCGACATTGCTATTTTGTGTCTTCCAGATGATGCTGCACGCGAAACAGTTAGCTGGCTTAAAAATAATAAAAACATTAGAATTATTGATAGTTCAACAGCTCACCGCGTTGCGCCAGATTGGATTTACGGTTTTCCTGAAATGACTGCAGGACAAAAAAAGCGTATCCAAGCAGCACACTACGTGACCAATCCAGGATGTTATCCTACCGGTGCAATTAGTTTGATTCGTCCACTCCGTGAAGCAGGTCTGCTAGATGCGTATTATCCGATATCAATTAATGCAATCTCCGGCTATACTGGTGGTGGGAAACAATTGATTACACAAATGGAAAACCAATCTCACCAAAATGATATTCAGGAAAATTATTTTATCTATGGTCTCAATCTTGCACACAAACATATCCCAGAAATCAAAATCTATGGACAGATCCATCAAACACCCATTTTTGTACCAAGCGTTGGTCGTTTTCCCCAAGGAATAATTGTAAATCTTCCACTACATCGCCATTTATTTACAAAATCAGCTAATTGTTCTAATCTACGCGAAATTCTTGAGAACCATTATGATGGGCAGAACCTCATATCAGTTGCATCACAAGAAGAGACTGATGCACTCACAAAACTCAATCCAGAATACTTAGCACATAAAGACGGGATGAAATTATTCGTGTTTGGCAATGATCATGAAGGGATTTTCAATCTTTGTGCCATATTCGATAATTTGGGGAAAGGTGCATCCGCAGCTGCTGTCCAAAATCTCGACTTAATGCTTTTAGGGAGCTAAACTTTCCTGAGTTCAAACCTTTACTCAACAGCACGGATACGCTCCTTTTGTTGCGCGCCAATGCGCAACTGAAAAACATAAGATTGCTAACGCAACAATTTGGTGAATGAGCCCCAAACTTATGGGAACTTCATGTAACAACGTAAGAATACCCAAGAGTGCTTGAATAACAATCATAATGCATATAATAAATGCACGATGGGAATGGGTTGAACGTGGAACGTTTTTTTGTACATACAAAGCATGAATGACTGCTACAACAAACAAAAAATAAGCAAAAAAACGGTGAACAAATTGAACCGTTAAGGGATTTTCAAATAAATTAAGCCAAACAGGGTTACGCTGCAACAATCCATCAGGAATAATCTGCCCATCCATAAGTGGCCACGTATTATAAACTTTCCCAGCATGGAGCCCTGCAACCAAACCACCGAAATAAATCTCAACCAAAACAAGAACAACAAGCCAACCGGCGAAAGATTGAACCCCTTGATTGGTTGGTTTTTCTGAATATTCTGTAAATCCTCGAGATAAATAAGTAACAAAAATAATAACAAAACACGCTGTTATAAGATGAAATGCTAAACGATATTGACTCACACTTGTCAAATCACTTTGACCAATACCCGAAGCCACCATCCACCAACCAATAAAACCTTGAAATGCAATAAGAATCGGCACAATAGTAAGTTGGAGAAAAATATTTTTTTCAATACGCTTGGTCGCCCAAAACCAAACTAAACCCAATAAAGCCACAAGGCCAACAAGGCGCCCGAGAACGCGATGCGCCCATTCCCACCAGAAAATGACCTTAAACGCATTTAAGGTCATATCAGGATTGAGCAGCTTATATTGCGCTATCTGTTGATATTTTAAAAATTCCTCCTGCCATTGCTCCACACCAATCGGTGGAATGACACCATGAATTGGCTTCCATTCGGTTATCGATAACCCTGATCCCGTCAGACGGGTAGCTCCCCCCACTAAAACAATTGCCAAACAAAGAAATAAAATAAAATAAAGCCACACTTGAATTTGTTTTCGATATTTCTTTTGCAACGGTGTCAAAACACCATCATTCAATTTTTTTACAGCCATCTCTAATTGCCCCACGCCTTTCTCCAACCATAACTTATTTCAAAATCTAAATATTAAGTCTTAGCCATTTTAAATATGTACAACAATCTTAGCGCAAAACAAGCGCACAACTTATAACATGCGATTAACATTCTGCGACATTTATGATGCAACCACACGGTAAACAGTTTTTGGAAACCTACTCACCATTTGCATCATCCAATCCTGTTCGCTGAGAGAAATACTACAAATGTAATGGTCTGTTAATTCTGCAAATTGCTCAAATCCATATTTGGGCTTGCTTGCCATTTCTAAAATGACAAAATCATAATTTTTTTTAAATTCTTGTATTAAATTAGGAATATCATTTGAAAAATCTTGTGCACAAACAGCACTCATTAACCCCTGAGGAAGAATATCAACCCCAGTATCATAATCACGATAAATAACATCCTGCAACTGGGCATTCCCCGTTAAAATATCGCTCAATCCCCGATGTGGACCAATAACTTTTTCTATTTGTTGACCAGAAATATCTATCAATAGAATTGTTTTGCGCTCTTTTACAAGATGGAGAGAGAGCTTTGCTGCCGTCCGTGCAGCCTCTAGCCCAATGATTGAAACAACCGTTGAAGTACGATATTTCAAAAAATCGGATAATCCCTCCATTGTAATAAAAGACTCAAGGTTTTTTATTCTCTTAGAGACTAAAATGCTCTCATCGTTTTTTGAATCATTTTCTTCTGGTTTATCTTTTCCTATTCCAGAGCATTGATAAAACAACAACACGCCTCCAAAAAGAGTGATTAAGCTTGCAAACACACCGACAATAATGTTTTTTCCGTAAAGAGCCATAAAAGAGATTGGTGCTAATGTTGTTGGCATAACCACATGAATCTTTGTGTTTTGCAATAGAGAAGAACCCTTGCTCATCTCTTTTTTTTGCGCATCTACCACGGCTTTTATTTTATTTTCGAGCTCATTAAATAATTGATTCAAAGATAGGGATTGATCTGTTACAAAAAAGCCAATCCTTTTTTTGAGCTGGTTCTCAAATTCCGTTGCAATAACCTCATCTGCATGAACTTGATGAACAATCTGCAATATTTTATTTTCCAATTGGAGAGAAACCGCCTCTAATTCCGCAGTCATTGCCTTAATTTGAGGATGTGTCCAACCCAATTGTGCAACCATATGCGCTCTTTGCGTCTCCAAAAGATCACGTTTAGATTCTAATGCAGAGATCATTGAATTACTTGCAATGAATGATAAAGATAGTAAAGACTGCCCATTTTCACGCATCATGTTGATAGTTGAGTTCAAACTCGTTAAATGAATACGCTTTAAAGTTGCCTGCGTTAATTGCACAGAAAGGTCTTTAAGCTCTGTTTGTTTTACATTGCGGTAAATAAAAGAATCAACAGATGAACGAAAGGCCTGCACTATATTTTGTACCATAGTCTTATCATATTGCTGATCCGCTTGCTGTTTCGTTAACAATAATTTTTGTTTTTGTTTTACAATTGCTTGTGAAAATGCCGAGAACCAAGTCTCCAACCCATGTTGAGCAGCTTCAACAGTTTCAGCTTCAAAAGTAAGATCAATGAAATCACCATTACGAGATAAACGAATATTTTCACGAAAATCTTTCTTCTGATAAACATCTAAAGAAAAATTCTGTAAATTTGAATCATTTAAAAGTATAGACTGTGAAAATAAGAATGCGAGAACATTGTTTTGTTTATCAATTGGCAATGGCTTCCCAACAGAATCAGATAACGAAAATGTCAAGGTTGCTCGATATATCCGTGGCTGAATAAAGTAATACAACCAAATCAAAAATGCACACAGCACCACTAAGAGCAAAATGGCCAAAACATTTCGCAGTTTCATGCATACAAACAGTCTTTTATTATTCTTAAGACTCATCTTTATTTCAACCAGTAAAATACTTCATATTTTTTTATTAAGAGAAAGTAGTAACTATCCCCTTAACTTTAAGTCATATTATTCTGCGATAAGAAAAGCCTAAAAATGAAGAAAAAATGTACAGAAATATCTCAAAAAACTTTAATTCATATTCTGTTTGATATGATCTAGTCGTTTTTTTGCTTCAGAGGTAAGCACTGCTCTAATGGTAACAGAACCATCATCATGTCCTTCCTGCATTATTTCACTAGAGTTTTCATAAAACCAATCAATAAGCGACATTTCATGAGGTCTTAAGAGACATTCAACGTTTTGCATTTTTCCAAAAATTTGCTTTTCAATTACTGTTAATAATTGATCTAGACCATCACTCATAAGCGCTGACACCATTACTGCAGGATTTAACCGTGTTTTTGCGCTTGTTTGCAAAACATTCAATGCGTGCTCATCCAATAGATCAATCTTATTCCAAACTTCTATAATATGCTCTGTATCATCAACATTGATACCAAGACTTGAAAGCACTTCTAAAACATCTTTGGCATGCGCATAATGATCAACATCTGCCATATCTCTCACGTGAAGAATGAGAGCAGCTTCAACTACTTCTTCAAGGGTTGCTCTAAAAGCTGCAATCAAATGCGTTGGTAAGTTAGAGATAAAACCTACAGTATCAAATAAAAGAATAGTTTTTCCATGAGGAAGAATAACTTTGCGCAAAGTTGGATCAAGCGTTGCAAACAACATGTCCTTTGCTAAAACATCTGCACTACTTAACTGATTAAAAAGAGTTGATTTTCCCGTATTTGTGTATCCTACTAAAGCTACAACAGGATGGGAGGCTTTTTTTCTTTTAGCTCTATGAAGAGCACGTGTTTTAATAACTGTTTCCAATTCGCGGCGGATACGAATAATTTTCTCTTGCAAAATACGCCTATCCGCTTCAATCTGAGTTTCACCAGGACCGCCTAAAAAACCACGGCCACCACGCTGCCTTTCTAGGTGTGTCCAACTGCGCACAAGCCTGCTTTTTTGATAAGACAAATGCGCCAATTCGACTTGCAAAACCCCTTCTTTTGTCTGCGCACGATCCCCAAAAATTTCAAGAATCAAAGCTGTTCTATCGATAACTTTGCAATTCCATAATTTTTCTAAATTACGCTGTTGCACTGGTGTTAAAAAATAATCTATAATCGCAAGCTCAATATAATATTCACTTATATAATCGGCAAGCGCATCTACTTTCCCCTTTCCCAATAAAGTTGCAGGACGAGGCGCAGTGATATTCACCGTTTCATAATGAACAACTTCCAACCTTATAGCACGCGCCAACCCCAACGCTTCTTTAACCCGAGAAGATACTGAACATCTACTGGAAGCGCCTTCACCTTTATTTTCTTGGAAAATCGGTACCACAACAAGTGCGCGCACCTGTTTTGCAACCTGTGAAGAAAATCCCCAAAATCTCTCATTTTCATTTATCACGGCAATCTAAGCACTTTATAAAATGGAGTAAGAAGACTAGAGTAAAGTAAATTTCTTATTCAGAATTTTCACTTTCAAACATCTGCACAGGTTGTCCCGGCATAATTGTAGAAATAGCATGCTTATAGACCAATTGTGCATGTCCATCACGACGTAAAAGAACACAAAAATTATCAAATGAGGTTACAATACCCGTCAGTTTAACGCCATTTACAAGAAAAATTGTAAGAGAAATTTTTTGCTTGCGCACCGTATTTAAAAATACATCTTGCAGGTGTTGTGATCGTTCTGCCATTATTCTTACACCTTCATCTCGAATTACATGAAATATTCGTGCACGCATATCGACTGAAAAATATCCAATTGTCAACGTATTAGCTTCAAAAATTAGCAAAAGATAACTTTAATGTTGAAAAAAAGAACCTTTAAGGCAACAAGCACTACAAACTGTGAAAATCTGTCATCGAATATGAAAATCTTCCCACGTTTGCTTTTATGCATTACAATTAAAAAATGATCTTTTATTTTGTTTCCAAAGCACTGTACATATCCTATTTTGGATTCTGTGCCCTTTAAGGGAACATATGGTTACCTAAACTAAGAAGAATTAAATATTATATCTCTATGATTCGTCAACTTATCATGGAAAAAAGAAATGATAGATTGCATAACATCAATGTATCCACACACCATAGATTCTTTTTAAAAGACTGTGCATAACTGTCGTTTAATTGTGCCTACCCACAATATAATAGGCTTGTAATTCTGTCATAAACAAAAGTTGTAAACAGCATTTTCATTTTTGTTATACTCAAATACAATATTGTTTTTATTGTATTTTATACAATTTCTGAACAGGTTAAAAGAACTGTGTTAACTTTATCCTGATAAGTTTTCAAAATTTTGCTCTAAACATATTCCTTTCTGAATGATTAACGGCTAGTATACTAGAAAATCTGGAGAAGGATGTATCTCTTTTCCATCTGTAAGAGTACGAGGCGAGTATGGCACGTAGAACCAAGTTGCAAACATTTGAAATTGAAGTCGAAGAAGCTCTCACAAAAGCCATGAATTTTGATTTTGATAATGCTGCAATTGAAGCGATATCATTCAATAATTCTGAAAATGTCGTTAATGTAGATGATTTGATTCAAAAGATTGCAATAGCAGAAGAAGAAATTTTTGCTGAAAATGGTACTTCAACTCTCGTCTCAGATATTCATGACAACGCTGCTATTGATGAATCCGTTGTTGAGCAGCTTTTCTCTCCAAAACCTGCACCTGAACTTTCGGGTGGGACTGTTAATAGCACGTTATTGTCGACAAAACTTCTTCCTGCTAATGATGATATAACAACTCCTTTAAATACTGAATTATTAAAAGAGCGTTCTACCTCTCGGGTCTATTGGTATACAACAGCACTCAGTGCTTTATGGGCAACGGGAGGTGCTTTTATTGCTCATAAGTTAGCTCCCACTGGCCTCAATTCCTTATCGAATATCACTACCTTTGTTTCATCTTCAACAGGTCTAGCTGTAGCGGCGGGAACAGCAATCCCTATCCTTGTATCTTGGGGATTCGCTCAATTAACAAAACGTTCGAACGAATTGCATAATATTGCTCTTCTTATGACAAATGCTGCACAACGCCTCAGTGAACCACAACATATATCTGAAAAACAAGCTATCGCTATAGGGCAAACCATTCGCGAAGAAGTAGCAGCAATGAACGAGGGAATTGAGCGCACTCTTGGGCGCGCTGTTGAACTTGAAGCTATCATACAAGGTGAAGTTCATAATCTGGAACAAGCTTATGCTGAAAATGAATCGCGCATTCATACATTAATCAAAGAATTAAGCAATGAACGTATAGCCATTTTGAATCATGCTGATCGCGTACAGTCAACAATTAAGGGCACACAGGAACAGCTAAGTGATGAATTTGGCTTAGTTACCTCCAAAATCGTAACCAATGTTGAAAAACTGGTGCAGACTCTTTCCCAGACTTTACAAAAACAGGGAGAAGATCTTGTTGCAAAACTGTCCTATGCCGGTGATGGCGTAACAAATCAGCTCGTTAAAAAATTTAATGAAACCACGACACAAATTCAGCAAAAAAACACACAGTTTTTCCATGAATTAGGGAAAAACTTTGATGGTTTCTCAGAACGTTTTGATAATAATGAAAAACAAATAGAAAAAACCTTTAATGAAACAGCTGCTAAAGCTGAAATGCACATCGCTAAAATTACGACACATATACAAACAGCAACAGAGCAGACTCTCCATAATGTTGATGAAAAATTTAAAGCACTGGATGAATCCATTATTGATCGCAATAATCAATTTCTGCAGAGTTTTGATGAAAAAATCATACAACTCGATGAAAAAGCATACAAACTTTCTTCTAAATTTGACAATGTCACTTCTGAAGCAATTGAAGCCTTTGAAAACCGTTTAGCAACTGTTGATCTCTCTCTTAAAGAGCACAGCGATTCTATAATCGAATCCTTCATAGCTCGCAGCCAAACTCTAGAAGACAATGCTGAAAAACTGAGTAATTTCTTGGAAGATCATATCTTGCAAATTAATGCAAATCTCCAAGAAAGAACGGCTGATATTACCGAAGCGTTTACAAATGGACATGAAACTATTCTTTCCACAATCGACAAAAGCAAAGAAAGACTAAGAGAAGAAGTTCGATATGTCGATAATGCGATTGTCGATATCATACAAGAGCGTTCGCAAGACTTCAAATTACAACTTTCTGATCAAAGAGCTCTGATAGCAGATATGCTCGATAACGAAAAAAATAAAATCGCTGATACATTAAAAAATCAGATTGATGTTTTAGCTCAAAACACTTCAAGTCTTGAAAAAGTTTTGATTGATAATGTTCAAATCGTTGATCAGCACGCTGAAAATCATCTCGCAAATATAGTTCAATGTACAGATAAACTACAAGAAGTCATTGTACAAAGCTGCAATACAACAAAAGATGCTTTAGAAGCACAAGCTAGAAATATTGATATACGTGCCGACGCTCTGCGTGATTCGTTAGCGATTAATAGTTTTTCTCTTAATGAAGTTCTTGCAGATCAAGCACGCACACTCGAGCAACGGATGGAAACGATCCATAATCTCATCACCAAAAGTGATATACATGTTGATACCGCATTAAAACAGCAAATAGACTTAGTTGAAAATGCAATTATTGCCAACAATAAGAATATTACTGAGACTGTACAAGGTCATATCAAAGACCTCGAAAACCAAGCTGAAATTCTAAAGAATACTCTCTCTCAATCTAGTGGTACATTCTTTGAAACCCTTGAAACACGCATAGAATCTTTTGACGCAAATTTAGAAAATCGTGCACACAAAATTTTTGAACGTGCAAGCACACTAGAAGAAACATTGTCAGAAAAACTTGGACAAGTATGTGAAACCATAGAGATGCAAACATCTGCTTTTGACGAGCGCTCTGACACATTAAAAACATCTATCATGCTTAGTAATGAACAAAGCCAGATAATGCAACAAGCACTTGAAACAAGCGTTGATAATATACGAATCACATTAGAAGATTCGGTTAACACTGTTACAGGCAGCTTACGTGATAAAGTTTTGGAAGCCTCTGATATTCTTTCGTCTACAGGTGAACAAATTCTTTCATCTGTAGCTGATGTTGCTATGAAAGCGGAAAATGTTCTCTCGGCATCTGGTAATCGCATTGTATCAAACGTTAAACAAACAGTTTATGATACCAGTGAAAAAGTTCTGTCTGTGTTGTCTGAACAAACGGCTCATACTGTCGAAGCCTTCACCACGGCCAGTCATAATGCACAAGCGTTGTTGAATGAAACAATTCATACTTCAACAACAGCAATTGAACAAGTCCTTAGCGAACGTTGCAATGTTCTGCATCACTCCATGCAGAATCTTAAAAATAATTTAGGATATCAGCTTTCTGATGTGAGTAGCCGTTTGGAAGAAGCAAACAATCAAACAGCCACTCAAATTTCAGAACATGTTGGAAAGATCACAGAACTGACAAACCACTTAAATCAAGCTGCGCAAAGTACAACAGAGTCAATTGGTTATTTAACACAGCATATCGGTGAACAACTCTCCCTTTCAACACAAGATGCTGAACAGAGGATTTATGCCCATAATGAATCTTTAGTAAATAGCTTGGCACAAACCAACTCTGAAACACTTCAAACAGTAAATGCTATGAAGGAAGATTTTGTTAATAATGTCTCATCTATCGTTGCGCAGTTAAATCAATCCATTTACAGATTCCATGAAAATAGTGATGTTTTATTATCAGCCGTTCAAAATATTGATGGTAAATTTAGTGAAACAGCGAGTAATTTTTTCCGCAGTACTAACCAAGTAGCAGAGCATCTATCAGCCTCAAATGAAGTGCTCAGTAATAACGTTGAAGTTCTGCAAGGAATCTCACAAAATACATTTGAGCAAATTAGCCATATAACAAGCAGTTTTGGGGAACATGCTAAAACACTTTCTGAGACTATTCGCGTTCTCGAGCAATCTGAAAACTCACTCAGCATAACACTTGAAGAAAAACACAACACACTTTCTGCATTAAGCGATGCTCTTATTTCGAAATCTAATGAAATCAATCAATTAATTGAACATTATGAAAATATTCTCAACTCAGCACTTGAACGCACTGACAAAAATGCGCGTAACTCCACACATTCACTCCAACAATCACTTAATCAGCTTATTAACGAAGCCTCAACGCGTTTTTCAGGGGCAGCAGAAGATATACGTCGCTCAGCCGATGAAGTTCGTTTAGAATTTTCAAAAATTAATAAAGATATTAATGAGAATGTTCAAAAGCTGCCTGCAAAGACGAAAGAAACAACACAAACAATTCGCACTGCTCTAAATGAACAAATTACAGCATTAAAGGACTTGGTAAGCGTTATACAAAAAAACAATAAACAGAATGCGAATGAGCCAATAATACCGGTAATTCCTACATCATCAACGCCCAAAAGGAGCGATAGTATTTCCCCTGAAGTCATTAAGAAGATAGTGCCACCTAAACCTATTTTGCAGCAAAATCAAAGCAAAAAAAGGCAAAATAAATGGGTATCGAACCTCCTAGAAAGAGCTTCACGTGAGGAATCATGGTATGATGAAATGCCTAGTGATGCTGTTTTTACACCAATACAAACAAAACCGCGTCCTGCAAGTGAATCTCTTAATTCATTAGCGGCAGGTATAGTACGAGCTATTAATCATAATGCTGTCGTTGAACTATGGGATCATTATCAGCGTGGACAAAAAAATATTGTAACAGAACGCCTTTATACTTTGAATGGGAAAACAATATTTGAGATGATTAAGAAAAAATATATGAGCGATATTGATTTTAAACGCTCGGTTAATCAGTATATTGTAGATTTTGAAAAACTATTACGTAATGTATCTGGTAGTTCTAGTTCTTCTAACTCAGTTCGAAAATATTTGATATCTGATACTGGAAAAGTCTACACTATGCTTGCTCATGCAAGTGGTCGCATCCAATAGATACAAATAGAAGTGGAAAAAATATTTTTTCCACTTTTTCCTTTTTTGGTTTAGTTATCCTTCATCATCATGTAACGCACTGAGTGCAAATGTAGTGTTATGTACAAAAGTGATGATTGGCATGAGATTTCTTGTGATATTTTAAGCAATACCGCTATTTTTTAAATACGCATGATCAATTACCAGACAGCATATAAATAGAATAAGCATAACTCCCTCTACTTCCCCCTAGCCCCTTCACTTCTATTATTAAAGACAAATATGGTATACGAATGCTATACTCACTTATAGAAATGTAAAGAAAGCATATGTTGATGAAAATCAGGCTCAATGAATAAACAGTCCCCTTCTTTCCTTTCTCATCAGCATTGCAAAAAAAATAACTGCTTGGTAATGTAACTGCTAGTAATATTTTACTTGTTTTTTTAAAATGACGAGCTTCTGCGAATTTTGTTAAGGAGAGAAGATTAATTGCGCTAATACCGATGAAGTTTGTTAATAAGCGCAGACACAAAGGAACATCGAACTGATTAAAGATCCAGGAAGATTTTCTCATGCTCACGTATTTTTATATTCAGAGAAATGAGGATCTATCAGTGAAAACAATCTTATCGTAGATGGAACATCTCACATCAACATACACAAACCTGGATATCGTAAAAATGTCTACAGAACGAAATAGTGATTTCAGTTTACAAAAAGCTGAACTTGATAGTGCCGCACTTTTTTATCACCAGCATCCCAAACCTGGAAAGTTGGAAATACAAGCGACAACACCTCTTGATAATCAACGTGATCTAGCTCTTGCTTATTCTCCAGGTGTCGCGGCACCGTGTCTTGCAATTCATAAAGATCCAAATCTTGCTGCTCAATATACTTCCCGTTCTAATTTAGTTGCCGTCATATCGAATGGAACTGCTGTTCTTGGATTAGGAAACATTGGTCCCCTCGCCTCAAAACCGGTTATGGAAGGAAAAGCTGTTTTATTTAAAAAATTTGCGAATATTGATGTTTTTGATATTGAAATTGATGCACCCAATATTGAACAAATGGTACAAACGGTATCTGCCTTAGAACCCACATTTGGTGGTATTAATCTTGAAGATATAAAAGCTCCTGAATGTTTTGAAATCGAAGAAAAACTCCGTGCTAAAATGAATATTCCAGTTTTCCATGATGACCAACATGGAACTGCCATTATTGTTTCTGCAGCCGTATTAAATGCGTTAAATCTTTCAGGAAAAAAAATTGAAAATGCAAAAATAGTTGCCTCGGGTGCAGGTGCCGCAGCTCTAGCTTGTATTAACCTTTTAGTCCGTCTTGGAGCAAAAGTTAAAAATATTTGGATTAGTGATTTAGAGGGTGTTGTTTATGAAGGTCGCAAAACACTTATGGATCGCTGGAAAATCAATTATGCACAAAAAACTGATGCGCGAACTTTATCCGAAATTATTGATAATGCGGATATTTTTCTAGGCGTTTCAGCAGGAGGTGTTTTGAAATCTGAATATCTAAAAAAAATGGCTCCAAATCCATTAATTTTAGCACTCGCTAATCCAATACCAGAAATTATGCCAGAAGAAGCGCGTTCTGTGCGGCCTGATGCAATGATCTGTACAGGGCGTTCTGATTATCCCAATCAAGTCAATAATGTTCTTTGTTTTCCCTACATCTTCCGCGGTGCATTAGATGTCGGTGCTACAGCAATCAATGAAGAAATGAAAATGGCCGCGGTTCATGCAATTGCTGCTCTCGCTCGCGAAGAAACTTCAGATGTTGCAGCACGTGCATACTCAAAGAAACCACCCAGTTTTGGTCCAGACTATCTCATTCCCTCCCCCTTCGATCCGCGCTTAATACTACGCATTGCTCCTGCCGTTGCTAAAGCAGCAATGGAAACGGGTGTAGCAATTCGGCCAATTGAAAATATGGAAACTTATCATGATACCCTTAATCGATTTGTATTTCGTTCTGGATTAACAATGAAGCCTGTTTTTGCTGCCGCAAAAACAGCAAAACGTAAACGCATCATTTATGCCAATGGTGAAGATGAACGCGTGCTTCGAGCTGCACAAATTGTACTTGAAGAACAAACTGCGATTCCTCTCCTCATTGGTCGTCCGCATGTTATAGAAGCAAGATTAAAACGCTTTGGTCTAAGAATTCGCCCCGGCATAGATTTTGAACTTACAAATCCAGAAAATGACCCACGTTTTCGTGATTATGTTAATTTATTTCTTCATTACACAGGAAGACGTGGTGTTTCACCCGAAGTTGCAAAAACAATCGTCAGAACATCAACAACAGCGATTGCAGCCCTCGCTGTAATGCGTGAAGAAGCTGATGCAATGATTTGTGGCTTAGAAGGGCGTTTTGAACGCCATCTTGAATTGATTGAACAAGTTATAGGACTTGATTCCAATGTTCGTCATTTTTCTGCTGTGAGTTTGCTTATTTCTCCACGTCGTACTCTTTTTCTGACAGATACTTACGTCAATGAAGATCCTTCTGCAGAAGAATTGGCAGAAATGACAGTACTGGCAGCACAAGAAATTGAAGCATTTGGTATAACACCAAAAGCAGCATTATTATCACACTCAAACTTTGGCTCAAAAAATACAGAAAGTGCGCGTAAAATGCGCCGTGCAACTGAAATTCTTGCTAAATTATATCCAAATTTAGAAGCCGATGGAGAAATGCACGGCGATGCTGCACTTTCTAAAGTTTTTCGTGATCGCGTTTTTCCTGATTCACGTCTCAAAGGCGAAGCTAATTTACTTGTCTTTCCAACACTTGATGCAGCTAATATAACACTCAATCTCGTAAAAAATCTAACCAATGCTCTTCATGTAGGACCGATTTTGATTGGAGCCTCACGTCCTGTCCATATCCTTACACCTTCAGTAACTTCACGAGGAGTTGTTAACATGACAGCTCTTGCAGTCCTCGCTGCAAATAGAAAAAACTCCAAAACGAGATAAATAAAAATAAGCAAACTCACAATAAAATTTCAAAGTTTTTAAAAATTTCAAAATGTAGCATTTCATGCACTGCAAATGCATTTGCCTATAGAAAAGACAGCTATATTCTTGATTAAGTCTTTTTTTTCAAGGGAAAAAAGGTTAGAAGAAGAATATGTTTATTTTATGATAAGGAATTGGATATTGCCCTCTACGTTTGATAAAGTCGCTGATATTATAGCAGAAATTAGTGAAATTGATCGCAGCACAATTGCACCTGAAAGCCATACAATTGACGATTTGGGAATCGATAGTCTTGATTTTCTTGATATTGTTTTCGCTATTGATAAAGCTTTCGGAATTAAAATTCCACTAGAACAATGGACGCAAGAAGTCAACGAAGGTGCAGCTGCAACGGAAAAATATTTTGTTCTGAAAAATCTTTGTGCAAAAATTGATGAACTCGTTGCCTTAAAACAGGCGGAGTAATTTTTTGCATCATGCATGATCAAGCTGTACTCATTACTGGGATAGGAATCATAAGCTCTCTGGGTGAAGGGATTAATCATCATTGGGATCTCTTGAACAATCCAACAGTTACACCAAACCTTGATTGTACAACTTTTTCACCTTATATTGTTCATCAATTGCCCGAAGTTGATTGGAGTTTACAAATTTCCAAAAAAAGTGATCAACGGCAAATGGGCACATGGCAACGCCTTGGTACCTATGCAGCTGGTCTTGCTCTTGATGATGCAGGCATGAAGAATAATGAGCAATTAACATCAACAATGGATATGATCGTTGCAGCAAGTGGGGGAGAACGTGATATCGTTGTTGATACACAAATTCTCTCACAAGCACGTAAAGTACCTGATCATGAATTCATGTTAAATTCGGTTCTTTCGACTGAACTTCGTCCAACTTTGTTTTTGGCACAACTCTCAAATCTTTTAGCTGGAAATATTTCAATTGTTCACAAAGTAACAGGATCTTCTCGTACGTTTATGGGAGAAGAAGGCAGCGGACTTTCTGCACTTCAAATTGCTGTAGCTCGTATTCGCTCAGGCCAGAGTACACATGCACTGGTGGGAAGCTCTTATAATGCACAAAGCTATGATATGTTGTTGTCCCATGAACTTGGAGGACTCTTAACACACAGTGGATGGGCACCAGTGTGGGAACGTCAAAATTATCCTGGGGGCGGTGTTATAACTGGTTCTGGTGGTATTTTTCTGGTCCTTGAAAGTAGAAAACACGCAAGAAAACGTAATGCACATGCTTAT
This sequence comes from Bartonella taylorii 8TBB, assembly GCF_902825155.1. Classification (GTDB taxonomy): domain Bacteria; phylum Pseudomonadota; class Alphaproteobacteria; order Rhizobiales; family Rhizobiaceae; genus Bartonella; species Bartonella taylorii_A. The sequence goes on from NZ_CADEAG010000004.1 coordinate 53,907, forward strand.
GCTGAAATTAGCCAGATCATCACGGATCAAACAGACAGAAAAAAAATTCCGCTTGAAGAATCAATTGTATCAATGTTGAAAACAATAGAGGCTAAATCTGCTTTAACCATTTCAGCTGCTTCAGGATTTCACGAAGTAACAGAAGCAGAAAAAAGTGCTCTTGAGGCTGCTGATATATCTTACCGCGGAGTTACAACATTATTTGGTTATATGCGGGAAGCGCAATTTCCTTTAGCACTTGCGCTTGCCGCACTTACTGTCAAAAAAAGACACAGTTTTCCAGCGTTAAGTACTCATGAAAAGCCTTTTTCTAAAGAAGTACGTCAGGCGTTTGTGACAACCATTGGTATAAAAAGAGCTGAAGGTATGGCCCACCTAACTGCTGTTTGAGGGAGATTTTTATTAGTGGCATATAATGATCATTCTGGACGTCCACTTGTCGCAATAACTGGGGCAGGAATTATAACATCACTAGGACAAGGAAAACACGAAAATTGGCAAAAATTAACAAGTGGTGTGAGTGGCATCCATAAAATAACACGCTTTCCCATCCAAGGATTAAATACATGTATCGCTGGAACAGTTGATTTTCTTGAAAAAAGCACACTTGGTGCTGCAGCTCTTTCTGAAAAACTTGCGAATCTTGCAGCAGAGGAAGCTATAGAGCAAGCAGCTCTTGATAAGAAAAATTTTAATGGACCACTTTTTTTAGCTGCTCCTCCTGTTGAGCTTGAGTGGAAAGCGCGTTTTATTCTTGATCAAAGGGGTTCTAATAATGAACCTTCCTATGCAAATCTTCTTGAAGTCTGCCGCCATAAATTCCAAGAAACACTCTTTGAAACCACACAATTTGGGGCAATTGCAGAAAAACTTCAGAAAAAATTTGGAACAAAAGGACTTCCTGTTACACTTTCAACCGCTTGCGCATCTGGTGCAACAGCAATCCAATTAGGTGTCGAAGCTATTCGACGGAAAGAAACGAATCGTGCACTCACGATTGCTACAGATGGTTCAGTTTCAGCAGAATCTCTTATCCGTTTTTCATTATTGTCTGCTCTTTCAACCCATAATGATCCTGCAGAAAAAGCCGCAAAACCCTTTAGCCGTGATAGAGATGGTTTTGTTATGGCAGAAGGATCAGGCGCTCTTGTTCTCGAATCTCTCAAAAGCGCATTAGAGCGTAATGCGACAATTTTAGGAATTTTAGCTGGCTGTGGAGAAACAGCAGACGATTTTCACCGTACGCGTTCAAAACCCGATGCATCCCCAGCAATTGAATCAGTTCGCAAAGCCTTAGATGATGCAAAAATAACCATCAATGAAATTGACTATATTAATGCACACGGAACCTCAACACCCGAAAATGAAAAGATGGAGTATCTCGCATTATCAACAGTCTTCGGTGATATTTTAGAAAATATTCCTGTCTCTTCTAATAAATCAATGATTGGCCACACATTAACTGCTGCCGGTGCTATAGAAGCTGTTTTCTCGCTTTTAACTATTCAATCTGGGGTACTTCCCCCTACAATCAATTATGATGATCCTGATCCTACTATCCCTTTAGATGTTGTTCCTAACCATAGCCGTAAAGCCTGTGTCAATGCGGTTTTATCAAACTCATTCGGATTTGGGGGTCAAAATACAAGTCTTGTTATCACTGCATATAAAAGATAATCCTTTTAATATTGATTAAATTTTGTAACACTTAACTTAACAGCCATATATATTAAGGGGGGATAATAATGCGTGCACTGCAACTATTGAATGGACGCCGACTTGAAATCACCGATATCGCCACGCCACCACCACCGAACCCTGATGAAGTAACAGTGCATATAAAAGCCGTTGCTCTTAATCATATTGATGTATGGGGCTGGCGTGGTATGGCCTTTGCAAAAAGAAAAATGCCACTCGTAATTGGCGCAGAAGCTTCCGGCGTAGTTACCCAACTAGGGAGTAATGTTAAAAATTTACAACTCGAACAGATCGTCTCAATTTATGGTGCACAAACCTGTGGAATATGCCGAGCCTGCCGTGAAGGACGTGACAATCTTTGCAATCATGTAAAAGGCGTCTACGGTTTTCATCTTGATGGATTTGCCTGTGAATTTGTTAATTTGCCGGCGCGTCTATTGGTCCCAGCCCCTCCAGAATGTGATGAACTTCAAGCAGCTGTCGCTCCAATTACTTTTGGCACTGTAGAACATATGCTTTTCGATAATGCAAAACTACAAACAGGAGAAACAGTTCTGATACAGGCAGGCGGTTCTGGTATCGGCTCTGCAGCTATTCAACTCGCAAAACATATGGAATGTACAGTTATTACAACTGTAGGTTCAGATGAAAAAATAGCAAAAGCGCAATCTCTTGGAGCAGATCATGTTATTAATTACCGTAAAGATCGTTTTGAAGGCGTTGTCCGAAAATTAACTCAAAAAAAAGGTGTTGATGTTGTTTTTGAGCATGTAGGAGTCGATACATGGAGCGGTTCTTTGTTGTGTATGAAACGAGGAGCACGCTTAGTAACTTGTGGTTCTACTTCTGGAGTTACAGCTCCACTAAATCTCATGCAGTTATTTCAGCAACAACTTAAAATATTCGGTTCATTTGGCTGTCGTATAGAAAATATGCAAAACGCCATGCAGAAAATGGCACAAGGGGTTGTACACCCTATCATTGATACAATTGTTGGATTTGATGAAATTGACACGGCTTTAAAACGAATGGAAAGCCGAAATGTTTTTGGTAAAATTATTCTTAAAATTGATTGAATTATGATGAAGATTTATATTAAAAGTCTTGTATACCGTATTAAAATTATAGTAAAAAAGTCATCTTATTTGTTGTGGGGATATCTGCTCATCGGTTCCTTATTTATTTTAAAATATTTTCCTACCAATATTGGATTTTCTTTTTTTTCTTGGTTAGCAAAAAGACTCGGTCCCCTTACACATCGCCACCAAATCGCGCTCACAAACCTTAGAGCTGCATATCCAGAAAAAACAGAAGAAGGACTTCAAATAATTGCGATAGAAATGTGGCAAAATATAGGACAATTTCTAGCGGAATATATTTTTCTTGATAAAATTTTTGATTTTGATCCTCATGCGGAGAAGCCAGGTCTTATTGAGGTTAAAGGTGCTGAAATATTTAAGCGATTAAAAAATGAAAAGAAACCGCATATTTTTTTCACAGCGCATACCGGAAATTTCGAACTTCTTCCTATATGCGCACAAAGTTTTGGCCTAAATGTTACAGTACTCTTTAGGCCCCCTAATAATCCTTATATTGCAAAGCGAGTCCTTAAAGCCCGGAAAACTTCCATGGGACATCTCGTCCCATCTAAAGCCGGTGCTGCTTGGGCATTAGCAGCCAAGTTAGCAGAAGGTGAAAATGTTGGTATGCTCGTCGACCAAAAATTTCACCGTGGTGTTTTAGGAATATTTTTTAACAGACCTCTTAAAACAAATCCCTTAATTGTAAAACTTGCACGACAATATAATTGTGATATTTATCCAGCACGTTGTATCCGTCTAGCCGGAGGACGCCATCGTTTAGAGCTATATGAGCGTGTAAAGCTTCCACTTGACGAAAAAAATGAGATTGATATAGCCGCTTCTACACAAAAATTAAATGATATTGTTGAAAGTTGGGTACGTGAATATCCTGGGCAATGGGCGTGGTTACACAGACGTTGGGATAGCTAATATATCATAGCATTTATAGGAGAAATATAAGTGTTAGCGTCAAAAGATATCAATGATCTTATCACAATTGTTACAGCATTACGAAACCGTGATAGCGGATGTATCTGGAATATAAAACAAACATTTGAATCCCTCATACCCTATATGCTTGAAGAAGTTTACGAGGTTATCGATGCCATTGAACGAAAAAATCGAATGGATCTTTGCGAAGAACTTGGTGATCTTCTTCTACAGGTCGTCTATCATACTACAATTGCACAAGAAGAAAGTTACTTTACTTTCGAAGATGTTGTTTACGCAGTCACTGCAAAAATGATTCGTCGCCATCCTCACGTTTTCGGAAATGCAGAGCAAAAAAAACGTGGTTTTGTAGCAGAAGAATGGGAACATATAAAAAAAAGAGAGCAAGCTGAACAAAAAAAGTGCTCCGAAAAAGAAAATTTATTAAACAGTTCTACAACAAGCATTCTTAAAAAAGTAAAAAAGATTCAACCAGCAGACCAAGAAGCACTCGCTTTACAAAAAGCCGCAGCTAAGGTAGGTTTTGATTGGCGTGAAAATCATAAAGTTTTTGCAAAAATAGAAGAAGAACTTAATGAACTCAAAGAAGCAATCAAAAATAATAAAATATCAGATATAGAAGAAGAGTTCGGTGATCTTTACTTTACCCTACTTAATCTCGCACGCCACTTGGATATTGATTCACAAAAAGCATTAAAAAAAACAAATACAAAGTTTCGAAATCGTTTTACCTATATTGAAGGAAATCTATCCGCTCAATCTAGAACACTGGCTGATGCATCCTTAAATGAAATGGAAGATCTCTGGAATAAAGCTAAAAATGGAAGACAAAAAACATGAGATTTCATCAACCTAAAATCCAAGAAAATCCCTCAACTCATTAAATTCAATTGACTTTATACATTTCAACTAATTGATTTTGCAAGAGCTGGACGAAGTTCTACTGATTCGCCACATCCACATGCGGAAACTTGATTAGGGTTTTTAAATACAAAACCGGAACGAAGTGCCGTCACTTCATAATCTACCTGCGTACCTAATAAAAATAATACTGCATCATGTGCTATAAAAACACGAGCGCCATTCACTTCAACAACATCTGCATCCAGCCCCTCTTCCTTTACAAGGGTAATTGTATACTCCATCCCCGCACAACCGCCTTTCTTGATACCAATAAGAATACCACGCGCATCTTTGGCATCCATAATCGCTTTAACACGATCTACTGCAGCTTCTGTTAAATTTATTACCGAAAAACGGCTCATCATTTACCCTTTTCTTTCCAAAAAAAAACCTTGAAAGTATTTCAACTACAACATTTTATTTACCTGGTATATCTGATACAAAACAACAAGATATAAATTGAAATGTTTTGACCTTTTCTTATCGGGATAAAAGCTTCATATCTAGCTATTTAGATTTGTAATTGTGCAATCTGAAAATTCCATTTTACTATCTTCGCATCTCATACAAAATGCTTTTTTTACGCAAAACAAAAACGGAGAAAAATTTCTCCAATATCATCTATCTGCTACCATACTTATAAAAGTTTCTACCTTTTTGGAAAAATCTCAATAAACAAACAGAAATACTAAAAAGGTATCATTCTTCTATAACACCTCTTAAATATCAGAAAAAATGAATGCGTTTAAAAGCATACAAATCCTATCTTATACCTCACAATTCACACAAAATAATTAAAATAAATATGTGAATATAACAGCGATAAAATAACAACAAAATCAAGAGCTGAACAGTTTAATTATTTATCTTAATGAACAAAGAAATATCAAAACGCAAAGTTTCATTTTCACTCTAGAAAGCTCTCTTTAAAAGTGCAAAAGCATTTTAGATTTGATTCTATTTATTTTTCTCTTGCCTTTAAAGAAACAGTCATTTAAGCGTTTTACACAGTTCGGAGCGTAGCGCAGCCTGGTAGCGCACTTGACTGGGGGTCAAGGGGTCGTGGGTTCGAATCCCGCCGCTCCGACCACTTTTCCCGAAGAATATATCAGTAAATACAGAATGTATTTTTTTGAATGAGACTATTATCTTTTAGCATGATGAAGCTTTAAAAATCTATTCCATTTTCTCAATATACAGCAATACGCAGTAGAATCATTGCCATAAACTAGAATAGGTAGTCTTACTTAAATAGTATTCTTTTTAAGAAAAAATATATAAAACGCGAGACCTTATGTCTCGCGCCACTTCGCTATCTCAATGAGAATAATCATAGAAGGAATTAATAATCATTTAGTTTTCTCAACTTCTAAATTCGCCTTACGCATAGTATGATTATTATCATTTTTCACGGCAGATGTTGATGTCTGCACAGCTATCTTCTTTGGTTTTAATTCAGCTGGCATTTCTCTTTTAAGCTGAATATGAAGAAGACCATCACCAAGCTCTGCTCCAATAACCTTAACATGATCAGCCAAATGGAAACGCCGCTCAAAAGCACGTGACGCAATGCCTCGATAAAGAAATTCTCGTTCTTCATTATCATTTTCAGGCTTTCTATCACCCTTAACGATCAGCTGATTGCAATGCGTTTCGATATCGATTTCATCTTGAGAAAAACCAGCAACAGCCATAGAAATTCTATAAGAATCTTCAGTTAAACGCTCGATGTTATAGGGTGGATAAGAAGAAACATCATCAGGTTGTGTCCTAGAATCAAACCAGTTAAAAAGATGATCAAAACCTACTGTTGAACGATAAAATGGTGAAAAGTCTACTTGACGCATAATATTGCCCTCCTTTAGAGCGACTATAATTAATTGACTCACAAAGTTCCCGAATGGCAAACTGTCCGTGAACCAGCGGCCCAGAGTAGCGACCGCATCATTTATCTGGTAATTGCTTTGTCCTATTTCAACTCTTTTATGCTTGAATTTGTAAAAACATACAAAACAACATAACTGTTTCTTAATCCTTCTTTATCATTACATAAATGTAAGTCCTCTCGTTATCTCACTTTGCACTAAGTTTGCAAAATACACTGTAAAGGATTTCAATTGGAAACATCTCTTTATCACACAGTTTGCGATTCCACTCCTTCCAATATCCGTAGTAGCTATCTTAAAATAGCCACGGATCGCGAAATCCGTTTTTCTATAACGTGTCCTGATATGGAAAAATCCGAGGGAACAATTGTTATTCTCCAAAACTATGCAAATGCTTTAGAAGAATATTTTTTACCAATAAATGAAATTTCTAAACGTGGTTTTCATACAGCAATATTTGACTGGTTTGATCGAGAAAAATCATCGTTCAATACACAAAAACAGAGTCGATATCATTATTTTGATATTAACAATGATATTAATGACTTGAATGAATTTCTTATAAATGCCGTTTATCCTAGTTGTCCACCACCTTACTATATGCTCACCTATGGCATGGGAGGATTGATAGCACTTAGCGGACTGGATCTCCTTAATCATCAGTTTAAAAAAATGCTCTGCGTTTCTCCCCTTTTTGCACCGCTTAGCAATAAAACAAATGGCTTCCAACATAAATTAACACAATTTCTTTCTGATATAGGCTTAGGATTCTTGCCAGCTAGAGGTGGAACAAAACTCAAAGAAAAAAAACAAAAAAAGATGCAACCTGGGTATACTAATAGAGTACCTTTCCTCTCTATGAAATCGCCAACATCCCAATGGATGGCATCGGTACTGAATGCAATTTCCTCTATGAAGGAAAATATATATCATGGACATTTACGAATCCCAACACTATTTATTCTCGCCAATCAAAACAATATTGCGAATAACATTGAGGTGCGGCAATTATGCGAACACACACGCCTGACAGACAGCATCACCATTACAGGTGCGGAACTTGATACAATCATGCATGAAGAAAGTTACAAAAAACAATTTTGGGCTGCATTTGATGCATTTATTCTCGATGATATTTTTTCCATAAAGTAATAGTTATTAATAAATAATATATTTTAGAATTTAAAGTACAGATACTTTAATACATTTCTTGTTTATTATTAATTTTTTATGTTATATCACTATATAATTCATACAAGTATACAGGAAAAATAGCTATAAAAACTCAGCTTTATCGTATAGCTTTTCTGACTTCTCCATTTAAAATATAAAAAATTTTTGAAATTAATGTTTCCATGCTCCCTTCAAGGAAGCGCGTACCAAAATGAAAAAATTAAAAAGAAACATAAATCGCGCTTAAAATATTCAGACACGGCTCTCTTCTTTTCATACACATACGTTTCGAATTTAACCAACTCACAACTAATATACTGTATTCTCAAAATAATGTAAGAATTAACCATTTTATCATTCATTACAATTGTGAGTATTTTATCGTCTTTTTTATAAATACTCTATATTGTATAATTGATGTGGCAAAAAACTCTGACGAATGGAGCCATTGGAATATAATCATGAAACGAATCCTGCTCGCAGAAGATGATAACGACATGCGCCGCTTTCTAGCGAAAGCCTTAGAACGTGCAGGCTACGAAGTCGCAGATTTCGATAACGGTGCCAGCGCATATGAGCGTTTACAAGAAGAACCATTTTCCCTTCTCCTTACTGATATTGTAATGCCAGAAATGGATGGTATTGAACTGGCACGACGCGCTACTGAAATTGATCCTGATTTACGCGTGATGTTTATTACAGGTTTTGCAGCAGTTGCACTCAATTCAAATAGCGATGCTCCTCCTGATGCAAAAGTGCTTTCTAAACCGTTTCACTTGCGTGAACTCGTTAATGAAGTTGAAAAAATACTTATAGCTGCTTAAAAGGCTATTTTTTCAAGTTATTCGTGACTGATTAAATAGAAAACTAAATTAGGCATTGACGTTTGTAATTCTATGTGGTGTATGCAACGTCATGAAATGGGCGTGTAGCTCAGCGGGAGAGCACTACGTTGACATCGTAGGGGTCACAGGTTCAATCCCTGTCACGCCCACCATTTAGCTTTATATAACAAATAGATTCTTGATTGTGTGGATCTTTTAAAGGTACGAAATGTGTGGGCGACAATTGGAGAATAAGATTTTCCAATACCTACTCTACAAAACGTATTCTTTTTTCTACACTTTTCTAGCCTCTCTTATGAAAGAACATTTCAGGATTCTAGCACACATGCCAATAATCTCACAGCTCAATAAATAAGAGAGTCTATTGCAAACAACTTATGATAAGCATCAACTTCTTTCTCCAAAATACTATTTTTTCTAATCTGACGACCGCTTCATGATTCTTTTTTTCATACCTATTATAGCAAACTTGCTGCCAAAATATTTAGATATAATAGTACACTACAGTCACTTTACAAGAAAGGCTAAAAGAATGGAAAATCATGGATAAAAATTAGATTTTGTATGAGCATCACATACCCATTGAAATTCAAAAACAGGTAGTAATCACTTTTTTAGAGCATATGAGTGGAAGTACATTAGATCTTATTCGCATAACGTTTCAGTATATAGTTAAGGAAGGCTTTTTGTCGTTTAATTTTTAAATAAGTGTTTTTCTTATTTTGTCTGAACGAGTAGAAATCCTTAAAATTTGTCCTATTGGAGATAAAATATTCATTTGTAGGAAAGGCAAAAATAAACGCACTAAAGAAAGTTTTAAAGCAATCTGTTTCGTGAGCGCGTAATCAAATAGGAATTTGAAAATTAGCAGATGAACTGAAAAATTAACAGCAACACATACCAGTAATGCAGAGACTATAGCATTACAACTTATAGCACTTTTATTGGACAGAATCCCCTTTTCTTACAAAAATGGCTGATAGGCAATAACCTAAAATAGAAAAAATCAAAAGAAGAAAGGTTTCCAAACTTTTATATATCTATTTATTCTATTTAAATATGGTGATCCCGACAGGATTCGAACCTGTGACCCACGGCTTAGAAGGCCGTTGCTCTATCCAGCTGAGCTACGGGACCAACTGATTTTTCTCAATCCAAAAGAACATCCTTAACTCAATGCGTCCAAGGTTGATGTCTATCACTGCGAAAATTATCAGAATAAGAAACGACACGACGAATTGGCTTATGTGTTTTCTCTACACGATAAGGAATAGCATTCTTACGAGCAAAAGCAATTGCCTCTTCCTGCTTATTAAACCGGATTTTTATTTGACTACTCATATCAGATGTTGCCGTATATCCCATAAGAGACTCAAGAATTTTTGCCTGTAATGGCTCATATTGTAAAATCCAAAAACCAGTATTTCTCCTACCTGACTGCATAGCTGTCTTCGCAGGACTATAAATACGTGCGATCATGATTAGCTTCCTTCAGACTGACGAAAACGCTTGAATGACAATTTCTCACCACACGCACCCAATCGGACCATTCTTTCATATAAAACCAAATATGGTCGGAGCGATAGGATTCGAACCTACGACCCCCTGATCCCAAATCAGGTGCGCTACCAAGCTGCGCTACGCTCCGCCGTTTACATTTATTTGATGCACATTCCCTAAAATTTTCATAACAGAAGCGCAAGAGGAAAAGACATCTTTTTTAATTTTTTTGCACTTCTTTACAAGAAAAAACCTTTTTAATTCCTTTTTTTTGCTAAGTGATACATTTCATTGGCAGAAATAAGGAAAACAACACCCAAAAAAGAAAAAAAGTCATCCCACCTTAACAAGTAATGAATTCCTCTAATAAAATTCTACAATTCTCATATTACTTCAAGAAAACTTTTACAATATTAAAAACATCTAGCAAATATAATTTTTGCGACAAAAATGTTCCAAGTCGCACAAAAAAATCCTCAATACTATAAAGCTTCAACATCATCACTCTTTCATATAAAATCTAATACGCATCATAAGAAAAAATGATCTGGCACCCTGTCACTCACGCCTTTAAACCGCTTTTATTTTTAAAAATGCTAATCTCTCCTAAAATATCAATGCAAAAATTAAAAAACAAACACTTTTCTCAAAAGAAAAAAGAGAAAAATCTTACTTCTCTAAAATCATTTTCAAATGTCTAAATACGCTTGTAAAAGCGAGGAAAATATAAGTATTTTTTATTGAATAATTTGTGCTATATCCAGAAAATATTCACTGCATTTGCATGTTAAGGACTTCAGCAATAACAGCCCGCGTTATTTTGCTTTTTCTTTCTAATGCTAACTGATCAACAGAATCAATAACATGCTTTAATGAAAATAAAGAACGCTCACAACGGCTTACAAGGTACGCAATAGTATCCGGATGAACAATAATCTGCTTATCAGAAAAAAGTTTAAAAGCAACAGCTGTTAACAATGCATCATCAGGCTGATTAATCGCAATTAACATAACCGAATTAAGGCGACTTTTGAGATCATTTAACTTTAAATTCCACGCTGAAGGTACTGTACGTGCTGTTATCAACAAAGTAGCATGATGTACATCAAGATTTGCTTGCTTAACGCTGTTAATTAAGTGAAAAAGCCCTGTTTCACTAATTTCATCCGCATCAATATCCTCAATTAAAAGTGATCTTCCTGAAGAAGCAACAGCAATAGCCTGATCAACTTCATTGCGATGAAAACTTAAAGCGTCAGCTTTCTGCGCCCATACGCTAGAAAAATGCGTTTTCCCAGATCCTTCTTTTCCAACCAAAACTGCAATAGGTAAGACCCAATTTGGCCAATGATCAATAAGCTGAAAAGCCATACGATTGCTTTCCGTCACTACCAAGTCATCAAATTGGAAAGCCGGATTATAAAAGAAGTTTAAGGATAATTGCGTTTCACGCCCCTTCATTCTAGCAACTCCGAATTTCCACTTCGTGAATACATTTGAGAATTAAGGTAAGTATGAAGAGCAAAACGAACCAAAACACCAACAGCCGCAGCAGCAGGAACCGCAACAAGCATACCGGTGAAACCAAAGAGTGAAGAAAAAGCAAAAAGTGCAAACATCAGCCACACCGGATGCAATCCCACTGATGACCCCACAAGTTTTGGTTGAAGAATATAACCTTCAATAAACTGACCAATTAAAAAGAGAACCATAACAACAACGATCCAAACCCAATTATTGGGGTAAAACTGAACCCATGCAACACCAACAGAAAGCACAAAACCACTCATTGTACCAATATACGGAACAAAGCTGATAAGACCAATAAACATACCAATCAAAAGACCAAAATTAAGTCCCGTGATAGTTAAACCAATAGCATAATACCCTCCCAATATTAAACAAACTGTTCCTTGTCCACGAACAAAGCCAGCAATAGCTCTATCCATTTCATAAAAAATACTGCGAACTGTCTCAAGATGGTCCCTTGGTATTAACGAATCAACTGCTGCAACCATACGCGGCCAATCTAATAACATGTAAAATGCTACCACAGGTGCCACAACAAATAGGCTCACAAGATTAACGATAGATTTTCCTGACTTCAAAAGTGAATTCAAAAGAGATGTAATAAAATCAGAACTTTTTCCCAAAAGCCCTTTAATATTACTCTGTAATTCAGTTGGATCACTACCAAAATAGCGCCTAACCCAATCAAAATCATGTTCAACAAAAAAAGTTTGAATACGACTAATATAGACGGGCAAGCCATCACTCATAAACTGCTGTATTTGCCAACTGATAATAGGAATTAAAATAATTAAAGCAGCAACAAAAATAACAACAATAAACGAAGTAATGAGGATAGTACCAAAAACACGACGAATACCAAACTTTTCAAACAATTGAACAATGGGGTTAAGAAAGTAAGCCAACACAATCCCTGCTACAAAAGGAAGCAAAACGGATCCAAAAACAAACATAAAAAGAATGAAAAAAATCAGCGTACCAAGCCAGAAAAAAATTTGTTTTTTCATATTGTTCAGTAACGGTACTTGAGTATAAGCTGGTACATAAGTCTTATAACGGTCACGAGACCCACTCTGACTCACTTTCTTGTTCACAAGCTGCGAAGCAAAATGATCGTGATTATCTACCTTGCTCATAAAATATCCTAAAAAATTCTTCACAAAAGATTATAAACTTCTTCTACATGGGTCAAGAAAATACATAGGTCAAGCAAAATGGCTTATTTATTAAATACTAAATATCAATATCTCTTGCAGAGGTAACTTTATCATGGCATTGCATAACACCAAAATCTGATTTTCCATAAGGAAGACTCCAATGAGCAATAAAGATCTCATAAATAATAAATCCAAGTGTGCTCTTACCTACGCAGAAGCCGGTGTAAACATCGACATGGGTAATGCCATGGTAGAAAAAATTAAACCCTTTATACGCTCAACAAAACGAGCAGGAACAAATGCAGAAATTGGTGGATTTGGTGGTCTCTTTGATTTAAAAGCAGCCGGTTTCACAGATCCTATTCTTGTAGCGGCCAATGATGGTGTAGGAACAAAATTAAAAATTGCCATTGAAGTAGGTATACATGACACTGTCGGTATTGATCTCGTAGCCATGTGCGTTAATGATCTACTCGTACAAGGTGCTGAACCTCTCTTTTTTCTTGATTACTTTGCAACGGGTAAGCTGAACCCTGAACAGGGTGCTACAATCGTTTCTGGTATAGCAGAAGGATGTAAACAAGCAGGCGCGGCTCTTATTGGAGGAGAAACTGCAGAAATGCCAGGCATGTATGCAGAAGGAGATTATGATTTAGCAGGCTTTGCTGTAGGAGCATGCGAACGCAGCGCATTACTCCCTTCAAAAAATCTTACAGAAGGCGATATTATTTTAGGACTTAACGCTTCTGGAGTTCATTCCAACGGCTTTTCTCTTATAAGACGAATCATCCAACAAAATAACCTAAAATGGGAAAACCCTGCTCCATTTAGTCCTCAAATCAGCCTTGGTACAGCATTGCTCACACCAACACGCATTTATGTAAAATCGCTCCTATCTATTATGCGAAATTATGAAGGAATTAAAGCTCTTGCCCATATCACCGGTGGAGGCTTTTCTGAAAACATTCCACGGGTACTTCCATCTTCTCTGTGCGCTGAAATTAATCTTTCTGTCATTCATGTTCCATCAGTTTTTTCATGGATTGCAAAACAAGGCAAAATAGAAGAAACAGAAATGCTGCGAACATTTAATTGCGGCATTGGCATGGTTATTATCGTAGAGCAACACGCAGTTGAAAAAATTACGCAAGCACTTGAAGTACAAGGAGAAACCGTTACCCCCCTAGGCATTTTAACAAAACGCCAAGATAAAGAAATACTCTATAAAGGTGTCCTGCACTTATGAAAAAACAAATTGTTATTTTTATTTCTGGCAACGGATCTAACATGGTTGCCCTTGCCAAAGCAAGTAAACAAAAAGAATACCCTGCTGAAATCATAGCAGTTATTTGTGATAATCCTTATGCTGCCGGCATTGAAAAAGCGCGTAACAATAACTTGCCTACGCACATTGTTGATCGCAAAAACTATCCAACAAAAGAAGCACACGAAGAAGCTATCTTTACGATTTTAGCTCAATATAAGCCAGATCTTCTCTGCTTTGCTGGCTATATGCGCCTCATCTCATCGCGTTTTGTAAAACTTTATGAAGGCCGAATTTTAAATATTCACCCTTCTCTTTTACCTTCATTTAAAGGTTTAAAGACACATGAAAGAGCTTTACAAGCAGGCGTTAAAATTACTGGTTGCACTGTTCATCTTGTTACAGAAGATATGGATGCAGGAAAAATTCTTGCCCAAGCAGCTGTTCCAGTGTGTCCAAATGATACCGCTGAAAGCTTAGCAGAGAGAGTCCTTAAAGCGGAACATAAACTCTATCCCGAAGCCTTAAAATCCTTCATTGATGGAAACAAAAAAATGATAAATACGCAACAACAGCTTTTCTCCTTTTGAGTATATCAACCAGCACTTTCTAACATTGTAAAAACTTTCCTGCAACTCTTCTCTTATAAAGTTTTAATAGGATATGCTCACTCCATCTTCATGAGTATTTTTATACAAAATCTGCGATGCTTTTTTAGCTTTCTATCGGTATCGATTTCATTAGGCTTTACGCATTACTACGCTTGTCTTTTCAACACACTCATCTTCGTCTAAAAAATTTTAAAATAAACAATGTTTCTATCACACAACTTTTCATTTCATTGTGCAAGTGTTTCTTTAACTATTAGTGCTAACTGTTTGAGTGTAAATGGTTTAGATAAAAAACCAAAAACAGCATCTTGTGGAAGATTTTTAGCAAAAGCATCTTTTGCGTATCCAGAAACAAAAATAAATTTGATATCAGGATAGTTTTTACGTGCTTCCTTAAGCAAAGTAGGCCCATCCATTTCTGGCATCACTACATCAGAAACAATAATATCAATAGCCCCCTTATTTTCCTCAAGAATGGTAAGTGCTTCTACCCCGCTTGCAGCCTCTAAAACAGTATATCCTCTCATTTGAAGTGCTCTTACCCCACCCATTCTGACAGCATCTTCATCTTCAACCAACAAAACAGTCGCCGATCCTGTTAAATCTGTATTTTTTTCTTGCTCTTCACCTTTTTCAATCAGCGGAAAAATTTCTCCATTATTATGAGGAATGTACCGGGGGAGAAAAATATGAAATGTTGCTCCCTCTCCTTCTCTGCTATCACAGTAAATGTAACCACCTGTTTGTTGAATAATTCCATAAACCATAGACAAGCCAAGCCCTGTTCCTTGTCCAACTTCCTTTGTTGTAAAAAATGGTTCAAACATCTTTTCTTGTATAGTAGCTGATATACCAGTTCCTATATCTGAAACAGTCAATTGCACATACTCACCAATCGCAAAACCAACATGATCAAATGCAGCACTCTGTTGTTTTGTAATATTATTTGTTGTAATCGTTACAACCCCTCCATCAGGCATAGCATCACGCGCATTAATAACCAAATTCATAATAACACGCTGAAAAGATGCTTGATCAACTTCAACGCTCCACAAATCTCTTCCATGAATAATTTTTAACTGAACATTATTGCCTAAAAGAGGTAAAATAAGATTGCGAAGATCTGATAAAAACTCTGTAAAATCCACTTCTTCAGGACGGAGTGTTTGCTTCCGAGAAAAAGCTAGTAATTGTTGTACAAGCGCAGCTGCACGATTAGCATTATTTTTGATATTGATAAGATCAGCATAGGCAGGATCAGAACTACGATGTGTATTTAAAAGAAGATCGCATGACATCAAAATTGCTGTTAAAACATTATTAAAATCATGAGCAATACCGCCAGCTAATTGCCCAACAGCTTGCATTTTCTGGCTTTGCATCATTTTATCTTCAAGCGTTTTTTGTTCTGTTGTTTCTATGACAGAGATAATGACCAAATCTCGCAATGCTTCACCGTGATAGGACAGTATAGGCATAATATGGAGACGTAAATGGCGTTCTTCATTATTTTCTAAAACTGTTTCTAGAGAGACTGAATAATTTTTATTTGTCATGATTTTCTGAAAGGCACGCTCTAACTGCGCACGATCATGGTGAAATATAACATCATAAAGATTGATAGTTTTTCCCGTACATCCCGTGAGCAATGAAAAGACATTATTCATGTGAATCAAATGTCCTTTCTGATCCGCCACTGCTATTGCAAAAGGGCTTGCATCAAAATACCCTACCAGTACACTAGGTAATTTTGATTGATCACCGTCCTCTCCCTTTTGTACCTGCTGTGGAATTATAACAATACGATAAATAGCTTCATCTTCTAAAAGAGAAGAAACACACATAAAACAATTCAATATTTTCTTAATACCTGTCTCTGAATTTAAACATAACGAAAATATATAAGGTAAAGAGTACCCTGAACTTTGATGTTTGTCGTATTGCAAACAAATATCACGCCACGCGCTATTAATTCCAACGTTACCAAATAATTGATCAAAACTATATTGCCCAATAGTAAAGTTAGCCAAATCAATTGAAAACCATTCAGCAAAAACTGTATTTGCATAAAGAACATTTCCTTGGGTATTAACGGATAGAAAACCAACAGGAGCTTGATCTAAATGATTGATAGCTTCTTGGAGATTCGAGAAAAAAACTTCACGACATTCTTGCAAATGCGAAATATCGGCAATACGCCAAAATAAAAGTTTTTTTCTCCCCCTTGTAATTGGTTGAACAGAAATATTGTACCAAGCAGATTTCTTTTGTACAGAATGGGCAAAAATCGGTTGCTCCACCCTTAATTCTTCTTGCGCTGCAAGATGACTACGTGCCGCAACCTTTAAGCGATACGCAAGTGCACCAGCCCCTGGAAGATCAGCAATAACCACATAACAAGTGGATTCAGGCTTATAGGTAAGAATTTTTCGGTAATTTTGATTAGAGTAATAAACAAAACCAGACAAATCAGAGACTATAATTGCATCATCGCCACTATTAAAGATGCTAAGATCAAAATCTTCATGAAACTGTACTGCATTACATTTCAAAACTCCCATTCCAATTAGAACGATTGCAGCCACCCCTATAATCGCTAAAGCCAAAAAAGAAATCAATCCAATCTTTTGCAAAGAGCTTTGCGGATAAAAAAAATCTAGAATACCTACAATGAAGAGAAAAGCTATTACAAAAATAACACCAAAAACCACACCTCTTCGATTTACAGAAGAAGACGATAATCTCCCACTATTCTCAAAACTTTTATCCATCTCGCTTTGCCTCGATTAGAGCTATTACCACAAATTACCTCCATAATCATTGTTATAAAGTACATACCATGATAATATCTCTTTAAGAAAAATCACTTATCTTATGTTATAAGCAAACCTTTTAAGGGTATATTTACAGACTTATCTCAATAAAAAATAATATTTCCATTCCAAAATAAGAGAAACTCCATGTATATCTGGTTATCAAACCAAATAGGCGCATCTGCCGCGAACATAACCATAAGCGTTGTGTTTTTTATAATAACAATTGCAGCTCTTGCTACAATCATCCTATTTGTGCGTCGTTTAAATACAGGAAGATTCAGTATCAACAAAAAAAAGCATCTATCGCGATTAACTCTCTGCGAGACAATTGCTATAGATCGCACACGTCATCTTGTTTTGGTACGTTGTGATGATAAAGAGCATTTACTCCTTATTGGCGGACTGACAGATGTTGTTGTAGAATCCAATATTACCAGTACATCCATGATACAAAAGAAAGAAACACAACCAACATTAACAACAACAGAAATAAATCCCAATCTCACAGAAAAAATATCTTTTTCCAGAAATGAAAGAAAACATACGCAAAACACTTCCCCGAGCTCTTTTATGAAGCAAAACGTAGAAGATTCAGCAATTACCGCTGAAATTGAAGGACGGCAGGAGCCATCCTTATTTATCCCTACCCCCAAAAAATAAAATATGAAACTCTAACGCCGTACATCTCATTTGCTCATCATCTCAATCGACTTTAATCGTCACGATAAACCTTTTCCCGTCGTTCGTGGCGTTCTTGTGCTTCCAACGATAAAACTGCAATCGGTCGAGCCTCAAGACGCTTTATGCTAATAGGCTCGCCAGTTTCTTCACAAAAACCGTAAGTTCCATTATCAATGCGCTCCAAAGCAGCATCTATTTTTGAAATGAGTTTTCTCTGACGATCACGAGCACGTAATTCGATTGTACGATCAGTTTCGCAGGACGCTCTATCAGTCAAATCGGGTTGACCAACATTCTCTTCTTGCAAATTTTCCAAAGTCCCACGCGCTTCTCTTAATATATCATTCTTCCAAGAAACTAATTTAGCACGAAAATACGCCTTTTGTCGCTCATTCATAAAAGGCTCATCTTCACTAGGGCGATATTGATCATCAATCTCTTCGCTCATGCCATAAAAACCTCCATATATAGTACGTGCGGACTATATATTGTGCAACACCAATCAACACAAGTATAAAATGCTCTTTTTACTTCTCTAAGAATGTGTTTAAAACTATTTTTTAGATTTTCACTACTCTTTTGCATAGCATGTACTCTCTTGGCACAACTATCGATAAAAACCCTCCTCTTCCCTCTTTTCCAATTATAGCTAGAAGCTTATAAAAGATAGCTAGAAGCTTATAAAAGAAGGCGATACAGATATTCAATATCATGTAAAATGAACTTCACCAGCAATTGGGCTAAACTTCAAATATATTAAAAAAAATCACCTTAAATATGCAAAAAACAAAAACTCTTATAAAGATAGAGTATGATATTCACGATTCAAATACATCAAAGCGTCTTTTTCTTGATTACGGTTGATTGCAACAACTTCACCAATCAAAACAAAATGGGTTGCATGTTCATGCCAACAAATCAAACGACAATCAAAAGACGCTAAAGCATCTGAAAGACTAGGTGCACCAGTCTGCAACGTACCCCATTGTGCTATATCAAAACGTTCATTTTGTGTGTAATTGCCACGTTTAGAAAAAATATCTGCTAATGAACGATGTTTTCCTGCTAGACTATTAACACAAAAATTTCCATTTTCCATAAACAACTGATTCTTGAGGTTGTGCCGCATGAGGCAAACAAGAAGTGTTGGGGGATCATCAGATAAAGAACAACACGCTGAAACTGTCACCCCGCGCCGTCCTTTAATGCCATTCGTTGTCACAATATGCACAGCTCCTGCAAAATGACTCATAGCATCTCGATATTCTTGCGAAGAAACAGTAATATTATGTTGAAGTTCAGGCATTAAATGTGTTGTATGGTTTGACATATCTTTCACTTATACAGCTTTAAAATTCCAAGTGATCTTTCCATAAAAAGATCTATTCATATACTCTATAATACAAATGATGTTTTAGTATACAGAATTACATGCTAAAAAAGCCAACCTAGGAGATCTTAATGCCTCATTCTCATCTCATTTCACCTTCACTCTTGGCTTCTGATTTTTCCAAACTTGGCAAAGAAGTATTAGATGTTGTTGATGCCGGTGCAGATTGGTTGCATCTTGATATAATGGATGGCCACTTTGTCCCTAATATCACTTTTGGCCCTGATGTCGTCAAGACACTCCGTCCATTAACCAAAGCAATATTTGACGTTCATCTGATGATCGCACCTGTAGATCCTTATCTTGAAGCTTTTGCACAAGCTGGTTCAGATATTATAACCATTCATGCTGAAGCAAGCCCCCATCTTCATCGTTCACTACAAATAATCAAAGCAACAGGAAAAAAAGCAGGAATTGCAATCAATCCAAGTACACCAGAACATGTGCTTGAATATTTGCTTGATCAATTAGATCTTATCCTCATCATGACAGTCAATCCTGGTTTTGGTGGACAAAATTTCATTCCAGAAATGAAAGATAAAATCAAACGCGTTAAAAGCATGATCGCTAACAGGCCTATTGATCTCGAAGTAGATGGTGGTATCACAGTTGATACAATTGGAATAGCTGCAAAAGCTGGTGCAAATGTATTTGTTGCAGGCTCTGCAATTTATAAAGATGGAAACAAAGAACTTTACAAAACACGTATTAACGCACTGCGCCAAGCAGCAGCTCTCTCACAATAAGGAAAAATCATGATAGCACGTTATTCCCGATCTGAAATGGTAACAATTTGGTCAGCAAAAACGAAATATCGTATTTGGTTTGAAATTGAAGCACATGCCTGTGATGCACTTGCTGAACTAGGAATTATTCCAAAAGAAGCAGCAAAGATTATATGGAAAAAAGGGGGCGCAGCCGAATTTGATGTTAATCGCATTAATGAAATTGAGGCAATCACCAAGCATGATGTTATCGCATTCCTAACCCACTTAGCTGAATTTGTTGGACCAGAAGCACGCTTCATCCACCAAGGTATGACATCATCAGATGTTCTAGATACAACGCTAAATATTCAGTTGATGCGTGCGAGTGATATTTTGCTAAAAGACATAGAGCAACTTCTTGAAGCGTTAAAAAAACGTGCCTTTGAACATAAAGAAACAATCACCATTGGGCGAAGTCACGGCATTCATGCTGAACCAACAACATTTGGAGTCAAATTCGCCCTTGCATATGCTGAATTTTCCCGTTGCCGCAAACGCCTTCTTGCAGCACGTGAAGAAATTTCTACTTGTGCTATTTCAGGAGCCGTAGGAACTTTTGCTAACATTGATCCACGCGTTGAAGAACATGTAGCAAAAGCATTGGGTATGCGTTTTGAACCCGTTTCTACCCAAGTTATACCACGTGATCGTCATGCTATGTTCTTTGCAACGCTTGGTGTTATTGCTTCATCCATTGAACGGCTAGCTATAGAAATACGTCATCTACAACGAACAGAAGTACTTGAAGTAGAAGAGCATTTCTCACCTGGGCAAAAAGGCTCATCTGCTATGCCCCATAAACGTAATCCAGTTTTAACAGAAAATTTAACTGGGTTAGCGCGTATGGTACGTGCATACGCAATACCTGCCATGGAAAATGTAGCACTTTGGCATGAACGAGACATTTCTCATTCATCTGTTGAGCGTTATATTGGCCCTGACGCTACCATTACACTTGATTTTGCTCTTGCCAGACTCACATCTGTCATTGAAAACCTAATTGTCTATCCCAAAAATATGCAAAAAAATCTTAATAAATTCCGCGGGCTTGTTCATTCACAACGAGTGCTTTTAGCACTCACGCAAGCTGGGATTAGTCGTGAAGATTCTTATCGGATTGTACAACGAAATGCGATGAAGGTTTGGGAACAAGGAAAAGATTTTTTAGAAGAACTGCTCAATGACGGCGATATTACAAAAGTCTTAAGTGAAGCGGAACTTCGCGAAAAATTCGACCTTTCTTACCACACCAAACATATTAACACGATTTTTAAACGCGTTTTTGGGAAATGACGAAGATTGCATATCAGGAACAGAGTTATTGTCTTCTACCTATGAGACAAAACCTATTGTAATGAAAGAAATAGTTCATGAAAGCAAATCAACTCGATATTCTTATTGTTCCTGGCTACAAAGGATCTGGTCCTGATCATTGGCAAACACGATGGGAAAAAAAATTGTCTACGGCCCGCCGCGTTAAACAAGCCCATTGGTCAAAACCTGTTTGTGAAGAATGGGTTAACGAGGTTAAAATCGCCATTGCACAAGCTCAAAAACCCGTTATGATTATTGCCCATTCATTAGGAGTTCCAACGGCTATTCAAGCAACGCTAAAAAACGCAGAAAAAGTTTGTGGTGCCTTTTTTGTTGCACCTCCAGATGTAAGTAATGAAAAAATACGCCCCAAACATTTAATGACATTTGGCCCCTATTATTGCAAAAAATTATCCTTTCCCTCTGTAGTTGTAGCCAGCCGAAACGATGAATTTTGTCAATTCTCAGTAGCAGAGAACCTTGCCAATGATTGGGGAGCTCTCTTTGTTGACGCTGGTCAGTCAGGCCACATTAATGCAGAATCTGGATATGGACCTTGGCCTGAAGGGCTTATGGTTCTCTCCCATTTTCTTGCAAAAATCTGATCCAAAAAAGATAATCGTCTTTACCCTATCTACGCAGTTCCATTTTTCTTTTGCAGCCCCACAATGACAAAAGTTATAAGAAGTGTTATAGCAATCATTGAGAATTTCTGCCAATTAGGATAGTATCACTTATCAACGCTATTTAAAACCTCTCAAACCAATAGAGAACTATAATGAATCGTCGCCACCGTATATATGAAGGCAAGGCCAAAATTTTATATGAAGGACCTGAACCAGGAACCTATATTCAATTTTTTAAAGATGACGCAACTGCCTTTAATGCAAAAAAGCATGAAGTTATCGACGGAAAAGGGGTTTTAAATAACCGTATTTCGGAACATATCTTCAGCCATCTTAGCCGTTTGGGTATCCCAACACATTTTATCAAGCGTATAAATATGCGCGAACAACTCATTAAAGCCGTTGAAATTATTCCGTTGGAGGTTGTTGTTCGAAACATTGCCGCTGGCTCTCTTTCTAAACGTTTGGGATTGGAAGAAGGAACCGCTCTTTCGCAATCCATCATTGAATTTTATTATAAAAATGATTCTCTTGATGACCCAATGGTAACTGAAGAACATATCACTGCCTTTGGATGGGCTGTTCCACAAGAGATAGAAGACATTATGCAACTTGCGATTCGTATTAATGATTTTCTTTCTGGACTTTTTGCAGGTGTTAATATTCAATTAGTTGATTTTAAAATGGAATTTGGTCGTTTGTGGGAAGATGAAACGATGCGCATTGTTCTTGCTGATGAAATCTCACCTGATTCTGCCCGACTATGGGATATGCAAACACGAGAAAAAATGGATAAAGATCGTTTTCGGCATGATATGGGGGGACTTATTAACGCTTACCAAGAAGTTGCCAAACGTCTCGGAATCATCAATGAAAATGAGCCTCCACGACCAAGTGGTCCCGTTTTAGTAAAATAAACAATAAGATGACGTTATATCACCTTCCTTGACATTGGTAAGTAGACCTCCTCAAGGAGAGAGATTTTAGCAACAGGAAATAAGAAATGAAAGCACGCGTTACAGTTACCCTAAAAAGCAGCGTTCTTGATCCACAAGGAGAAGCGATTGTTAATGCTTTAAAAAGTTTAGCTTTCAAAGGCATTCACTCTATTCGCCAAGGGAAGGTTTTTGATGTTGTGCTTGATGATCAACCTGCTGAAACGGCAAAGCAAAAACTCGAAAAAATGTGTGAAGAGTTACTTGCAAATACTGTTATTGAAAATTACACTGTAGAACTTCTTTAAATGGAACTTTCCATGAAAACTGCCATCATTCAATTGCCTGGACTAAATCGCGACCGAGATATGGTCGCAGCATTACATCATATAACAGGCGTTGAACCATTCAAAATTTGGCAAACAGATTCAACAATTCCAGATGTAGATGTCATTGTTATTCCTGGTGGTTTTTCTTATGGGGATTACTTAAGATGTGGCGCTATTGGCGCACGAACACCAGTTTTACAAGCCGTTCGTGAGAAAGCAGAAAAAGGTATTACAATAATCGGTATATGTAATGGATTTCAAATTCTATTGGAAGCTGGATTATTACCCGGTGCTTTAATGCGTAATGCTTCATTGAAATTTGTTTGTCGTGAAATAAAGCTTGAAGTAACCAATACCAATACAAAATTTTCTCGATATTATTCTAAAGGACAAATCATTCGTTGTCCTGTTGCACATCATGATGGAAATTATTTTGTTAACAGTGAAATATTAAAACAAATGGAAGATAATGAGCAAATTGTTTTCCGCTACGCAGAAAATACAAACCCTAATGGTTCACTTAATAATATTGCTGGTATTACCAATAAAGCTGGTAATATTCTTGGTATGATGCCTCACCCTGAAAATTTCATTGAACCAGCACATGGTGGTACTGATGGCCGCTTACTTTTCCAAAGTGCTTTAGAATTTGCAAATGGGTAATAATAAAAGAGAAATTATGTTATTTAACTTTTTTAAAGTCAAAAATCTCTATCATCTCCTATGCAGTAAATTTACGAATCAAAGACTTTACAGACCCAGTGGATGGTATTTCTCTAAAAACACACAAAGATTTATTCAAAAGCCGTTTCTGGTCTTTGAATCACCGAATAAATCACTAGAGTCTCAGTTAATGGTTTGTGCACTTCTGCCTTATCAAACAATACAACCATTTATGATCTAAGCTGCTAGATTTAAAAGAATAAAAATGCTAAATTTTGATTAATTTTACGGATAAACTACTCATGAATCCTTGCAATAATAATATCGCCATTACACCAGAATTAATTGCACAACACGGTTTAAAAGATGATGAGTATCAACATATCCTAACCTTAATTGGGAGAGAGCCAACATTTACTGAGCTGGGAATTTTTTCTGCAATGTGGAACGAACATTGTTCTTATAAATCATCTAAAAAGTGGCTTAAAACTCTCCCAACAAAAGGAAAGTGTGTTATTCAAGGACCTGGTGAAAATGCTGGTGTTGTGGATATTGGTGAAGGTCAATGCGTAGTTTTCAAAATGGAGAGTCATAACCATCCCTCCTACATTGAGCCTTATCAAGGTGCGGCGACAGGTGTTGGTGGCATTTTACGAGATGTCTTTACAATGGGTGCCCGCCCTATCGCAACCATGAATGCATTGCGATTTGGTTCTCCTGATCATCCTCGAACACGCCATCTTGTTGCTGGTGTCGTTTCTGGAATTGGTGGCTATGGAAATTCTTTTGGTGTTCCAACCATTGGAGGAGAAGTGAATTTTGATAAGCGTTACAATGGCAATATCCTTGTCAACGCTTTTGCCGCTGGTATTGCAAAAACAAACTCTCTTTTTTACTCTAAAGCGCAAGGAGTAGGGCTTCCTGTCGTTTATCTTGGTGCCAAAACAGGACGTGATGGTGTCGGTGGAGCAACAATGGCTTCTGCCGAATTTGATGATTCAATCAGTGAAAAACGCCCAACCGTTCAAGTGGGTGATCCTTTTACGGAAAAATGCCTTTTTGAAGCTTGCTTAGAACTCATGGAACTAGGAGCTGTCATTGCTATCCAAGATATGGGAGCAGCAGGCTTAACATCTTCTGCAGTTGAAATGGGAGCAAAAGGAAATTTGGGTATAGAGCTTAACCTCGATAAAGTTCCTGTTCGTGAAGAAAACATGACAGCCTACGAAATGATGCTTTCTGAAAGCCAAGAGCGTATGCTCATGGTTCTGAAACCAGAAATGGAACAACAAGCAGCTAAAATTTTTCATAAATGGGGACTTCATTTTTCCATTATTGGCAAAACAACAGATGATTTACGTTTTCGCGTAAAGCATCAAGGGGAAGAAGTCGTTAATCTTCCTATAAAAGAACTGGGGAATGAAGCACCTGTTTATGATCGTCCTTGGAGTGAGCCTGCTAAAAAAACACTTCTTAAAGCAGAAGACGTTGAGAAAGTCGAAAATCTTGGTGATGCACTCCTTACACTGTTAAACTCTGCCAATCAAAGTTCACGGCGATGGATTTATGAACAATATGACACTTTTATACAAGGTAATACGCTTGTTCGCCCAGGAGGCGATGCAGGAGTCGTCCGTGTAAGCAATAACGACAAACGTGCTCTTGCCTTTTCTTCTGATGTGACACCTCGATATTGTGAAGCTGATCCCTACGAAGGAGGAAAACAAGCCGTTGCAGAATGCTGGAGAAATATTAGCACTACGGGCGCAAAACCACTAGCCGCTACAGATAATCTCAATTTTGGTAACCCTGAAAAGCCTGAAATTATGGGACAGTTCGTTTTTGCTATTAAAGGCATAGGTGAAGCTTGTAAAGCTCTCGATTTTCCTATCGTTTCAGGCAATGTCTCTCTTTATAATGAAACCAATGGAGAAGCAATTCCTCCTACCCCCACAATCGCTGGTATTGGTCTTCTTGACGACTGGTCTAAAATGGTGACAATCAGCGGTATGCAACATGGAGATAATATTGTTCTGATTGGAGCTTGCGGCTCTCATCTAGGACAATCAATCTACGCACGGGACATTTTAAATATTGATACAGGTGCACCACCTCATGTCGATTTACAACTTGAAAAAAAGCATGGACAATTTGTTCGAGATGTCATTCATCGTGGTTTTGTTCATGCCGCGCATGACATTTCTGATGGAGGATTAGCTATTGCACTTGCAGAAATGGTCATAAAAGCAGGTAAAGGAATCAAAGCAAAATTAAGCAATCAATCACCAGAGCATGCAGAACTTTTCGGAGAAGACCAAGGGCGTTATCTCTTAGCAATCAAACCTGAAGCACTGAATAGCCTTAAAGAACTTGCACAAATAAGTGCAATTTCCTTAACAAAGCTTGGTATAGTTGAAGGCACTTTGCTTAATATAGATGGGATATTAAAACTTTCTGTAGATGAGCTCATACAAGCCTATGAAAGCTGGTTTCCAGAATTTATGGGCGAAAAATAAAGATTTTTTTCATTTCTCTTGGACCTTATGCTAATCTTACTAACAAATTAACAAACACAGGAGAACAATCATGGCAATGAGTGCCAGTGCAATTGAAGCACTTATTCGCGAAGGCATTCCCGATGCAACTGTAACAATTCATGATCTTGCTGGCGATGGAGAACATTACGCTGCAGAAGTTATTTCCGAAAGTTTTCGCGGTAAAAGCCGTGTTCAGCAACATAAAATGGTCTATGATGCTCTTAAAGGCAATATGGGAAACGACCTCCATGCTTTAGCACTACAAACCAATATTCCCAAATAATTTAAAAATTTCTTCTTGCATTCATTCACTCAATACGATTAGAAAATAGTATGAACATAAATACACACTTATAAAATCTGCAATATCGAGGAATAGAGATGACTACTGTTCATAATTTTATTGACAACGAAATTAAAACAAATGATGTCATTTTATTCATGAAAGGAACACCTGATGCTCCACAATGCGGATTCTCAGGTCAAGTTGTTCAAATCCTTGACTATTTAGGGTTAAATTATAAAGGGATTAATATTTTAACTTCTAATGAATTGCGTCAAGGAATCAAAAACTATTCAAATTGGCCAACAATTCCGCAACTTTATATAAAAGGTGAATTTGTTGGAGGCTGTGATATTGTTAAAGAAATGTTTCAAAACAATGAATTGCAAGAACTGCTAAAAGAAAAAGACATTCCCTGCAATAAATCATAAGCATCTCTTATTTTATCCAGTCTTTTATAGAACCGTGTTCAGTCGAAACTTTTATTTCAAGGACGCATATGTCACATTCAATCGACGAACAAACGCATAGTGATACGATTAGAAAAAAAATCGGCTATAAAGAATTTGTTATCCTCATTGGTTCGCTTATGGCCATCAATTCTATAGCCGTTGACATTATGCTGCCGGCTATGCCTGATATTTTGAACAGCTTACATGTCATTAATGAAAATGATCAGCATTATATCATTTCTTGTTATCTTATTAGCTATGGTATCACACAAATATTTTTTGGTCCAATAAGTGATCGTTATGGGCGACGTAAGATCCTTCTCATTGGTCTTGCTTTTTATTCATTTACGGCGATTGGTTGTGCTTTTATATCCAATTTTTCTTTATTGCTTATTTTACGTATCTTGCAAGGCATGGGAGGTGCCGCTATGCGTGTACTCACTGTTTCCATTGTACGTGATCTCTATAGTGGTCGAAAAATGGCAGAAGTCATGTCTATCGTCATGATGGTTTTTCTTATCGCACCAATGATTGGACCCGCAACAGGACAAATTATTCTACTATTCGGGCACTGGCAATTCATTTTTATATTCATGGCAATGATCGGTTTTGGTCTCATGATTTGGATTCAATTGCGCTTGCCTGAAACTCTTTATGCACAACGCTCTCTTTCTTTTTCTTCGATCAGACATAATCTATGGATCGTTATAACCAATCGCACAACACTCTGCTACACACTGGCAACTTCTATCATTCTAGGTTGCATTTTTACCGCCGTTAATACATCACAACAAACATATGAGGGGATTTATAACCTAGGTCTCTGGTTTCCCCTTGCATTTGCTCTTGGTGCTGCGTTTCAAGCTCTATCCTCATTCTTTAATTCTCAACTTGTCGGACGTCTCGGAATGCGCCGTATCGCACACACAATGCTTTTACTCTTTTGTGCCACTTCATTCATCTGGTTTGTCGGATCCATCTTAGCAGATGGCGTTATCCCTTTTCCTTTTTTCATGCTGTTGTTCTGCATACTAATGTTTGCATGCGGCGGTATTATGGCAAATTTCAATACACTTGCTCTCGAATCTGTAGGAAAAATCGCAGGAACAGCATCTTCTGTATCTGGCTTTCTTCAAACATCTATCGGAACAGGCCTTAGCTTTTTTATTGCGCAACAATTTAATGAAACAACCATCCCTAATTCGGCAGGTTTTTTCTTTCTTAGTCTCATTGCCATAGTTCTAGTTTTATGGGCCGAACGTGGGCATTTCTTTAGGCAAAAAAATAATCCTGAATAAATATCGTGATAAAAAAGGTTAAAAGCCACCTTTACCAAAGATTAAGTATGCAGTACAATCTAATTGGTAAATTTTCCTGATTTAGGAAAGCCTTTTGGAACCAAACGCCCTCCCCCAGCACGCGTTCCCATCCATTCAATGAGATCATTAACTTGACGATTAAAGCAGCGTTCAGCTGTATCTTGCCAAGTTAAACCTTCTGATAAATTAAAAGTTTTGGCATCGAGAATACCACCCTCTTTATAACGTTGCAAACGAACACCTTTACCACGATTCATTTCTGGGATTTGTTCAATGGCAAAAATAAGCATTTTACGATTTTCACCAACCACTGCAACATGATCACCTTTTACCGGAACACAAAGCTTTACTTTATCAGGGGACTTCACATTCATAATCTGCTTGCCTTTTCGTGTATTAGCAATTACTTCAGCTGCAGGTACAATAAAACCATTTCCATGAGATGAAACCAAGAGAAGTTTTTCCTCTGCATTGTGCACAAAAGCTGTAAGAACATCATGTTCATCATCCATATCAACTAAAATACGAATTGGTTCACCATGTCCACGCCCTCCAGGCAAGCTATTTGCACCAATAGCAAAAAATTTTCCGCCAGTACTTACCACCACAATCTTATCTGTAGTGAAAGCCGGAAATGCTAACTTTAAGCAATCCCCTTCTTTGAAAGAAAGTGCTTTGTAATCACTTAAATGTCCTTTTAAAGCACGCATCCACCCCTTTTCAGAAATAACAATCGTAACTGGTTCTTTTTCGATCATTGCTTGATGAATATCACTAATATCATGTCTTGGTGCTTCTTCAAATGTTGTACGCCTTTTCCCTAAGAAAGTATCAGGACCAAAAATTTTACGAACCTTTATGATTTCTTCTGAAATTATTTCCCATTGCTTTGTATGAGAAGTTAACAGACTCTGCAATTTTTCTTTTTCAGCCTTCAGAGTTTCAAATTCTTTACGAATTTCAAATTCTTCAAGCTTACGGAGAGACCGCAACCGCATATTAAGAATCGCTTCAGCTTGATTTTCCGTTAATTCAAAACGGTCGATCAGTTCTTTTTTGGGTTCATCCTCTTCTCGAATAATCTGAATCACTTCATCAAGATTTAAATATGCGATAAGATATCCGTGAAGAATTTCTAATCGACGATCAATTTCATCAAGACGATAATGAGAGCGACGAATAAGCACTTCTTGACGATGTTCAAGCCATTGCTGCAAACTTTTGCGCAAAGAAAGAACGTTCGGTATCTTTCCCAAAGACAAAACATTGAGATTTAGAGGGAATCTTACTTCAAAATCAGTCAATTTAAAAAGGGATTCCATGAGGAGTTCAGGATCAATTGTACGATTTTTAGGAACAAGTACGATACGAATATCTTCTGCCGATTCATCACGAATGTCTTCAAGCATTGGTAATCGCCGAGCAAGCAATAATTCTGCTGTTTTTTCAATAAGTCGTGACTTTTGAACTTGATAGGGAATTTCAGTAACAATAATCACATAAGAACCACGACTGCCGGCTTCCTGATGCCAACGCGAACGCAACCGAAAAAAACCACGCCCTGTCCGATAAGATTCCTCAATACTCTTTTTAGGCTCAACTAAAATGCCACCTGTTGGAAAATCAGGTCCAAGCACAAATTGATTTAATTCCTCATCATGTGCATCAGGATGTGTAATTAAATGTAGTGCCGCATCACAAAGCTCAGCAACATTATGGGGTGGAATAGATGTTGCCATACCAACAGCGATACCTGATGAACCATTTGCTAAAAGATTAGGAAAAGCCCCGGGCAAAACAACAGGCTCTTCATCTTCCTCATTATAGGTTAAACGAAAATCAATGGCGTTTTCATTAATACCCTCAAGCAGCAACGCTGCCACTTCAGTCATACGTGCTTCCGTATAACGCATAGCAGCAGCATTATCACCATCAATATTACCAAAATTACCTTGTCCATCAATCAATGGATAGCGAACAGCAAAATTCTGCGCCAAACGCACTAATGCATCATAAATAGATGCATCACCGTGCGGATGAAACTTTCCCATCACATCACCAATAATCCGTGCACATTTTGCATAGGACTGTCCTGGATTAAGTTTGAGCAAACGCATTGCATGGACAATACGCCGATGCACAGGTTTCAAACCATCACGTACATCAGGTAACGCACGGTGTGTAATAGTAGAAAGCGCATAAGCCAAATAACGCTCTTGTAAAGCAGACCGTAATTCTATTGGCTCAATATGTTCTTTATCAAAAGGTAAATTCATTTTATCAGACACAATATTAGAATAACAATTCTCAAAATAATGAGAAATTATTTCATAAGCTTTCTTCAGTACAATCTTTTATGAGTCGAATATTTTTATCAAAAATCGACTATATAAAAATAAACGTTATGATTAAAACATGAACAGAAAATTATATCAATTTGAAAAATTTATATGCGCATTTAAAACAATACATGGAAATGCTTAACGAATTAATTCAAAAGCTTTTGAAGGAATGATAAAACATCGTCTTTAAAAACTTAACGCAAAAAATAAATAGATAAAAGGAAGTGAAAAACACATCCATCATTATACTTAGAAATGAACACTTTCAGGATAAACGGAAAATCTAACGATAAATAAGTTATCTAACCTCATAACTCTTTAAAAAGCAACCATATTGCATAACAACTACATCCAGTTTTTATGTGATGAGCTTTACAGAGCATTTAAAGATTATAAAATTCAAACTTTCTAGAATATCTCAACCTTTAGCAACACTACCTTATTCTCATAAACACTAAGACACGTGTTATTTTCTACATCGTTGAAAATCTAAAAAGCATAGCCCTAAGCCTGTTATCAACAGTATATACTCTCATATCATTGAAAACATTAAAATTTTATAACACAGTAAACGTGTCATCAACATTCAAAATCCACCAACTTTATGAACTCTTTTTGTCAGCAGGAGCAATTCGGATTCCTAAATCACGTAATTGTACAGCTGCGACATCAGACGGAGCACTCATCAAAAGATCAAGCGCTTGCTGATTCATAGGAAATAAAGCAACCTCACGTAAATTTTTGACACCTTGTAAAAGCATAATAATACGATCAACACCCGCCGCCATACCACCATGCGGTGGTGCCCCATAATGGAATGCACGATAAAGAGCACCAAAGCGATTTTCTACCACTTCCTTAGTAAGACCAGCAAGATTAAAAACTTTAAGCATCATTTCTGGTGAATGATTACGGATTCCACCCGAAGCAATCTCATAACCATTGCATACAAGATCATATTGAAAAGCTTTAAGAGTAAGAGGATCTTGGCATTCAAGCGCATCTTGCCCCCCCTGAGGAAGAGAAAAAGGATTATGAGCGAAATCAAGCTTTTTTTCATCTTCATTCCATTCAAAAAATGGAAAATCAACAATCCATGCTAAAGAGAAACATTCCCGATCGATAAGGTTTAATTCTTCGCCTACCCGCGTACGTGCTGATCCTGCAAAAGATGCAAATTTCTTTGGATCTCCTGCCACAAAAAAACAAGCATCACCATTTTCAAGTCCAAGCTGTATACGAATTGCTTCGGTCCTCTGCTCACCAATATTCTTAGCAATAGGCCCTGCTCCTTCAAACTTTCCTCCTTCTTCACGCCAGAAAATATAACCAAGCCCTGGTTGTCCTTCACCTTGTGCCCATACGTTCATACGATCACAAAAAGCGCGGCTTCCACCAGTTTTAGCTGGAATAGCCCATACCTGTGCTTTCTCATTATTTGCTAAAATTTGAGCAAAAACTTTAAAACCAGAATCATAAAAATGCTGAGAAACATCTTCCATAATGATCGGGTTACGTAAATCAGGCTTATCGGAGCCATATTTTCGCATTGCTTCATCATAGGAAATACGAGGAAAGTTTTGTGTTACAGGCTTTCCATTTGCAAACTCTTCAAAAAGAGAGCGCATAATGGGTTCCATTGTTATAAAAACATCTTCCTGTTCAACAAAACTCATTTCAACATCTAATTGATAAAATTCTCCTGGAAGACGATCAGCCCGTGGATCTTCATCTCTAAAACATGGAGCAATCTGAAAATAACGATCAAAACCTGACATCATCAACAACTGTTTGTACTGTTGTGGTGCTTGTGGCAATGCGTAAAATTTTCCTTGATGAATACGACTTGGAACCAAAAAATCACGCGCCCCTTCCGGTGATGACGCTGTCAAAAGCGGCGTGGTAAATTCGGTAAAACCATTATCTTGCATAAACCGTCTGATAGCAGCAATAATTTCAGTACGACGCATTATGTTTTTGTGCATAGTTTCGCGACGTAAATCAAGAAAGCGATACCTCAACCGAATATCTTCTGGATAATCAGGTTCGCCAAAAACAGGTAAAGGAAGCTCATCAGACTTCGAAAGAATCTCCACCTCTTTTGCAAAAATTTCAATCTCGCCTGTTGGAAGAGATGTATTAATAACTTCATCAGAACGTGCGCATACTTCGCCATCTACACGAATAACCCATTCAGAACGCACTTTTTCGATAATTTTAAAAGCTGGCGAAACAGGATCAGCAACAATCTGTGTAATTCCAAAATGATCACGCAAATCTACAAAAAGGATTCCTCCATGATCACGGACACGATGAACCCATCCCGAAAGACGAACGTTTGTTCCTACATCACATTTACGAAGAGCAGCGCAATGATGACTGCGATAACGGTGCATAGCTTTTGCCTTTAATTATAACATTCTACATGCGCTACAAACGCTTTTTAACAACCATTTGTCAAGATATGAGGATAAAGACTCAAAAAAAAAGTCAATAAAAGACAAATTTAATTTATCTGGTTATAATAAAATAATGATGAATCCTATTACACAAACTACAGATCTTGAAATTGCACTTGCCACTTTACGTACATCAGATTTTATAACAGTCGATACTGAATTTATCCGCGAGACAACTTTTTGGCCGCAACTGTGTTTAATCCAGCTTGCATCACCAGACACTACCGTTCTAATTGACCCAATGTCGCAAGATATTGATTTACAAGCATTTTTTGATCTAATGGTAGATAACAAAATTGTCAAAGTTTTCCACGCTGCACGCCAAGATATCGAAACGATTTATCATCTCGGAGGAATTATTCCCTCCCCTCTCTTCGACACGCAAATAGCAGGATCAATCTGTGGGTTTGGTGATTCTATCTCCTATGATCAAATTGTACAACGCTGCACAGGGCATCAACTTGATAAATCATCTCGTTTTACAGATTGGAGCTGCAGACCTCTTTCTGAAAAACAACTGCTGTATGCACTTGCCGATGTAACCTATCTGAGAGATATTTACCTCTTATTGAAAAAACAGTTAGAAAAAAACAAACGCATACACTGGATGGATGATGAAATAGCAATCTTATTATCACCCAAAACTTATGATATGCCAGAAGATGAAGCATGGAAAAAAGTGAAAGGAAAAGTCAAAAAACCTCGTGAGCTTGCTGTATTACAAAAAATAGCAGCTTGGCGTGAACGTAAAGCACGAAAATATAATATTCCACGTCGCCATATTATGAAAGATGAATGCCTTATCGAAATCGCAACGCAACAACCAAAAG
This sequence comes from Bartonella taylorii 8TBB, assembly GCF_902825155.1. Lineage (GTDB taxonomy): Bacteria > Pseudomonadota > Alphaproteobacteria > Rhizobiales > Rhizobiaceae > Bartonella > Bartonella taylorii_A. The sequence continues at coordinate 88,250 of NZ_CADEAG010000004.1, forward strand.
ATGAAACTGCACTAAAACGTTTGCGCAGTCTTAACAAAAACTGGGATAGATTCTCAATCACGCAAACATTAATCACAGCTGTTCACGAAGGCTTAGCAGTCGATCTTGCGACTTTACCCGCCCTGCCTAAGCATAAACCACTTAATGATACGACAACCGCTGCTGTCGATCTTCTCAAAGTACTCTTAAAGCTTGTTGCTAATGAAAATAATATTGCACCCAAAATTATTGCAACTTCCAGTGATTTAGAAAAAATTGCAAATGGATGTGTAAAGAAAAATATCCCTGCTATGAATGGTTGGCGTTATGAAATATTCGGGCAGAAAGCCGAACAAATGCTAAAAGGTCAAATAGGATTTTATTTTAGCAACGGAGAAGTAAGCATAAAACAGCTCTAATATACAAAGAAAAATTTAACCATTTGTATACTAAGCATTTCACAACAAAATTTTCTAAAGAAGAAGACTATCCGTTTTTGTTGTTGCAAAAACGGATTGAAAATCAAAAGACTAAAACTTTTCAACCTCATTATGTCTCAATATAAATGGAAACAACCTCCATATAATAATACAGTATCTAAAATACACAGCAATATAATATATGATAGATTTTTATAACCCAGGAGGAAAAAATCAGAAAGTTTCAAAAGCAAGGGGTGTTTTTATTATTTTTGATAATTTTTTCAACCGCCCGAGAGGCCGTTCTCCCATTAAATCAGCGTAACGCCTTGGGATATACAATACAACGTGATCTGTTTTTTTACGCCATGATAAGTGAGGCAAAATACCAGCAGTAGAAGCACTAAAAAGATAAGCAATACGCATAGTTGCACCAAGAATGCGTGCTTTTTCAATTATATTTTTAGTAGCCAATTGAAAAATGGGCAGGGATTCTTCATCAATGAGCAAACTCGTGTTGCGAAAAAAAACTGCCAGCGCAGCATAAAGACGCCCTTCATGAGAAATTCCCGGATAAGATCCTAATGCTATCTGATGAGCCGCCTCATTGCCTCGATAATCTGGATGTATACGCCAACCAATATCAGCAAGAAGACAGGCAGCTTTACGGTAACGACATTCATTTTCTGTTTCTAAAATTCCAAAAGTTTCAAAAGCATTGGACGTGAAATCAATGAGTTCCTCTGCTTGCTTTGGTGAACGTGCCCGTAGAATAGCCACTTCCGTGCACGCAGCAATTAAAGGATCTGAAAGACGAATCTTTTGTGATAAACGTGAATAAAGAAAACCTTCACGGACTCCAGCTCCAGAAAAGATTATTTTTTCAAAACCCATAGAGCGAATAAGTTCAATAAGAATGATTGCCCCATAAGGCAAAAGCTGACGGCGATTTTTTGAAACAGCTGAAATCCCTTTCATATCAGCAATACTGCCACTCACGACAAAACGCAAAAAATCCTCCATCTCAACTGCATCAACTTCATAACCATGCATCACAGGTAGCCGATAGTGTTTTGTTGCCATATGAAGCTTTGCCAAATTACGCCAAGTTCCTCCTACTGCATAAAAATAACGTGCCATGCTTTTACAAAGGACAGAAGATTTACAAAACTGCTCATGTGCAATTTTTTCAGCGATAGCAATATTATTATTGGACATATACTGTAACCGCAAACCACCTAATGGAAGAGTTATCCCTTCACCTACATCAGAATCATCAACATCAATAAGCTCGAGACTCCCTCCCCCAAGATCACCAGAAATACCTTTTGGCCGGTAAAAGGTAGAAACAACTCCGTACGCTGAATAAACAGCCTCTTCATTTCCTGAAAGAAGATATATTTTATCTTGCAAAATATTTTCAGCATTTTGAATAAATGTTAACCCATTTTTTGCATCCCGCGCTGCTGCTGTTGCTAGAGTATAAACCTCATCTGCTCCAATTTGTCGACAAAGTGCACGAAACCGTTTCAGTGTTCGCAATGCCATTTCCATTGATTTTTCTTCTAAAAATCCAGTTTTTGCAACCCCTTGACCAAGACCACAGAGAACCTTTTCATTAAATAAAACTGTTGGTGAACGAACAAGACCTTCGTAAACAACGAGTCTAACAGAATTTGAGCCAATATCGATAACAGCGATAGGCTTGCACCCTTTTAGCCGACCTTGAGCATTTATATATGTCATTGGATTTCAGTCTTTATGCACTTCGGCTTGTTGCCGATGCAACATAATTAAACGCGAAGCAGAAGACTCAAAAGATTTTTTTTCACCCGAAAGACCTGCATTTGCCATAAAATACTCCTGTGCATTAAACGGTCTCTCACCTCTTTGCGGCGTTATACGTTTTGATGTTCCGTCATTTAGTATATCAAAGCTTTGCTGATTATCAATGATATTAGCTAACATAATTTGTAAAAGAATCTGCTGACGAACCATTTTATTAAAAACTGGAACCAATATCTCAATACGATAATCTAGATTACGCGGCATCATATCAGCGGACCCTAAATAAACAAGTGCATTCTCATTAGGCAAATCTTTACCATTACCAAAGCAAAAAATGCGACTATGTTCAAGAAAACGCCCTACTATTGATTTTGCACGAATATTATCTGAAATTCCTACAATGCCAGGACGTAAACAACAGATACCACGTACAACTAAATCAATCTGCACTCCTACTTGGCTAGCGCGGTATAAAGCATCAATAATTTCAGGATCAACCAATGCATTGACTTTCATCCAAATAGCAGCAAGCCGCCCTTTTTGTGCATTAGAAATTTCTCCTTCAATATGCTTAAGAATACGACTGCGCAATGTTAAGGGTGAAAAAGCAACTTTCATTGCTTCATTTGGACGCGCATACTGCGCAATATAATCAAACAATAAAGCAACATCATGCGCAATATCATCATCCGTGGTAAAAAAAGAAAGATCGGTATAAACTTTAGCATTAATTGGATGGTAATTTCCAGTTCCAAGATGCACGTAAGAGCAACGGCGTTTTCCTTCATGCCTCACGATAAGTGACATCTTAGCATGTGTTTTTAATGCAATAAAACCAAAAACAACTTGAACACCTGCACGCTCAAGATCACGCGCCCAACGAATATTCGCTTCCTCATCAAAACGTGCTTTAAGTTCCACCAAAGCGGTCACCGACTTACCCTGTTCAGCAGCTTCAATCAAAGCGCTGACAATTGGGCTATCATTCGATGTGCGATAGAGAGTTTGTTTAATTTCAACAACATCAGGATCCCTAGCAGCCTGACGTAAAAACTGTACCACAACATCAAATGATTCATAAGGATGATGAAGCACGATATCATTTTCACGAATAGCCGCAAAACAATCACCATTATGCTTACGAATACATTCAGGAAAACGGGGATTATAAGGAACAAATTTTAGGTCATCGCGTGGAACAGAAACAATCTCTGATATCATATTAAGCGCCAAGAATCCATTGAGAACACTGATACAATTATCAGGAACAGCAAGTCCATTCGCTATAAATTGGCGTAATTTTTTTGGCATCTTCGCATCAAATTCAATTCGAATAACCTGCCCGCGACGACGCCTTTTAAGCGCTGCTTCAAAAAAATGAACAAGATCTTCAGCCTCTTCTTCTACTTCAATATCACTATCGCGAATAACCCTAAATGTACCAATTCCATCAACTTTATAAGTAGGGAATACATGACTTATAAAAATGCTAACAGCATCTTCAGACGCGATAAAACGAAAACAATTGCGCTCTTCTCGAGGAAGCAGAATAAAACGTCTTAAGACAATTGGAATAGGCAACAACACTATGAATGAGTGTTGATCAGTACACCGAGACAACTGAAGGGCAAATGAAAGACCTAAATTAGGAATAAATGGAAAAGAATGAACAGAATCAACAGGTAAAGGTGTTAAAACAGGAAAAATCGTATCAAGAAAATATTTTTCGAGCCATAATTTTTCAATTTTTGAAAGCCTACTAGGACAAATAATTTCAATATCATTCTGTTTTAACTCATAACGTAAAAGACTCAATTCTTGTAGTTGATTAACCTGCAAATGTGAAATCTCAGCTAACACAAAATCAAGTTGTTCTTGTGGTGTACGTCCATCTGCACTACAGGATGTAACTCCAGCACGAATTTGTGCAGCAAGACCAGCAACACGAACCATAAAAAACTCATCAAGATTTGTTGCTGAAATCGAAAGAAATTTTAGCCGCTCCAATAAAGGATGCTTCGGATTAGCAGCTTCCATCAATACACGATTATTAAATTGTAGCCATGAAAATTCTCGATTAATAAACCTTGCCGGATTTTTCATCATTATATCCGACAACAAACTCTGATCTGCCACCATTTGTTTCATATATTCTAGCTAATATTCTTTATACTTTCTGAAAATCTTATTGGATAGATATTTCACAAAACACTTTACGATATGTTACCGTATAATAATATAACGGTCAGTTTTTCTTATGTTATTTACATTTAATATTTCAACACACTTGAAACTTTTTCTATGCACGAAATGCTAAGAAAACGCCAAAAAAACCAGCATAACATAAAAGATAATTAAGTTTTCTTTAAAAGCACCTTGCATTATTATAAGCTTTATTACAAAATTACAAACTGATACATATAAAATAGAAGATCAAAATCATACCTGATTAAGGTAATTTATCGGAAGTTTATACACCATGGCTGATCACAACATTCCCCATTTCCAAAATGACCTTGGATATAGCACAATCGAAATTGGTGTGAAGGAATTTATGTGTGTAGGTGCTACACAACCATTCGATCATCCTCATATTTTTATCGACATGGGATCAGCTGATGAAAAAATTTGCCCTTATTGTTCAACACTTTATCGCTATGTTTCCTCACTATCCTACAATCAAACAAACCCCACAGGATGTCTCTATCATCCAAGCAATTCACTATAGTGTGTTCTCGGCTTTTTCAATATGAAGTACTTATGGATCAATCGCCAATCATAGTTGGAGCAGGTATTGCTGGTTTAAGCACTGCTTTAGCACTTGCCCATAAAGGAATTGCAAGTACCATTTTTGAAAAGCGTACGCAGCTTGATGCTATAGGCGCTGGTATTCAGCTCACCCCAAATGCAACCTGTATACTTGCTCATTGGGGGATTCTTAGCAAACTTACTGAAGTAGGTACAACACCGCACTTTCTTGAATTAAGAGAAGGAGTATCTTTAAAAACACGACTGCGTGCTGAGCTTATTAATTTATCAGAAAAAAACTGGAAAGCTCCTTATATCACGATCCATCGTGCCGACTTACAAAAAATTTTATACAACGCTGTTATTGAAAATCCTTTTATTAAATATAAAACAGGAGAAGCTGTTGTAGCAGCTACCCAAACGACAACAAACAACATTCATATAAAAACAATAAAAGCAGATGTACTAACTGAAACACAACAACACCAATTTTATTCAACGCCGCTTCTTATCGGATGTGATGGAGTTTGGTCCACATTACGGAAATTGGCTCCTTTGCATGAAACGGCAGATTTTAGTGGCTTTATTGCTTGGCGCGCAACAACAGAATTCGAACATCTCCCTAAAAACTTTCGTTCTTTATTGCAAAATGTGAATACAATTACTGCTTGGATGGGCCCCAAAAATCATCTTGTTGTCTATCCCATTCAACCATCCAAAAAAATTTTTAATTTTGTAGCCATTACCCATGGCGAAAATTCAAAAGAAGGGTGGGCACATAAAGGAAATAAAGAAAATTTAAAATCTCTTTTTAAAGACTGGAATCTGCAAATTTTGCAAATTTTTGACCATATTGACGAATGGAGCTATTGGCCAATCTTTCAAATGAAACAGAACCGTTTTTTAGGCTTAGAAAGACAAGTATTTGTTGGTGATTGCGCACACGCTGCCCTGCCTTTCGCTGCACAAGGTGCTGCTATGGCAATAGAAGACGCTGCCACATTAGCAGAAACACTCTCTATGAAAGATCTTTCACTCACCGCAGCTCTTTCATTATACGAAAAAATACGAAAACCCCGCATTATTGCGGTAAAAAAACGTGGAGATTTTAATAAAATAGCTTATCATGCAACTGGTCCCATAGCAATCGCACGCAATTTCGTAATGAAAATTCGCACACCAGAAACTATTATGTCGAGCCTAGATTGGCTTTATAGTTATAATGCTATAAACTTAGCAAAAATGACACGAAGCGCTATGCTATAAAAACTCATAAAATCCTTAATCCCCAAACTACCTTAAATATTCATAAACGAAGTAGGATCATTTTTTTAATTTTATTACATGAGAAATGCACCATATCTGAAAAGAGAATCTTTCAGAATGTCAAACCCGATTCAAATTCCCAATTTAAATCGCTAATGAAAAAAATACTTCCACTCAAAACAAAAAGCCCCTGTGGATACCTATTCAAGTCAACTCCACATCAACAACACCCTGTATCGATTTCATAGCATTCGCCACATGTGAATTAACCTTGTACCGCTTTGGAAGCGTAATTTCGACTTCCCGTAATCCATCCTCTTGAATGAGAATAAGCCCTACTTCTCCATTGCCACTAGGATTTAAATTTTGCTCAATTTGAGGAAGCATATCAACTGTTTTTATAAAGAGACGCATCATTTTATGATGCTGTAACGCCTCCTGTTCCAAAGATTGAACCGTTTCAAGTCGCAAACTAACACCCTCAGAGCGATTTTCTGCACTCACGGTAACGATAAAAGATTTTCCAAGTTCTAGTATCTCCTCATAATCCGCAAGTACCTCAGAAAAGAGAATTGTTTCATACTGCCCACTCGTATCAGAAAAATGGATAATCCCCATTTTTTTACCAGATTTTGTTTTGCGCACTTGTTTTGCCACAACAGTTCCAGCAAGCCTAGCAGCAGTTGCTCCTCCTTTAACGGCATTGGCAAAATTAACCCAAGTCTGTACACGCTTTTTATCCAGTATAGCCCGATACTCATCCAGAGGATGAGCAGAAAAGTAGAAACCTATTGCTTGAAATTCTCGATAAAGTTTTTCATCCAATAACCAAGGAGATGTTTGCGATAAAATCAAGGGGTCTTTTAACCCACCTGTCATCCTAAATATATCAATCTGCCCACTAGAGTTATTATCAAGAATACGCAGTGCATACGCATGAAGAGTTCCAAGATTCGCCAATAAAATCTCACGTGCAATATTAAAGCAATCAAACGCACCAGCACAAACCAAACTTTCCATCGCACGCTTATTAACAATACGAGGATCAATACGCTCACAAAAATCTTCCAGATTCTTAAAAAGTTTATTTCCACGACAAGCTACAATATGATCAACCACCGCTTCTCCAACCCCCTTAATTGCAGCAAGAGAATAATAAATACAATTATCACCAACCTCAAAAACACGATGTGATGTTTGCACACAAGGTGCAACAACTTTAATACCCAATCTTAATGCTTCACGACGAAAATCATTTAACTTATCCGTATTCGCCATATCATATGTCATTGAAGCAGCTAAAAACTCAACGGGATGATGTGCTTTCATATAAGCTGTTTGGTAAGAAACAATCGCATAAGCAGCGGCGTGCGACTTATTAAAACCGTAATCTGCAAATTTTGCCAAAAGATCAAAAATAATATCGGCCTGATCCTTATCAACGCCGCCAGCAACAGCTCCATTCACAAAGCGTGTACGCTGTTCTTGCATTTCTTTGTGAATCTTTTTACCCATAGCGCGACGTAATAAATCCGCTTCCCCAAGCGAATAACCAGCAAGCACCTGAGCAATCTGCATCACCTGCTCCTGATAGACAATAACACCTTGTGTTTCTTTAATCAGATGATCTATTTTAGGATGAATAGAAGCGATTTCCTCTTCTCCGTGTTTTCGTGCATTATACGTCGGAATATTCTCCATCGGTCCAGGACGATAAAGCGCGACAAGAGCAATAATATCTTCAATACGATCTGGCTTCATCCCAATCAACGCCTTACGCATCCCAGAACTTTCAACTTGAAATACGCCAACCGTTTCACCACGTGCCATCATAGCATAGGTTACTTCATCATTCAGGGGGATATTCGACAAATCTATTTTGATACCCTTTCGCGCAACAAAATCTACTGCCATTTTCAAAACAGTAAGCGTTTTCAACCCAAGGAAATCAAACTTTACCAACCCAGCTTGTTCAACATATTTCATATTAAATTGTGTAACAGGCATATTGGAACGAGGATCACGATACATCGGAACAAGCTCTGAAAGTGGTCGATCACCAATAACAATCCCTGCTGCATGGGTTGATGCATGACGATAAAGCCCCTCCAACTGAAGCGCTATATCTAATGTACGTGCAACAGCGGGATCTTTTTTCTTTTCTTCCTCAAATTTTGGTTCATTCTTGATAGCATCAGCTAATTCAACCTGACTTCCAGGCGTAGCAGGAACTAATTTCGTAAGATAATCCACCTGACGATAAGGTACTTCTAAAACACGCCCAACATCACGCAACACCGCACGTGCTTGCAATTTACCAAACGTAATAATTTGGGCAACTTGATCACGTCCATATTTTTTTTGAACATAATGAATAACTTCTTCGCGTCGCTCCTGACAAAAATCGATATCAAAATCCGGCATAGAAACACGATCTGGATTAAGGAAACGTTCAAAGAGAAGAGAAAAACGCAATGGATCAATATCAGTGATAGTCAATGCATAAGCAACAAGCGAGCCAGCACCAGAACCACGCCCTGGACCAACAGAGATACCATGGGCCTTCGCCCATTTTATGAAATCTGAAACGATAAGAAAATAACCAGAAAATTGCATACGCGTAATAACTGAAATTTCATAATCAAGTCGTTGCTCATAATCTGCAATCGTATATCCTTCAGCCAATCCAATTGTTTCAAGCCTCTTTTTTAAACCAGCTTTAGCTTGATTTAACAATTCACTATCTTCTACTTCTAAAGTAAATTTTGAATCAACAGATTGCTCTATAAAACGAGGTAAAATCGGTTTGTGAGTCGGCGTAGCAACATGACAACGTAATGCAATTTCAACACTGTTTTCCAAAGCTTCTGGCAGATCAGAAAACAACGCAACCATTTCATCTTGTGACTTTAAATAATGATCTGGCGTCACACGTGTGCGCTCTGGATTAGAGACAATTTGTCCCTCCGCAACCGCCATCAATGCATCATGCGCTTCATATCCTTGCCTATTCAGAAAAAAGGCCTCATTGGTTGCAACAAGAGGAATTTCATGTGTATAAGCCAACTCAATAAGTGCAGCCTCTATTTTCCGGTCATAGGTGCCATGCCGCTGTAATTCTATATAAAGACGATCCCCAAAAAAATTTTTTAAATAAGTTAACCGTTCAACAGCACGTTCTTTTCTACCTTCTGCCAAAGAAAAATTAATAGGCCCTCGCTTGCCACCCGTCAAAGCGATTATTCCTTCACTGTGTGACAACAGCCAATCGACTTTGATATGAGGAGGATCAGTATCACACTTATCAAGATAAGCACGACTAACGAGACGAACCAAATGCGCATAACCGCTCTCGCTAGCAGCTAAGAGAACAAGAGAGCAAAAATCAGAAGAAGAGCGCCCTTTAACAAAAGTCAGGTTATCATTTCCATCACCAAAATCAACTGTAAGCTGACAACCGATAATAGGTTGGATCCCATGCAAAAAACAATATTGCGAAAACTCCAAAGCACCAAATAAATTATTTGTATCCGTAATAGCAACTGCTGGTGTATGATCTGAAATTGCATGTTGAATAATTTGTGGGATTTTTAAAGCTCCTTCGAGTAGTGAGTAAGCAGAATGCACCCTTAAATGAATAAAGCGAGGGAGAGATTTTTTTTCATCTCGTATTTTACTTTTATCTTCCGCCACTCTCACAATTTCCCACTACAAAATAAATACCAAATCGCAACCTTTACCTGTATTATAATAAAAAAATCTATAATTTATCGTACCTTTCAATCTATAAATTTATTATCACCCGTATATCGATGGCATTCCAGTTCTATTGCTATTCATAAAAGACTTCCATAAAGAAACTATCTCTATTCACAGCAAATAAACATACAAAAACAAATAGGAACAAATCATATAGAGTATTACACATATTAACACTCTTCTTTACACCATTTTTATTTTATGCATGATTGAAATATTTATTTTTCTATCTAAAACTCAAAGCGTAAATAAAGCAACTTTCTCTTCTATGACTTATCCCCAAAAAGCTCTTTTAAAGCACTAGAAAAAACAAAAAGAGCAGGCTAAATTTCCTTATGCCTCCAAGCCTTATTGTCCCTCTTTTTAATTCTATCCGTACCCTTTCTGGGGTAACGCCTAAAGTATATAGCTTACTGGCCAAAGTCTTAAACATTAACCCTACACAACGTGAGCCTACCCTTATTGATCTTCTTCAATTAATGCCCTATTCCGTTATAGACCGGAGAATATGTCCTAACATTGCTTGTGCACAAGAAGGAGTCACCATTACTCTCGAAATTGTTATAGATCACCATCAACCACCCCCTATTGGCCGTAGCCGATCACCCTATAAGGTTGTTGCACATGATCCAACAGGAAAAATAAATTTAGTCTTTTTTCACGCACAACATTCTTGGCTAAAAAAACAACTACCGGAAGGAAAAAAAGTCATTATATCAGGTAAAGCTGAACGGTTTAATGGGCAACTTTCAATGGTGCATCCAGATCATATCACACCAAGCGAACAATCAAATCAGATGCCGCTGATCGAACCCGTTTACCCCTCTACTGCGGGGTTATCAGCAAAAACACTAAGGCATGCAATACAAAACGCCCTCGATTATATTCCTCTCTTGCCAGAATGGATAGAAGAAAGCGTTAAAGAACAACAAAACTTTTCTTCTTTTTCTGTTGCTTTACGTCGCATCCATACTCCCGTTAATCCCGATGATCTCACCTTAGAAAGTCTAGCACGTAAACGTCTTGCATATGATGAACTTCTCGCTAGCCAATTAGCTCTTGGACTTGTACGCTTAAAGACTAAATCTTTTTCAGGAGCTTCTCGCCCACCAACAGAAATATACACTAAAAAATTGCTGCAAGCCCTACCCTTTCAACTTACAAATGGACAAAGAGAAGCAATAAAAGATATTGCTAATGATCTTGCTTCACCAGAACCAATGCTAAGGCTTCTCCAAGGTGATGTAGGAGCAGGAAAAACTGTTGTTGCACTAATAGCGATGGCACAGATTGCTGAAAATGCGGGACAGTCGGCATTAATGGCTCCAACAGAAGTTCTTGCCCGCCAGCATTTTGCGACAATTGCACCTCTTGCCGAAAAGGTTGGATTACAAACAGTTCTCTTAACAGGGCGAGAAAAAGGAAAATTGCGCACAAATATTTTGAACGATATTTTATCAGGCCAAGCTTCTATTATTATCGGAACCCATGCTCTTATACAAGATAACGTCATTTACAATAATCTTGCTTTAGCCATTATCGATGAACAACATCGTTTTGGCGTGCATCAACGTCTTACCCTTACAGCAAAAGGCCATAAACCTGATATGCTGGTGATGACTGCAACTCCGATTCCACGTACATTAGTCCTGACAGCCTTTGGTGATATGGATGTTTCCAAAATTACCGAAAAACCAATGGGACGCCAACCAATTACAACAGCAACGCTTTCTCTAAAGCGTATTGATGAACTCATAGAACGAATTGCCATTGCATTAGAAAAAGGAGAGAAACTCTATTGGATCTGCCCTTTAGTGGAAGAATCAAAAATTCTTGAGCTCACTTCAATTGAAACTCGTTTTGCTATTCTTCAAGAACGTTTTGGAACACATGTTAGTATGATACATGGGAAAATGTCAACAGATGAAAAAGAAGCAGCTATGGCATCCTTTAAATGCGGAAATATAGGTATTTTAGTTGCAACTACAGTCATTGAAGTAGGAGTCGATATTCCAGATGCTTCGATCATCGTTATCGAACATGCCGAACATTTTGGCCTTTCACAACTACACCAATTGCGTGGGCGTGTTGGACGAGGAGAAAAAAAATCTTCCTGTATTTTGCTTTACAAAGACCCACTAACAAAAATGGCTGCAACACGCCTTAATATTATACGCAATACAGAAGATGGTTTTAAAATTGCTGAAGAAGACTGGCGCCTGCGAGGAGAAGGAGAGCTTTTAGGAACCAAACAATCCGGTATGCCCGAGTTCCACATAGCAAACCTTGCAGTCCATAGTGATCTTTTATCAATGGCAAGAAGAGATGCACGTTTATTTTTGCAACATGATCCTAACCTTTCTTCAGAACAAGGACAAGCTTTACGTTTGCTCCTTTACCTTTTTGGACGCCACGACGCTACACGTCTGTTACGAGCAGGATAACAATAAAAAAGCAATCAAATAAAAATTAAAAGCCTTACTGTTGATTGCACATTCTATTATGAATTTATACCTCTCATTATTTTTCGACAAAACCTTAGATAAATTTTTATTCTACAGTGACTGATTTTGCTAAATTACGAGGCTGATCAACATCTGTTCCTAATAAAACAGCTGTATGGTAAGCGATTAACTGAATAGGTAAAGCATAAATAATAGGCGCAATAAATTCTGTAACATCTGGTAAAACAATAATTGACAAGGTATCAAAACGTACTGCTTCTGCCCCTCTTTTATCGGTTATCAAAACGATACGACCATTGCGCGCCGCCACTTCTTGCATATTAGAAAAAGTCTTTTCAAACCACCGATCATAAGGTGCCACAACAATCACTGGTATTGTCTCATCCACCAGTGCAATCGGCCCATGTTTTAACTCACCCGCCGCATAACCCTCAGCATGAATATAAGAAAGCTCCTTCAGTTTAAGTGCCCCCTCCAATGCAATTGGATAAGAAGTCCCTCGCCCGAGATAAAGAACACCTTTTACATTTACTAAATTACGACAAATCCGTTCAATCTTGTCATCTAGTTTTAAAACCTCATTTAAAATCCGAGGTATTTCTGCCAATTGTTGGACAAACTGATACTCTTCTTTCTCAGAAAGATACCCACGTTGCTTAGCAGCATTAAGCGCCATTGCAGCAAGCGTTGCCAATTGGCAGGTAAAAGCTTTTGTTGAGGCAACACCTATTTCCGGCCCAGCAAGTGTTGGTAAAACAAAATCAGCTTCCCTTGCCATTGTTGATTGCTCAACATTCACAACTGTTGCTGTTTTCACACCACGTTCGCGACAATAACGCAAAGAAGCCAATGTATCAGCTGTTTCACCAGATTGAGAAACAAACATTGATAGCACATCGGATGTCATGGGTGGTTCACGATAACGAAACTCCGAAGCGACATCATTATCAACACTTAAAGCAGCCAATCTCTCAAACCAATAGCGTGCAACTAAAGCCGAATAATAAGCCGTTCCACAACTTGCAAAGAGTATTCGATTAATACTTTTCCAATCAATCAAATTTTCAAGTGGGCGAACTGTATAATTTCCAAGATCAAGATAATGCGCTAAATTATGAGAGATCACTTCAGGTTGTTCAAACATTTCCTTATGCATAAAATGACGATGATTCCCCTTAGAAACCAACAAAGTTTCTTCAAACAATGTTGTAAGAGGACGTTTTACCCGTTGATTTTTGGCATCGTAAATTGTTACACCTTCCCGTGTCAGAACAGCCCAATCCCCATCTTCCATATAGCTAATACGATCTGTAAATGGAGCTAAAGCAATTGCATCCGATCCGACAAAAAATTCATCTTTTCCATAGCCAATTGCCAGCGGTGGACCAGAGCGAGCAGCAATCATAAGATTGTCTTCACCTTCGAAAATAAGAGCAATAGCAAAAGCACCTTGCAACCTTTTCCAACTTGTATGCACTGCTTCTTGGGGAGAAAGACCATTTTTTAATGCGCGCGTAATTAAATGGGCAATGACCTCCGTATCCGTTTCTGTTTCAAAGATATAACCATCTTCAATGAGTTCTCGTTGCAATTCTACAAAGTTTTCAATAATACCATTATGAACAATTGCAAGCCGTTCAGTTACATGAGGATGAGCATTCCGTTCTACCGCAGCTCCATGTGTAGCCCAACGCGTATGACCAATCCCTAAATTTCCTTGCAGAGGTGTTTTTTTTAATTTTTCTTCTAAATGAGTGAGCTTCCCCTCAGCACGCATACGATAAAGACGCCCCTCATGCACTGTCGCGATACCAGATGAATCATACCCCCTATACTCAAGGCGCTTCAAACCATCAATCAAAGAAGATGTAACACATCTATTTCCAAGAATTCCGATAATTCCGCACATTAAAAAGCTCCAATTCACATCCCAGATTTATATATCCCATAAAATAATTCAATAACTCTTCATTCAAAACATTAAGGTATCAGATAAACCAAATATAGAGTAAGGCAATACTTAAGAAGTAGCCGCCTACACAATTATTAGGTCAACATAAAGCAAAGAAATGAACAAAAATAATCACTTTTTCTTTTTATTTGCTGATAAGCGTGCGCGCAACTTTGTTGCATAATTCTCTTTTATCACTTGTCGTGCACGTCCTAAAGCCAGACTATTTTTAGGAACATTTTCAGTGATAACACTTCCTGAAGCAATATAAGAACCACTCCCTATCACCAATGGAGAAACAAGTGCTGAATTAGAGCCAATGAAAGCATGGTCACCAATTGTAATTTTATATTTGTGAAATCCATCATAATTACAAGTAATAGTACCGGCCCCAATATTGGTATGTACACCAATTTCTGTATCACCAATATAACTCAAATGATTAATTTTAGAGGACTCTCCTATCTTCGCCTTTTTGACTTCACAAAAATTTCCAATCTTTACTGAGGGTGCCAACTCTGTTCCAGGACGCAAACGCGCATAAGGTCCAATCCGCGCATTCATACCAACAACAGCGCCCTCTAAATAACTAAAGGCATGAATAACTGCACCAGATTGTACTTTTACGCCAAGCCCAAAATAAACATTTGGCTCAATCACCACTCCTGGTTCAATCTCAGTATCATAAGAAAAATAAACACTATCCGGTTTAAGAATGGTAACACCAGACAACATTAAATCGCGCGCTTTGCGTTTTTGCCACAAAGAATCAGCCTCAAAAAGCTCAAAACAATTATTAATTCCTACAATATTATCAACAGGCACTTTAACAACACGAATATCTAACCCTTCCTGTGCTGCAATAGATACAATATCTGTCAGGTAATATTCTTTCTTCATATTATTATTACTAACTTTCTCTAAAAGAGAAAGTGCGTGTTTTCCGTTAAGAGCAAATATGCCACCATTACAAAAAGAGATCTTTTTTTCTTCATCGCTAGCATCTTTTTCTTCTACAATCGCGATAAGTTTCCCATTTTTTTCAAGAAGACGACCATAACCTATTGGATCTGGAGCATGAAAACCAGCAACAACAACATCTGCTCCTTTAGCAAGTTGCGCGCGAATTTGTAGCAATGAATCTTGCTCAATTAAAGGGGTATCGCCAAAAACAATGAGCACATCATCAACCTCTTTTTGCAAAGCTAAACGCGCAGAAAGAACAGCATGCGCAGTTCCAAAACGTTCTTTTTGTTCAAAAATCATCGCATTTTTCACAAATGACTGAACAGTTTCCGTAACATCTTTAGCACCAAATCCTACAACGACTGCTAATTGTGAAACGCCTACCAATTCTATTTGTTTTATGACATGTCCTATAAGGGGCAAACCAGCAATTTTATGAAGCACTTTAGGAAGAGACGACTTCATACGCGTCCCTTCACCTGCTGCAAGAATAATAGAAAGACAATTTCTAACCATAAAACCACATAAAACTAACGAGAAAATCCAAAAAAATGCACAATATCATGCCAACGAATGCCTTCAATATCATTCAACGAAGGATAATGTTCCAAAAGCCAAAATGAAAGATCCTGCATAGAACCTGTCAAAAACAAAATACCCGTGACAACCAAAAAAGTTCCAATAACTTTTTCAACTTTTCCTAAATGAATACGAAAAGCTCCCAAAAATTTCATAAAACTGCTTGAAAATAAAGCCGCCAGCACAAAAGGCACGCCAAGACCTAACGCATAAATCCCTAAAAGGACAGCACCCTCGCCTACAGTTTCTTTTGTTCCAGCAAGAGTTATGACAGGTCCTAAAATCGGACCAATACACGGTGTCCAACCAAATGCAAAAGCTAAACCAATAATGTAAGCTCCTAAAGGTCCGGCAGGCGTATTGCGTGTTTGAAAACGCGCTTCACGAAACAAAAAAGCAATCTTAAAAAAACCCAAAAAATTTAAACCAAAAATAATAATGATAACACCAGCAGCAAGCGCAAACCAATCACGATAATAACCAATGAATTTGCCGATTGTGCTTGCACTAGCACCTAAAGCAACAAAAACGGTTGTAAAACCTAGCACAAAAGCAATAACAGAAGATAAAAGCGCGCGCCGTATAAATACTTTCTCATTCTGCTTTTCTGAACGAAAATCGTTAATACCAATCCCTGCCATATAGCACAAATAAGGAGGAACTAACGGCAAAACACATGGTGATAAAAAAGATAATGCACCAGCAAAAAATACACCAACTGTTGAAATTTCTACAACCAAATCTCTATCCGCTTCCCATTACCGGTCATATCCACGCACAATTATCAATCCATTTCTTCATCAATTTTTTGCATATTTTGCGCATCCGCTACCACACTTACATCTTCATCATGGCCAGAGACAACTGAAAAAACCTTTTGATAAATTTTATCTTTATTTTTAGCAATGGCAATATACTCCCCCTCCGCTAACACGAGCGAAACATAAGCACCAACTGTTTCGTAAATGATATCACCAGAATCATTTGTAATAGACCAACTTGTATCTGCGAGCGCTTCCCCTCCTTCTTGCCGTACCAACTTTAAAACAATTTGAGCTGCTTGATGTTCAAGAATAACTTCTGTAATTTTACCCGCATCCACTTGGATATCCGAACGAACAATAGCATTAATGGAACCATAATGGGAAGCAACATGATAGTGCCCAGCTTTCAAACGCACAATTGACTGAGGTTTAACATTTGATAAAATTACGCCAGTATCATCATTTTCTTTTTCATCCTCATAGATAGTGAAATGGAGTTCCTTTTCATTGATTGTGCCATTCAACAGTGTAGCATTTAAAATAATCCCCCCAGCATCAAGATTAAAATTTTTAACAAGACTTTGCCCAATTTCTAAATTTACATGATCCACCGCACCAACGTGACCAAATGAGAGATGAACAAGATAACTCCCTGGTTCTAAATCAAAACGCGCGCTCCCTCCTTCATAAGTTGCAATCAATGGTAATTTATTATCAACCCCTAAGATAGGAGCATAAATCCGCCATACGAGCCCCTTCACAATATCTTCATTGCTGTTTTTTAAGCGAGCATGCAATATAAGTCTAGACTGAGAAACTAAATCCTCTTTTTCGTGATCTTGAGATTTTAAAATAATATTTGTTGATTGTTTTTGTGAATAATATTGCTCTCCCCCCTCTTCTGAAAATGCACAATCATTAAAGAATAATAGGATAAGCGCCACGCATAACCGCACACACCGACCTAATATTTTCGTAAGAGTTCCCATTTTTGCATTGTTGACCAAAGTAATAATCTTTTCAAGAAGCAATATCACAAAACCACTATTCTAAATTGAAAAACTTACACCGCAACCGCATGATGAAACAGCATTAGGATTATGAATTTGAAAAGACTGTCCCATAAGATCATCAACAAAATCAATTTCAGCTCCTTCCATGAAGGGAAGTGATAGTGAATCAATAAAGACGATCGCCCCATCTTTTTTAAGAATGAGGTCATCTTCGCTCATTTCAGAAACCAAATTGTATTTATAAGAAAAACCTGAACACCCACCACCTTCAACAGAAATACGTAATCCTATTTTATCGGGTTCATTCAAAAGTATCTGTGCAATCCGTTTGGCAGCAACATCTGAAATATTCACACCCATCTTATATATCCTTGCATTAAACTATCAAGAAAGAGTATCCCCAACTCAAGAAAAGTTTATTAATTATAAACCAATCCTAATTTAGGATGAGAATGGACAGCTTGCAATGGATATAAATAATATCAATTTCAATTACCAATCTCGGGCGGTCTATAGTGCTAACCCGCAAACAAGCCGTGGTAGATTATTCCATGAAACTGTGAATACTATGCGATCACCTTTTCAACGAGACAGAGATCGTATTATTCATTCTAACGCATTTCGGCGCCTTAAACATAAAACTCAAGTGTTTATTGCTGATGAAAGCGATCATTATCGTACGCGACTGACACACTCAATAGAGGTTTCTCAAATTGCACGAACATTAGCCCGTGCACTCTGTCTTGATGAAGACCTTGCCGAAGCGATTGCTCTTGTTCACGATTTTGGGCATACGCCTTTCGGCCACGCAGGAGAAGATGCCCTTAATGAAGCAATGAAACCTTATGGCGGTTTTGACCATAATGTACAAGCGTTACGCATTGTCACAAAGCTGGAACAGCGTTATGCAAATTTTGATGGACTTAACCTTACTTGGGAAACACTCGAAGGACTTGTAAAGCATAATGGTCCCCTTTTAGGTCCCTATGCAAACAGCAAAGATGTTCCAATCGATATTCTACAATACAATGCAAAGCAGGATCTTGAGCTAGACTGTTTTGCTGGTCTAGAAGCACAATGTGCTGCTATTGCTGATGATATTGCTTACAATGCGCATGATATCGATGATGGTTTACGTTCGCAATTTTTAACACTCGATCAGTTCGAACATATTTCACTGACAGCAGCATTATTAAAAGATATAACAGATGAACATCCACAACTCGATCAAGATCGGCGCGGTTACACACTTGTACGAAGACAGATAACAACCATGGTTGAAGATGTTATCAAACAATCACAAGAAAACTTAACTCGTCTCAAACCAACAAGCATAAAGGATGTTCACCAAGCAAAACAAACCATTATTACCTTTTCGCCCACAATGAGCGTTTATGAAAAAGAACTAAAAGACTTTCTGTTTAAAAATCTTTATTACCATGATCAAGTCCTCAGCCGTCGCAATGCAGCAAAATGCATTGTACAAAAATTATTCGACTGTTATTATGAAAATCCAAATACAATGCCTGAAAGCTGGTGCAGCAAAACAGCTCACTTGACGAATCAAGAGTTAGCACGTCTTATTGCTGACTTTCTATCAGGTATGACCGATCACTATGCTCTACGCGAATATCACCGTTTATTTGACCATACAGGTAATTTCATTTAATTGCTTTTGAATACCATGATGGAAGTTGAATATGAATGTCTTTAAAAACTTCGAAAAAAAAATTAAAAAATCACTTGAACTATCTGATATAAAAGGAAAAAATGGAGAATATTTAGATTTATCAAAAATCACCGTTGACCCCCCACGTGATTCTTCACACGGACATTTATCAACCAATGCTGCTATGGTGCTTGCAAAGTCTATTGGACTGAGCCCCCGTGCACTTGCAGAAAAGATCGTAGAACTTCTCAAAAATGATCCCTTTATCGATTGTATTGATGTTGCTGGTCCTGGTTTTATCAACATCAAGCTTACAAAATCATTTTGGCAAGATGCAATAAAATCCATGCTTGAATTAGGAGTCTCCTACGGTCGTATACCAATGGGCCAGGGCAAACGCATCAATGTTGAATATGTATCAGCAAATCCTACAGGACCGATGCATGTGGGACATTGCCGAGGTGCTGTTGTTGGGGATGTTCTCTGCAATTTGCTACAATTTGTCGGCTATAACGTTACAAAAGAGTATTACATCAATGATGCTGGTAAACAAATTGAAGTGCTCGCCCACTCCGTACTGTTGCGTTACCGCGAAGCTCTTGGACAAAAAATTAATGAAATTCCAGAAGGACTCTATCCTGGTGAATATTTGATTCCATTGGGAAAATCGCTTGTTCAAGAATTTGGCGATAAATTACTCACTATGGATAAAAATGAAGCTTTAGCTATCGTGAAAGAGCGTGCTATTCATGCAATGATGTCAATGATTCGCGAAGATTTGGCTGCTCTTAATATTTATCACGATATCTTTTTTTCTGAGCGTATGCTTTATGCAGATAATGCGCGTGCTATTCGTAACACAATTAATGACCTTACTTTAAATGGTTATATTTACAAAGGCAAGCTCCCACCACCAAAAGGGCAGAACACAGAAGACTGGGAACCAAGCGAACAAACTTTGTTCCGTTCAACAGATGTTGGAGATGATCAAGACCGTGTTTTAGTCAAATCTGACGGTTCTTACACTTATTTTGCTGCTGATGTTGCTTATTTCCATGATAAATTCAATCGTCATTTTGATGAAATGATTTATATTTTAGGTGCAGATCATGCTGGTTATGTAAAGCGGCTAGAAGCGATGGCAAAAGCGATTTCTGGCGATAAAGCCAAATTGAGTGTTTTCTTATGTCAATTAGTAAGGCTCTTTCGCAACGATCAGCCTGTGCGTATGTCAAAAAGAGCAGGATCATTTGTAACCTTGCGTGATGTTGTGGAAGAAGTAGGTCGTGACCCTGTGCGTTTTATGATGCTATACCGTAAATGTGAAGCACCTCTTGATTTTGATTTTGCGAAAGTAACAGAACAATCAAAAGATAATCCTATCTTTTACGTACAATATGCAAATGCACGTTGTCACTCAGTCTTTCGTCAAGCGCAAGAATCCCTTCATATTAAAAATTTTTCAAAAGATACAATGATCCTCCACCTTAAGAGATTAACAGATGATAATGAAATATCCCTAATACGCAAACTTACTGAATATCCACGCATCATCGAACAAGCTGTAATTCATAAAGAACCACATCGATTGGCGTTTTATCTCTATGACCTTGCTTCCAATTTTCATGCTCATTGGAATAAAGGGAGTAACAATCCCTATTTACGCTTTATTCAGCCCGGTGACAAGGAGCTATCACTTGCCAGACTGGGATTAATACAAGCTATCATGAATATTTTATCATCAGGACTTACAATTGTAGGAGTAGAAGCATCAACAGAAATGCGTTGAAAAAGTTCTCTAAATACATAAAATAAGTACTTTATTGATAAACTTTTTCATATATCCTTGTCATAGGAGGGGGAAATTTTATAATTTCAAAATATAATACATTAAAATTAACCATTTTTTATTGCACGCGAATGCAAATCATCATGTGAGAAAA
The DNA here is from genome assembly GCF_902825155.1 of Bartonella taylorii 8TBB. GTDB lineage: Bacteria > Pseudomonadota > Alphaproteobacteria > Rhizobiales > Rhizobiaceae > Bartonella > Bartonella taylorii_A. The sequence continues at coordinate 109,559 of NZ_CADEAG010000004.1, forward strand.
GCTATGAGCGATAACGATCGCAAAAATCCGCACGAAATGAAAAAAGTTCATGAACACCATGATCCTTTAGAGAGGCTTACACGAATTTTTCATCCGTACAAACAAAACGAAAACCAAAACGATCAATCTTCTTTACAAACTGATCGATCAGTACCTCATCCCCCTAAAACTTTATCTCATGATGACGACTTTGATTTATCCTTTCTAGAAACAGAGCTTGAAAATAGTTTAACGCATAACTTGCCATTTGATGATCAAAAAAAGCAACAGAGTTTACACACAGCCACCCATGAGCAAACTTCAAACGTTACACCAACTACTTCTTTTAACTATCGAGAAAAAAGTGGTTTTTTGTCTGAAGAAGCACATTCTTTACCTATAAGTCATGATGAGGAAAAAATTTTAGACTCACTTTCCCCATTACCTATTCAAAAGAATCAATCACCTCAAAATAGTGCTACACCAATCAGTAGCGACTCTTTTTTTGAAGAAAGCGATTTTAGTATACAATCAGAAAAATTCTTTTTTGATGAAACTGATAAACGCAATAATAAAGGTGTCACTACAGAACTGGCTGAACAATCCAACCGTTTTTCACAAACAGCCTCACAACAAGCAGATACCCCTAATATACAACGAAATTATGACGATAATCAAAGCTTCCACGACACTCCTGTAAATCATCCATCTCAAGTTTCAAATGATCAAGAAAATTGGGTTAAAGAATATTATACTGATGTTCCTCTCCCTTCTACGGATACAAACATGTTTTTCTCACCTTCTGATATTCTTTCAGAGAGAAAGAACACCGCTAGAAATGAACCAGCAAGTAATTTCCCATCATCTTTGGATTCAACATACATCGACAAACAATCTGATTTAAAAAGCTTTTCGCAAAAAAGCCATACTGCCGATTATCCGCAGTCTTACGAAGAAAAATTCTTAGAACAAGAAGTTTATGCTGCAGAAATTCCAGAATATCGTGAAACTCAAGCCCAATACATCAATAATGCTCAAAATATCTCTGATCAAAACAATTTAAATAGTATACATCCCTCCTCAGAAATCCCTCATACAATACAAAAGGATAGTTTTTTTTCTCATAATTACGCACACAGGGATACCCCTCCTCCAAATGTTGATACTTATAGATTTGCAGAGGAAATCGTGGAAAAAACTGGACCAATTATGGTCCCTGAAGTCCCATATGAAGCCCCAGAATATGATGTACCGACAGATAATTTAAAAGAAGAATTTGCTGATGTATTCAATGTAGGAAATATTACAGAAGCGGATTCTTCGCAACAACAACAGCAAAATGAAATCCTCAATGAAATCTTTCATCAAACCATGCAAAATCCAAGAGACGATGCATATACAAACTCTCAAGATCAAAATACTAACTATTTTCCCGCCGACAATATGGGATATGATTCCTCCTCTTTTCCAGAGAATTCGTCATACAAAGCTGCAAATAAAATCCCTACTCATGTATCAGCCACTCCTCCCTTAAAAAGTTTTATTGTTGGTAAAATGCTTACCAAGAGTGCTCTTCTTCTCATTTTAATAGCAATTGGTTTTTCTGGTTATTCCTACTTTTTTATGCCATCACAAAAAAATGAAAATGCGCCCATTATCCATGCTGATAATACGCCCTTCAAATTCAAACACGAAACAACTGAAACGAAGAATGATGTTGGACATAATTTAGATATTTATAAACAAACAACTGAAGAAAATGAAAAACAAGAAAACACACAACAATCTCTTATTGATAATTCTGAACAACCTGAAAATTTAGCAGAATTAAACCAACAGAAATCTACAAGTTTTTCATCCTCTTCTCTTAATGAATCTGACGTTGAAGATGCCGTGACAGAAGCCGTCAATCACACCATTCCAACGCGAGAAGTACAGACTGTTATTGTAAACCAAGATGGCACAGTTGTACTGGCACCAATGCATCACACAGAGAGAAAAAATTCTGATAAAACAGAAGAAAAAACTGATCAAACTATTGTAGATCAACTTCCAGATTCTCCCTCTGTTTCTTCGCACGATTCCGATATAAATAACAAAGCAACAGAAGATAATCTCATGAGAGATATTGATAAAATAATAGCTGAGAATACTTCTGCTTCTAGTATTAAAGGAAAAGTTATATCAATTCCTTCGCATGCAGAGAGAAATTCAGAACCGCAAACACATGCTGCTTCTCACCCAATATCACCAAGCCAAGTAGCCACACAAAATTCAGAAAGTTATTACGTACAACTTGCATCTCAACCAACGCAAGCACTAGCTAGAGATTCTTTGAAAAATATGAAGTCTAGATTTGGATTCCTTATCGGCACTCGTCCTTTAAATATTCAGTCTGCTCTCATACCAGGAAAAGGAACCTATTATCGTGTTCGTATTCAAACGCAAAATCGCAATGACGCCATAAGCCTTTGTGAAAACATAAAAAATTCTGGAGGAAGTTGCTTCATCACACGCTAAATAAATAATGCAACGGCTTTAAAAACCGCTGCACTATTTATTGTGATACCATTTAATTAACTTCAGGAGTTAAAATTCTGTTATATTTTTCTAGCTCATATACGTGAAGTAATTTTATTCTTTGATTCACGCTAGGTTAGATTCTTTACTCTGAAGAATTTTATTCAGGAGATAAAGGTGAGTTCGTGCCTTTATAAGTATAAGGTACTGGAGATGTTGGATTTAAATCTTTCCTCGGACTTGTTATCATTTGATTTTGTTCTGTAGTATTATAGTGAGAGATATGCTCAGGAGATTTTTCAAAAAAAGATCCTAAAAAGCCAAAAATAAACCAGATAATAAAGAGTCCAAGAAGAATAGCAAGAATACCTCTACCAATCGAATTACGCTGTTCACGGTCTTTCTTTTCTGCAGCTATACGTTCCTCGTATGTGTGGTAATTTCTATCAATCATAGTAAGTTCCTTTTCTCAATGCCCTTGCCTTTAAGCTATAAGATATGCATATAAAATTATTCAGACACTTATTTTGAAAAACGATAATTATGTATAAAGGTTCCAGATTACATGATAAAATTGAGAAGAAGGATTATAAAATAGAAACAAAAATATCTCTTAAGAGTCCTTCCTTTTAATTCTATAATAAGGTCATTGACATAAATGACACACTAGTAATAGAGTTTTAATAAACGTATCTCATTATTTTTATGATAAAAAAACACTTAGAAATAGAGCACATCCCAAAAGGTTTTACTTATGAAATCTCCTACATCATCGCTTCCGTTTAAAATAGAAAAACACCCATCACCTTTGTCAGACGGGAACCGTGAAGAAATTTTTAAAAATCCTGGGTTTGGTCAATTTTTTACAGATCACATGTGTACCATTCAATGGTCTGAATCCAAAGGTTGGCATAACGCCGTTATTTCTCCATACAAACCTTTAGAGATTAACCCAGCAAGTACCGTTTTGCATTATGGGCAGGAAATTTTTGAGGGTTTAAAAGCATATCGCGCAAAAGACGGACGCATTTTGTTATTCCGCCCTGATGCCAATGCACAACGCTTTATAGAATCGGCTAAGCGTTTAGCTATGCCGGAATTACCACAGGATATCTTTTTGGATGCGGTTCATCAATTGGTAAAAGTTGATCAAAAGTGGGTTTCTGATCTTCCAAATGCAAGCCTTTACATACGCCCATTCATGTTTGGCAATGAAAGCTTTTTGGGAGTTCGCCCTTCTGAAGAATATATTTTCTGTATCATAGCATCTCCTGTTGGATCATATTTTAAAGGAGAAGAAAAATCTGTTAGCGTATGGATCGAAACAGATTATAGCCGTGCTGGTCCAGGGGGTACAGGCGCTGCCAAATGTGGTGGCAACTATGCAGCAAGCTTACTTGCACAAAACAGTGCAACACAAAATAATTGTAGCCAAGTGCTTTTCCTTGATATGCTTGAACATAAGTGGATTGAAGAACTCGGCGGCATGAATGTTTGCTTTATTATGGCAAATAATACACTTGTAACACCTGCACTTAATGGCACTATCCTTCCAGGAATAACACGTCATTCAATTTTACAGTTAGCACAACGGATGGGATTAACAATAGAAGAGCGTCCTTATTCTTTTGAAGCGCTCAAGGAAGATGCGCGGAGTGGTCACCTTAAAGAAGTCTTTGCCTGTGGTACAGCAGCCGTTATTACATCAATTGGCCGTTTCAAATACAAAGGTGGCGAGTTCGTTATTGGAAATGAAATGATTGGTGAGATCACGAAACAACTTCGCACCCAACTGGTTGACCTTCAAAAAGGCAATATAGAAGATAAAAATGGCTGGGTGCATGCTGTCCAGCTCTCATAACAATAAAAGATATTTCTAAACTATCATCAATGCTTCCGTAAAGTCCTCTTAAAAATTTTGTGAAAGCACGCTCTCAAAAAACAATATTCTTTTATTTCTTAGGTAACTACGACGGGAAAAGCATTAATCAAATTTTGAATAATCCCTATGCTGTGCTTTAATATTACGGATTGTGCCGGTATGTGAACGCATCACTAGAGTTTCCGTCTGGATATAACGAGGGGTAAATTTAACACCAGAAAGCATATTGCCATCCGTTACACCCGTTGCAGAAAACAACACATCACCTTTTGCCATTTCTTTCATTGTATAAACTTTATTGGGATTATCGATTCCCATTTTAGCCGCACGTGCGATTTTGTCTTCTGTATCAAGCTGCAAACGTCCTTGCATCTGCCCACCAATACAGCGTAAGGCTGCAGCCGCTAGCACCCCCTCTGGTGCTCCCCCAATCCCCATGTAGATATCAATACCCGTTTCATCTGGATGAGTTGTATCAATAACGGCAGCAACATCTCCATCACCAATTAAACGAATTGACGCCCCCGTTGTTCGCACTTCATTAATTAGTTTTTCATGGCGAAGACGATCCATAATACAAACAGTTACCTGATTAACCGCAACTCCCTTAGCCTTTGCAAGAGCGTGAATATTATCCGTAGGAGAGGCATCTATATCAACAATCCCCTTTGGATAACCAGGACCAATAGCAATTTTTTCCATATAAACATCAGGGGCATAAAGTAAATTACCCTTTTTAGCAATTGCAACCACCGCTAGGGAATTAGCAAGATTTTTAGCACAAATCGTCGTTCCCTCAAGTGGATCAAGTGCAATATCAATTGCCAACCCATTTTGAAGACCTACTTTCTCTCCAATATAAAGCATAGGAGCTTCATCACGTTCACCTTCGCCAATCACCACTGTACCATCAATAGGCAACCGATTAAGTTCGCGACGCATCGCATCTACAGCAGCTTGATCAGCAGCCTTTTCATCACCACGCCCGCGCCAGCGCGCAGCTGCAACAGCAGCACGTTCAGTTACACGCACCAATTCAAGTGTTAAAATACGATCAAGTCCATTTAAAATTTTCTGGGTTGTGGGCATATAAAAATCCTACCGAATGAGTGCTAGCAGAAACTAGCATTTATTGTTAAGTATTAAGAAGAAAGCTTTTGGCAAAGATAAGAACTTTCCACAAGAGAAAAAAGCATTCAGGCTTCTCCCTTTGCCATTATAAACCAAATGATCAATTCTACGCCATAGGTTCGATACGAATAAATTGAGATTTTGCAACAAGATGACCATCTTTTTCAATTGCTGCAAGTGCTTGTCGTACATTCACTTCCGTTGTTTCATGCGTTATTAAAATGATTGTTTTTATAATCTGACTCTCTACAAAAGACCTTTGAACAATTGACTCTAATGAAATGTGATTATCAGCCATATGCCTTGCAACTGCCGCAAAAACACCAGCACGATCATGAACATTCAAACGAATAAAATAACCACCTGCATGTTGAGAAATACGTGCTTTTTTATGAGGAGAAAGCCCCAATGCAGGGCTTCTTAAAACAGGTGCATACTGAAAACCAGGACGCGCTTTCGCTATGTCAGCCAAATCGCCAATAACCGCTGATGCTGTTGCCGCTCCTCCAGCACCAGGACCAGAAAACAGTAATTCACCTAATAAATCACTTTGGATAGAAAGAGCATTCGTTACACCGTGAATCTGTGCAATCATTGAAGATGTTGGTACCATTGTTGGATGAACACGTTGCTCGATTCCAGAATCGGTTTCTAATGCAACTCCTAAAAGCTTAATCCGATAACCTAATTCATCCGCTGCACGGATATCAATTTGCGAAATATTACTAATTCCCTCAACATAAACGTCATCTAACGAAACCACCGTTCCAAATGCCAAACTTGTCAATAAAGCTAATTTATGAGCAGTATCATGGCCTCCAATATCAAAAGTGGGATTAGCTTCAGCATAACCAAGTTTCTGCGCATCTGCCAAACAATCTTTAAAGGAAAGTCCTTCAGTAAACATGCGTGTTAATATATAATTGCAAGTTCCATTGAGAATACCATAAATCCGCGATATGCGATTAGCGACAAGAGATTCCCTCATAGCTTTGATGATAGGAATCCCCCCCCCGATGGCAGCTTCAAAATGAAGAAAAACACCTTTTTTTTCTGCACTTACAGCAAATTCCACCCCATGTCGAGCAAGAAGCGCTTTATTAGCAGTAACAACATGGTGTCCCACTCCAAGCGCCCTTTTAACAGATTCATATACGACATCTAATTCACCACCAATTAATTCAACAAAAACATCAATCTCATCAGAAGCAGCCATATCTACAGGGGAATCGAACCATTTTACATCACTTAGATCAATTCCACGATTACGGCTTCTATCACGTGCACTAACAGCAACAATTTTGATTGATCTCCCACATTGGCAAGCTAAACTATCAGCTTTCTCGCGTAGAATTCTAATAACTGAAGTACCAACCGTACCAAGCCCCGCGATGCCCACTTTCAAAGTTTCTGTCATTATTTAACTGCTTACCCCTGTCTTCTCTAAAAAATATTTAAATGATACGCAAATCAACCTAAATGCTGCTTAAAATCAGCACAACTCAAAGACGCCCCCGTTCTTTTCAACTCCATTATCCCTCTCGTACAACAACAAGTGCTCGTTTAATAAAAACTTCTAAAGAACACCAATATTTATCTTTTTTAAAGATCAGAGATTACATTAAAAACTATGGATTTAGATATTTAAAATTTCCCATGAGCATAAAAAGCTTTCAATCACTAACTGTGTCCTTCTTTATACATCTTTTAAACAACTACAACATAAGGAAACAATATTTCTAAAAGCAATCGTAACGCTAAATAGAAGTTCTCCTTAATTTTAATAAGAGTTTATACACATAAAAAATTATCTTCTCTTCTAACATAAAAGATGTTTTACCCATAAATTCAATTATTACAGACATTTTCAAGGTAAAATTTCAAAATTTATATATAAAGTATCTAATTCAATAAATATCGGAACAAAAATAGTCTTTCATATGATAAATTAAAAGGAGGGATATGATGAAGTGTAACAGAAATACCACATATCTTGCTACCGTCACATAGCTCGAACTTTATTAGAAATATCTGTCCCTTAACCTAAACATCCTCATCCCCTGTATATACCTCAACAGAGCTTTACACCGAAACAAAAATCATAAATCGACTTGTACACAATGCAACCCCAAAATATTGGAAAATATAGAAGGATGAGAATATTTGCAAAACCTACATACTTCGCATTAACGCATCAACAGCATCTTTAAAGCATGGCAAATTACGGTTGCGTATATCTACATTAATTCACCTCATGCATAAAAGCTTTGAGACAAAATTTGTTCAGATATACAGAAGAGCCAAACGGTAGGCTTTAATTCTCTTTTACAAATCTCTTAATTCAACTACATAGAGATGAATAGAAAAAAGTGGTCATTTTTTTTACTCTTCAAAGAAACACACCTAAAAATAATTCAATAAAATAGGTTTTTTTTAAAAAAAATACATAGAGGGCTTGCGAAGTAAAAAGATCCTCTCTATAAGCCTCATCATTGGTTTGCGCCCATCGTCTAGCGGTTAGGACGCCGCCCTTTCACGGCGGAAACAGGGGTTCGATTCCCCTTGGGCGTACCAAGTTTTTCTTTCTTTAGCTAACAGGTTGATTTTACACTATTTTTTAAAAATATGGAATACACCAATAAAGAAGAGAAAACATTTTTTAGTGTACTTTTATATGTCTGCATAAAAGAATCATCAAAGTTACCCTGCGAACGGTTTATTTCCTCTTTTTAAAGAAAATGCCTTACTGCGCGCACTGATAATTAAAAGTAAGAATTCATCGAAAATAAAATCTCTTGATAATTTTATTCTCTAATAAATTAGGATTTGTAAGCTATATTAACATAATGGACACACTGTAAGTTTTTTAGCCACACTTCACTCGATCATTTATAATCTTTTAAAGTCATTTTGAGTAAAAAGCTTATAAAGGATCCTAAAAAGTTAAACCACAATTTGGTTTATAGGACCAATTTCCCACGACAGCTTCTCTTTATTACATTGAATTTTCATCTAAATAAATACGTTACGGTCCCTTACAATTGAAATGACAATACAAAAGTATTCATAATCTTATTCACCTTACACAACAACGCAAAAACTGTAAGAGAAATTAGAATAATATAATTTTATCAAACAACTATATAAAATACTTCACAAACAAAAAATAAATAAACCTTATATCACCAGTAAAGATTCACTCAAAGCGTGTATTTCTCAATAAAAGTATACACCTATGATATAGCTTATTATAACATACATAAAAGCCTCTCTATCATCCCTGTTTTTACTTTTCATAATAAACTTGAAAGTGTTATAAAAAATAATATCACTTAAACAAAAAGGACTTCTAATGATAAAGATAAAAGTGGAAAACCCCGTTGTTGAAATCGATGGGGATGAAATGACCCGTATCATCTGGAAATATATCAAAGATAAATTGATCCACCCCTATCTCGACATTGATCTCAAATATTATGATCTTTCTGTCGAAAATCGAAATGCAACAAATGATCAGATAACTGTCGATTCTGCTCATGCTATTAAAGAATATGGTGTTGGTATAAAATGTGCAACTATCACGCCAGATGAAGCACGGGTTAAAGAATTTAATCTAAAAAAAATGTGGAAATCACCTAATGGTACGATTCGCAATATTTTAGGAGGGGTCATTTTTCGTGAACCTATTATCTGCAAAAATGTTCCACGCCTCGTTCCTAACTGGACAAAACCAATTATTATCGGACGTCATGCCTTTGGTGATCAATATAAAGCAACAGATTTTAAATTTCCTAGCAAAGGAAAATTAAGTATTAAATTTGTCGGCGATGACAATCAAGTTATTGAGCATGACGTTTTTGACGCCCCAAGCTCAGGCGTTGCCATGGCTATGTATAACCTTGATGAATCAATTCGTGACTTTGCCCGAGCATCTTTTAATTACGGACTACAGCGGAATCTGCCAGTTTATCTTTCAACAAAAAACACCATACTGAAAGCTTACGATGGCCGTTTTAAAGATATTTTTCAAGAAATATTTGATGCAGAATTTAAAGCTGAATTTGAAAATCGTAAATTATATTACGAACATCGCTTAATTGATGATATGGTTGCTTCTGCGCTTAAGTGGTCAGGTGGCTACGTATGGGCATGTAAAAACTATGATGGTGATGTTCAGTCTGATATCATTGCTCAAGGCTTTGGCTCCCTTGGTCTCATGACTTCTGTTCTCATGACACCAGACGGTAGAATTGTTGAAGCAGAAGCTGCACATGGCACAGTAACACGCCATTACCGTCAGCATCAAAGAGGCGAAGAAACATCAACAAATTCTATTGCCTCCATTTTCGCATGGACACGTGGACTGGCGCACCGTGCTAAACTAGATAACAACGAAAAATTAAAAAACTTCGCCGAAACATTAGAAGAAGTTTGTATTGAAACCGTTGAAGAAGGTTTTATGACCAAAGATCTTGCACTTTTGATTGGACCTAAACAAAAATGGCTTTCTACAACAGGCTTCCTTGATAAAATTGATGAAAATCTTAAAAATGCAATGAATAATTAAATTGTAATATTATTTAAATTTCAAAGCTCTGCGAAAGAAGGGCTTTGAATCTCCTCTTGGCAAATTCAGATAACTGCCCTATAAATAAAAAAGGTCAACTCTTTACTAAATAGCAAAAACAGTGAAAAAGCAAAACTGGTCTGCGCTTTTATTGGGTAAGAATGGTGTTCACTTTTTAACGTTTACGGGCGGTGTTGTGTTGCATGCCACCAACGTTTACATTGTTGTTACTATTTTGCCTTCTCTTATGAATGACATTGGCGGTGAGCTATATTATTCGTGGGTTGCGACTGTTTTTATTACAGCATCACTTCTTGGTACTTCACTTGCAACAAAAATATTAGGAAAAATAGGTCCTCGCAGAGCTTATGTTATCTCTGGGCTTATCTTTACTGTTGGAACCTTTATGTGCAGCAGCGCACCAAATATGCCGTTATTTTTAATAGGACGCTTTGTTCAAGGATTCGGTAGCGGTTCTTTACTATCCCTATCCTATTCTATGGTACGTATTGTTTTCAGTCCATCTGTTTGGTCGCGCGCATTGAGTATTATTTCTGGAATGTGGGGAATATCAACCCTGTTAGGACCAGCTATCGGTGGCATTTCTGTGTATTATAGCGTATGGAGAGCATCCTTTTGGATCATTGGTGCATTAGCAATAATTTTCTCGCTCATAGCCCTTAAAATTTTACCAAAAGAAAATGAAAATTTTGTTCCAACACCCTCACTCCCCCTCGCACAACTTCTCACACTCATTTTATTGATTTTTATCATCTCTGCTGGGGGAGCTATAGATACTACAGTTGCAAAAATCTGCGGGCTATTTATTGGATTGAGTCTTCTTTTTGTTCTAGCAAAGATCGAATCATCTACGTTTTATCCTATGTTACCACGCAACTCCTTTTCCTTCTCCTCTGAGTTTTTTCCTCTTTACGCATTGATACTCGTTATGACGACAGTAGTGTACAGTATAGAGCTTTATTTTCCACTTTTTCTTCAAGAACTTCATGGACAAACCCCACTTATTGCCGGTTATATAGCATCACTTATGAGCTTGGGATGGACATGTGGTTCCCTATCCAGTGCTGGTGTATCCGGAAAAAAAGTTCGCAGTGTTATTGTGTATTCTCCTATATTAAGCCTTTTCGGCATAAGCAGTCTTTTATGGCTCATTCCAACACAAGATTCCACATCTGGACATATTTTTATCATTTGCTTAGCATTGTTTGCTATCGGGATTAGCGCTGGCATAGCATGGCCACATTTGCTAACACGAATCTTGCAATGTGCAAACAATGAGGACGCCTTACGTGCCAGCGAATCTCTTACCTCTGTACAACTATTTTCAGCGGCATTAAGCGCAACACTTGCAGGAACAGTCACTAATTTAGCTGGAATCTTTAATCCTGGAGGGGTAGTAGGAATGATTTTAGCAGCAAAAACTCTTCTTGCAACTCTCATCGGTCTTTTATTTTGTCTTGGTATTCCATTTGCTCTACGTGTTTCCTATAGCATATTTAAAAATCCAACAGGACAATCAAATAACTAGACAAACGAAAAAATGTTTTTTCTCTCAATAACGAAAAAAAGGTTGAGCACGCTTTTCCACATACCACGAGAAGCAAAAAATCAATAATCCACATAGAGTTAAAATACCTCCTAGAACAGCAGTATATTCATAACTATATCCCAAATTCAAAACCCATGCTCCAGATTCTGCTCCAAGAGCGTTGGCAATATTAAAAGCAGATTGCATTAACGCTCCTGCCAAAATCTGTCCATGGAGAGCAACATCCATGATTTTCGTCTGTATAGACGGCATAGCTGCAAAAGAAGTACCAACAAGAAAGCATCCTAATGCTGCCGTTAATGGAGTATAAGATAAAAAGAAAAAGAGAAAAAAAACAGACGCGCTCCAAAACATAGAAAAAAATATCATCGGTGAAGTACCAATTTTAACTGCAAATTTAGGTCCCAAAAGATTACCTACCACCATCCCCAATCCAACTAACGGCATAATAAATGGCACCCAATCAAGTGGAACACCAGAAATATGCATTAATGTTGACTTAATATAAGTAAAAACAGAAAATAATCCCGATGCTCCAACTGCAACCATCGTCAAGAGAAACCACACCTGCTTTTTCTTCAATGCACCCAGTTCGCGTAGAGGGCTTGTTTTTGAAGGACTCAAACCCGAAGGCAAAAACTTCCAAACAAGCAAACAACATAATAAAGCAATAGCACCTACAAGAATAAAAGCAGTCTGCCAACCAACAAGCTGACCAATCCAAGTTGCACCTGGAGCTCCCAAAACCGTTGCAATTGTTAAACCCAGCATAACATAACCAACAGCTTGGGAACGTTCATTCATTTCCACCATTGAAGATGCAACCAACGTTGCAAGCCCGAAATAGATACCATGCGGTAGACCACTGATAAACCGTAGCGCTACTAATATGCTAAAATCAGAAAAAAAGGCACTGGCAATATTTGCCAGCGCATAAAAAAACATCAATCCTATGAGAACAATTTTGCGTGATAATTTAGCTGTTGCAACAGCTAAAAGAGGTGCTCCAATCACAACTCCCAATGCATAAGCAGAAATATATTTACCAGCTGTAGGAATATCAATAGATGAACTCCGTGCCATCTCTGGCTGTAAACCCATTGCAACGAACTCTGCAGTACCAATAGCAAAACTTCCCACTGCAAGAGCTAAAATTGCCAAACGCCGTGTGCTAGAATTAATTCCTGATGCAAGAATATTTTTCCTATGAGAATTCTTCATTGTCATCATTTCTGTATAGTGACACTATAATCATAAATATCCGTGATATAGCATAAATGAACGCGAATCCTTCTTACATCTATGCCTAAAAACTTCCAATGAAGCATTAAAATATTTTCCACAATGAAAAGAACAACATCTTTCGTTTTCTCATAGTAGCATAATAGAATTTATTTTTTTAACTGCATAGCAGTTGCAATATTCTGTAACTTAAATGAAACTTCAGTTAATAGAATGTCTTTACTAGAAAAAATAAGCTTAGCACTTTACAATATTAACAGTTTGCATTTTCTAGAATTTAATTCAGACCCACTCTCCTTCACATCGACTCCTAAATGAAACATCTTTTGTTAAAACTTCATTTTCAAATGAAAAAAGCACAAAGCACCCTATAAAAATGCAGTTTTCATACTTCTTTAAGAGTTCGCTAACCCCTCATTAACATTGTTGATCTAAACAATCATCAGAAACAGAAGCAAACTGTTCATCTCCGGATCAGGTAGCGCGTACCGGAGTAACAGTTTCTGTTTACTATTAAAATATATAACCGTTAAAATTATGCATTCATCTTTCAAATCAGTACAATTTTATGCTTTTAAAAAACATTTCTCAACAACCAATGTCTTATCGCCCTTGCATCCATAAAGCACGTGTTTCAGCACAAAAATCAGCATAACATCCTTTTTCAATCGCATCACGAATTCCTTGCATAAGCTGCTGATAATAAAAAAGATTATTCCAAGTTAACAACATACCGCCAAGAGATTCACCAGATTTGATCAAATGGTGTAAATAAGCGCAACTATAATCATTTGCCGCAGGACAAAGCGACTGTGAATCAAGAGGATATGGATCCTCTGCATAACGTGCATTACGCAAATTAATTCTACCAAAGCGTGTAAAAGCTAAACCATGACGCCCTGCACGAGTCGGCATAACACAATCAAACATATCAATACCACGAGCAACACTTTGTAAAATATCATCAGGCGTCCCTACTCCCATAAGATAACGTGGCTTATCCTCTGGCAAAATCGGACACGTAGCATCCAACACAGAAGTCATAACGCTCTGTGGTTCACCAACAGCAAGCCCTCCAATAGCATAACCTTTCAAATCCATCTCTTTTAATGCTTGGGCAGAACGTTCACGCAGTTTCATATTATCACCGCCTTGAACAATACCAAACAGTGCTTTGCCTGGATGATCGCCAAAAGCTGTTTTACAACGCTGTGCCCACCGTAATGAAAGCTCCATAGCAGCTTCTATTTCTTTTTCACTTGCAGGTAATGCAATACACTGATCTAGCTGCATCTGGATATCAGCATTAAGAAGCTCTTGAATTTCGATGGAACGCTCTGGACTCATTTCATAGTACGCTCCATTAACATAAGAGCGAAAAATCACACCCTGTTCTGTAATTTTACGAATTCCCGCCAGTGACATAACCTGAAATCCACCAGAATCGGTTAAAATAGGCCCAGACCAGCGTGAAAATTCATGTAAGCCTCCTAAACGCGCAACGCGTTCAGCCCCCGGACGCAACATTAAATGATAAGTATTGCCCAAAATAATATCTGCACCAAGAGCACGTATCTGATCCATATACATAGCTTTAACGGTTCCTGCCGTCCCAACTGGCATAAATGCGGGTGTACGAATACACCCACGATCCGTTATAATTTCGCCACGACGCGCACATCCATCTTGAGCAATTTTTCTATAATGAAACGTCTTTATCATCACTTTCGTCTTTTTGATTCCATAAACTCATATGGCTATAGAAAGAAAAGCTATGCCTCTCTTGCCAGATTCGTCATAAACTTTACGGATTGATTTTCGATTCGCTGAATATTGTAATTAGCATAAAAAAATTAAACGAGATAAATAAAGTTTTGCGCTTAGGTAATTACCATAGTAAAAATGATAATCTCATTTCATAAAAATACTGAAATATCTGATAACACAAAATCTTAAGATACCTACGCTCATTGACTATAATTTTAATAACCGCAAAACTGTTTTTTTCAACAGAAACGCTCTTATTTCCACTCACCTTCAACCTTCACTACCAATAATACCTAGAGAATTTAGCATTTATAAAAAAATCTCTAAATATACTATATAACCTCGGATACGGATTACTTTCACAGATAAAAATTACAGGGAATGTGAATATTTTCTAAAGCTGCCTAGTAACTTCCCTGTAAAATGTAAACCAGTAGTGGAGTCTCCTGACCACTTTTTACAAGTAAAAAGAGCTACACATTCTTATCTTCAATATCTTAAACATGCTTTGACAGCAGCATAACAGAAAAATATACATGTTGAAAAAATACATCATCGCCAATATCAATACACCTGAAATACTACTATAGCCCAATAATCTTATATCATTCAAATTGATACCTCCCCTTCATCAGAAATCTCCTCATATCTGCTTTTGAGAGACACAAAGCAAAATAATTCTTTCATCCAGATCAACAAGGTTTTATGCAAACTGTTGTACTCAACAATTGAAATCTCTAAATTCTACTTGCATAAAAATAAGGTGACAAAGCTTAATGTGGAGAATGAACACATAACCGTAGAATCCTTTTACAGATCCAATCCGCATCAACCATCCTTCATCGACGTAAAACAACAATCAGACAGAATACCTTCACTTGGCGATCTTACAGCTGAAATCAATATAACTATACTATTTTATATCGGCAGCAACTGCAGCTTTAATAATTGCATCAGGCTCTACAACAGGCTCACCGCGTTTAATTTTATCGATATTTTCCATACCTTCAACAACATGCCCCCATATGGAATACTGACGATCAAGCCAAGGAGCATCGGCAAAGCAAATAAAAAACTGTGAATTAGCAGAATTCGGATTCTGGCTGCGTGCCATAGAAACTGTACCACGCTTATGAGAAAGATTTGAAAACTCTGCTGTCAAATTTGGCTTCTCTGAACCACCCATACCTGCACGCGATAAATTAAACTTTTCACCATCCTTTTTACCAAATTGTACATCACCAGTTTGTGCCATAAAGCCATCAATAACACGATGAAAAATAACATTATCATAAGCACCTTCACGCACGAGCTCTTTAATACGTGCAACATGGCTAGGTGCTAAATCAGCAAAAAATTCAATAACAACTCTCCCCTTCGTTGTTTCAAGGATTAAGGTATTTTCTAAATCTTTAATCTCGGCCATACGGCTAAACTCCTCGCACTCATCTATCAACTTGCAAAGTGGCAGCATTAATAACATCAGGATTTGTTACAGAGCCATTATTATTTGTGGTACCTTTTTTAATTTTATCAACAACATCCATTCCCTCTATAACCTCTCCAACAACAGTATACTGACCATTTAAAAAAGCAGCATCATTAAAACAAATGAAGAATTGAGAATTAGCAGAATTTGGATCTTGTGCACGTGCCATCCCAACTGTTCCGCGCTTAAATGGCTGCTTTGAAAACTCTGCCGATATACTAGGATACTTCGATCCACCCGTGCCAACGCGTTTAGGATCAAAATTCGCACTGCCCTTTTTCCCAAATTCTACATCACCAGTTTGTGCCATAAAGCCTGGAATAACACGATGAAATACTACATTGTTGTAAGCACCATCCCTTGTTAATCTCTTAATTTGTGCAACATGTTTTGGCGCCAGATCAGGGCGAAGACGAATAACCACATCACCATTTTCGAGAGATAAAACAAGAACATTAGAATTATCAGCTGTATTAGAATCATCCGCTACAGCACTCAATGAAAAAAAACAAAAAATAGATGTCAAAACAATAAAAATTCTAAGGTACACGATTATTCTCTCCTGAAGATTGAAATTTTAAACGCAAAGCTCTAGCAACATTTTCAGGCACAAAGGGTGTTACATCACCTCCCATAGAGGCAATCTGGCGGACCAATGTGGAAGTTATTGCGCGTCCGGAAACACTCGCTGGCAAAAAAACAGTCTGCAATTCAGGAGCCATGATACCATTCATCCCCGCCATTTGCATTTCATAATCAAGGTCCGTGCCATCACGTAATCCACGAATAAGAAATGAAGCACCAATTTCACGAGCCTTATCAATTAAAAGAGTATCAAACGAAATAACCTGTAACCGATCTAAACCTACACTTAATAAATCTTTTCCTACCTGAGTAATTAACTCAACACGCTCTTCAAAATTAAAAAGTGGAATTTTTTTAGCCTGTATGCCTATAGCCACAACAACCCTATCAGCCAAGACAAGACTGCCCCGCAAAACATCAAGATGACCATTTGTAAGAGGATCGAAGGAACCTGCATAAAGAGCAATTTTCATCATTTCACTCCGCTCCTTCAGAACTATTTCTCTTCGCTCACATCAACCGTACCAGAATGTTCTCCAGCTTCATCAATTAATTGGCTATCATCTTCTTCAGATTCAGAAATACGCTCAACAGACACAACTTTTTCACCTTCGGCTGTATTGAAAATTGTCACCCCCTTAGTCGAACGACCAGCTATACGAATACCATCAACAGGGACGCGAATAAGCTGCCCACCATCTGACACTAACATAATTTGATCTTGCGCCTTTACTGGAAAAGCCGCCACTAATTTACCAATTTCAGCCGTCTTAGTTGGATCTGTTGCACGAATCCCTTTTCCACCACGACCAGAAATCCGGAACTCATACGAGGAAGACCGCTTTCCATAACCAAACTCGCTCACTGTCAAAAGCATTTGTTCACATGCATTCAGTTTTGCATAACGCTCATCTGACAACTCTGTTTCAGCTCCCGTATCTTCTTCATCAAGAGCTACAATATCTTCAGCATCACCACTAGCAGCACGCCGTTCACTCATCACACGTTTGACGTAAGCAGAACGCTCAACCGACGTAGCTTCAACATGCTCTAAGAGTGTCATCGAAATGACTTTATCACCCTCAGCCAAATTGATACCACGTACCCCCACTGAATTACGCCCTGCAAAAACACGAACATCAACGACTGGAAAACGAATACATTGCCCATTAGCCGTTGTGAGAACGACATCATCATGTTCTGTACAAGTTTCAACAGAAAGAATTTCATCTCCTTCTTCATCAAGTTTCATTGCAATTTTACCATTACGATTAACCTGAACAAAATCTGATAATTTATTACGACGCACAGTCCCACGCGTCGTTGCAAACATAACATCCAATGCACTCCAACACGCTTCATCTTCTGGTAAGGGCATAATAGTTGTTATGCGCTCACCTTGCTGTAAGGGAAGCAAATTAATCAGAGCTCGCCCACGCGACTGCGGCGTACCAAGAGGCAAACGCCAAACTTTTTCCTTGTAAACAATTCCACGCGACGAAAAGAAAAGAACAGGCGTATGCGTATTAACCACAAACAATCGCGTTACAAAATCCTCATCCTTCGTAGACATACCAGAACGCCCTTTACCACCGCGACGCTGCGCACGGTATGTATTGAGAGGAACACGCTTAATATAACCACTATGACTAACCGTTACCACCATATCTTCCGGTGCGATCAAATCTTCGCTATCCATCTCAGCGCTACCAAACCCAAATACAGTGCGTCTGGGCGTTGCAAACTCCTCACGAAGAACTTTTAATTCATCCTTAACAATACCCATGATCCGTGAACGCGAAGCCAAAATATGAAGATAATCGGCAATATCCACTC
Source organism: Bartonella taylorii 8TBB (assembly GCF_902825155.1). GTDB lineage: Bacteria > Pseudomonadota > Alphaproteobacteria > Rhizobiales > Rhizobiaceae > Bartonella > Bartonella taylorii_A. Next base: position 128,127 of record NZ_CADEAG010000004.1, read on the forward strand.
CAATTTTATTCAATTCATCAGCAATTTCATCACGCCCAAGTGCCGTCAACCTTTGCAAACGCAATTCCAAAATAGCACGCGCCTGTTCTTCAGATAAATTATAAGTACTATCCCCATGAATAATATGACGAGGATCATCAATAAGTTTAATCAAAGGGGCCACATCAGTAGCGGGCCAGCGGCGTTCCATTAATTGTGCACGCGCTGTCTGAGGATCAGGAGCTTTACGAATGAGCGCTATAATTTCATCAATATTAGCAACCGCAAGTGCAAGACCAACCAAAACATGTGCACGCTCACGCGCTTTACGTAAAAGATATTTTGTTCGCCGACTTACAACCTCTTCTCGGAAAGAAACAAACGCACGAAGCATATCAAGCAACGTCATCTGTTCAGGCTTCCCCCCATTCAATGCAACCATATTACAACCAAAGGAAGTTTGCAGTGGTGTATAACGGTATAATTGATTCAAAATGACTTCCGCAACAACATCTTTCTTAAGCTCAATAACAACGCGATACCCATCACGATCAGATTCGTCACGCAAATCAGAGATTCCTTCGATACGTTTATCGCGCACCAATTCGGCCATTTTCTCAATCATCGTTGCTTTATTAACTTGATAAGGTATTTCACTCACAATAATTGCCTGTCGACCATTGCGAATTTCTTCAATATCAACCTTAGCACGCATAATAATTGAACCGCGCCCTGTTTCATAAGCCGAACGGACACCAGAACGACCAAGAATAATACCACCAGTGGGAAAATCAGGACCAGGAATGATTTCAATTATCTTATCAAGTGTTATATTGGGATTATCAATTAAGGCGATACAACCATCAACGACTTCACCAAGATTATGGGGAGGAATATTGGTTGCCATCCCTACAGCAATACCACCTGACCCATTGACCAAAAGATTAGGGAAACGCGCTGGCAAGACAACCGGTTCACGTTCACGCCCATCATAATTATCCTGAAAATCAACAGTATCTTTATCAATATCAGCCAAGAGCTCTTGCGAAACTTTTTCCAAACGACATTCTGTATAACGCATTGCCGCAGGTGGATCACCATCAACAGAACCAAAATTTCCTTGACCATCAATCAGCGGATTTCTTAAAGAAAAGTCCTGTGCCATACGCACTAAAGCATCGTAAATTGACGCATCACCATGAGGATGAAATTTTCCCATAACTTCACCAACAACACCAGCAGACTTACGATAAGACTTATTAAAAGAAAGCCCCATTTCATTCATGGCATGAAGAATACGCCGATGAACAGGTTTCAGACCATCACGTACATCCGGAAGTGCACGCGAAACAATCACGCTCATCGCATAATCGAGATAGGAGCGTTGCATTTCATCAATAATGCTGATTGGCTCAATACCAGTCAGCACATCACGTTCTGGGTGTGGGGTAAGATCGGTCACTGCTTCAAGACTTTCAATAAAGAATCACTTCATTTTGTTTATATCGAAAAACGCATCAAAATGCCAATTTCTCTGCCATGACAGAAAAGAAATTTAACAATAATTTTCAACATGTTATTTATTTTATTAAAAAGCACAAATAAAATGAATAGGACTTAATTTTGCTAAACTTTAAAAAACTGAAACAAACACCCCAAAAATGATAATAATACCACACTTTAAGGATTCTTAAAAAGGTACATCATCATCCAATTTGTGTGAAAAACTTTCTCCCGATTGGCTATTGCTTTGATCAAAAGCATTTCTCTTATTTGAGCCATTATCACCAAAACCACCACTCGCCTGATTCGCTCCTTGGATTTGCTCCCCACCAGCAGCTCCACGCCCATCAAGCATTTGTAATTCACCACGGTATTTTTGCAAGACAACCTCTGTTGTATAACGGTCATTCCCATTTTGATCTTGCCATTTTCGTGTCTGCAACTGACCTTCAATGTAGATTTTGCTGCCTTTTTTTAAATATTGCTCTACAACTTTAACAAGATTTTCATTAAAAATAACTATACTATGCCACTCCGTACGTTCTTTTCGCTCATTTGTATTACGATCTCGCCAGCTTTCTGAAGTAGCAATACGTAAGTTTGCCACTTGATCACCAGAGTTCAAACGGCGGATCTCAGGATCCGCACCAAGATTACCAATCAAAATAACTTTATTAAGGCTACCAGCCATCGCATAAACTCCAAAATCTTAATTCGCAAAACGATCTTTGCCGTATAACGGTTACCATCTTGACTTTGCCATTTGCATATTTACAATTGACCTTCAATATGGATTTTGCTACCCTTTTCAAGATATCGTATCGTGCAATTATAACAAAAAATGATAACAACGCATAGTTTATTCCATCATCACCGAATAAAAAGCTGCTCTTTACATTTTTCTTTCCACGAAACTTGCATTTTTTTTCCTCGTTAAAGCAATTAAACGCGTTGTAATTCTAAAAAACAGTTTTATTCTATTTTACGATGCTTAATTTTTGTCACATATGCCAAGGATAAAATATGGCTCATCAAAAATACATCTCCATTCGCGGCGCACGTGAACATAACCTTAAAAATATTGATCTCGATCTTCCTCGTGACAAACTGATCGTGATCACGGGGCTTTCTGGGTCAGGTAAATCATCCTTAGCTTTTGATACAATTTACGCAGAAGGCCAACGCCGCTACGTTGAAAGTCTTTCTGCCTACGCACGCCAATTTCTAGAAGTGATGCAAAAACCAGATGTGGACAGAATAGACGGTCTTTCTCCAGCGATCTCCATTGAACAAAAAACAACCAGCCGCAACCCTCGTTCAACAGTAGGAACCGTCACTGAAATCCACGACTATATGCGCCTTCTCTTTGCACGTATCGGTGTTCCTCATTCCCCTGCTACAGGACTTCCTATTGAAAGCCAAACCGTAAGCCAAATGGTTGATCAAATTATGGCCTTACAAGAAGGTACGCGGGTTTTCATTATGGCACCTCTCGTCCGAGGACGAAAGGGAGAATATAAAAAAGAGCTGACAGAGCTTTTAAAAAAAGGATTCCAGCGCGCTAAAGTTGATGGAAAATTCTATGAAATCCCCGACATTCCTCCTCTTGATAAAAAGTATAAACATGACATAGATGTAGTGGTAGACCGCATTGTTGTAAGCAATGATATTTCCTCTCGCTTAGCGGACAGTATAGAAACCTGTTTACAGCTAGCAAATGGGCTTGCAGTCGCTGAAATGGCAGATCAGCCTTTGGCACAAAAAAAAACCACAAAGGAGTCTGCTTATAAATCAAAAAATGAAACCCACAAACGACTTATTTTTTCAGAAAAGTTTTCCTGCCCCATCTCTGGATTTTCTATCCCTGAAATTGAGCCACGCCTTTTTTCATTTAATAATCCTTTTGGCGCTTGTCCTCTTTGCGACGGACTTGGCCTTAAAAAGGCAATAGACCCCAAAAGAATTGTACCAAATGAAAATCTTACCTTAAAGGAGGGAGCAATTGTTTCTTGGCCAAAATCATCTTCACTCTATTATAGTCAAACTTTAGAAGCATTAGGCAAAGTTTACGGATTTAAACTTACGGATAAATGGTGCACGCTCTCAGATGAAGCACAACAAGCTATTCTCTATGGTACAAAAAGAAAAGAAATCTCCTTTATTTATAAAAATGACTTAAGTTCGCATAAAACGACCCAACATTTTGAAGGAATTATCCCTAATATGGAGCGGCGATGGAAAGAAACCGATTCTACGTGGTCACGTGAAGAAATCGAGCGCTATATGTCTTCTTCACTCTGTCCAGCTTGTCATGGTTATCGTTTAAAACCAGAGGCGTTAGCTGTCAAGATTCACGGGATGCATATTGGGCAAATATCAGAACTTTCTATCCTAAAAGCAGATGATTGGTTTGCCAATCTTCCTCAATATTTAACGGAAAAACAACACAGTATTGCAACACGTATTTTAAAAGAAATTCGTGAACGCTTAACTTTTTTAAATCATGTAGGACTCGAATATCTTACCTTATCTCGAAGCTCAGGCACCCTTTCAGGTGGAGAAAGTCAACGTATCCGATTAGCATCCCAAATTGGTTCTGGCCTTACAGGTGTCCTTTATATTTTAGATGAACCCTCCATTGGTTTACACCAACGCGATAATGAACGCCTTCTAAAAATGCTGCGCCATCTACGTGATCTTAGCAACACGGTTATTGTTGTTGAACATGACGAAGATGCTATTCTTACCGCAGACCATGTAGTTGATATGGGCCCTGCTGCTGGTGTTCATGGTGGAGAAATAATAGCGCAAGGCACACCGCAAGAAATTATAGAAAATCCATCCTCTCTTACAGGTCAATACCTTTCAGGAAAAATGGCTGTTAAAGTACCTGCTCAACGACGAAAGATATTAAAATCGAAAACACTTAAAATCATAGGAGCCCGTGGAAATAACCTCAAAAATATCAGTGCGGATATCCCTCTTGGAACCTTTACATGCATAACTGGCGTTTCAGGAGGAGGAAAATCAACATTTCTCATTGAAACTCTTTTCAAAGCTGCTTCACGCCATATCATGGGAAGCCATCACAGCCCCGCAATCTATGACAAAATTGAAGGATTAGAATTTCTCGATAAAGTCATTGATATAAACCAATCACCTATTGGACGCACCCCACGCTCTAATCCAGCAACCTATACAGGCGCATTTACCCCGATCCGTGAATGGTTTGCCGAACTTCCAGAATCAAAAACCCGCGGTTATCAAGCAGGACGTTTTTCATTTAATGTTAAAGGAGGGCGCTGCGAAGCATGTCAAGGTGATGGAGTTATCAAAATTGAAATGCACTTTTTACCTGATGTTTATGTTACTTGCGATATTTGTCAAGGAAAACGCTATAATCGAGAAACGTTAGAAGTAAAATTTAAAGGACAGTCCATAGCCGATATTTTAGATATGACAATCGAAAAGGCTGAAGAATTTTTTCAAGCTATTCCTACCATTCACAACAAAATGAAGACCCTTATCAAAGTTGGTCTCGGCTATATCAAAGTAGGACAACAAGCCACAACGCTTTCTGGTGGTGAAGCTCAACGTGTAAAACTTGCTAAAGAACTTTCACGCAAAACAACAGGTCGTACACTCTACATTTTGGACGAACCAACAACAGGTCTGCATTTCCATGATATTTCTAAACTACTTGAAGTTTTGCATGAACTCGTTGAACAAGGCAATACGGTCGTAGTTATTGAACATAATCTTGAAGTTATAAAGACAGCCGACTGGATTATTGATTTAGGACCAGAAGGTGGAGATCGTGGTGGTGAAATTGTTGCCGTTGGCCGTCCTGAAGATATTGTTAATGTTCCCACTTCTTATACAGGAAAATTTCTGAAAGAAATTTTGCTGCGCCGACCTTTATATAATTCCAATTTTTAAAGCGATTCCTATCATAAAATCAGTGTGCTACAATAAATAAAGCAAAATATCTCTTAGTTATATCACTGTTATTTTTTACCAACCTTGTAGATTTTTTTCAACGGATAACAGCATTTCACTTTATGCTACAAGAAAGGCTTTCTTCCCAAAATATCTAGTAACGCAATTTTTGACTTTTTGTGTAAAAAGTATCTGTTGGACATCTCACAGTTGCCAATATAATGTGGTGCAGTCTAAAAAGACAAATTAACGTTGGAGATAATTTCAGCATGAAAAAAATTGAAGCCATTATAAAACCTTTCAAACTTGATGAAGTAAAAGAAGCGCTTCAAAAAATTGGTTTAGATGGCATCACAGTAACAGAAGCAAAAGGTTTTGGTCGTCAAAAAGAACATACAGAGCTTTATCGTGGTGCTCAATATGTTGTTGATTTTCTACCTAAAGTAAAGATTGAAATTGTTGTTGCCGATGAAAAGTTGGAACAAGCCGTTAACACAATACGTAAAGCAGCTCAAACAAAACATATTGGAGATGGAAAAATATTTGTTTTTTCTATTGATGATGCCATTCGTATTGGCACTGACGAATCTGGAATCGATGCCCTTTAATAAATAACAACAAAATTTTTCACCTTTTTTATCTACATCAATCCCACATAAGGAAATTGAATATGACAACCGCATCAGATATTATCAAACAGATTGCAGACAACGAAATCCGTTTTGTTGATTTACGTTTTACCGATCCACGAGGAAAGTTGCACCACGTCACAATGGATATCACAGAAATTAGCGAAGATACATTTAACGATGGTATTATGTTTGATGGTTCTTCAATTGCCGGATGGAAAACGATTCATGAATCTGACATGGCATTGATGCCAGATCCAGAAACAGCGCATATTGATCCTTTTTTTGCACAATCTACTTTAGTTCTATTTTGTGACGTACTCGATCCTGTCTCGGGAGAATTTTATCGTAGAGATCCTCGTTCTATCGCCAAGAGGGCTGAAGTTTATATGAAATCTTTAGGAATAGGAGATACAATCAATGTAGGTCCAGAAGCAGAATTTTTCATCTTTGATGATGTCCGCTATAAAACTGATCCTTACAACACAGGATTTAAGCTCGATTCAAGTGAACTTCCATCCAATAACGATACGGAATATGAGATGGGCAATCTAGGTCATCGCCCACGCATGAAGGGCGGTTATCTTCCTGTTCCCCCCATCGATTCCTGCCAAGATATGCGCTCTGAAATGCTCACCGCACTCAAAGATATGGGTGTCCAAGTTGAGAAACATCATCACGAAGTGGCAGCAAGCCAGCATGAATTAGGTATTCGCTTTGATACTCTTGTTCGTGAAGCTGATAAAATGCAAATTTTTAAATATGTCGTGCATCAAATAGCAAACAGCTATGGGAAAACAGCAACTTTCATGCCAAAACCAATTTTTGGTGACAACGGCTCAGGTATGCATGTTCATATATCCATTTGGAAAGATGGAAAACCAATGTTTGCGGGAAATGAATATGCAGGGCTATCGGAAACTTGCTTGTTCTTTATCGGCGGTATCATTAAGCACGCAAAAGCACTCAACGCCTTTACCAATCCATCCACCAATTCCTATAAGCGTTTGGTTCCTGGTTATGAAGCTCCTGTACTTCTTGCTTACTCCGCACGCAACCGTTCTGCATCTTGCCGTATTCCCATGAGTGCTTCACCAAATTCAAAACGTGTAGAAGTTCGTTTCCCAGACCCAACAGCAAATCCATATTTGGCGTTTGCAGCACTCTTAATGGCTGGTCTTGATGGCATCAAAAACAAAATTCATCCTGGACACGCTATGGATAAAGATCTTTACGACCTCCCCTTAAAAGAACGCAAAGAAATCCCTACAGTCTCAAGAAGTCTGCGCGAAGCACTCGAAGTACTTGATAAAGATCGTGGTTTTCTTAAAGCCGGCGATGTTTTTGATGATGATCAAATTAATTCCTTTATTCAAGTAAAAATGCAGGAAGTTTTACGTTACGAAACAACTCCTCATCCTATCGAATTTGATATGTACTATTCTGTTTAAAGAATAAAAAGTCATTCCTTTTGATTTAAAATGGAGGTTAGAATCTCCATTTTTGTGGATATTCCTCTTTTCAAAGGGCACCGATAGCTTTCTCCCAATATGCTTTTCCTTTATAAATCTAGTTGAGTCCACTCAAATCAATTATCAAGGTTTCCAATGCTGCGAATTCGTTACCTTTTTCCCATTCTTTTATGCATTGCTTTTATTATATCAGCAGTTCAAGCCTATACCATTACCAATCAAGAACTTACAACACTTGAAAAAGCGACATCTGCTTACAGTGAAGCAATTCAAAATGCCGATACCGATGCCATTTTAAATGCTATCCCTCCCCAAATTATCGATAGTCTAGCTGCCAAAAAAAATATCAGTAAATCACAGTTTCAACAAATCATGAAAAGTCAAATAGAGCAGTTGGCAGAGAGTTATAAAATTGAAAGTATCCATATAGATCCAAAACAAAAACGTGAAGGCAAACTTGATAATGGTATTCCCTATTTCGTTATACCTGTGGAGTTTGTAACCGTAACGAATGCTGGAAAGTGTTGCATCCAAACTGAAATTATTGCCCTTCTTTACAACAGCCAATGGTATTTTATCCGTGGTAATGATAAAGCTATCTTAAATATAAGCAATGAAGCATTTCCTGGACTTGAAAAAATAAAAATCAGCCCTCAAAAAATTACAAAAATACTATGACTTAAAAAAGCGCACGCATGAACAAAAGAAAAGCTGAATTTACAAACAAGTTGTAATGATTATAGCAGCAGCATTAAATTCAGCCTTCTTATGAGCACGGCGCGTCATTGCTTCTTCATCAACACCCCACTGTTCCATCAACCAGTCTTCATCTAAATGAGCAATATCAAAAGCATGATCGGCATCAAAATTTCCTGCAGCAACAGCCAGAGAAATAAGAGCTGATCCTGTTAAGGTTGTCATTGTATGAAGTGCAGCAAGCGTATAAGGAGACTCAACTTGACGTAAATAATTACTCACTGCTTGGATAGATTCCCGTGATTGTTCGACATGCATAAGCCCTTCTGTCACCTGAAACCGTGCTCCAAGTTTTTCTTCTGCCCAATCCAATAAAGGATCCCACTGTTCACGTTGTCGCTCCACCAACTCTTGCGGGGTTTGTGCCCGATAAAAGATCATATCACATGCAACAAAACGTAATAGATCTTCAAAAACAACCTGCATATCATCAGCTATACCATCAATAACAGTGTTAACCAAACGCGTAATCGGCATTTTCGATGGATCAATAACTTGCTTTTGGCTCTCAAATTCCTGTGCTACTAATGTAGCAAATGCTGCTGTAGGTACAAGAAAATGGCGTCTTGCTGGTGTTTTAACTGGACATCCATCCAACAATATAGAAAAGCCTTCTTCTTCACACAAAGTTTTCACTTCTTTATAGAATCGTTTTGGTAGCGACTGACATGAAAAATTTTGCATCTTTTGAACGAGGTTATTTTTATTCAATGGCATATCAAACTGATTCAAAATTTCACGCATATTATTTATTATTTACCTCTGATATTTTCAAAAAACATTATTTTTTCTAAGTTCTATGTATCTCAATGAGGTTTAATTTGCCCTCCTTCCCCACCCTAAAGAAGGAACAATCTTACCAGCATCAATCTGAGTTAAGACTATATTTCATGTCTATTTTACAAACAAGACAATGGTGAATGCCTTGTTTATATTCAGCAACAACTGTCAGAACAATTTTTTTAAAGTATTGGACTTAATCTAAAAACTAGATGTGTTGAATTTAAAAAAATTCCATTCCACCATTACTGTCCACAGTGTTTGCGAAATTTTAGAAAACCGCATTGGGCTCTGTCTGTATCGATGAGACTTATATCAAAGTTAAAAGCAAGGGAAAATATCTCTATTGAGCTATTGATAAACGTGGTCTTTCCATATGATGCTCAAGGTGTCATCAAGCCATTTATGGTAATCGCGAGCTTCTTCGTTTGAGGCATGAACAGAGAAAATAAAACCAGGATATCCACCGAATGCTGGTGGAGGTGGTGAAATATGATCAATTTCAAAGAAAATGATAGTTCTAGTAGTTAGTGGATGCTGTACAACCTTATCTAAACCTGAAAATCCAGAAAACCGTCCATGACCACGAAGAGGAATAATGTAATTTGCTGCCACTTTTTCAGCTGGGAGTACATCGGGAAGATCTAAGTTTTGTTTAGCTAAAGCAGCATTCATGCATAGTTTTCCAAATGAAATCCCTGTACCTTGCTCCACAATAAAATGGGAAACACCTGACCCACCTATACGAGCGCCGATCTCAATTACATAAGGTAAGTCATTGGCATCTAAGCGTAGCTCTACATGAGCAGCTCCCATATTTATACCAAGAGCTTTAACCCCAGAGCATGCAGCCTTACATAAAGAAATAATTAAAGGATCGTCTATATCACGGCGTTGACGATAAATTGTTTCTTCGAACCATGGTCCTTCAGGTTGTCCCTTGTCTCCAACGGCCAAAACGTGCACACCTGCTGTATCGACAAAGCATTCCACAACAAACTCTTTTCCTGGTAAATACTGTTCTACTACTAAACCTACAGATTTATTTTTATAGTTGAAACGTGCCATATCTTTATGCTGAACATTCCATACCGCTTTGATGAGATCAGGAAATTCTTCAGAATTTTTAGCTAACATTACGCCTATACTACCAGCTCCAGAAACGGGTTTAATGACTAGCGGCCAACCCAAAGCATGGGCTTGTGATAGATCTTCTGGATTATCTATATAAAAAAATCTTGGTGTTCTAAGCCCTGCTTTAACAAAAGCTTGACGCATTAGATATTTGTTCCGAGTTAATGCCGCTACTTCTGGATCAATACTGGGAGTATTGATTTTTTTTGCAGCTAAAGCTGTCCATATGATGGCTTTTTCGCAAAGAGTCATAACCCCACCAATATTGCGTTCTTTCACTCCGGCTGCAAAAGCGTCTAGAGCTAAGTCTGGATTATCAAAAACAGGAAGTTGCCAACTTGAAGTTACTGCCGCAGGTGGCTGAATAGGTGCACTTTCAGCGATATCATAAATCATTACTAATTCGATGTTAGCTGCTTTCGCAGCTTCAAATATAAAGGGTAGTTTTGCATTACGCTGACAAACTAACGCCAATTTTTTCATTTTATTTTTTCCTTATAATTTAGAATTTTTGGAACGGTGTTTCAGTTGCCATCCAGATACTTTTGATGCATCTATAAATAAGAGTATCATCCCTATAACAACTACAATCATAGCAATTATTTTGATAGCACTTAGAGAAGTTCTAGAACCAATTATCCATTCACATGCCACTACTGCAAAAGGAGCTAATACGCCGATAGTATTGGCGTATAATACGCCTCCTTCGGCTAAAACTTTTTGGTACAATACGTAACCTGGTGCAGATAAAAAGGCTCCTAAAATCAATATCTTAAATATATCTTCTAACTTAAGATGTAATAGTGGAGCAGAATCAAAAATGAATAATGGCATAAATGATGCTGCAGAAATTGTAGTAATCCAAGCCAGTGCGGATAGCAAAGGTAAATTTTTAAGATAACGTTTAGACAACAAGCCATAAATAGAGTAAGAAAGTGCTGCTATTAAAGCAAGACCTATCCCTATCAAGCTATAATATCCATCCTCTACACTGTTTATATTGAATGCTACAGCTGCTACACTAACAATTATCACCCCGCCAAGCTTCAGCCATGAGAACTCAAGGCCATGAGTCAGTGCACCCAATATATAGGTAATACCTGGAATAGTGGCGAGCACCATAGTTAAATCACTAGCTTTGAGCGATTTTAAAGCGCCAAAGCTGCATACAAAATACAGCGAGAATCCTAATACTGATAGAATTAAAAAAGAAGGCATCATTGCAAGCAACGGTAATGATCTTAAAACGGCTTTCTCACGAAATACTACGATCAACCACAAAGCTGCAGCAGTAGCACATAACCTAAGTCCAACTGCATGCATTACCGGTATACTGTTAACCAAATTCTTAGATAATAACCAACTTATGGAAAACAACGCTAGAATAGTAAAAGTAAAGAATAATAACCGTCCTTTTAAAAAACTCAATGATTTAATCCTCCAATCACTCGCCGTGCATAATATGATGTTGAAAAATCAAATCGTGACTTTGGAGTTTTCGGCTTCCCAAGGTTATTTTGGATATAATCTTTAGCACCTGCTAAATAAGCGTCATCATCCAATGCTTCAAGTGCTTCTATATCTACGATTATCAATGGTATTACTTCTTTAAGACGCTCCAAATCAAATTGAAGATAACCTCACCCCGTTTAATCAATGCTTTGTTACGCATCAATATTTCAAAAAGTAAGATACCTGTACCAGCATCGAACGTCATATGGTGGTCATAACCTTTTGGATAACGAAATATGCGTTCTAATAGGACAAACTCAGATATTTCTTTCCAAAACTTTGGACGATTTTATAGCATAATACGCACTGTAATTAAGTCCACTTTATAGTTTCTTCTAGTAAAACGCTAAAACAGAAAAAGCGCTTATCACTCAAAAAAAGTTACGGAGCAATAACCTTTGATCATCATCCTGCTTTTCTAGTAGCTGTTGTGGTGCACCAATTGACATTATTCGTCAACTATATCAACAACAACATAACGTACCTGATATGTAAAATTTATATGCCTTATATCCCCTTAAACAATAAAGTTTTACGGCATAATAGTATAAAGAAACTGTAGAAAAAATTATAAATGATATGTGCCAGATTTATCACTAAAAATACAACTCTTTAACAATAATTACTTATCAAGAGATCTCTGTAACACTTTATCAAATCTACAAAAATTGCACAAATAAAAACGAAAAAAATCCTTCTGTGATTCTATCTATTCTGTCTCACCATCATTTTCATTAAAAGCCAAAAGATTAAAACTTTGTACCATATGAGGTGGTAAAGGTGCGATAATATCCAAAACCCCTCCTGAAGGATGAGGAATACGAATACGGCGCGCATGAAGGTGAAGACGGTTTTGAATTCCTCCTGGTAATGCCCAATTACTATCAGAAAAAAAATATTTTGAATCACCAATGATAGGATGATCCATATGGGCGGCATGCACACGTAGCTGATGTGTTCTCCCCGTATAGGGTTCCATTTCAAGCCACGAAAGAGCTCTCCCCCTAGTATCTAAAACGCGATAGTAAGAAACCGCATGGTTAGAATCTGGCTCTCCATGTTCACAAACACGCATTTTATCACCTTGTGCAGTGATATCCTTCACCACCCATGTTGAAATTTTATCCTGCTTTTTTTTAGGCACTCCCCGAACCAATGCCCAATAAATCTTTTTCGTTTCCCGTTCTCTAAAAGCAGCCGTTAAAGCCTGCGCAGCACTCCTAGATCGCGCAACAATGAGCACGCCAGATGTTTCACGATCAAGGCGGTGCACTAAACGTGGTTTTTCGCCTTTCTTATTGCGCCATACCTCAAGCATGCTATCCACGTGGCGCGTCAAACCAGACCCCCCTTGTACAGCTAACCCCGCAGGCTTATTAAAAACAAAAATCTTTGGATCTTCATAGAGAAGCATTTTTTTTAAAACGGTTCCATCATCCTGTCCACGAAGTGTTTTATCCGTTATAGGAAAGCTTTCTTTATCATCAATAGGGAAAGGTGGAACGCGCACAACTTGCCCCATGAGAAGACGCGTATCGGTTTTAACACGCCCACCATCAACCCGTATCTGGCCAGAACGGAGCAACTTTTGTAAATATCCAAATCCAACTCTTGGATAATGCAATTTAAACCAGCGATCCAAGCGCATTCCGTTTTCATCTACCTCAACCTGTTTTATTTCGACGCCTACCATAATACTTCCCTTACCAGATAATTTTCTTGACCCGTTTTATGCCTTAAACACAAAAATACATATCTTATAGAACTGGCTTTATCACACCATATTACAGTCAGTATCTAAAATTGCATTTTCTTACTGATAAAATTTTATTAACTCAAAACCTAATGATTATCAGAACTATAACCTTTATACTTGTGATAACTATTGGAGATAATGCTCTGTGTCCTTATTCAAAACCTATACACGTGTTCTCAGCTACCTAAACAGAGAAAAAAATACATCTCTTTTAATCTGTTCAGCAAATATTATATTGGCTATTATCACCATTGCAGAACCTATTTTATTTGGGCGTGTCATTGATGCTATCGCAGAAAAATCAGGTATTGTTTTAACTCTCACCATTTGGGTCTGTTTTGGGCTTTCACATATTATTGCTTATGTCCTTGTTGCTCGCGGTGCTGATCGTTTAGCACATAGACGTCGCTTAGCTGTTTTAACGGAATCCTTTGAGCGTATCATTGCTATGCCTTTAATCTGGCATCAACAACGCGGAACTTCTAACACTCTCCATACACTCTTACGCGCCGTAGACTCTATGTCAACCATATGGCTTGATTTTATGCGTCAGCATCTCTCAACGCTTGTCACCTTATTCGTTCTCATCCCCATAGCCTTTAACATGAATTGGCGTCTTTCAACAGTCTTGGTTGTACTCGCCATCATTTATCTACTGATTGCACGTTTAGTGATGCAAAAAACAAAAGATGGACAAGCCGCTGTAGAAAGCTACCATCATAACCTTTTTAAACATGTCAGCGATTCAATCTCTAACGTTTCCATTGTACAAAGCTATAATCGAATAAAGGAAGAAAGTTCCACATTGCATCAACATACAAACAATCTTCTTAAAGCACAAAACCCTGTTCTCAATTGGTGGGCTCTTGCAAGTGGCTTAAACCGAATGGCCTCAACCATTTCGATAGTTTGTGTTCTTCTGCTTGGAGCTTTTTTTGTAGCAAAAAACCAATTACGTGTAGGTGAGGTGGTCGCGTTTGTCGGATTTGCACAATTAATGATTTGTCGTCTGGATCAAATGAGCAATTTCATTAATTTAACCGTATCCTTACAAGCAAAATTACAAGATTTTTTTGCAATGGAAGACTCAACCTTTCATATCAACGGACCTGAAAATCTACCTTCCCTCCAAAATGTTAAAGGTGCCATAGAATTTCATCACGTTACTTATAAATTCCCAAATTCTTCTCAAGGTGTTTTTGACATTTCCTTTGAAGTTAAAACAGGACAAACTGTTGCAATTGTGGGACCAACCGGATCTGGCAAAACAACATTAATCAATTTGTTGCAACGCGTGTACGATCCTACATTTGGACATATCTCTATTGATGGAATAGATATACGCTCTGTTAATCGCGAATCCTTACGCAAATCTTTAGCAACAGTATTTCAAGACGCTGGCCTTTTTAATCGGACTATTCACGAAAACATCTCGATAGGAAAAGCAACCACAACGGAAGAGGAACTTTATGAAGCTGCAAAAATAGCAGCTGCCCATGATTTTATTCTAACAAAAACCAATCGTTATGACACAATGGTCGGCGAGCGAGGTTCTCAATTGTCAGGTGGAGAAAGACAACGTTTAGCAATTGCGCGCGCTGTTTTAAAAAATGCCCCCATCCTCATTCTAGACGAAGCAACAAGTGCCCTTGATGTTGAAACGGAAGCGCGCGTTAAAGATGCTCTCGATTGCATAAATCACAATCGTACCACTTTTATTATAGCACATCGCCTTTCAACAATACGCGATGCTGATGTTGTGCTCTTTCTAGAACATGGTCGCTTAATTGAAAAAGGAAGCTTTCAAGAATTGATCAATAAAGGCGGGCGCTTTTATAAACTACTAAAAGCCAGCGGTTTAACAATCAAGCAACCAGCGATAGGAGAAGATGAAAACGTGTTCCCATTGCACGAAGCGATGGCATCATAGAACAAGCGCTCCCTCTTTAAAAAATCTCGAAGCGAAGCAACACAAATAACCAATCAGAAATTATCTTTCAAGAAAAGCTTTTAGTGCCGCCAATGCCTCAGCAGCCTTATTCCCATCAGGCCCACCAGCCTGCGCTATATCAGGACGGCCACCACCACCTTTGCCCCCAAGGATACCTGAAACAATGCGCACCAAATCAACAGCATTTAACTTATCAGTCAAATCATCCGTAACACCAACAACAGCACTCCCCTTACTATCCTCTGAAATACCTATGAAAGCAACAACACCAGATCCAATTTGCTTCTTTCCAGAATCCACTAATGCTTTAAGATCTCGTGGTAAAATATTTTCAACAACACGCCCCATAAAAGAAATGCCATTGATGATAGTAATATCTTCTTGACCACTCTTCATGTCCCCACCATTCAAAGCAATTTTCTTGCGCGCATCATTCAACTCTTTTTCAAGTCTACGACGATCATCAAGCAAAATCCGAACACGTTCTTCTACATCAGCAGAAGAAGTCTTTAAAAGATCAGCAATTTCACGGATATGCTCCTCTTGGCGGTTCAGGTATAGGCGTGCCGCTGTACCTGTTAAAGCTTCGATACGACGAACTCCAGCTGCTACAGAACTTTCAGAAACAATATGAATAAAACCGATATCTCCTGTTCTCTTCACATGTGTGCCACCACAAAGCTCAATTGACCAATTCTTCTTTAATTCTTCCTGTTCACATTGGTTCCCCATAGAAACAACACGAACTTCGTCACCATATTTTTCACCAAATAACGCCATAGCCCCTTCAGAAATTGCATCATCCACGAGCATAAGGCGAGTTGTTACCTCACTATTTTGCAAAACAATATCGTTTGCTAAATCTTCTATTTTTTTCAGTTCTTCTAAAGAAACAGGTTTTGGATGAGAAAAATCAAATCGTAACCGATCTGGCAATACAAGAGATCCCTTCTGTGTAACATGAGCTCCCAATATTTGGCGTAAAGCTTCGTGTAATAAATGGGTAGCAGAATGATTCACACGAATTTTCTTACGACGAACAACATCAACGGCTAATTCTACACAATCAAACGTCTTTGCCCGACCAGATTTCACTTCACCAATATGGATAAAAACACCATCACCTTTTTTCTGGGTATCATGCACCTCAAAAATAAAATTTTCATGAGAAATGATACCGCTATCACCAATCTGTCCACCAGATTCACCATAAAAAGGTGTCTGATTTACAACAAGAACGGCTTTCTGCCCTGAAGAAATATGATCAACAATTGTACCATCATAAACAAAAGCTGTAAGAATACCTTTAGCTGTGTCAGTCTCATAACCTAAAAATTCTGTGGCCCCCACTTTCTCACGAAGAGAAAACCAGATCTTTTCCGTAACGGCTTCTCCGGAACCAGTCCAATTGGCACGCGCTTCCTCTTTCTGACGTTCCATCACCTTATCAAAAGCGTCAACGTCAACAAATATTCCGCGACGACGCAGAACATCTTGCGTCAAATCAAGCGGAAAACCATAGGTATCATAAAGCTTGAAAGCAACTTCACCACTCAAAGATTCTCCTTCTTTAAGAGTGGTACTTGCTTCATTCAACAAACCGAGTCCCCGTTCAAGTGTTTTACGAAAACGCGTTTCTTCTAACTTCAAAGTTTCTGAAATCAAAGATTCAGCACGCACCAACTCAGGATACGCTTGTCCCATTTCGTGAATTAAAGCAGGCAAAAGCCGCCACATTAAAGGTTCTTTAGCACCAAGGAGGTGCGCATGACGCATAGCACGACGCATAATACGGCGTAAAACATATCCCCTTCCTTCATTGGAAGGAAGAACACCATCAGCAATCAAAAACGCACATGAGCGAAGATGATCAGCAATCACGCGATGGCTCGCAACAAACTCACCCGTCGCCTCAACCCCTGTTATCTCTTGGGATACAGCAATTAATGCACGAAAAAGATCAATGTCATAATTATCATGAACACCCTGTAAAACAGCAGCAATGCGCTCTAATCCCATGCCTGTATCAATAGAAGGATGAGGCAACTCAACACGCTCTTCTTTGCTTATCTGCTCATACTGCATAAAAACAAGATTCCAAATTTCAATAAAGCGATCGCCATCTTCATCTGCACTTCCAGGTGGTCCTCCAAAAATTCCATCGCCATGATCATAAAAAATCTCTGAACAAGGACCACAAGGACCTGTATCTCCCATCGCCCAAAAATTATCAGACGTTGCAATACGAACAATTTTTTCATCAGGAAGACCTGAAATTTTACGCCATAATTCAGCAGCTACATCATCACTATAATAAACTGTCACCAACAACTTCTCTTTTGGAAGACAAAATTCTTTTGTTAAAAGATTCCATGATAAAAAAATGGCTTCTTCTTTAAAATAATCACCAAAAGAAAAATTACCTAACATTTCAAAAAATGTATGATGGCGTGCTGTATAGCCAACATTATCAAGGTCATTATGCTTTCCACCGGCACGGACACATTTTTGCGCCGTTGCTGCCTGCTTATAAGGACGCTGTTCAAGTCCAGTAAAAACATTTTTAAACTGCACCATTCCTGCATTTGTAAACATGAGTGTAGGATCATTACGCGGAACGAGAGGGCTAGAAGAAAGAACTTTATGCCCATTAAGATGAAAATAATCTAGGAAAGTTGACCGTATACTATTAACACTATTCATATCGTAACCTGTAGAGTACAGCGCAAAACCATAAAAACAAAATTCCCCTCATTAAATATCCTCTTTTCTACACGTAGAGTTAATTTAATCAAAGGGTGGATTTTTGTTCAAAGAAATTTAGAAATAAGCGATCTTAATATTTTAAAACTCTAACAAATAAAAAAATAAATGATGGCCACACATTCAGACAAGCACTCCATCAAATTTCTTCATCGTTTTCTATACTTTCTGCCCCTACATTTTCTAACAATTCAATCGCAATCAGACCAGCATTTTGTCGCAAAGCTGTCTCGATTTCTGTAGCTATTTCTACGTGATCGCGTAAAAACTGCTTCGCATTTTCCCGTCCCTGCCCTAAACGCTGAGAATTATAAGAAAACCATGCACCAGATTTTTCCACAACACCAACTTTGACACCCAAATCAATTAACTCACCTACTTTGGAAATGCCTTCACCATAAATAATATCAAATTCAACTTGCTTAAACGGAGGAGCCAATTTATTTTTGACAACTTTAACACGTGTCTGATTACCAACGATCATATCCCGATCTTTAATAGATCCAATACGACGAATATCTAAACGAACAGAAGCATAAAACTTTAAAGCGTTTCCGCCTGTTGTCGTTTCGGGAGAACCAAACATGACACCAATTTTCATGCGAATTTGATTAATAAAGATAACCATACAGTTAGAGCGAAAAATTGCTGCTGTTAGTTTTCGCAACGCTTTACTCATTAACCGAGCCTGCAGCCCAGGTAAAGCATCCCCCATTTCACCATCAATTTCTGCCCGTGGCGTCAAAGCCGCTACAGAATCAACAACAAGTACATCAACAGCACCAGAACGAACTAACGTTTCTGTAATTTCCAGTGCTTGTTCACCAGTATCAGGTTGAGAAATGAACAAATTTTCTAAATCAACACCAAGCTTACGCGCATAAATAGGATCAAGAGCATGCTCCGCATCAATAAAAGCACAAATCCCACCAATTTTTTGTGCCTCAGCAATAGCATGAAGAGCCAATGTTGTTTTCCCAGAACTTTCTGGTCCATAAATCTCAACAATACGCCCCTTTGGTAATCCACCAACACCCAAAGCAATATCCAAGGATAATGAGCCCGTTGGAATTGTTTCAATTTCAACAACCTGCTCCTTTTGCCCAAGACGCATAATTGAGCCTTTACCAAAAGAACGTTCAATTTGTGAGAGAGCAGCATCGAGAGCTTTTGTTTTATCCACGATTATATCCTTGACCGATTCATAACAACCAAACGTCCAGTGTACACTGTTATTTTAGCTTAACTAAAGTCTTGAATTTAAATTTTCACAGACTATTTCCATTTTTAACCTCACATTGTGTCAACAACAGATTATTACCATAAAAAAAGAATTGGTATTCCTTATCTTATGACAAAGAATCCCCATAGTAAGAAAAGAAACTTGGCATATTTATATCTCTCCTCTAGAAAAGAAACAATTTAAATTTCAACATGGTACTTTATATACAGCATTTCTGATACTTTTTTGCAAACACTGAAGAAATCATATCTCTTAATCTAATCCCCCCTATTGATAGCCAAAAAAATTCTCATCAATCAAAACCACAATACATCGCACACAACTGAAATCACAAGTACAAAGCAGCGCATGAATTATAGCTAGACAAATATCTCTTAAATTTGATTTTTAAGGGTATATAAATTCTTACTATGAAGAAATAAGCATTTAAGACATGCCATAGTCTGTTAATGAAATTATAATCACATAACTGATGTAAAATAAGTTTAAGATCTGTAAAAATCATATCTTAATTAAAATTGCATTTTTAACTGGTTCGCTTTTTACGCAATTTTTTCCACCACTCAAGACGTTTCGCGATTTCACGTTCAAAACCACGTTCTCGTGGTTGATAATAGCTCTGGCGCCCAAGTTTCTCAGGAAAGTATTCTTGTCCCGAAAAAGCATCTGGTTCATCATGGTCATAACGATAACCATGTCCATACCCTTCTTCCTTCATAAATTTTGTAGGTGCATTCAAAATGTGCCTAGGAGGAGGTAAAGAACCATTTTTTCGTGCACAACGCAGTGCAGCCTTATACGCAAGATATGTTGCATTTGATTTTGGCGCAGTTGCAACATAAAGACACGCTTGTGCTAAAGCTAATTCTCCCTCAGGTGATCCTAAATAATCATAAGCATCTTTTGCCGCATTACAAATAACAAGAGCTTGAGGATCTGCCAAACCAATATCTTCAACAGCCATACGAACCAATCTTCGCCCAATATAGAGAGGATCTTCTCCCGCATCAAACATACGCGCCAAATAATAAAGAGCAGCATCAGGATCAGATCCACGAACTGACTTATGCAACGCTGAAATGAGATTATAGTGACCCTCTTGTCCTTTATCATAAATTGGAGCACGACGTTGAATGATTTTTTGCAAAGCAACAGCGTCAAATATCTCTCCTTGTCGTGCAGCACACCAAACTTCCTCTGCCAATGTTAACGCTGCCCGCGCATCACCATCAGACATCCCGATCAAAACATCTCTAGCATCGTCATCCAAGGGAAGAAGCTTTCCTTCCACTTCTTCTGCGCGTTTCAAAAGCTTGTTCAAACTTTCATTGTCATGGGGAAGAAACGTCAAAACACGTGCACGTGAAAGAAGAGCAGCATTAAGTTCAAATGAAGGATTTTCTGTTGTTGCACCTATAAGAATGACCGGACCTTCTTCCATGACGGGAAGAAAACTATCTTGCTGAGCACGATTAAATCTATGAATTTCATCGACAAACAAAACCGTTCGCCCCCCAGACATAAAACGAGTCCGAGCAATTTCAAAAATCTTTTTAAGTTCAGAAACTCCAGTAAAAATAGCAGAAACTTGCTCAAAAGAGAAATTTGTTTCAAGAGCTAACAAACGTCCAACTGTTGTTTTTCCTGTCCCTGGTGGTCCCCAGAAAATCATAGAACCAAATGAACCAGCTGCTATCATGCGTGAAAGCACCCCCTCTTCCCCAACTAAGTGATCTTGACCCATTACATCCTGAAGAGAGCGAGGACGCATCCTTTCTGCAAGCGGCCGATTTTTATTAACTTGGAAATCAAGCGACGAAGTAAAAAAATCTTTGTTCAAAAAAAACCTCAGCGAATAAATTGGCGAATATACATACCATCACGTTCATATTCCAATTGCCAAATACGCGGACGACTTTGCATAAGAATCTTTTTCAACTGACTGACTGTTTGAATCTTATGGCCATTAACAACACGCAAAATATCTCCTGGACGAAAAATTCCAGCAGCATTGCTCAGTTCGTCAAGATTAGTAATCACAACACCTTTTGCAGATACAGAAAGATGAAAACGTCGACTATTTTGCGGTGTTAAATCTAATACTTCAGCACCAGAAAGAGGACCTGCATCAATAATTTTTTCAGATTTTAAGAACTCAGATTCCGGTACCGATAAAACGGTTATTTCTGTTTTGAAAGTTTTGCCATTTCGTAAATATTCTAAAGGAAGTTTCTGCCCCATGCCAGCTGTCATCAAACGGTATCCAAGGCTATCTGGACTATCAATTCGTACCCCTTGCATACTCAAAATAACATCACCTACTTTCAAACCAGCTTTTTCAGCAGGACTATCTTTGCTAATTTCAATAATAAGAGCGCCATAGGGACGTTCTAAACCTAAACCACCTGCAATATCAGGTGTAACATTTTGAAAAGATGCACCAATATAAGGTGGTACAAAATACTTCCCTCCACGTTTAACGGTATCAAGCATCACCTTTACAAGATTCGCCGGAATAGCAAAACCAATCCCTACAGAGCCACCAGAACGCGAATAAATAGCTGTATTAATCCCGATTAATTGCCCTTTCATATCAATCAAAGCCCCACCAGAATTCCCTGGATTAATGGCAGCATCTGTTTGAATAAAAAAGTCAAAATCAGAAATACCAACACGTGTACGTGCTTGCGCTGACACAATACCACTTGTAACTGTTTGACCAACACCAAAAGGATTACCAATTGCTAAAACAAGATCACCAACTTCAACTGCATCGGAATCTCCTAAAGGAAGAACGGGAAACTGCGCACCTTTTGCATCAATTTTAAGCACAGCAATATCCGTTGCTTCATCTTTGAGCATAACCTTACTCTCAAATTCTCGTCCATCAGAAAGAGCAACTTTAATTTCATTTGCATCCTTAATGACATGATAATTCGTAACGATCAGACCACGCGCATCAACAATCACCCCAGACCCTAATGAAGATTGCTTACGTACAGGCAGATTGTTTTGAAAACGACCAAAAAACTGCTCAAAAAATGGATCACCTTCAAAAGGCGAACGTGCTCTAATTTGCCGAGCTGCATAAATATTCACAACAGACGGAATAGTCTTTTTAACTAAAGGAGCAAATGAAAGAGTAATTTCTGACTGTGTTTGCGGAATTTGCGCATATGCACAGGGAAATGATATTTGCGCTATAATCACAAAAAAAAGCCAAACAAAAAGAGAATTCCTCATTATTCGCTCCTTATAAACTAATCTACTCTTTAAGAGGACAGCCACCTCTCATCTCTCATAAATTAAGGATCCTCATTAATATTTATAATTGAGAATAAAAACAACCTACCTGAACAACAAATATTATAAAAAACAAATAATTCAATATTTTATAATCCCATTTTTACTTTTATCACTTGTTCAATATATTGATTTATAATGATAATTTAGCGTTATTCATATTCAATGAGAACCCCAAATAACGTAAGATTCTCTCATTTCAAACCTGCTTATCTTGAATCAATCAAAACCACTCATTTGCACATAACAAGTGGGATGGTGGTATTTCCCCCACTTGTGCTATGAACAGTGCCGATGCCAATAATATGGCTGTTCTTTTGTTGAACCTGCTCACTGGAACCCTTGCCTTTGCCAAAAGAAGCATTCCCCATCCACCCTGTGCCACCGGTACCATAACTATACCCAACATTCACCGAAGCACTTTGCATACGATTCTGCGTCGTTAAGGCTAGCATTCAGGTGCGTTTTTATACCTTTTACAATAAGAGCTATTTAAGCGTTTCTCAACACTTCTTTGAGGCATAACAGCACCAGGACGACATATGGGAAGATTGTCCGATTTATGGTTCTCACACCATTCTTGTATTGTAAAGCTAGGGCGAAAGCCTGATTGCGCCATACACATTTCAATACTGGCAAATTGATTCAAATCTAGCGCCACAACCTTATTAAGGTCCGGTACTCCACATTCTAAAAGTATTTTATTTCTCCATAATGCTGGAGAAAGTGAGGGAATTGAGTTAACACATCCAGCGATACTTAACAGAGCCATGCAGCTCAATAGTTTTAAGATTTTTTTCATTTTCCCCTCTTTCAATGGATTTATTTACGATAAGAAGGCTCGTAAGCCTGGTGATATTTTCTGTCACCACTGTTTAAAACAGTGGTGAACAATGTTGAGATAGTGGATTGAGGAAACAATCCCGCTATTCCAAGCGAAAGCAAAAAGGGGATTGTTTCCATCACCAGCAGCAAGGATTAAGGTTTGCATTCAGGTTGTACTGGACTTCTTTTACAAAACGGGCTGTTTAAACGCTTTTCGACACTTCGTTGTGGGATGACAGCACCAGGCTGACAAATGGGGAGGTTTTCAGCTTTATAGTTTTGACATCAACTTCCTCCCCATTTATCTTTATAGTGGAATCCTGCTTGAACCATACAAGCATCAATTGTTGCCATTTGATTTAAGCTGCGATTGTTGTTTGCTGAATCAAGATTAATAAGGCTCGGCATACCACATTCTAGTAAGGCTTTTCCTACCTCAGTAGAATTTGCTCCTGGCTTCTCCCACATATTCACGTACTCTGTAGGAGTGCTGTCAATGTTTTCAATGTCACATCCAGCTATACTTAATAAAACTATCCCACTCAATAATTTAAACAATGTGTTCATTTTGTTCTCCATAAATAACCTAAACCTAAATTATCTAAAATTGCATAAATTGAAGTAATTGTTGCAGTATGAGGTGTTCCATAGCGCCTTGTACATGCATCACCCGCATCTCCATAACAATTATGGGGACTAGGATCATAGCCCAATAGCGCTTTCCCTTGCTCTACCATTGGAATTGCTGGTGGATATAATACATAGGGGAACTTCAAGGGTACCTTATAAAAAGTAGGTGGATTGTGACCAATTCCTGTACCAATGGGGTCAAGTAGATGGTTTTGTAAGTAAATATGATCTTTCTTGCCATCGCTTACGAAATATATTGCATTCGCTACCGATACACCGTTATCAGCCGGTCCAAAAAAACGGATATCTGTTTTGTACCCTATACCGTGGATGCCATGCTTTTCAAAGTCACGCATTCCATTGCCCACTGTCAGACTACCACGGCTATGCGCATTAACAATCGCCCCTGTATTGCCATAGAGATACATAAAATCCTGAAACTTCTTTGTCGAATTACTCAGCCCCCAAGAATTGCCTTCTAGAAACTTCTGATAAAAAGCTACCCCGAGCTCTACTTCCCATGAATCAGCTTTTGGAAAAGCTGTAAAATAAAATGGCTCAGACTTATTATCAACCAACTGGAACGCATAACGGGCTGCTTCATCTGGTGAAGTAAAAATGCCATTGTAGAACATACGCCTGTTACCATCCGAGCCTGCTTGTAAATGCTTTTCTTCTTCAGGCGTTAAATAGTGATACAGAATAATATATTTTCCATGGCTATCTTTTATAGGTTCACCATTTTCATCAGTTAAATAGAGTACTTTGCCATTTTTATCGTGCTCAACCTCACCCTCAGGGTGCTCTTTAACATTTGCGACCTCACGCACTTTGTCCCAATAATCAAATCCTTCATCCGATAATTTATTGATCATATCTAAGCGATTATGCACTACCCCCTCAAGCGAAGTGGCGTCCACCGGTGCAACGGCTTGGTGGGCTGCTGCGGTGTTGCGGTTGAGAGAGCCGATGATTTCTCCAGCATCTTGTCCCATCGCCCTCTGGTTAGATCCACCTGTCAGAATGATGGTGCCATCACTGATGGCAGATTTGGTATATCCTTCCGCTCCATCATGTGCCTTCCCGTGATTTAAAACATTTTTGGCAATGTTTTTAATCGTGTCGTTCCCAGAAAGGCTAAAACCATGGCTACTGGCTTGCGCATGGGCACTGTTGATAATATCACTGGTAGTAATGCTTCCTGTGGTCAGGCTGTTTTTGTCTGCCGGCGCAGTGCTGGCAATGATACCTCCGGTCAGTGTTGTCTTATCTTTAACGTTGATCTTAAAGCCGCCATCACCCGCTTTGATGCCTGATTGTTCCACAACACTGTGATAATCGCTAGAGGATTTGTCCTTTTGGAAAGAAGCGCTCACAGAGCCTCCACCACCCGTTTGTCCAGCACCAAAGCCAACAGAAACAGAGTTTTGCTTGCTGGAAGTTTGTTCCGTATCACTGCGGCTGGTAATGGTGAAAGCACCCCCTACTTCCATTTCTACACGCTCTCCAGAAACCACTGCTCCCGCCAGTGTGGTGTTGCCTCCACTTATGGTATGAACAGTGCCGGTGCCAATAATAACGTTTACATGCGTTATAATATTTGCATCATGTCTTGCTTTTTATGGTCTGTTTATAGATGGCAATTGTTTATAAAAAACGGTCAAATGAATCATGCATAAAAGTGTCGATTCTTAAGTGGTTTCATATAAAATAATTACACTCAAAATATTGACTTTATTGTATTTTTTTATATTATATCTTATATTACTTGAATAAAGCATTACTCTGTAATGCTAACAAAAAACCGCCATAAAAGGCGACCTTCTCAAACACAACGAAAAGAAAATAATTTATGAAGAAGATTCTTTTTCATTTACAACATTCTCTGTACGTGCACGATCCACAGCACCCTTCGCATCGATATCTCGATCAACAAATTCTATAACAGCCATGGGAGCATTATCACCTGTACGAAACCCCGCTTTCATAATACGCAAATATCCACCGTTGCGCGATGCATAACGCGGTGCAAGTGTATCAAATAATTTTGCAACTTTTTCCGCATCACGAAGCACAGAAACTGCTTGCCGACGCGCATGTAAACCCCCACGCTTACCAAGCGTCACTAACTTTTCAACAATAGGACGAATTTCCTTGGCCTTTGGAAGCGTTGTCACAATTTGTTCATGCTCTATCAGCGAAACCGCCATATTTGCAAACATAGCTTTACGATGACTAGCAGTTCGGTTCAATTTGCGACCTGAATTACTATGGCGCATGAGCCTTCTCCTCAAATTCTAAATTTTAATACTGATCTTCATAACGCTTGGCAAGATCATCAATGTTTTCAGGCGGCCATGCAGAAATTTCCATACCAAGATGCAGTCCCATACAAGCCAAAACTTCTTTAATCTCATTTAAGGACTTCCGTCCAAAATTCGGTGTCCGAAGCATTTCAGCTTCTGTCTTTTGGATAAGATCACCAATATAGACAATATTATCATTTTTAAGACAATTTGCCGAACGAACTGAAAGTTCTAACTCATCCACCTTTTTGAGCAACGCAGGATTAAAAGCAAGTTCCGAATCAGAATCCTCAACAACTTCCTTCTGCGGTTCCTCGAAATTAACAAACAACGATAATTGATCTTGAAGAATACGTGCCGCAAAAGCAACAGCATCCTCTCCATTAACAGCACCATTTGTCTCAATCGTGAGTGTTAATTTATCATAATCCAACACTTGACCTTCGCGTGTATTCTCTACTTTATAAGAGACCTTACGAACTGGTGAATAAAGACTATCAACTGGAATAAGACCAATTCGCGTATCATCAACACAATTGCGATCAGATGGAACATATCCCTTCCCTGTATTGACAATAAATTCCATACGAATCTCAGCATCTTCATCAAGAGTACAAATCACATGTTCTGGATTCAGAATTTCCATATCTCCAACAGTACTGATATCTCCAGCTCTCACAACACCAGGGCCCTCTTTAGAAATAACAACACGTTTAGGACCCTCTTCTTCCATACGCAGTGCAATTTCTTTGATATTAAGAATAATATCTGTAACATCTTCACGAACGCCTGGAATTGATGAAAACTCGTGTAACACACCATCAATCTGCACAGCAGTAATTGCAGCACCACGAAGCGATGACAATAACACACGACGAAGTGCATTCCCCAACGTTAAACCAAAACCACGCTCAAGAGGCTCTGCAATCACACTCAAAATATTCGGATTATCATGCGCACAAAACTCAACCTTATTGGGTTTAATCAGTTCCTGCCAGTTTTTCTGGATCATATTTTTATTCCCGTTCTTTAGTTCCGCTACCATTCAATCGTAACGACCAATGTGAACATCAGAGAAGACTCTGACAACAAAAAAACAATACCTAATTAAACACGCCGTCTTTTTCTCGGACGACATCCATTATGAGGAATTGGTGTTACATCGCGAATGGACGTAATGACAAAACCAACAGATTGTAATGCACGCAAAGCGGACTCACGACCTGATCCAGGACCACAAACCTCAACTTCCAACGAACGCATACCATGTTCCTGCGCTTTCTTAGCACAATCTTCTGCAGCAACCTGAGCCGCAAAAGGCGTAGATTTGCGTGAACCTTTAAACCCCTGAGCACCAGCAGACGACCAAGCAATGGTATTCCCCTGAGCATCAGTAATGGTAATCATTGTATTGTTAAATGTTGAATTGATATGCACAACACCTGATGAAATATTTTTGCGTTCGCGACGACGAACCCGTGTGCCTTCCTTGGCCATAGTCTTCCTTTCAACGATCTCTTCACTGCCGTAGCACCAGCAACTCTACCTTCTTTTTTCTTGTTAAAAAACTTTAAACAAGAAACAGAATATGAAAAACAAAACTCTTTTAAAAAAAAAGAATTTTATTTTTTCTTCCCAGCAATTGCCTTAGCTGGTCCCTTACGCGTACGCGCATTTGTATGTGTACGTTGTCCACGAACAGGCAAAGAACGGCGATGACGTAAACCACGATAACAACCGAGATCCATCAAACGCTTAACATTCATAGCAACCTCGCGGCGAAGATCTCCCTCAACTTGATAACCCTGATCTATCGCTTCACGGATTTGCAATACCTCTGCATCAGAAAGCTCATGCACACGACGGCCTATGGAAATGCCAACCTTTTTAGTAATTTCCTGAGCAAATTTTGGTCCAATCCCGTGGATATATTGAAGCGCAATAATTACACGCTTATTTGCCGGGATATTGACGCCAGCAATACGAGCCACACCTATTCTCCTTGATTGTGTTGACAGTTAACCATAAAATATTTGATGTACCTTAAATAAAAAAAACGACTCGGCATAAATATGCTCCGAATCTCAATACTTCCGAAAGAAATTGAGATTACTTTTGATAGATTTCACAAAAAAAGTCAACACTTTTCATTTATTTCTAAAAAAATACTTATTGCAGAAAATTTCTAATTATACGTGATACCTTAGTAACATCAATCATTCCATCAACCACCTTTAATAATCCTCTCTCTGAATAAAATTTTGATAAAGGAGCTGTTTTTTCACGATATTCTACTAATCGCTTCGCAAATGCAACAGGATTATCATCTGAACGAACTTGCCCACCAGCAGCTATAGTTTCCTCAACGCGTTTCTTCATTCTTTCAATCAATGCATCTTCATCAACACTCAATTCAAT
Organism: Bartonella taylorii 8TBB; assembly: GCF_902825155.1. Classification (GTDB taxonomy): domain Bacteria; phylum Pseudomonadota; class Alphaproteobacteria; order Rhizobiales; family Rhizobiaceae; genus Bartonella; species Bartonella taylorii_A. The sequence goes on from NZ_CADEAG010000004.1 coordinate 157,026, forward strand.
AACAGCATCAAGCCGCATATTTTTTGACTGCAAAATCTGCTGCAATGCTTCTGCCTGTCCTAAAGTCCGCGGATAGCCATCCAAGACAAAACCGTTTATACAATCACTTTCGTCAATTCGCTCTGATACAATTTGATTAACAATACTATCAGGAACTAAAGCACCAGAACTCATAACAGCTTTAGCTTTTTTGCCAACTTCCGTTTCTCTGGTAATAACTTCACGTAACACATCACCAGTTGACAACTGAGGGATATGATACTCCTCAGTTAATATTTTAGCTTGTGTACCTTTTCCAGCTCCAGGAGGACCCAAAAGAACAATTCTCATCGATTCCTTCTACCTCCACGAAGTTTTGACTTTTTAATCAATCCTTCATATTGGTGCGCAACAAGATGTCCTTGAATTTGAGCAACTGTGTCAAGCGTAACAGTAACAACGATCAACAAAGACGTCCCCCCAAGATAAAAAGGAACCTGTAGTGCAGATATCATAAACTCAGGTAGCAAACAAACCAAAATAATATAAATCGCTCCCACAACAGTAATGCGTGTCAAAACATAATCAATATACTCCGCTGTACGCTCACCGGGACGAATACCTGGAACAAAACCAGAATGCTTTTTCAACTGATCCGCCGTATCACTTGGATTAAACACAATAGCTGTATAAAAAAAGCAAAAAAACGCCATTAAAATGGCATAGACAATCATATAAAGCGGTTGTCCGTGACCAAGAGAATAAGAAATAGCCTGAACCCATTGCGGCATTTTGTCAGAAAAATTATTAATAGTTGCAGGCAATAACAACAAAGATGAAGCAAAAATTGGTGGAATAACACCGGCAGTATTTAATTTTAAAGGAAGATGTGACATGTCTCCTTGAAACATCTGATTTCCAACTTGACGTTTCGGATACTGAATAAGAATTCGCCGTTGCGCACGTTCTACAAAAACAATAATTCCTATAACAGAAACTGCAATAAGAACGATCGCTATTAACAAAAAAGTTGATAAATCAGCTTGACTATGTGCAGTTAAAAGTTGAGCAAAAGTGGAAGGGAGATTAGCCACAATACCTGTAAAAATAATAAGAGAAACCCCATTACCAACACCACGTGACGTAATTTGCTCGCCAAGCCACATCAAAAACATCGTTCCACCGACAAGCGTAATAACAGAGGAAACACGGAACATAAACCCCGGCTCCAAAACAATTTGAAGCCCTGTTCCTATACCCGTTTCAAGTGCAACCGCGATACCAAACGCTTGCAGAATTGCCAAAACTACTGTTACGTAGCGAGTATACTGATTAATAACCTTACGACCTACTTCACCTTCTTTTTTAAGGATTTCTAACGAAGGGATAACTGAGGTTAGCAATTGTACAATAATTGAGGCCGATATATAAGGCATAATTCCCAGTGCAAAAATTGCCATGCGCCCAACAGCACCTCCAGCAAACATATTAAACAACCCCAAAACACCAGAAGCATGGTGTTCAAATGTTTGGCGTAAAGAATCAATATTAATACCGGGAAGAGAGATATAAGTACCAAAGCGATAAACAAGAAGCGCAGCTAAGGTAAACCAAATACGCTTTTTCAATTCGGTTGCACGTGAAAAAGCCCCAAAGTTTATATTGGAAGCAAACTGCTCTGCCGCTGATGCCATAAACCCTCTCCAATCTCCACTCTAGTTCTTTAAATCACAAAAGCATAACTCCAGAAATTCCTGTCATCATACATAAATAAATGCAAAATTTAAATAATTATCCATAAAAAATATCCCCAAACAAAGCATAAAAGCTGCTTAGGACATCATTCATGCCAAAATAAGCTCACCGAACAGCCTCAGGAAAAACAACCTGACCACCAGCTTTTTCAATCTTAATACGAGCAGCCTCAGAAGCACCAGAAACATGAATTATAATCTTTGCTTTCACCTCACCATCAGCAAGAAGGCGTATACCATCCCTCACACGACGAATAATACCAGCCTCTTTCAACGCCATAATATCAACAGGTTTCTCAATATTCAACTTGCCTGTATCAACCGCCGACTGAATACGTCTCAGCGAAACTTCGTTATAAGTCTTAGCAAAAAAATTCTTAAATCCACGTTTTGGTAAACGGCGATAGATAGGCATTTGCCCACCTTCAAAACCATTAAGCGAAACACCAGAACGTGAACTTTGCCCCTTTACACCACGCCCACCAGTTTTACCGGTGCCAGAACCAATACCACGCCCAACACGTTTACGATCTCTTGTTGCACCTACGCAATCGCGCAACTCATTGAGTTTCATATCCTATACTCCTGCAACAGTTAATCTTTATCTATAACGCGAACAAGATGCCGAACCTTAGCAATCATACCTCGCACACAAAGCGTATCCTCTAAAACACGCCGCCGACGTATTTTATTTAACCCGAGCCCCTTCAAGGTTGCACGCTGAATCTGCGAATTCCGAATCGGGCTACCAATTTGTTCTACCGTCACAGTTTTGCCATTCTGAGATTTTTTCTGAACCATTTCCTAATTCCCTTTCTGATAATCTCAGAAACTAGCCTTCTGCATCAACTAAATTTCTACGACGCGCCTGCAAAGTTGAATATTTAATACCACGTTGAGCTGCAATATCTCTAGGATGCATTTGATGCATTAAAGCATCAAATGTTGCACGCACCATGTTATAAGGATTCGACGATCCTAATGATTTTGCAACAACATCCTGCATACCAAGAGTTTCAAAAATAGCACGCATCGGCCCACCAGCAATAATACCGGTACCAGCAGAAGCAGAACGCAGTAAAACACGACCAGCGCCGTGACGACCTTCAAGATCATGATGTAATGTACGCCCAGACCGCAGCGGAACATAAATCATTGCACGCTTTGCAGCTTCTGTAGCTTTACGAACTGCTTCTGGCACCTCACGCGCCTTACCATGACCAAAACCTACACGCCCTTTTTGATCTCCAACAACAACAAGAGCAGCAAAACCAAAACGCCGCCCACCTTTCACAACTTTAGCAACACGATTGATATGAACAAGTCTATCGACAAATTCACTATCACGCTCATCTCGCTCACCACGTTCTTTATGTGCCATTCCTCATTCCTTTTTCTTTTCCGGAAGCACGCTAACAAAGTCCCATCATCAAACCAGAGGACCCCACACGAAACACCCTAAAATCCGCTAACTCAAATTTCTAAATACAACACTTTAGAAGCTCAAACCACCTTCACGAGCGGCTTCAGCCAAAGCCTTTACTCTGCCATGATAAACATAAGCTCCACGATCAAAAACTACCTCATTAACACCAGCCTGCTTTGCACGTTCAGCAATCAACTTACCAACAGCAAAAGCTGCCTCTTTATCAGCACCATTTCTCAAAGACTTCTTTAAATCGCCTTCAAGAGTAGATGCTGAAACAAGCGTACACCCACGCAAATCATCTATAATTTGAGCATAAATGTTCTGATTTGAACGATAAACACTAAACCGCGGACGATTACTAGAAACCATTTTAATTCTACGACGAACACGCCGTGCACGACGCTGGATAATGTTCTTAGATGAAACCATAATACAAAATCCTTATTTCTTTTTACCTTCTTTACGAAAGATACGCTCATCTGCATGCTTGACACCCTTACCTTTGTAAGGCTCAGGCCTACGATATTCGCGAATCTCCGCTGCAACTTGCCCAACTCGCTGCTTATCAATTCCAGAAATAACAATTTCTGTAGGTTTAGGAACTGTTACAGTCACACCCGATGGCACTTTATAAATCACATCGTGTGAAAAACCTAACGATAGCTGAACATCCTTGCCCTGCAAAGCAGCACGGTAACCAACTCCGTTAATCTCCAATCTCTTTTCAAAACCATCTTTCACGCCACAAAAGATATTTTCAATCATTGAGCGTGACATTCCCCATTTTGAGCGTGCATCTTTTGACTGATCTCGCGGTGAAACTGATATAACATTTCCCTCAAATTTCACTAAGACTTCATCATTAACAACGTAACTCAATTCACCTTTCGGACCTTTTGCCTTAACCAGCTGACCTTCAACCGTAGCAGTAACCCCAGAAGGAATCGATATGGGCTTTTTTCCAATACGAGACATTGTTCTAACCTACTTTTCTTCTGTTTTCTTGACATAACTTAGAAAACACGACAAAGGAGCTCTCCACCAACATTCTGTTCACGTGCCTCATGATCTGCCATAACCCCCTTAGGAGTTGATAAAATAGAAATACCAAGACCATTTGCCACTTGAGGAAGTGACTTAGCAGAAACATATACACGACGACCTGGCTTTGAAACACGTGAAATTTCACGAATAGCAGCTAACCCCTCAAAATACTTCAACTCGATCTCAATTTCAGATTTTCCATCACCACAATCAACTTGATTATATCCGCGAATATAACCTTCAGACTGAAGAACATCAAGAACGCGAGCACGAAGCTTAGAAGCAGGCGTAACCACTTTTCCTTTTTTACGACCAAGCGCATTACGAATACGCGTTAACATATCACCAAGAGGATCTGACATAGACATTGAGTAATCTCCTCTCACCAACTAGACTTAACAATGCCTGGAATATGCCCTACGGAACCAAGTTCACGCAACGCAATCCGCGACATTTTTAATTTACGATAATAAGCACGAGGACGCCCTGAAACCTCACAACGATTACGAACCCGAACTTTTGCAGAATTACGTGGTAACCCCGCCAATTGAACAGAAGCTTTAAAACGCTCCTCAAGAGAAACCTTCTGATCCATAACTATCGCTTTCAAGCGTGCACGACGCGCAGCATAACGCTTCACCATCACCTCACGACGCTTATTTTTTTCAACGGCACTTACTTTTGCCATAATTCTACCTCGCTACACTTGCCGTTACGAACGAAAAGGAAAATTAAAAGCACGCAACAATTCACGCGCCTCATCATCTGTTTTCGCTGTCGTACAAACGATAATATCCATGCCCCAAATTTGATCAACTTTGTCATAGTTAATTTCTGGAAACACAATGTGCTCTTTAATACCCATAGCAAAATTGCCACGACCATCAAAACTTTTTGGATTCAAACCACGAAAATCGCGAACCCGCGGAAGCGCGATCGTAACAAGACGATCCAAAAACTCAAACATACGATCTTTACGCAACGTAACTTTAGCCCCAAGTGGCATTCCTTCACGAACCTTAAAGGTTGCGATGGAATTACGCGCACGGGTCACAACCGCTTTCTGACCTGTTATTAACCCCAAATCCTCAGCAGCAATAGATGGTTTTTTAGAATCGGCGGTTGCTTCACCAACCCCCATATTAATCACAATTTTATCAACCCGCGGAATTTGCATTGCATTCTTATAATTAAACTTCTCTTGAAGAGTTTTACGAACCACTTCAAAATAATGCATCTTCATGCGTGGCGTTTGTTTTTCCTCAGCCATTAATCAACTCTCCCGAACGCTTGGCAAAACGAACCTTATCACCATCTGCATTCACACGAAAACCCACACGCGTAGGCTTACCATCTTTAGGATCAGCAATCGCCAAATTAGATAGATGAATCGGAGCTTCTTTAGAAACAATTCCAGCTTCTTGTTTTTGCGTTTGGCGCTGATGACGTTTAATCATATTAACCCCACGAACAAAAGCCTTGTTCTCCTTCGGATTCACCTTAATTACTTCACCACTACATCCTTTATCCTTACCGGATAAAACAACAACTCTATCACCTTTGCGAATTTTTTGCATACCACCCACCCCTTACAACACTTCAGGAGCGAGCGAAATGATCTTCATATGATTCCTACCGCGAAGCTCGCGGGGAACTGGTCCGAAGATACGCGTACCGATCGGCTCTTTCTTATTATCCACTAAAACAGCAGCATTGCCATCAAAACGAATAACACTACCATCTGCGCGACGAATATCCTTAGCAGTACGAACCACTACAGCTTTCATCACATCACCCTTTTTAACACGGCCACGAGGAATAGCATCCTTGACCGAAACAACAATAATGTCACCGACCGAAGCATATTTTCGCTTTGAACCGCCTAACACTTTGATGCACATGACACGGCGAGCACCGGAATTATCGGCAACGTCGAGGTTTGTTTGCATCTGAATCATGACTGGCTACCTTCTCTTAATACTTACATCCGGTTATGTCTTTACATACCCAGATTTGCCTGCCAAATAACGAAAAAAACATTGCCCTTAAATCTACCAACGGAAAAAAAACCACTGTTAAATCTTAAAACAACAAACTTAATTAGCTACGCTACACTGCCTTTAAAAGCAGTCCAACGCTTATCTTTCGAAATTGGTCTAGATTCCTGAATAGAAACCTGATCCCCAATCTTGAACTGGTTACTCTCGTCATGCGCTTTATACTTTTTAGACTGTCGAACAGTCTTTTTGAGAAGTGGATGAGAATAACGACGCTCCACTTTAACAACCACAGTCTTATCGTTCCTGTCACTAACAACAACACCCTGCAAAATGCGTTTAGGCATCACTTATTTCCTTAAGCCTTACTTTCGTTTATCTTCTGGCGAAGAAAAGTTTTAACACGCGCAATGTCACGACGAACTTGCCTAACACGTGCAGTCTTTTCCAATTGCCCCGTTGCTTTTTGAAAGCGCAAATTAAACTGCTCTTTCTTTAACTTCACCAACTCATCTTTCATTTGGTCGAGCGTTTGCGCCCGTAAATTTGTGGCTCTCATCGCTTAACCTCTTTATTCAGCAATACGCTGGATGAAACGTGTCTTTATAGGCAACTTGGCAGCACCCAATCTCAGTGCTTCACGCGCTACATCTTCAGGAACCCCATCAAGCTCAAACATGATACGTCCAGGCGCAACACGAGTTGCCCAATAATCCACACTTCCCTTACCCTTACCCATACGAACTTCAGTTGGCTTAGATGTAACCGGAAGATCCGGAAAAATACGAATCCACACGCGACCAGAACGCTTCATATAACGTGTAATCGCACGACGGGCCGCTTCAATTTGGCGGGCGGTAATCCGTTCTGGCTCAACAGCCTTCAAACCGTAAGCACCGAAATTCAAATCCGTACCACCCTTCGAGACGCCGTGAATACGACCCTTGAATTGTTTACGGAACTTTGTGCGCTTTGGCTGCAACATTGTTCTCTACTCCAAACTTTAGTTCAATCAAAAAAACTAAGCATTTTCGCGGCGACGATTCGACGAGGAACCAGAATTATCAACTTCCGTAGCACGACGCTCCGAAGCCATCGGATCATGCTCAAGAATTTCACCCTTAAAGACCCAAACCTTAACACCACAAATACCATAAGCAGTCTTAGCCTCTGCTGTACCGTAATCAACATCAGAACGCAAGGTATGAAGCGGAACACGACCTTCACGATACCACTCCATACGAGCAATTTCAGCTCCACCAAGACGACCAGAACAATTGATACGAATTCCTTCTGCTCCAAGACGCATAGCTGACTGAACAGCACGCTTCATCGCACGCCGAAAAGCAACACGACGTTCCAACTGCTGAGCAATCGATTGCGCTATAATCGTAGCATCAATTTCCGGTTTACGAATCTCCACAATATTCAATGAAGTCTCAGCATTTGTCATCTCCGAAAGCTTACGACGAAGCTTTTCGATATCAGCACCTTTTTTACCAATAATCAATCCAGGACGTGCCGAATGAATTGTTACACGACATTTTTTATGGGGACGCTCAATAACAACCTTAGAAACAGCTGCTTGTTTCAACTCCTCAAGCACATACAAACGAATTCTTAAATCCTCATGAAGAAGACGCCCATATTCACCACTATCAGCATACCAACGAGAATCCCAAGTCCGGTTAACTCCAAGACGAAGTCCTATTGGATTGATCTTCTGACCCATTATGCGGCCTCCACTTTTTCGGTAACTTCACGAACAACAATAGTAAGATGCGAAAACGGACGTTCAATCCGACTAGCACGCCCACGACCGCGAACATGAAAACGCTTCATTACTATTGACTTACCAACATAAGCTTCTGCAACAACGAGCGAATCAATATCAAGATCGTGGTTATTCTCTGCATTTGCAATTGCTGATTCAAGAGTTTTTTTCACAGTCCCAGAAATACGTTTACGTGAAAACGTCAAATCAGCTAACGCCACATTCACTCTTTTACCACGAATCATCGCAGCAACCAAATTAAGTTTTTGCGGACTAACACGAATTGTCCGTGTAACAGCTTTTGCCTCATTGTCCTTAAGCTGGCGCGGAACCTTAGCTTTTCCCATTACTACTTCCTCTTCGCTTTCTTGTCTGCACCATGCCCATAATAAGTCCGAGTGGGAGCAAACTCACCAAACTTATGTCCAACCATCTCTTCAGAAACAGAAACAGGAATATGCTTATTACCGTTGTAAACACCAAAAGTTAAACCAACAAATTGTGGTAAAATAGTAGAGCGACGACTCCATATTTTAATAACTTCATTACGTCCACTTGCACGTACCTTCTCTGCTTTTCCAAGAAGATAGCCGTCAACAAACGGACCTTTCCAAACTGAACGAACCACTTCAGACTACCTTTCTTATTTCTTGCGCTGATGACGCGTACGCATAATAAACTTATCAGTGGCTTTATTGGAGCGCGTACGCTTACCTTTCGTAGGTTTACCCCAAGGAGACACCGGATGACGCCCCCCTGATGTACGCCCTTCACCACCACCATGTGGATGATCAACTGGATTCATAGCAACACCACGAACATGTGGACGCCTGCCACGCCAACGTGACCGCCCCGCCTTACCATCATTAATATTTCCATGATCCGGATTTGAAACAGCACCAACAGTTGCAAAACAGCTACTAGATACTAAACGCTGCTCTCCAGAATTAAGACGAAGAATAGCCATCCCTTGATCTCGTCCAACCAACTGTGCGTAAGTGCCAGCTGAACGTGCAATCTGACCACCTTTTCCAGGTTTCATTTCAACATTATGGATAATCGTACCCACTGGCATATTACCAAGCGGCATAGCGTTACCTGGCTTAACATCAACATTAGAACCAGCTATAATAGCATCACCCACACCAAGACGCTGTGGCGCAAGAATATAACTCAACTGCCCATCCTCATAACGAATTAACGCGATAAAAGCAGTGCGATTTGGATCATATTCTAAACGCTCAACTTTTGCAGAAATATTACGCTTAAGACGCTTAAAGTCAACAAATCGATAGCTGCGTTTATGACCACCACCCTGAAAACGAGCAGTAACACGACCACGATTATTACGGCCACCTTTTGATGACAAGCCCTCAGTGAGAGTCTTTACAGACTTACCCTTATAAAGACAAGAGCGATCTACAATAATAAGTTGACGTTGCCCAGGCGTTGTTGGATTAAAGTGCTTAAGTGCCATTATTCTTTATCTCCGAACCTCTTTAAAGACCTGCCGAAACGTCGATAGACTGCCCACTGGCCAACGTCACGATCGCTTTCTTAACATTACTCTGCCGACCAACAATGCCTTTAAAACGCTTCACTTTACCCTTACGGATTATCGTGTTAACTGCTTTAACTTTAACGCTAAAAAGCGCTTCAACAGCAGCCTTAATTTCAGGCTTTGTCGCTTTCGACGCGACATTAAACGCAACCTGATTATACTCAGAAATCATAGTCGACTTTTCAGTAATAACCGGACTAACAATTACATCATAATAGCGAAGATCTGTCATTTAAAACGCTCCTCAAGAAACTCGACAGCTTCTTTTGACAAAACAAGTTTGCTGCGACGTAAAATATCATAAACATTAATTCCTTGAATTGGTAGAATGTCAATATTAGGAATATTAGATGCTGCACGAGAAAAATTAATATCAATCTCTTTACCACCAATTAAAAGAGCATTATCAAAGCCAAGCTTAGAAAAATAAGAAACAAGCATTTTGGTTTTAGCATCCTTAACGCTCAGCGCGTCAACAACAATTAAATCCTTTGCCTTTAATTTTGCTGATAAAGCAAGGCGCAATCCAAGTGCGCGAATTTTCTTAGGAAGGTCATGCGCATGACTACGGGCCACCGGACCATGCGCCTTACCACCGCCTCGAAACTGTGGTGCACGAGCAGACGAGTGCCGCGCACGCCCAGTTCCTTTTTGTTTAAACATCTTTGCCCCTGTTCGAGATACATCAGAGCGCCCCTGCGACTGGTGAGTTCCTTGCTGACGACGTGCAAGTTGCCAACGAATAACACGTTGTAAAATATCCTCACGAGGAACAAGACCAAAGATAGCTTCAGAAACCTTTAACTTACCAGTCTCATTACCATCAAGAGTTTTAATTACAAGATCCATTACTCGGCTCCCTCAGCTTCAGAAGCTTCCATCACTACCGGAGAAACCATTTCAGTTTTCTCCTTTACAAGACAACGAATACCAGCAGGTTTCGGTACATTATCAGGAAGAGGTTTCTTTACGGCATCCCGCACTAAAATCCAAGAGCCTTTGGAACCAGAAACAGCACCACGCACCAAAATTAAACCACGCTCAACATCTGTGGAAACAACCTCTATATTCTGTGTTGTTACACGGACTTGCCCCATATGACCAGCCATTTTTTTACCTTTAAACACTTTACCTGGGTCTTGACACTGTCCTGTCGAACCATGAGCACGGTGTGTAATTGAATTGCCATGAGAAGCACGATGTCCACCAAAGTTATGCCGTTTCATAACACCCGCAAAACCTTTACCGATACTCGTACCTGTGACATCAACTCTTTGTCCAGGAACAAAATGTTCCACTGTAATTTCAGTACCTATATCAAGAAGATTATCGGGGCTCACACGAAATTCCGCTATCTTAGCTTTTGGTTCAACGGAAGCCTTAGCAAAATGTCCACGAAGAGCTCGCGAAGTATTCTTAACCTTAGCAAAGCCTACACCTAATTGAACAGCAGTATAACCATTCTTTTCAACTGTACGCTGAGCAACAACTTGACAGTTCTCCAAACGAAGTACTGTTACCGGCACATGCTCACCAGCTTCATTATAAATACGGGTCATGCCCAGCTTCTGTGCTATTACACCTGAACGCATCGGGTCTGTTCCTTCTGTCCTCAAACCTCAGAGCTTAATCTCTACATCCACACCAGCAGAAAGATCGAGCTTCATAAGCGCATCCACTGTTTGCGGTGTTGGATCAACAATATCAAGAAGACGCTTATGTGTACGCATTTCAAACTGCTCACGGCTCTTCTTATCGATGTGCGGCCCGCGATTGACCGTAAACTTCTCAATTCGCGTTGGAAGCGGAATAGGACCACGGACATTTGCACCAGTACGCTTGGCAGTCGACACAATCTCACGTGTCGATGCATCAAGAATTCTGTGATCAAACGCTTTCAAGCGAATACGGATATTCTGACTGTTCATGCTCTTTTATTTCCCTGTCATGTAAAGCGCCTTTAACAACTAAAGACGCTCTCAACAACCATTATTTATTCAATGATCTTAGAAACGATTCCTGCACCAACAGTACGACCGCCCTCACGAATAGCAAAACGAAGTTTCTCTTCCATGGCAATTGGAACAATCAAAGAAACATCCATCG
>NZ_CADEAG010000005.1 GCF_902825155.1 Bartonella taylorii 8TBB
AGTTTTAAGGTTTGTTTCATTTTTCCCCTCTTTCAATGGATTTATTTACAATAAGAAGGCTCGTAAGCCTGGTGATATTTTCTGTCACCACTGTTTAAAACAGTGGTGAACAATATTGAGATGGCAGATTGAGGAAACAATCCCCTCATTTCAAGCAAAAGCAAAGATGGAGGATTGTTGATCATCACAAGAAAGACTTAAGGTTTGCATTCAGGTTGTACTGGACTTCTTTTACAAAATGAGCTGTTTAAACGCTTCTCAACACTTCGTTTTGGGATGACAGCACCAGGCTGGCAAATGGGAAGGTCTTTATAGTTATAACACCAATATGGACCACCTGATTTCTTACGGAACCCTGCTTGAACCATGCAAGCATAAATTGTTGCTATTGCATTGTTGTTTAGTTTTTGAACTTCATCCTCAAGATAAATAAGGTGCGGCATTCCACATTCTAACAATGCTTTTCCTACCTCAGTAGAATCTGCTCCTGGCTTCTCCCACGCATCCGCCTCTTCTCGAGGAGATTTATCGATGTTTTCAATGTCACATCCAGTGACACTTAACAAAATGAGTGCGCTTAATAATTTAAACAATGTGTTCATTTTGTTCTCCATAAATAACCTAAACCTAAATTATCTAAAATTGCATAAGGTGAAGTAATTGTTGCAGTATGAGGTGTTCCATAATCATGTTTACACTCATAACTCGCATCTCCATAGCAATTATGGGGACTTTGGTCATAACCCAATAGCGCTTTCCCTTGCTCTACCATTGGAATTGCTGGTGGATATAATACATAGGGGAACTTCAATGGTACCTTATAAAAAGTAGGTGGATTGTGACCAATTCCTGTACCAATGGGGTCAAGTAGATGGTTTTGTAAGTAAATATGATCTTTCTTGCCATCGCTTACGAAATATATTGCATTCGCTACCGATACACCGTTATCAGCCGGTCCAAAAAAACGGATATCTGTTTTGTACCCTATACCGTGGATGCCATGCTTTTCAAAGTCACGCAATCCATTACCCACTGTCATACTACCACGGCTATGCGCATTAACAATCGCCCCTGTATTGCCATAGAGATACATAAAATCCTGAAACTTCTTTGTCGAATTACTCAGCTCCCAAGAATTGCCTTCTAGAAACTTCTGATAAAAAGCTACCCCGAGCTCTACTTCCCATGAATCAGCTTTTGGAAAAGCTGTAAAATAAAATGGCTCAGACTTATTATCAACTAACTGAACCGCATAACGGGCTGCTTCATCTGGTGAAGTAAAAATGCCATTGTAGAACATACGCCTGTTACCATCCGAGCCTGCTTGTAAATGCTTTTCTTCTTCAGGCGTTAAATAGTGATACAGAATAATGTATTTTCCATGGCTATCTTTTATATACTCTCCATTTTCATCAGTTAAATAGAGCACATTGCCATTTTTATCGTGCTCAACCTCACCCTCAGGATGCTCTTTAACATTTGCGACTTCACGCACTTTGTCCCAATAATCAAATCCTTCATCCGATAATTTATTGATCATATCTAAGCGATTATGCACTGCTCCCTCAAGCGATGTGGCATCCACCGGTGCCACGGCTTGGTGGGCTGCCGCGGTGTTGCGGTTGAGAGAGCCGATGATTTCTCCAGCATCTTGTCCCATCGCCCTCTGGTTAGATCCACCGGTGAGGATGATGGTGCCATCACTGATAGCGGATTTGGTATATCCTTCCGCTCCATCATGTGCCTTCCCGTGATTTAAAACATTTTTGGCAATGTTTTTAATCGTGTCGTTCCCAGAAAGGCTAAACCCATGGCTACTGGCTTGCGCATGGGCACTGTTGATAATATCACTGGTAGTAATGCTTCCTGTGGTCAGGCTGTTTTTGTCTGCCGGCGCAGTGCTGGCAATGATACCTCCGGTCAGTGTTGTCTTATCTTTAACGTTGATCTTAAAGCCGCCATCACCCGCTTTGATGCCTGATTGTTCCACAACACTGTGATAATCGCTAGAGGATTTGTCCTTTTGGAAAGAAGCGCTCACAGAGCCTCCACCACCCGTTTGTCCAGCACCAAAGCCAACAGAAACAGAGTTTTGCTTGCTGGAAGTTTGTTCCGTATCACTGCGGCTGGTAATGGTGAAAGCACCCCCTACTTCCATTTCTACACGCTCTCCAGAAACCACTGCTCCCGCCAGTGTGGTGTTGCCTCCACTTATGGTATGAACTGTGCCGGTACCAATAATATGAGCGTTCTTTTGTTGAACCGCCTCGCTCGAGCCTTCTCCTTGACTAAAAGCAGCACTGCCCGTTGCCCCTGCGCCACCCGTGCCATAACCGGTGCCAACACTCATTGAAGTACTTTCACTGCTGTTTTGTGTGCTTTGCACATTTTGTGCACTTTCAAAGGTGATATCTTTCCCTGCTTCCATGGTGATATTCCCGCTCTGTGCATCATTGTCCAGCACATAGATTGGATTGGTACCAGCGATAATATCAGCTCCAACACCATGAATACTTCCATTGTGGGCATGCATATTGACAGCGCGCCCTGCTTCTATGCTATTGGTCACAGCGGTAGATGTCTGAACAGACGCTTCCGCTTTCTCTGTCTTAAAGCCCACGGTTACACTGCCAGATGCACCAGCAATATTGGCAAGAGCATCCTTGGTAGAGCCCCCCATCCCTCCTAATGTGCTGCCCAGTGTTTTTGTGATGTTACCCTTTTCCCCTGTATTCCCAGTCAGCCAATCAACAAAATTTCTGCCTTTGTTAAAGAGGTGATTGATTTTCATGCCGGTCAGTATGCCATTAATAACTGTGTTATTTCCATCCTTATTATTCATGTGATCTGCGGCATCTTTTAGTCCTTGTACCGTGCCAAGGACACCAATATCGCCAGAAGCTGTCACACCAGCAAAGGACTTTTCATGGGTCTCTTTGCCGTTAGAGATATCGTGGCTTTCTGACAGTGTGATAGTATTGCCAGCATCAATGTTGACATCACGATTTGCCGAAACATTTGTCGCTTGTAAATTCACATCATGACCCGCATTAAACTGCACATCTTGGCGTGCCATGAAGTGTGATTGTACGGAAGTGGTTTCCCATTGGTCCCCTGTGTCTTTGGCGCTTGCAATCCCAACCCCCACAGAAGCACCGCTGCTGCTCTTTTCAAACTGAATGCCAAAACCTGAGCGCTCTTCTTTTGAGCTTGAAGTATGACGATCATGAGCAACAGACACATTGACATCATGGGCTGCCGAAAGGTTAATATTCTCACCTGCAAAATCAGAGCCCACCACGTTCACATCTTTTTTGGTGGCGGTGATGGTGATATTGCCATCAGCATTCAGAGAAGAGCCTTGATGTTCAAAACTTTCTTCATTTTCTGTCTTTGACTCACTGCCGTATATCGATACAAAACCCTTGCCTGAACCCACACCAAAACCTGTTTCATCTGTCTGTGAATGGCTCTTATGGTGATCTGTCATGCCATCAATCGTCACATTTTCTCCCGTCACATTGATGTTTTGACCTGAAAGCAGATGAGAAGCAGTAATTGTGGTCTCTTTTTCTGCTTGCAAATCAACATTGCCCGTTGCCCCAAGGATAGAAGAAACCGTTGTGGTATGCGATTGAGAGCTATTGGAGGATTTCTCATGCAAAAAGCCACTTGAAGACGATTGTTCTTGCTGGTCGTAGTGTTCTTGCGCGCCTTTTATGAGAATATTTCCACCAGAATGAATGGTAATATCCGCTTTTGCCTGTTCTTCTGGTGTTTTCTCTCCCTGTGCGTTTTCTCCCAGTGTTTTCTCTTGTTTGCCAGCAAGCAGCATCGAGCCAATGATTGTTGTATCTTTTTCCGATTCAAGGGCAACACCTTTTCCTCCAGTGATGAGCGAACTCACAACTTCTGTTGCATCAATCTTGTTATGTTCGGATTTGCTGCTACTAAATGTTCCCCCCTCTTTATGATACGACATCTCGTAGTGTAAGCTATTTTCTGCATTGGTGATCAGGATATCATTGCTGGATTTCAACCCCACCTTGCCCTCAGCCGCAATGGAACTGCCCGTGATGCTAAGGTCATGCGCCTTTCCATCCTGCCCCGCAACAACCGTGGTATCACCCCCAGATTGTATCGAAGAGCCAACCGCATGAGAGGCTTGCATATCCACTTTCGTATTGTTGCCCTGAAGATGATATTCCACTTCATCGTCTCTCACCCCTACCGTTATCTCCCCTTTCGCGCCAAGGCCAACATTGCCCTTGGCATCTATATCGGAAGCAGCAATATGGATATCTTGACCGGCTAGCACAGTGGTATCTTTTCCAGAACTTAAATGAGAACCATTGTGTAAGGTGACATGGGAGGTTTGCCCATCCTGCGTATGATTGTCCAAGCTGTTGCCGGTGGCATCAATCGAAACATTGCCCTCAGCTTTTAAGAGAAGATTATCCTTTGTTTGAACATCAGAGCCTAAAACATTGAGATCCTTTCCAGAGGCAAGTGTCGTTGAGCCCCCAGAATTGACTTCCGATTTATGGTGCATGGTGGCATCACCCTGTTCGCTGTGGTAATGTGTTTGCGCTGAACCTATTGTCAAATTGCCCTGCTCTGTGGCCATGGCAAGATCACCCCCTGTGGTGATCTTCACCCCTGAAGCTGTGAGATCTTGTTTGGCAATCACGCTCGCATTACCACCAGCAGAAAGCGCATCGGTATTTAAAACAGTCTCCACACCTTCCACACTTGTGCGCCCTGCGTCAAAGCGGATGTTGTTTTCCGCAAGGATAACAGCATCACCACCAGCTGCAAAATGCCCTCCTTGAGCAAAAATATCCCCACCATGCACATGCAATTGGCGGTTTGCCGCAATACGCCCTGAATTGGTTATTGTGGAATTGCTGGTATTTTGGCTGGTGATATTGACATCATCCCCCATGATCAAAGCCCCAGCAGAGACAAAGGAGGCTCTCTCCTTTTCTGGAATGTAAAGCACCGGTGCGTAAACATCCATGCCCTTGATCTGTTGGCGCACATAAATCACCATCGGGGCTTCTAGAGAAGCCAATTGTTCTTCACTTAAAGGCTCACCAAAAGTCAAATTGTGTGTTTTTGCATAATCTGCCCCCACATCCAGCAAGTTTTTGACTTGTTCAATGGCATCACTTCCAGGAATGAAAGAGCCTTTGCCCAACCCTTGCCCCACAAGATCACGCATTTGTTTTTCAATCAGTTGCTTTTCAAAATAAGCATCCCCTAAGAAAAGCATCTCTCTGTCAGGATTGTAACCAATTCTATTCAAAAAATAGGCTGAACCATAAAACTTGCCAACATCGAGGAATTCTGCCCGCGTTTCATAAATGAAATTCTGCTTGGGCAGCGTGCCACCAACACCACCCGATTGAGGCTTTGGCAAAGGAAGACCTTCAGCCAATTCCCCTGCATTATTGATATCAATTTTCGGTGTAAACAAAGCACCAGCCCCGGTTAAACCGCTTAATGCATCCAGTGGATTTTTCTCAACCGCTTTTGCTTCAAAATGCGCATCTCCTGTAATGGAACCTTTCGCTGCCTCGTTGTGGAGTTGATCGACCACCAGATTTAAAGTACCACCCGCTTGAACAAGACCAGGAACTGCATCAAGAACTTCTGAGCCAATCTGGCGAAACGTACCATTGGCTATATCTAAAGAAACATCACGGCTTCCATCAGCTTTATAGCCATAACAACTGTCCGTGTTTGCTTTACAATGCATAAAGGTATTTTTATAAACAGTTGCCCCTAAATTGGTCAGCACATCGGCATGGATATCCGCATTCCCTCCTGCTTTTATAATGCTATAATGGTTGTCAATATTATCAGCGTTAATGATGAGATTGCCGTGAGATTCTATCAGTCCCGAAACAGTTGGTTTATGTGAAAACCCTTGCGTGACAGTCTCTTCTGTCATGTGTGACCAGTTACTATTCCCAAACCATCCTCCCCACCTATCACCATTCCATTGATAGCGTTTTACGGACTTTTGATCATAGACAGGCTTAAATTCCCAAGTAAATGCCTTGTAGACTGTTCCATCGCTTGAAATTGCGGTGCCATAGGTTTCTTCTTTGCTCACCCAAAGAGGAACATCCAAGAAAATTCTTACGTGCCCTTTAAAAGGTCCGGTATGACTTTGATGTTCGTGCCCCTTTCCCCAAAGGTTGGGACCATCCTGATATAACATCCCATCACTGAGTTGATCAGAACCCTTTGGTCTTTGGAAAGAAATATCGCTATATTCAGTTTTTTCCGTTATGACAGGTGTGCTATCGGCTTCGTTTTTGAGACTGTTGGTTTGGATATTTAAGTTTCCACCAGCTTGAATAAAGCCCGCTTTATTGACAAGGGAAAGGCTTTTTCCAGTACCTTCTACATTGGTGAAAGATAAATCACCCTCTGCAACAATGGCACCAAAATCATTGCGCAAAGCCCCATCAACTTGTAAAGCACCATTGCCCTTCACATAAATTAAACCGGTTTTGTTGTTGGTCACATCACCCCTCACGCTAAAGGCTAAGTCATGCCCTGCTGCCAATTGACCGCTATTTTCAAGCTCCCCTGTTTTGATGACAAAATCTCGTGCCGCTAAAACAGAGGTTGCCTCATCCACCATAACGCCTGGAGCAACAAAGAGAATATCTCCAGTCCCGCCTTCATCGGTAACGGCTTGTAGCCGTGCATGGTGAATATCAAGAACATTGGTACTTTGAAAATCTAAACCGCCATAAATCAGCGTGCTGCCCGAAACATAAATATGATCCGCAGTTAAATATAGCGTTTGCGGCGTATAAATATGAGAACGATTATTGCTCAAATCGAGAGTGTTGGCTGTCAATCTCACATCCCCCTTAGCAGACAGCACATTCTCAACACTGATCCCTCCTGATACCGATGTCAATGTGGCTGTGCCATAGCCTATGACCTGATCATAATAAATATCGTTGCCAGCAAAAAGGTCAATATTGCCACCACTGATAATATGTCCAACCTTTACGCCCCTTTGTGCTGTAATAGAAAGGGAACCTTTATCATGAAAAACAAGATCACCTGTAGGGTTCGAAGGGCTCACCTGAGAGTGAACAAAATCTAAACCTGTCATCAATGTGCCTGCATCAAGGCTTCCCACCTTTAAAACCGCATCATCACCCGTCATCATGGTAGAAAAATCAACCGCCCCACCATGAATGTCTGCTCTGCCATAGGCTAAAGCTTGCCCAAAATGAATGCCGGCATGAGGTTCAACATGAATGGCAACATTGTGATGCGACAGGATCGTTTGAGAAACAGAAAGCCCATGATATGCAACAAGTGTGACATTCCCTGCTCCATAAATATTTGCGGCATTAATGATCCCACCCACACTTTGGAGATCGACATCCCCATGGCTGCCCAAAACAAGGCTACCAGCAGCTTGTGTTGCTGCCATATCAACCCCACCAGCTAAAAAATGGGCTTGTATATCACCACCGGCATGCGCCCTTAAATTGCCCCCCGCTAAAACAGTATCACCAATATTCAGTGCGCCACCAGATTCAAGGGTCATATCAGCGCCTGACCCTAGCCCTGAAACTTGGAGAGCATGGCGCGAAGAAAGCTCCAGATTGCCCCCAGAGGTGGCTTTTCCGGTAATCGTTAAAAGCCCATCCTGCGCATCTACACTCAAATGACCATCCGCGCCAACTGTCTCTAACGTGACACCTTTTTTTGCTGCAATCTCAACATGCTTTTTCGACGTAATGTGCTTTGCATGAAGGGTATCGCTTTTTGATTGAAGAACAACACCATCATGACCAAAGACATCCTTCAACGAGATTTTTCCATCAGCAGAAAGATGCAACTGCCCCGCATTGGCTGCCATATCATGGCGCATACGAACCCCAACACCTTTTTCCGTTGCCACAAGTTTTATTCTGTCCGCTTGTAGAGCACCTAACGCAGAACCGTCTATCGCATATTCCGGCTTGCCGGTAATATCGGTCAACTCCTTCATCTGCCGAGAAGTATAATCAAAGTGACCCGTGCCTGCTGTCACCCCAATCTCCCTACCCGCAACAGCTCCTTCAAAATGCACTGTGCGTGAGACAATATCGACAATATCAACAGCCCCTTGGCTTGAGAAAAAATTCGCACCCTGGGGTCCAAAGGTGATATCCCCACCTCTCACCTCAAACCCTTTTAGAAAACCACTCCCATCAATTTCTGGTACACCCGTGGTTAAGGTCGCATGGGGCGTATTGATAAAGCCACAACCATCACAACTTATCCCATTGGGATTGGCTATAATCACATCGGCTGGGCTCCCAAAAACCTCTGCTGGACCATTAAGCGCACTGCGCTTGCCACTGGTCACTTCATTTAAAATCACTTTTGCCGAACCAGAGTAGCGCAAATGCGGATTGCCCGGCATAATACCACCCAACTGCGATTGTCCTACTTCTTGCGCATGATTGTTGAGAATGACACCTGGATTGCCAATATTGAAATCGTAATATTTATTGTGTGATAAGCCTTTGCCATTGGGTGTAACAATATCAATCGAGGGAACCCCATTGGGCGCTGCCACAATATCAGGACAATGAGCGGCACCTGCGTTAGGGTCAACAGCAATTTGCGCCTGTAGCGTTGCTGGTTGTAAAAGAAAAGGTAAACCAATCCCACCTAGCAAAACCTTTTTGAGCATCGTACTGGAGACTAAAACTTCAAACCATGTTGCTCTTTTTGCTCTCTTCTCATATCTCATGCTTGTATTCCCCAATAATATGCTTAAAGATTCATTGTTAATGTCATAAAAAATGTTCCAGGCTTCTTGTGCTTAACTGTGCTCCACAAAACACTGGAATAGCTTGCATCAAGGGAAACCATCCCCCCCGCAAGCTTGAACCCTGCTGTCCAACCGGCAAGCTGTTCATGCGTAAATCCGTACAGGGGTTGCGAAAAAACACGCCCATAGTCTAAACCAATAAAGGGACGCAATTCACCCAAAACTTTTTTCAGAGAAGCGTTGTTGCTCCACGGTAGTGTGCGCAAAGACAAATCATTACGAATAAAAAAACCGTTATTGCCAAAAAGCAAACTCTCGCGCGTTCCACGCACATTAGAAGCGCCGCCCAACGAAATCTGCTCAGCACCCAATAAATTATGCGGAGAATATTGCCCACTCAAAAGATTGCTCAGTATAAAGTCCAAGCCCCCTACCTTAAAAGGCGTCATGGCACTGATCGTACCGGTAAATTTGGCAAATTGCGGCTCTGCATCCCCTGCTCCTGGATCGTGCTTCCTGACAGAATGAAACAAGGGAAGACCTTGCAAATAACTGATATCAAATGTCCATGTTCCACCCAGCATCTGGCGGGAATGCGAAATCCCAAAATTGGCAACGCTATATTGACGACTGCCAACTTCAATCTTATTGCCAAGAAGGTAATTGTTGGTCTTTTTATAGGAAAGACCTAAATTCAGTGTGGTAAGTGAAACACTATCGCGGTGGAGAACCCTGCTGGTGCTGACATGCAATTCACTGGAATTGCCTGTCGTTTCTATATCTGTAAAGTTGCCCTTAATAATGCTCTGATAATCATAAAGATAGCCATTCAACGAAAATGTCCAATAACCGTAAGGAATACTCACACTCGCTGAAATATTATTGCTATGCCCTTCTTGCTTACTTCCACCCCAATAATCTCGTCCACTGCGTTGATAGCCAAAGTCCCATAAATCATTGAGCCTTAAAATATTTTCTACCTTTAAACCCGCACTATAACGCGCATATTAAGAACATGACCTTTCAGCCCTGGAAAAGCACTCCACACAATCTGATTATAACGAGATGCTGGAGAACCATTATAGTAAATATCTGAAAGCTTCCCCTCAACAACAACTAACTTCAGCTCTTTATTGCTTTTGATATCTTGGTCTGGAATATAAAAACGCGCCGTCACATAGCCTTGATCCAGATAAACTTTGGTTAACTGCTTGATCAATATTTGTATCTCAGAAAGACCTATACATCTCCCAACATAAGCATCCGTAACTTTTGCTATAGTCCGCTTGTTGATATGATAAACCCCATCAACAATGATATGGTTAATGTTGAAGCAACGTCCACCACCAAGATGCGCTCCTCGATCTCTTTCAGGAGAAGTGTACATTCCTTTGGGCGTTAAAGCGCGTAAATGCTCAATCCTTTTTAATCTTTGCTGCTCAGTGTGCTCACGGGCAAAATTATCTGTTGGTATTTGTGGGTATAAAAATGCCGAAGAGCGCGCATAAACAGTGACGCCAGAAAACATGCCAAACAACACTAAAATGGCTAGAAAAATTCTTAAAAGAGAACTTTGGCGTAAAAATACAGAAAACAATACAGATTGCCCCCCACTTTGCATCATTCAAAAAGCATTATTTAAAAACGCTTCATGAACATTTGAATAGTGATAAACTGATCACTAAAATAAGAATGGGCACTTCTATATCGATCTCTTTTAAAAAACAAGCATAATTTCACATCAAAACACAGTTGCAAAATGCACAACATCTTGTTCTCACTCAAGGGTTTGAGGTAGAAAATGAAATTAAAAAAGTGATGCTGATGTGCGTGCTGCTCTCTCTGACTGGTTGCGCGACAAATAAATATAGCTCTTCTTGTGTTGATTGGCTGCCCATTTATTTAAAACAGCAAGATCTGAACACCATCAGTTCAAACTTAGCAAGAGAGATCTTAAAGCATAACAAACAAGGTGAGTACTTGTGTGGAGGAAATATGGGTAGAAGAAAAATGGAAAAACACATAGATCTTACGGAAGCAGAAAAAGAAATCCTTCAAGAAATCATCATGACCTATAAAAGTGTAAAAGTGATGTCACGTTATACGAAATGGATTGTACTCATTATACTCTTATTAGCGCTTGATTTTTCACGTATTATGGATGCGTTTGTAAGTATTTTTATACAAAAACCAAATATCCGACTCTAAACATACTCTGAGACGAGCAAAATCCTTTAGAAAATGGTTTCTTAATTTTGCTCGTCTCATGGAGGCTATCAATAATAGCTTTACACATTTAAAACAGTGGATTTCAAAGAATTAAAAATTTGTTCTATAATAATAACAAATTGTTAATATACGTGTATTTAATAGGTATATTTTGTAATATTATCGGCTAAAAAGGTGGGAATAATTATGGAAAACGTCGCAGTTCAAAAACAAGAAAAGAATAAAACTGAAAAGTTTTCTATGAAAGAGAATCTTGCTGGAAGAGTTCGTCGTTTTCCTAAACCGTCCACTGAAATGGAAGCTTTGCAGCCTGTTTTTGAAGCAGTAAGCAACGCTATTCACGCGCTTGAAGATTCTAAGCAAGAAGATTACAAAAGCGCGGGAAACATAGATATAAAAATCAAAGATATAGATGATAATGAATCACTTGAAATTATAGTTGAAGACAATGGTGTAGGATTGGATGATGAGCACTTTCAAGCTTTTCGCACTGTAGATACTAATTTTAAATTAGAAAAAGGAGGAAAAGGAGTTGGGCGGCTGCTATGGTTGGATGCCTTTAAGAAAATACGAGTTAAAAGTATATTCCTTGAAGAAGATCAGCTTTACCAGAGAAGCTTTACATTTTGTTTGGAAGAGGAAAATCAGATTCTTGATCATTCAAAAATACCTCTTATTAATCAAGAAGTAACCGGAACAGAAATTATTTTTACCGGTTTAAGAGATGTAGCGTACCAAAAATATTTTCCACGCAAAACTGACACAATGATTGATCATCTCGGAGCACATTTTTTTTTCAGATTTAATTTTAGGAGAAATTCCTAAAATAAATTTTTGTTATGATCAGATATCTGTTGATTTAGCGCAGAAAATTAAAAATTATTTAGTAGACAATAGAGGAGAGATCACGCTTGAAACCACAGAGTTTGGTTTATTAAAAATTCGTAATTTTATTTGTAAGGCAGATGCTAGCCGCAACTTTAAAGGGAACCACCAACTGCATCTTTTCGCGCATGGTCGCACTGTTATTACTAAAAGCATCGATAACCTTATTGGTTTTGGAAAATTTGGAGATCAAGGACGAGTATATCATGGTTGCATAAGTGGCCAGTACTTAGATGATAGAGTTAATCAAGAAAGAACGAATTTTTCTTTTAAAAATAGCACATTGGAAAATATTTTACGTTTTGTTGTTGACCGTATTGTAGGTAACGTTCTTGCTCCAGAAAATGAGGAATATGAAAGAGCACGTTTAGACGAATTAAAAAAGTTTTGTAAAACCCATCCTTCCTATCACTTTGACAGTTATGAAAGCTTATTAAAAAAACTTCCTAAATCTGCAAAGGATACAGAAGACTTTGTTAAGACACTGGCTATTCATAAGCTTAGGAACGAAAAGAAGCAAAATAAGAGAATTGAAGAAATATACCGTGAAATTACTGAGGGAAATGCCAATACAAATAGTTTTTCCCAAAAAGTTTCTAAACTTGCAAAAGAAGTTAAAGATGAAGAAACAAGACAGTTAGCAGAGTATGTTATACGTCGTAAAGTTATACTTGATATTTTAGAAGAATTAATAATAGAATTTAAGAAAAATGTTGATGGTAAAGAAGTACCGCATCTAGAGAAAACATTGCATAAGCTTATTTGTCCAATGCGTGTTCGGGGAGATGATCCTGAATTTCAGGAAAATTTAACGCATGATTTATGGATTATTGATGAGCGATTAACATTTACAAAATACTTCGCTTCGGACGTGCCTATCAAAAAAATCGTGAATAATAGTACAGAAGAAGATCGTGCTGATTTAGTATGTTATGATCAATTATATGCCCTAGGACTTGAAGGTCGTCTTGATACAGATTTGGACAGGCTAATGTTAGTGGAGTTTAAAAGACCAGGTCAGAAAAAATATAAAACGGGTTACTCCCCCATGAATCAAATAAACAAATACCTCAATAAACTTAAAGGACAGCGTATAAAGACATTTGATAATAAGAAAATAAAGATTTCAGAGCAGTGTGTTTTTTATTGTTATATTATTGCTGATATAGAAGGTGAACTTAAAACGCAAACGTCTACATGGCAAAAAACAGCTAATGGGCGAGGGAGAACTAATCCTCTACAAGGTGATTTTCGAGGAAACGTTGAAATAATAGAGTGGTGTGATTTATTGGAGGATGCAAAATTAAGGAATGAAGCATTTATTTCTAGATTAAAGGTTTAATTTTTTGATGCGATAGACAATGTCTTTGTACATTTAAAATAGTGGCTAACCAAAAACTGAAAGCTTTATCCCCTCCGCTTTCAAAGCGGGGAAAGAGAGATTATATCGTAATCTATCCGCTAATCGCTTAAGTATTTCTTAGATACCTGACTCGACAATAGACATATTATCAAGCCTCTCCTGATATAAAAAACGCCCATTATTCTAAGAGGATACGGCGTTGCTCTAAAAAATCCGTTCGCATATAAGCTTTCGTCACTGAACTACCAACTGTATGTGCAAGAACAGTTTCGGCAATCTCAAATGGTGTTGACGTTGTCTCTGCTATCCAATCCCGTAAGCTTGAACGAAAACCATGTGGACGATAAGTCAAACCGCAAAGTGTCATATATTTTGCCATGGTAGCATCCGAAATCGGTTTGCCTTTAAGACCTGAAAAGAGAAAACCATCCTTTTCAAAGGGGAGAGTTTTTTCAATAACTCTCAAAGATTCATCACTTAGTGGCACGCGAAAGTCTGAAACTTTCCCTACAATACCTTTCATGTTTTCTTTTGGTATCGTCCATATATTTTTGTCAATTTGTTCAAGGCGCAAATAGCGCAATGGATATGACCGTGCTCCCGTCAAAATGAGTAACTTCAGTGCTAAATTTGAAAGGATATCATCCTTTAAGTTTTGATAAAAAACCGGCACTTCTTGCCATGGCATAGCAGGAATATTTGTTGATGTTGCACGTGGTTTTCCTAAAAGAGCGCGTGCTTTCATACAAGCCTATAAATCAACATCTAAACCAAGAGCCGCAGCATATTTCAAGCAAATATTGATACGGTTAAGTGCTTTTCGCGCTGTATCTGCTTTTTCATGCCAAAGGAGTGCGAGAACATTGCGAATGATATTGGCTGTTAATTTTTCTATAGGTAAATTACCTATGTGTGGAATAACGTGCAACTCTAGTGGAGAAAACCAGCGGCCGTTTTTGCCTTCATTTTTCAACTCTGCTTTTTTGCTTTCAAAAGCCGCTTTTGCAATTTCTTGGAAGATATTGCTTTGCTGTTTTAAAATAGTCTGTTCTCGAAAGACAATAGGATCATTGCCTTCTTTGAGAATATCACTATAATGTCTAGCAAGTTCGCGCGCCTCTTTTAAAGAGAGTTTTGTAACAGGACCAAGTCCCATTTCACGACGCTTATTGTGGTGCGTATAGCGAAAAAACCAAGAGCGTGTATTGTCTTTTCGAACATTCAACCATAGCCCTGCCCCGTCACAATATTTACCCTGCGGAAACGACTTTACGAATGATGCTGATAACCGATGAATCGCCCTCACTTAACGTCCCCTCTCGTCTACCTTTTCAGGCATTGCTCGTCCACCTTTTAGACCACCTTTAATTTCTGATTTGAGATTTTTTTTAATACTTAATTTTTTTATTGAATCATAAAAAGCTATAGACATCAATACATCCTTGCGCATACTTATATAATTTGAATCTTGTTGCTAAGCTCCTGCTTGCTTGCCGGCATGCGGCACCATTTTCTGTTTTTAAGTGTAGCTTGCCATCAAGTTTTATACTAAATTATTTTTTCAAAAGCTCTTAAAGGGGTTCTCTAAGGGTCTTAAAGACCTTTCAAATCCTTCTCTCACTTTTTTCGTTTTTTAGGTGTCAAAATCCAATTTGGTAAACAACGCACTTAATGGTAAGAATTACACATGAGAGTAATAAATTATGATGTATTCCTAACTGCTCTACTTAGCACAAAGATTAGTGTCAAACTACATACGCTAAGAAGCTGTGCATTCATGTGTTGTTACAATACCTATCACCATCATCAAATATTATCTCATTGCCCTTCTCCTTTTTGCGTTCTTTAACACCTTCCCCGTCCTAAAGAACGAGGAGAGGAAACAATCTTTTTAAAGTTAAACTGCTTTCATGACAGACTTTTCTAAACCCATATCATAAACTCGTAATAAAGAGTCCATACCATGAGGCAGTTCTGGAGCTCCAAAATCTGTGAAAATTACCGATATTTTTGTAATATTTGGCACTTCATTGTGAAATTTTAAAATCAAAACTTTTTCTACTATGCTCATAATATCAACCGGAACACTATAGTCTTTGTGATTTAGGTATTCACAATTGACAAACTGAAACAACGCTATCCACAAATAGTACAAAAGTTGGTATCTACCTTCATTATATACCTCCACGCATTCACGTTCTCAAACATCCAATCCTCTAGATGTGATAAGTTAAAGGCAGAATCTTTTCTATTCCATCGTGTTTTGGGATGATAATAACAGGATAATCCATGAAACCTTTTTTGATTTTTATTCTGATAGGGTAACATTGGTTTAAAAAAACAAATCCATAGAGATGCGTTATGAATAGTAGTGTCGTCTTTTATGTTATTTGTGGATAGCGTTGTTTAAATTTTCTCATCATAAAGATATTGGAAAAAATAACTGTAATGCTATCATTTTGCTCATAGATGGGGAGTAGAAGCTTTAGTATTAAAACTTCACAATGAAGTGCCAAATATTACAAAAAAAAATCGGTAATTTTCACAGATTTTGGAGCTTCAGAATTTTCCAATATTTAAAATATTTTGTTGAACGTTTACAATCCAGATTAAGATAGTTTCATTAAAAATGGTTGCTTAAATTTGAAAAATATAACTCCCCTTCTCACCTTCATAAGTGAGAAGGAGAATTAATGCAAAACATTTTTTTACAGTAAAAAATAAAGGATTATTATCTTATGCTAATTGTTAACATAGAGTCTCATTACACCAAACTCAAAAGATTAAACTCACCAAACAATTGGCCTATTATAAAGAAGAGGATATAAAAGATGAACCATTAGAAAATCTTCTTGCACATTTAGAGGATAACACCCTCGAGCAAAGACTAGTTATCTTATTCAGTAATAGATCATTAAAAAGTATTATTAGTGACTAGAGATGAAAATACAATGGTGGTTTTACCAGTGTCGATCGTGAGCATATAGATCTCACAATAAGACCTGCCCTAATTGAGCAGATAAATAAGAAATATCCAGAAGCAAATATTCAACTCTCTATAATCTCTGAAAGCTTCGTCGAACCAGTAAAAAAGCAATTGATGGTGGATCCAACCTTCTATATTTATAGCTTGCATAAAATGCAAAATACTAACGATAATAAACAAAACAGCTATTGAGATTGTAAATTCCTTTATTGTTATTTTCCATGGCAAAAATGAGTATTCAACAAAACTCTTTTGAGACTGGAATGTTCGTTTAGCCTTAGCCAAAAAACTTTATCTCGGATTGCGTAAGTTGCAGAAAATGTACGTAAACATCTGAATATTTTATGTGGACCTGTTAACAAAAAGGCGATGGTATTTTTAAACAGTTCAAGAAGACTTTAGTTTTAGCAGATAACAGACCTGCATTTGCTTCAGCACACATGAAAAGGATTGTTGAATATAAGCATTTGATAAAGTACGATATAGTTTTTAACACTACAGGCTAACATGGTGAATGTTGTATAGTGCTTCATTTTGCTTCCTTATGGACTAGTTATTAATCTCAATTTCAACTTATAGGCGCTGTTAGAATGCCGCTTAAAATGAATATGAAATCGGAAATCCGTTGTTTAATACTGTGTAGTCAAGCTTTACATGAAAACTAAGACGCAGAAAAATTAATTAGTCTTGACCAATCAAATAATAAATCAGAACAAATATGGTAGTCTCGATAATTACTCACATTTCCAGTTAATGCATAACCACAATGCCGAGGTTCTACATGCTAATCATGCTACTAAGACTCCAATGATTTAGTGTGAACCAGTATCTAAAAGATACCGACAGGTTCTTTTATTTCACGCCTGAAGAGAATAGTATGTTTAATCATCCACATACAAATCATCAAATAGTCTGTTTATAAAATTAAGCTTCTTTAAATTGCCTTCATCTGGTTGTGCAAAAACTGCTATAGTTTTCGCATTGGGTTGAAACAAGACAGACGGAATAGCTTCATCTTGCACAATACGCATATCATCAACTCTCTCACAACATCCCTTACTTATAAGCCAGAGGCTTTTACAACCTGACTTGTAACATTTTTTATATTCTTCCGGTATACGCGCCCCAACCCTGCAACTAACAGCCATAACGACGCCCCCTCTCTTACTTGTATTTTAAAGTCATACAAGTAGATTCTAATCTCAACCATAAGCTGACTAGCTTATGACTTTATATCATAAAGCATCATTTTTTAGAATGGAGAAGTAGTTTGATTTAGCAACCGCTTGCTTTTTTTAAGACTTCACCCATACGTGCTCGCCAATCTTTGCCTTGTTTTTTAAAAGAAGCAATAACATTCGGATCAAGACGTAGAGTAACCGCTTGTTTAGGATATTCAACCGGTGGACGCCCACGTTTACGGCGTTCTTCTGTTACATACTTAAAAAGGGAGGTAGATAAAACGCCTTTAGCTGGTTTTAGGCTCGCAAGTTCTTCATCTGTTAGTGGTGGAGAATCCACGGTGCTTGAATCTTCTTTTGTATAGACACATCCTATTTCAAAAGTTTTTTTTATAGTCATTGCAAATCTCCCTTTCTTTTTATTAGCTTGACGAAAACTGATAACGGACACCGCTTTAATAGCACACTTAACAAAAACAATAGCTGTCGTACCATCATAAAATATCCGATAGTTTTCGCGCATTTTGAATGTGCTGAATCAATAAGATCATGCTTCCAATCAAAATAAATAATATCGGCAAAATAAAGTTTATGTTTAAGAATGTTGAAAGCTCTTTTGAGTTTATCCGAAACTATCTTCATATATTTTATGCATACTTTAAATATGACAATATCAATAAATAAAGTGTGCGATAATTTTCATAAACTATTCAGAATAGAAAGATATGAATAGGGAAGATCGGCAGAGTCTCTCGCTTCATAGATTTGCGCAAAAGATGCGTTTTTCTTCTAATGCTGTTGTTTTTCGATTTAAAATCGGAAATTTGCTGGTCTTTTTGAAGATAGTTCCATCAATGAAACTCTTGCAACAGCCATTTGGAATGAGAATCCAATGAAGTACCACTACGCACTTTTAATACTAGATGAACAACCACAGACGAAGATAAAACAAACTCCACAGATGGAACCAATGAATGCAAGATCAAATTGGAAAGAATACAAGTTGCACTTGAAGGATTGTGGGAAACGGCTGTTAATTGAGAAGAAATAAAAAAGCACCGCGCGAATTTGGGAGAGTATACCGTAATGCCATGTTAATTTCTCCCATCGCTTTGGCGCGGACATTACTGCCCAAGTTGGGAGTGGTATTACTAGCCTTATGAGCACCATTGATCATATCATAGGAAAAGCTCTTTCTTGAGGAAGCTCGTACTCCAATCCTTTTTCATGATCCTCAATCTCCCGATTAGAAATATGCATAACCGTAAATCGCTTGAAATTATAGTTAATGATATAGAAGTTGATGATGAGTACCTTCAAGCCTTTTACATTATAGATACGATTTTAAATTAAAAAAGGAGAAAAGTGGGGCAGCTACTGTGGTTGGATTTCTTTAAGAAAATACGAGTTAACAGTGTATTTCTTGAAAACGATTAACTTACCAGAGAAGCTTTAAGTTTTGTTGAGAAAATAATAATCAGATGTCTATTGATTTAGCGAAGAAGATTAAAACATTAATAGCAAAAGCGAAGAGACTGCGCTTGAAGTTGTAGAGTTTTCTTTATTGGAAATTCGTATGGTGATTGCCAACCATAACTTTAAAGAAAACCATCATCTGCAACTTTTTACATATAATTTCATTGTTATTACCGAAAGCATAGATAATTTTATTGGTTTTAAAAAAATTGCAGACCGAAGGTTTGGTATATCATGGTTGTATAAGTAGTTATTATTTAGATG
The DNA here is from genome assembly GCF_902825155.1 of Bartonella taylorii 8TBB. Taxonomy (GTDB): domain Bacteria; phylum Pseudomonadota; class Alphaproteobacteria; order Rhizobiales; family Rhizobiaceae; genus Bartonella; species Bartonella taylorii_A. Next base: position 19,191 of record NZ_CADEAG010000005.1, read on the forward strand.
ATAGAGTTAATCAAGAAAGAATTCATTTTTCTTTTAAAAATAGCACGTTGAAAAATACTTTACGTGCTGTTGTTGAAAGTCTTGTAAATCGCGTTCCTACTCCACAAAATGCGGAATCTGAAAAAGCGCATTTAGATAAATTAAAAGAATTTTGTAGAATTTATCCTTTTTATAGCCTTCATAGTTAAGATATTGGCTATGCATAAGCTCAGGAGAGAGAAAAACAAAATAAGAGAATTGAAAAAGAATGTTATAATGGTTAAGAAGTAACGCATCTAGAGAGAAAATTGCATGAACTTATTTATCTTATGCTTCTTAAGGAGAATGATCAGTATCCTTCAAAACGTTTGATTTATGAATTATTGATCAGTAATTCACATTTACAAGATATTTTACTTCAGGTCTTTTTTCTATCAAAAAAATCATAGAGAACAGTACAGAAGAAAACCGTCCTGATTTAGTATGTTATGATCAATTCTATGCTCTAAGGCTTGAAGAGCGTCTTGTTGCAGATCTTGGCAGATTGATGTTGGTGAAATTTAAAAGAAAGCATACAAGATCTACAAGGTGATTTTCTGGAGCTTGTTCAAATAATAGAGTGGCATGATTTATTGGCGGATGCTAAATTAAGGAATAAAGTATTTATTTCCACATTACAGGTTTAATTTTTTAGAAGTGTTAAACAATATTTTGCGTATTTAAAATGAGTGGTAAATAAAAGACTAAAAATTTGTGCTAAAATCATAAGGAATATTTATCCCTCTAACACGCTGTCTCTAGATACTTACACCTTTTGGTAAAATCTTAAGCAAACTTCACATTGATCACTCTGAATGTTTTTTTTTAATATGGCTAAAAAATTAGATGTATCTGTAGCGTTTTTATCTTCTGTAGAAATTGGCAAAAAGTCTGTTCCAGAAAAATAGCAAAAAAGAATGCACTCTGTAAAGTACATAAATCCTATTCCTTGCGTTATTCTGAGCTGAAAGACAGCCTATTGCTCTAACGGAATACGCCGTTGTTTTAAAAAAATCTGTTCGCATGTAAACTTTTGTCACTGAACTCTGAATGAGCAAGAACAGTTTTAGCGATTTCAAATCATGAGAACGATAGATTAAGCCGCAAATTGTCATATATTTTCCATACTTGCATCAAAAATTGTGTGCTTTTAAGATCAGACAACAGAAAATCATCCTTCTTAAAAGAGAAAGATTTTTCAATAACTTTTAAGGCTTCACCATTTAGTAGCATGCGAAAGTCTGAAACTTTCCTTATAATCCCTTTCATATTTTCTTTTGGTGTCATCCATATATTTTTGTCAATTTGTTCAAGACGCAAATAGCGCAATGGATACAACCGTGCTTCAGTCGAAATCAGTAACTTCAGTGCTAAATTTGAAGACAGATCATCCTTTAATTTTTGATTTGAGATTTTCTTTGATACTTAATTTTTTTATTGAATTATCAAAAGCCATAGACACCAATACATCCGTGCGCATCTTTATATAACTTGAATCTCGTTGCTAAATTTTGTTCTGCCGGCACACGACACCGTTTTGTGTATTTAAAAATCAACACAAATAATAGGTTGCCACCTCTAGTTATTTTTAACCCATCTACTCATCTACCTTTTGATACATAACGAGATCTCTTTGTATACCATAAAAATTTTTAGCCAATTTACTTTATTATAAATGGAAAAATCAAAAAATCTCATTTTGACTGTTATGTAATTCCTCAAAACTATTTTAACAGGAATTTAAAAACTATCATTAACACTATTATATGATTTTTAACACGTGATGCCGTCAGATTATCTGTGTATATACACTTATTTGTTGTTAACAAAAACTATAAAAATCATTAGTTTTTTGTTTTTATCAAATACTCAAGAATATACAAAATAGAATTTATACTCTCGTGTATTTTTGATTTTTACATCGAACCTCCTACGTTTTATGCTTTAAAGATATGGCAATTATAATGTGAGCTAGATGGGTTAGCAGAAATAGAATATATCTCCTTTAAAAATGGATGTACTAGAGAGCAGTGTATACGGGAGATTTTATTAATCCTAAAATCTTTTTCAATTCAATGACTCTTCATGAAACCTTCTTGAGAGATTATATTTTAGTAAAAATGTTATGATTTTTTGTTGTTCAGTTTCTTTCTTCCCCATACAGTGTTATTAACAGCTTATCAGCTATAACAGATTTAATACCCAGTTCTCTCCTGTAGCTTCAGCAATGCAGAAAGCCCATCTTTATTGTTGGATCACTTTAAAAGAGGTATTTCACTTAGTGTAGAAATATTACTTAGTGAATAGTGAATAAAAATGAAACATTGGATAGCTGTAATTTCTCGAGCCCACGCACGCTTTGCAGCAGAATTTGGCTCCTTCAAGTCTGTCATGGTAAAGCTGGTCCACTTCGAAAAACATCTAAGGGAGATGAAGCCTTCATTTACTGTCCACGGAACGAAATAGGCACTGGGCAGGTTCTTCAAACAATAGAGTTTCAGTGTATATTTAAAGATGATCACATTTATCAAATGGAGCAAGCGCCTAATTTTGTACCTTTTCGAAAAGATGTTATTTTTAATAAACAAGCACAATCTATTATTTTAAAAGAGATTCAAGGTCTTGATTTTTTAACTAACCCCCATTGGGGATGTTAGCACGATGAGTTTTTTTTGAAATTACAGCTTACGATGCAGCCCGAATTTGCGAAGCAATGGGAATTCATAATGGCTAATTATTCAACTTTTTTGTTATTTTTTATTTCTGATAAAATGTCTAAAAGATTTCTTTAAGAAACTTGAATATCCCTTTTTGATTAAAGAACGGTCTAAAATAAATGAAAAAATAACTTATGTATATACTTTATTTTATTTACCGTTACTGTATCTTTAATGACAGTTTTGACATTATCCTTTTGTGCATTTAAACATAATGATTTGTAAAAAAGGGAGTCCTCATGTTTAAATGGACACATAGTGAAGAAATTAATACAGAGGCAAGTGCTGAGCAAATTTGGGCTATGTGGGAAGACGCGGCAACTTGGCCTTGTTGGGATCACAAACTTGAGTGGGTAGAACTTCTTGGTGCTTTCAAAACAGGAACTGTAGGACAAATGAAACCTAAAAAAGGACCAAAAGTAATCTTTACACTTGATAAAGTTATAAAAGACGTTTGTTTTTCTAATTATGCTAAACTTCCTTTTACGCGAATGACTTTTGATCATGAATATATTAGTTCAACAAAATCTGGTTCTTCAAACAATAAAATTCGTCATACAGTAACTATGTCTGGCATACTTTCTCCTTTATTTAGAATGATTATTGGATCAAAAATAAGGCTACATCTTCGTGATGCGATGATTGAAATGAGCCGTCGTGCTCTTACTGAAAATAAAACTATCCCCTAGCTATACTCATTCAAAAAAAATTTGATGTTTTTTCAGAAGAGATAATGTAGGAGTTATCGCTTACATTAGAATGAGGTAGTTGAGCAGTTGGTATTTGACAATTCAATTATCCACGGAACATTTTTCAGTTATTCGTTTAAATCTGATGAAATCATCGTACGGAATCAATACTGCACTGATTTCATAAAACGGGATTAAAGAATGCTATAGAAGAAGCCATAAAAAATTTTTGCATCCTCATGAATAAAAAACGTGTGGTTTAAGTTATGTTACGATTATTTGAACACTCGAGGATTTAAGGTTAAAGTTAAGTATATTCCTAATCTGTTATTGGTGCGATTGTAAATTGTGTTTGCTTTACAAAATGAAAGAAGCAAATTTGGAAAGTTGAAATTAAAGAAAATTTACAACATATTGTGTCTTTTCGAAAAAAACTATTTGATTTGCTGAAAGAAAAAAGTGCATGGATGATGCGTAATTTTTAGATATAAGTATATAAGAGTTATATTTTTTATAAATTTGCCAAATTGCTTATCCATGTAAATAATGAATATTTAAGGGAGCCTATGATGACTGACAAAAACCAGATTGATAAAGCCACTTCGTTAGTTGAAGCGGCAAAGCGTTCTGGGGCAGATGCTGCTGATGCTGTTGTCGTTCGTGCACATTCTACCAGTGTATCGGTTCGTTTTGGAAAAGTCGAAGCAACAGAAGCTTCAGAGAGCAATGATTTTACATTAAGAGTTTTTGTTGGAAAAAAAGTAGCAAGTGTTTCTGCTAATTTAGCAGCTTGTCCGCACGAACTAGCAGAACGTGTTGTTGCTATGGCAAAAGCTTCTCCTGATAATTTATTCGAAGGTTTGGCAGATAAAGAGTATCTGGTTAAACATCCTAGAGATCTTGACCTTTTTGATGATTTTGTTCCAAACAGTCATTTTCTAACAGAAGATGCTTTGAAAATGGAAGCCGCAGCTCTTGATATTAAAGGAGTGAGCAATTCTGGTGGAGCCGCTACATCTTATGGCCATAGCGGATTTGTTCTGGTGACCAGTGATGGTTTTTGTGGAGCTTATCATTCCAGTGGTTTTTCACGTTCTTGCAGTGCACTTGCTGGTAAAGGGACAGAAATGGAACGTGATTATGATTATACAACTGCCTTACATTTTTCTGATTTGGAAGCAGCAGAAACTGTAGGAAGAAATGCAGGGGTTGGAGCAGTTCGACGTTTGGGAGCAGTTCGGGCTGCTACGGGGGTTGTAGATGTTATTTTTAATCCGCGTACAGCTCGTGGAATTGCTGGGCATATCGCATCTATGGTGAATGGAGCATCTGTGGCTCGCAAAACAAGTCTTTTACAAAATCTCTTGGGAAAAGCAGTGATGAAACCAGATGTTAATGTGACAGACCAGCCTTTACGATTGCGTGGGAATGCTTCTCGTCCCTTCGATGGTGAGGGAGTAGAGGGGAAAACATTGAATATTATTGAAAATGGTATTTTAAAAAACTGGCTTCTTTCATCGTCTTCAGCGCGTGAATTAGGGCTTGAAACCAATGGTCATGGCGTACGTTCGGCATCATTGGTCCAGCCAGCGAGTACCAATTTTGCTATTGAACCAGGTTTAGTATCACCTCACGATATGATAAAAGATTTGCAAAGTGGGTTTTATGTGACAGAATTATTCGGACATGGCATTGATTTTGTGACGGGACAGTACAGCCGCGGTGCTTCTGGTTTTTGGATTAAAAATGGTGAAATCTCTTACCCTGTAAGCGAAGTAACGCTAGGTTCTGATCTGCTCCATATGTTGGCGCATTTAATACCTGCGAACGATATTGATCGGCGTTATAGTACAGCAGCTCCAACTTTATTAATTGAAGGGATGACACTTGCAGGAAAATAAAATGCATCATTCTTCTGATTTAAATCTTTTGCTTGATGTTTGTCGAGAAGCAGGAGATTTAGCAATGAAATATTTTGGGTGTGCGTTGGACGTTTGGATTAAAGAAGGCAGTTCACCAGTCAGTGAAGCAGATTTTGCGGTTGATCATTTTTTAAAGGAAAAGCTTCTTAGAGAGCGCCCGAATTATGGATGGATTTCAGAAGAAACAAAAGATGATCGAGAACAAAGAGTTTATGAGCGTTACTTTGTGGTTGATCCTATTGATGGAACGCGTGGTTTTCTTTCTGGCAGCACCTATTGGTGTGTTTCAGTTGCGATTATTGAAAATGGGCGTCCTATCGTAGGTGTCGTGCAATGTCCAGCTCAAGGAGACGTTTATGCAGCTGTTACCGGTCGAGGAGCGACATTAAATAGTATAGCGCTTCCTCTTTTGGTCTCTCAGATCAATAGAAAATATAGAGTTTCACTTGATAAATCGCTAGTTCAAAAATTGCCGGAGGATTTTCGTAATCAAATCAGTTTTTATCACTACATTCCCTCTCTTGCATATCGTATTGTTCTTGTTGCTCAAGACGAAATTGATATTGTGTTGGTTCGCCCCGATTGCCATGCATGGGATATTGCCGCTGCTGATCTTATTTTACAAGAATGCGGAGGGCGTTTTCTATCGTTTGATGCACCTGTTATATCTTACGGAATTGAACCTTATCAATATGGGCTTTTAATTGCTGGTAAAAATAATTGCTGTCAAGATATGATAGATGTTGTTCGTAAAGCAAAGTTAGTTTAATCACATAAAGAACAGGCTAAAATTTCTTAATGATATGGAGGCACATATGACTGAAGCAAACGAAAAAAAGCAGTATTTGCATCTTGTATTCGGTGGGGAATTAAAAAATCTTGATAGCAATCAATTTAAGAATATTAATGATTTAGATGTGGTTGGTATTTTTCCAGATTATCAATCAGCTCAAGAAGCATGGCAAGCGAAAGCACAAAAAAGTGTAGATAATGCATTACAACGTTATTACATCGTAGACTTGCATCGCCTTCTTGAAACTGAAACGAGCGATACACAATAAAATTTAAATATCTGATCATTATTTTCTTGAATGATGCGAACGAAAAAAGATTGAATTTTTTAGATTATACTTAAGATGAGTGAAAAAAGCAGAAAAAGGAGCAGTGTATTTTAAAATACTTTTGGCAAAAAAAACCAATATTCACTGATAAAGACATAGCTTGTATAATTTTTTATATAGAAGGGACCGTGTGCATTTTGTTTATTGGACAAATCTGCAATTGAAAAGCTTAGATAATATTGTGAAAATACAAAGCGTTTATAATTTATTTCTTAATCACTTTTTTGCATGCACGGTATATTATGGAATCCTTTCTTTATGCTTAAAGTAAAAAAGTTTTTGCTATATTTTTTGGCTTTGTTCATTCAGAAATAAATGCACCATTTGCAAAAATGAAGGCTTAAATTTGTTTATGACTTGAGAAGACAAAATAAAACGCCTTATATTTACAAGTCTGGATACGAGAACTCTTAACGCCAAAAATGTTCTTAAACTTAATAAAAGATACTATAATTGTGAATATAAAACACCTAAAATTAGAAAAGAGATTATTTTATTAGCCAAATTATTTACCTGTTCTATTTACTTTGTATACATGCGTTTTCATGAGAAAAGATTCTTGAAAAAACATGACATAAAATTACGATTCTGCTTTTTAAATCATTCTCATGAATAAAGTGCGTTTTGTTGCCTAAAATACGAGGGGTGTTTCGCTATTCGCTAAAAGAAAAATCGGATCTCATGAACAGGAGTGATAAATCGTTTAATAAAAAAGCTCGCAGACGTCTCAAAATAAGTGAATGAGGTGGTTTTAATGATGGAACTAAAGGCACGTGCAGCTCTTTTAATTTATCGGGTGGTTGGCTTTTGCTTACGTCCTGTTGTACCTTTTTATTTGTTTCTTCGTGCTGTACGTGGAAAAGAAGAGTGGAACCGCCAAAAAGAGCGTTTGGGTAAAAGCTATGAAATACGTCCTCAAAGCCCATTAATTTGGTTGCATGCTGCTAGTGTTGGAGAAACACTTGCTCTTGTCCCGCTTATTAATTATATTTTATCATGGAAAATAAATATATTATTGACAACCTGCACTGTAACATCTTCTTCTCTTGTAAAAAAGCAGTTTGGTAATCGGTTAATCCACCAATATGCTCCGTTGGATTTAGATTTGGCAGTGCATCGTTTTATCAGTCATTGGAAGCCTGATTTAGCATTGATTTGTGAATCGGAGATTTGGCCTCTACGTATTAAAGAACTTGCCAAAATGCGCATTCCACAAATTTTGATTAATGCCCATATGTCTGAACGTTCTTTTAAAGCTTGGCAAAAACGGCATGCTCTTGCCAGACATATTTTTAAGCATATTGACTTAGCTATTGGTCAAAACGAACGAGATGTAGCTTATTACCATGCACTTGGAGTAAAATCTGTTGCGCTTTCTGGTAATCTCAAGGCTGATGTTTTGCCAGTTGAAGACCGAGCATTACTTGAGCATTATCGGAGTGCTATTGGCAATCGCCCAGTTTGGGCAGCTGTTTCAACCCATGAAGGGGAAGAGGAAATTGCTTTTGAGGTACATAGGATTCTTAAAAATTATTTGCCAGATTTATTGACAATCATTGTACCCCGTCATCCTGAACGTTTAGGAGACCTTATCAAAAAATGTGACAATAAGAGTTTGCGTTTTATCCGTAGAAGCAACAATGCTGTTCCAGATGCAAATACGGACATTTTGTGGGGCGATACGATTGGAGAAATGGGACTTTTTCTTCGCTTATCGAAAGTTTCTTTTATTGGAAAGTCATTATGCGGTGACGGTGGACACAATCCATTGGAATTGGCTTTGCTTGGTTCAGCTATTTTGACAGGACCTCATGTCTCAAATTTTCAAGAGATGTTTGAACAATTTTTAACACGTGATGCAGCATATATGATTCAAGATACAAAACAGCTTGCTATTCAGGTGTATAAGCTTTTAACAAATGAGGCATTGCGACAAGAAATGGTTGATAAAGCCTATGAAGTAGCAACGGGGATGGCGGGTGCACTCGAGCGCACATTAAAGGTCCTTGATCCATTTTTGCAACCTCTTGTAATACAAACAGGTTTAAGTCAGCGTCAGAGGGGAACATGAGGTTTAACGCACCTCATTTTTGGTGGAAAGATAAAAGCTTTTTGCGCTTTTTATTAGCACCAATTTCTTGGGGATATGGTTATTTTTCACGCTGTCGTATGACAAGACAGTCTCCTATTATCAATCTTCCAGTTTTGTGTATTGGCAACTTTACATGTGGTGGTGCAGGTAAAACGCCTGTTGTCATTGCTTTTACCCAAGTGGCTAAAGAGCTTGGTTTCGTACCTGGTATTGTCTCACGTGGTTATGGTGGGACAGTTAAGGGGGTGCATCTTGTCAATGAGAAGCATGACAATGCACATGATGTTGGAGATGAAGCACTTTTACTTGCACGGCATACTTTTGTTGCTATATCACCCGATCGTTATGCGGCAGCACAACGACTCAAGCAAGAAGGATGTGATTTTATTTTAATGGATGACGGGTTTCAAAGCCGCCGTCTTTATATGGATTATTCATTGCTTGTTGTAGATACGATGCGTGGTTTTGGGAATGGAGCTGTTTTCCCAGCAGGACCTTTGCGTGTACCATTAAAAACACAGTTTTCTTTGATGGACAGTGTTTTATTGATTGGTCATTTAGATGCACGTGATAAAATTTCTTCTCTTGTCACCTCTACTGGAAAACCTGTACATTACGCTCATCTTAAATCATTAGCATCTGATAAAGTTGCAGGAAAATCATTTTTGGCATTTGCAGGTATTGGCAATCCAGATAAATTTTTCCAATCAATTAAAGAGCTATGCGGTCATGTTGTGCAAGCTTACTCTTATCCGGACCACTATTTTTTTACCGATACAGATTTAAAAAATCTCGCACAAAAGGCTAAAATGCATAATTTATGGCTAGCTACAACGGCTAAGGATTATGCACGCATACAGTCAAGGAGTGCACAAAAAGATTTAAAAAATCTTGTTGTTTTTGATGTTACAGTTAATTTTTCTCAAGAAGATTTCTGCCGTATGCTACTTGAAAAAGTCATAGCACGTTTTAAAGAACGAAAACATTTCCTTTAAGAGGCAGTTTTGAAAACAACCCTTGGGCTTTATTGTTTCTAACCAATTATTTTTTTTGTGCTTTTAACAATTGATTGAGATATGGATTGCATTCAAGTTCGCGATGATAAGAAATCTCACAACTAGCATATGCTTCTTGGCGGTGATGGTTCCAATATTTTAAATCGTCTATCGGGATTTTTTGCCCGCTAACAGCACAGAGGGTATAAGTTCCATATTCTATAATTTTATATCCATTATTAGAATAATGAATTTTTGCTTCGCGTTCATTACTAGAAAACATTCTTCATAATCCTTTCTTGTTTGTATGAGAGATAATCCAAGTAAAGTGTCATAAAATGCCTTATAAAGTCGAGAGTGAATTAAAAAAATATTTCTTTCTTGCCAAAACAATGCGTGGTAACTATTTTCTACCAAAAAGTCTCTCTATATCAGCCAATTTGAGTTCAATATAAGTAGGACGACCGTGATTACACGTACCTGTATTTGGTGTTGCTTCTATTTGTCGTAACAGTGCATTCATTTCTTCGGGACGTAAAAGGCGCCCTGACCGTATTGAACCATGACAAGCCATTGTTGCTGCAACATAATCAAGCATTGCTTTTAAATTATCTGTCGTATCATATTCCGCGGCCTCGTCTGCGAGATCCTTAATGAGGGCTTGTACGTTGATTTCTCCTAACATGGAGGGTGTTTCACGCACAACGATTGCACCAGGTCCAAATGGTTCTATGCCTAAACCAAATTTCTGCAAAGCATCTTTATGCGTTAAAAGGCATGTTGCGTCTTCTTCAGAGAGTTCTACAATTTCAGGAATAAGTAGCAATTGTGAAGGAAGCGGTTTGGAATAAAGTGCATTCTTGAGCTCTTCATAAACTAATCGTTCGTGAGCAGCATGCTGATCGACAATAACCAAACTATCTTGGGTTTGAGCAATAATATAGTTTCTATGGATTTGTGCTCTGGCAGCTCCTAGTGGATAAGATAATTCTTCTTGTGAAGCTATAGTGTTTGGAATGTAGGCATCACCACTTGGCGTATCTAAGCCCTCCATAATAGGAGTCGCATCTTCCTTTAAACCAAAAGAGCTATTAGTATCCAATGGTTGATGAATCATTGATGCGGATGCAAAATGATAGGGCTGTGAGCTGTAAGAAGAAGCCGGCTGAGTGCTCTTTGAATTTGCCAATGGCTGTTGTATTTGAAATGCAGCCAACATTGCTTCAGAACGCGTTGAAGTAGGACGAACGCCCGTTTTATGTAACGCTTCACGAATTGCTCCAACGATTAAACCGCGAATGAGCCCTGAATCACGGAATCGTACATCAGCTTTGGTTGGATGCACGTTAACATCTACATCGGCGGGTGGTAGATCAATAAAAAGAATGGAGACAGGATAGCGATCCCGGGTCATGACATCAGCATAAGCTCCTCGAATAGCCCCCCAGAGGAATTTATCGCGCACTGGACGCCCATTAACATAAGCAAATTGATGAAGGCTATTACTACGGTTGAAGGATGGCAAACAAGCAAACCCTGTCAAACGGACTGATTCGCGTTCAGCATTAAGTGTGATACTGTTTGGAGCAAATTCTTTACCCATAATTTGTGTAATACGTTGTAATTGTCCTTGGGTATTATTTTGCGTAGCAGGTAATTCCATAGAAGTTCTGTCTGATCCTGAAAGAGAAAAGCGGATATGCGGAAATGCAATAGCAATTCGTTTAATCATATCGGTAATGGCATTCGTTTCAGCCCGATCAGTTTTCATAAATTTTAGCCGTGCTGGAGTAACAAAGAAGAGGTCACGAACTTCAACGATCGTTCCAAGATTTGCGGCCGCCGGTTTCGGTCCAACAATTTTTCCTGCTGTGACAATAATTTCAGCAGCATTATCAGCATCTTGCGTTCGTGAAGTTAATTTAAGTTTAGCAACAGAACCAATAGAGGGTAAGGCTTCTCCTCTAAATCCTAAGAAGCAGATATTGTGCACGTCATCGGTAATTTTTGAGGTACAATGGCGAGAAACTGCTAAAGTTAACTGATCTGCTGGAATACCACAGCCATTATCACTCACCTTTATAAAATTTTTTCCGCCGTTTGCTGTGACAATTTCAATTCGAGTTGCTCCAGCGTCAATGGCATTTTCAACAAGTTCTTTGACAACATTTGCTGGCCGTTCAATAACTTCGCCGGCGGCAATTTGATTAATAATATTTTCGCTAAGATGGCGTATGATCATCATAAATTATAACAAGATTCCTGCAAATTCTATAGGAGTTTTAAATTATGATAACATTATTTGTGTAACATTCAAGAATGGGAGTGTGTGTAAGATATTATCCTTAAAATAACTCTTATTTACTTTCAAAAAATGTTGTACCAAGTGCTGTTTCATTGTTTGTGACATTATGATTAACTATAGTAGAAAATTGATTGGCAAAATCAGAGAGGAATAGTTTTATCACCTTAAAACAGCTTGCGCCAATCAATCATCTGAGCCAAAAAGAAATGAAGTAAAAATGGAAAGCAAAACATATGGCGCGTGTAAGCGGTATCCTTGCAGATAATGATATACAAGCTTTGATTGATAATGACATTCTCAAAGCTCTTTGGCCATTTGATGCAACCCAAATACAACCCGCAAGCCTTGATCTTCGTTTAGGGGAAAAAGCTTATCGTATACGGGCTTCCTTTATGCCCGGGCTTGATGTAAAAGTTTTAGATAAGCTCGAACGGTTAAAGTTGCACGAATTTGATTTGCGACACGGAGCCGTCTTGGAAACAGGTTGTGTTTATATTGTTCCTCTTTTAGAAAATTTAGCTTTACCAGAAATCTTATCAGCAGTTGCCAATCCTAAAAGTTCTACGGGGCGATTAGATATTTTTACGCGTGTAATTACAGATAATGCTCAGGAATTTGATAAAATTTGTGCGGGTTATCATGGTCCACTTTATCTTGAAATTAGTCCACGAACATTTCCAATTTTGGTACGTACTGGTTCACGTTTATCTCAGCTCCGGTTTCGCAAGGGATACAGTTATTTAAATGCAATTGAGCTGCATGCTTTGCATAGAGATGAAACACTGTTATCGGATGATATGCCTAATATTAACGAGGATGGTATTGGACTTTCCATTAATTTGAAGGGAGACGAAAACGGGCTGGTGGGCTATCGTGCTAAACACCATACAAGTGTTATTGATATTGATAAACGCGCTGTTGCTCAAGTTCTAGATTTTTGGGAACCTCTTTTTGACCGTGGTCAAAGGGAACTGATTCTTGATCCTAATGAGTTTTATATTTTAGTCTCGCGAGAAGCTGTCCATGTTCCTCCGCTTTATGCCGCTGAAATGACCCCCTTTGATCCCTTGGTTGGTGAGTTTAGAGTGCATTATGCAGGTTTTTTTGACCCAGGATTTGGGCATATGGAAGCAGGTGGGAAAGGGGCAAAAGCGGTTTTGGAAGTGCGTAGCCATGAAGTCCCATTTATTTTGGAGCATGGCCAAATTATTGGCCGTTTAATCTATGAACACATGCTTAACCGACCGTTAGCACTTTATGGACATGATTCTGGATCACATTACCAAGCGCAGGGATTAAAGTTATCTAAGCATTTTAAATGAGTTTGAAAATATGGATTTCGATAAGATATTTGCAAGAAGCGCGTATTTGAATAAAGGAGAACTTTATTTTCATGAATATGATACACTACCAGTTTGTTCATTTCTCAAACTTAATATACGAAATCAGTTGTTAGTACTCGCTCTATTTTAAAAAATCGAAATAAAGATATCCTGTATTTTGTTTCATATCAAATATCTTTAAATGATAAAAAAGTAAGTTTTCCGTGATAGAAAAGTTAAAAAATTCTAACGTTGCATTGTACATAATTTTTTAATGTATCTTGTCTCTAATTTAAATAATATTTTTTATAATTTTATAGAAAGCATACTCTCTGTGTATAATCAATCTATTATGAACAATAAATGTCTGAAAAAAGAGATTTTTCTGTTTATACATCTTTAAAATTCTTTAAACACTCCAAGTACGTCAAGAAATGCGTATTTTGATAAATTCTGATTAGCAGGAAGTCTACAAAAAAAACAGCTGAGTACATGGGAAAAGTTGAATTTGTTCTATTAACAATCTTTTTCATCTTTACAGGAAGATTTCGTAGTCTACGCTCAATAGTTGGCTCTATAGTTTTTTTTTACTGTAATGTGAAATATCATTATAGTTTATAAAAAGAATTTGCTTTAAAATTAGAATCAATAACTTAAACAATGTCTCTTGGAGGACATTGATAAGAAGACGATTATCACGTCTTAATTCTTGATTTTTGGGTACATGTTAATAACGTTTGCGTTTGTAAGTCATTGATTAATGATTTAGCACCTACAGATTCTTAATCTCAAGGAGAACAATAAAGATTTTGTTTTCACTTATGTAATTTTTGAGTTGCAATCTTAATTGCCTGCATCTACTGAATGGAGTGTTTTGGGAGGACGCCTAATAGAAGGCGTGCGGATTAATCCTTATTAATTTTAGAATGTATTTACTTTTCATTCAGGAATATTGGTGCTACTCATGATTATTTCCTCAACGTTTGATTATCGCAAAGCAGCAAAACGTCGTCTTCCCCCTTTTCTTTTTCACTATATCGATGGTGGAGCTTATGCTGAAGAAACGTTGCGACGTAATTGTACAGATCTTCAAGCACTTGCACTGCGTCAAAGAATTTTGAGAGAGGTTGGTGAAGTTGATCTTTCAACCAAGCTTTTTGATCAAACACTGAATTTACCGATTATACTTGCACCCGTTGGGTTAACAGGCATGTATGCACGCCGTGGTGAGGTACAAGCTGCACGTGCAGCCGTTGCAAAAGGTATTCCTTTTACCTTATCCTCAGTTTCAGTTTGCCCCATTGCAGAAGTCCAGAAGGCAGTTGGAAGTGCATTTTGGTTTCAACTTTATGTGCTCAAAGATCGTGGATTTATGCGTGATGCATTAGAGCGAGCTTGGGCATCTGGTGTGCGCGCATTAGTTTTTACAGTTGATATGCCGGTTCCTGGTGCGCGTTATCGTGATGCGCATTCAGGAATGTCAGGACCTTATGCGGGATTACGCCGGATTTTACAAGCTTTTACCCATCCATATTGGGCTTGGAATGTTGGTATTATGGGGCGGCCGCATGATCTTGGCAATGTTTCCACTTATCTCAAAAAGAAAATTGCATTGGACGATTATGTTGGTTGGCTTGGTGCAAATTTTGATCCATCAATTGGTTGGTCTGACCTGCAATGGATTCGGGATTTTTGGAAAGGAAAAATGATTTTGAAAGGTATACTTGATCCAGAAGATGCACGTGAAGCAGTGCGGTTTGGTGCGGATGGTCTCGTTGTTTCTAATCATGGTGGACGTCAACTTGATGGTGTATTATCAACTGCACAAGCATTGCCCGCAATTGCCAAGATGGTAAAGGGTGATTTGGCTATTTTAGTGGATTCTGGTGTTCGTTCTGGCCTTGATGTTGTGCGCATGATAGCTCAAGGTGCGGATGCCGTTATGATCGGTCGTGCTTTTGTTTACGCGCTTGCAGCAGCGGGTGAGAAAGGTGTTGCTCATCTCCTTGATCTTTTTGCGAATGAAATGCGCGTAGCTATGACGTTGACCGGTGTACAAACAGTTAAAGAGATTACGCGTGAGAGTTTAGTGAATACAGATGCTTTGCAATCATGAGGAAAGTGCACTGTACTATCTTTGGAAAAAGAGAGTTTTTTCATTAAAAATAGGAAAAGCGCAGTTTCGTATACCTATCTGTCTTGTTTTCTTTTCACATCCTCAGTGATTGATATTATTTTTTAACTGGCGAGTATATTTAACATTTTTATATATTATTTCATTGCTAACGCAGTTTTCGCTATACCATACCGGCTGATTCCATAATTTGCTAAAATGTCTAATTGGCTTCCATTACAAATCGGCTCATCCGGTATTCCTAGCGATGTAAATTTACATACAATGCTATGTTCTATAAGTAATCTGGCAATTGTATCCCCAAGCCCTCCGTTTATGCTATGTTCTTCACAGACAACAACAGATTTGTGGGATTTGCATAATTCTAGCACAGATACATCATCTAAAGGTCGAATTGTTGGTATACTTAGAACTGTTGGTATAGCTTCATATTTTTGGAGTTCTTCAGCAGCATCGAGACAAATCTGAACGGTCTCACCAGTGGCAAGTAAGAGAATATCTTTTCCCTTTTGTATAACAGAAGCTTTATTGATATCTATTTTTGAAGAATCTCTATGAATATTTTTAACTGCATGCTTACCTAAACGTATATAAACAGGCGTAGAATTGCTTAGCGTCGAAAGAATTGCAGCCTCCGTTTCTTTATTATCGGCAGGAGCAATGATGCGCATGTTAGGAATAGCACGAAGCGAAGCAAAATCGGAAATGGCATGATGTGTTGCCCCCAGCGCTCCATAGCTAATACCAGCACTAATGCCAATCAGTCTAACAGGATTTTCACAATAAGCTACATCTACCTTTATTTGTTCAAGTGCACGCGTTGTCAAAAAACAAGCCTGAGAAACCACAAATGGCTTTTTTCCACACGAAGCAAGACCAGCCGCAACGCCTACCAAATTTTGTTCGGCAATTCCAACTTCTACAATACGCTTTGGATAGTGCTTTGCGAATTGGTCAATCTTCCCAGATATTCGTGAATCGGCTGTTAAAACAACAATATCTTTATCAAATTGCGCTATTTCTATAAGAGTTTTATTCAAAATTTCGAGGTTTGAAAACTTCACGGCAGTTTGTGTTTCTTGATGATAATTATCCATGTTCATGCTCCCATTAATTGAATTTTTGTCTTAATTTCATTGACAGCAAGATTATATTCTTCATCTGTTGGAACTTTATGGTGCCAAGTTATGTCATTTTCCATGTAGGAAATTCCAGAGCCCTTTATCGTGTTCATAATTATTGCTGTTGGTTTGTTCTTATGAAATGGAGGTAATCCTAACGATGTCTTCAGTTGTGTTATATCGTGACCATCAATTTCTACAACATGCCAGCCAAAACTTGTAAATTTATCTGCTAAGGGCTCTGTTTTCATTAAGATATCAGTCGTATCAGTAATTTGTAGCCGATTTCTATCGACAATTGCGATAAGATTACTGAGTTTATAATGCGCTGAAAATAGTACAGCCTCCCAGACGGATCCCTCTGTCATTTCACCATCGCCAAGAAGCACAAAAACACGGTAAGATTGAGAATTAAGCTGTCCAGAAAGAGCCATTCCTGCACCAAGAGATAAGCCATGACCAAGAGAGCCTGTGCTTTGCTCGATGCCAGAGACTTTTTTGGTTACATGGCCTATAAAATTTGAACCAAATTTTAAATAAGTATCGAGAAGTTTAGGATCAAAATATCCCATTTCTGATAATACAATATACAATGCTTCAACCGCATGTCCTTTACTTTGAACATAACGATCGCGATTAATATCATGGATACGCGTTGGATTTATTTGAAGAATATATTTGTATAAGATATAAATGAAATCAATGCAGGAAAGACTACTAGCTGTGTGACCAGATTTCGCTCTTTTAATGAGATCAAGTATTTTAAGTCGTAAACGGAGAGAACAAATCGCATCGTAAATATCTGCTTTATTACTTGCATAAGCCATACTCTCCCCCTCAGAAAATTTATAAAATAATCCCTTTAAATCGCAATTTTATGGCTACTGACTAGAAGATCATTTAAACCATTCCATATATCTTTAGATGTATTGTGTACAGAAAAAAGCATGCATACCAGCAAGTAATTGTACAGTAGTTATGCAAAAATAGTAGTATAAAAGCTTTCCACATCTTTCATTGGTTAAAAAACAACCGCTTCTTCATGCCAAACAACCGCCCCATAAGAAAAGTGCAATGTAAAAAGATGTACAGAATAATTTTTCTCATCCTATCGGATAAAAACGAAAATTTTCAGAAGTTTAAAACTATGATCGCAGTTTATAAAAACGTATTGCTGTCTCACCATAAAAACGCTCATCATCTAGATAAAATATATCAGGTAAATGAATCATTGCTTCCTTCTTTTCTTCAAGTACAAAGAGTGTATCAGCTTTTGCCCACCCTCCTCTCACAGCCGCAACAAAAGCACGCTCACCTAAACAATAGCCATAAGGAGGATCTGCGCAAATAATATCAAATGGAAGCATTGTCCCAATATTGCCTAGTTTTGTCGCATCACGACGCAAGATCCGCCCAATTGACTGCAATTCAAAAGCTTCAATATTTTTTTGAAGCAGTCCACGCCCCTCAACTGAATTTTCAACAAAAACAGCCGCTTTTGCACCACGCGATAAAGCCTCTATGCCTAAAGCACCAGTACCTGCAAAAAGATCAAGAATACGTTTGTTGGTCCAAAATTGTTCTTCTCGGCTCGCAAGAATATTGAAAAGGCTTTCGCGCGTACGATCACTGGTTGGACGAATCGACTGCCCCACAGGTGCAAACAAAACACGCCCAGCAAATTTACCGCCAACGATCCGCACGTGGTCCTCTAAATCGCTTCGTTGTTTTTGCATCACCGCTATACGCTTTAGATTTTTTTATAGCAGCACCATCAAATGATTTAGCTTTTCGCTTACTCTCAAAAGAACGCTCATCGTAATTGCCTTTTACAACCTTTTCTTCTTTCTTTAATAGATGCTCTTTTTTGCCAACAACACGCGCTTCACCATAAGATTTTTTACCACGTTTTTGATCAAAACGAATATCCTTCTCTTTGTGCAACTGAACTTCTGGTAGCTTTTCCTTACCTTTATGAAAAAATTCCTTGCCGACTAAATTGCTTTTATGATTATGAGAGGATTCCTCACTATAGAAAGACTTCTTACGTGCACTCTGTGGACGTGCACCAGGAGCCATCCAAACATTAGAGCGACGCGAACGAGGCAAAAAACGCTGCTCTGCTTTTCCTTCATTGCTCTCATCCTTAGGCATAAATTTCTCATCAGATTTTGTGCCCAATCGTGATTGAGAGTGCTTAACAGAGTTGCTGCTCCTGCGCTGTACATTTTTCCCACTCGAAAAAACCCAACCATCATTGGTAGTAGCAAGATCTTTATCTCTTGGTTTTACTACAACAACCGCAGAATTTGGAAATGACTTAAGAATAGGAGCATCAAAATCTGCATTCGCTTGCATAATTAAACGCTCACCCAATTGCTCACGTAACGTCCGACCTTTTATCTCACGAACGGCTCCTTCTTCTAAATCAGAAAGCTGAAATGGACCATAAGATACACGAATTAAACGATTCACCGATAATCCTAATGCACCAAGAACCTTCTTTATTTCACGATTTTTTCCTTCACGCAAAGCTACAGAAAGCCATACATTTGACCCCTGTTCACGTTCAATCGATGCTTCAATTGAACCATAGAAAATACCATCAATCGCGATGCCATTTTTAAGACTATCAAGTGCACTCTGTTTGACTCTTCCATGAGCACGAACCCGATATTTTCGCACCCATCCTGTTACAGGAAGTTCTAAGACACGGGCTAAACCACCGTCATTGGTTAACAGCAAAAGCCCTTCCGTGTTAATATCAAGCCTGCCCACAGAAAGAACACGAGGCATTTCTTTCGGCAAATTGCTAAACACTGTTGGTCTACCTTCAGGATCACGGTTAGTGGTGACAAGTCCCGCTGGCTTATGGTAAAGCCATAATCGCGTTCGTTCCGTAGGAGACAAAGGCTTGCCATCAACTTTAATAACATCAGAGCGGGTAACATTAAAAGCAGGCGTCGTCACAACTTCACCATTAACAACAATACGACCTGCAAAAATCATCATTTCTGCATCACGACGCGAAGCAACACCAGCACGTGCTAACCTTTTAGCAATCCGCTCACTTTCATTGTTTTCATTCATTTGCTCTTTACACCAATCTCTTCCTGTACATTCAGCAAATCGCCATCCTGCATCATACTGCTTACCTTGAAAAGAGGAAGTAACATAATCATTTGTCATTTTCTATCCTTTAGCAGCAATAATGTATTAGATTACTTGTAAGTTAGTTTTAAACATTTAAAAATAATGTCCCTTCGTTATAAGAGAGTCATAACTCACCCATTTTACAGTAATCCTCCCGATGGAGAATTTTTCATCCCCCTACACTTCAATAGAAAGAACACTATGACTTTGACTCCCATGGAAATAGCCCTTTTAGAAGCGCAATGGGCAAGAAAAAAAGATGAAATCCCCGTAGGGGCCGTTATCACACACGGAAAAACAATCGTTGCACGCGCTGGTAACTACACAAAAGCCGGATATGATCCTACAGGACATGCAGAAATGCGCGTAATCCGTATGGCCTGCGAAATATTCCAAAGCGAAAGACTTCTTGATTGTGACCTATATGTAACCCTTGAACCTTGTGCTATGTGTGCAGCAGCAATTTCATTTGCACGCATACGGCGTCTCTACTATGCAACCAGCGACCCAAAAGGAGGCGCTATTGAACACGGTCCACGCTTTTACCAGCAGCCAACTTGCCATCACCGACCTGAGATCTATTCTGGTTTTAAGGAAAAAGAAGCAGCTCAACTGCTTAAAGATTTTTTTGCACAAAAGCGGTATTAAAAAAATCTTCTTCTTACCTACAATACCTATCTTTGAACAACCAAAAATTATTAAAGAAGGTTCATAGCTCTTCTTTTCTACAAGAAACCATTTCTAGAGCACTTTTTCTCTCTCACACTCTGTTTAACGCTTCGTCCTTATTCTTATTTACCAACAGGTGCAGTTTTTGCCGGTTGACGATAACTTAAAGGTGGCTCCGTGAGATACCGACGATACTTCGGGCTTCCAACTTGCGCTCTCTGACGACGTAAATATTCCTGTCGTTGCTTCGCACTCAACCGTGAGATACTTTCTGAACCAGCGGTACTAGCATGCTCATTAACTGATGATCCTTTTTTGGGAAAAACAGAAACTTTGTTACCACTAGGGTGTTGCTTTAGTCTTCCTGTTCTACCAAATGAACCACCCTGTGCTACATCTTGCTGCGGTAGTGGTAACACTGTGCGCGAGCTTGACTTTGGTATCACAAGTTTTGGATGGTTTTCCATAACAAGCTGACTATTGTCATTTGTCGATGTTAGCGAAGCAAGGTTAGCAACATCTTCAAAAAACTGTAACGAAACCGCCTTATCTGTACCATAAGTAGGAGCGGATAAACCGCACCCTGTTAAAACAAAGCACATACCCAAAATGCTTGTTGGCAATATTCTTACTTCACGTCTTTTCACTGCTTATCCCATTTTCCTAAGTATATGGTTAATTGATTCTCCCGCGATTTACTGGAGATCTGATCCACACACAAACTCCCCCTACGGAAAAACAACGGAACTATCATTACCATAAAAGGTTACACGCATCAATGACAGAATTCAAACCGTAAAATGCTCTTTACAACCCAGCATTTCACCCTTTCCTCTTGATCTAAACTTTAAATCCTGCCGAGCGTCTGTAATTCACGCAAAGCAGCTGCATCGCGAGCAGATACATCAGGATAAGCTGGATCACTGCCAACATCTTGTGTATAACGCCATGACCTCGCACATTTTTTCCCTAACGCCTTCCCCGGATACACACCAACGCCTTCAACATCACTCAGAGTAAAAGCATCCTTAGGCGGTGTATCTTGTTTAATTGTTAGAGCACTGGTGATACAAATTTCCGCCATATCTAGATTCTCTAATACTTCCAGTAAAGTTGGATTAGAAATAAAAACAATGGGTGCTGCTTCTAAAGATGATCCAATACGCTTGTCCGCTCGTTCAAGCTCTAAAGCACCCGTCACAACTTTGCGGACCTGACGAACTTTTTTCCAACGTTCAGCCAAAGATTCGTTCTGCCACTCTTCTCGCGTAGAGCGAAACTGTTCCAAATGCACCGATTGACTTTTTGGATAACGCTCTAACCAAGCTTCTTCCATCGTAAAAGGCAACATTGGAGCAAGCCATGTCACCATGTGCTCAAAAACCTCACGGACAACCTGCAAAGAAGCTTTACGTTTTTTTGATGAAGGTGCATCGCAATAAAGAGAATCTTTGCGGATATCAAAATAAAATGCTGATAACTCAATAATCGAAAAATCCAATAATGCACGCATAATCTTTTTAAAATCAAACTCGTCATAGGCGCGATTAACCAAATGATCGAGTTCAAAAAGCCTATGTAATATAAATTTTTCAAGATCTGGCAATGCACAATAAGAGATTTCTTCTCCTTCATCATGCGCTAAAGTTCCAAGCATCCAACGAATTGCATTACGCAATTTACGATATGAATCCACATTTGTTTGAAGAATTTTTTTACCTAGACGCTGATCTTCCCAATAATCCGTTGTCATCACCCAGAGACGAAAAATATCAGCACCAGATGTTTTAATAATTTCTTGCGGAACAACCGTGTTTCCTAAGGACTTAGACATTTTCTTGCCATTCTCATCCAAAGTAAAACCGTGCGTGATCACCGCTTTATAAGGAGAACAAGCGCGCGTACCACAACTTTCCAAAAGAGAAGACTGGAACCACCCACGATGTTGATCAGATCCTTCAAAATAAACATCGGCAGGCCACTTCAAATCAGCTCGATCCTCTAGTACAAAACTATGGCTCGCTCCAGAATCAAACCAAACATCAAGAATATCATGGACCTGTTTCCAAGACTCATGTGCACGCTCACCTAAAAAACGTTCACGTGCTCCCTCAGTAAACCACGCATCTGCCCCTTCTTTTTCAAAAGCTTGCAAAATACGCTCATTCACTCGCTCATCTTTCAGAATAACACCATCCTCATTGGCAAAAATACAAATTGGAACACCCCAAGCGCGCTGACGAGAAAGAACCCAATCAGGACGATCTGCTACCATAGAAGCCAAACGGTTTTGGCCAGAAGAAGGAACAAAACGCGTCATCGAAATAGCCTCCAAAGCACGACTACGTAAAGTTGAACCATCTCCAAGATCTTTATCCATTGAAATAAACCATTGCGGCGTATTACGGAAAATAACTGGCTTTTTTGAACGCCAACTGTGAGGATAGGAATGTTTTAAACGACCGCGTGCAAACAATCGATCCGCTTTAATTAAAGCGTTAATCACTTCTTTATTGGCATCACCCATTTTTCCATGATCATCAATAACACGTACGGGCCCCTCTTTACGGTCCGGTCCAAAACCAGGGACATCCTTCGTATAAAAACCAGCATCATCAACAGGAAAAGGTATAGACGAATCAATACCAGCCTGCTCCAATAGAGGCTTATAAGCATTCCAAATTTCAAAATCCTCACGACCATGGCTAGGTGCTGTATGAACAAAACCGGTACCAGCACTCTCTGTTACGTGCGAACCATCAAGTAGTGCAATCTTATAATTGTAACCTCCAGCCAAACCTTTGAGTGGATGAGAAAGAAAAAGCCTTTTAAGTTCATCATTAGAAACAACACGTAAACGCTTCAAAACAAGTTTTGCTTTTTCTGCACAACTCATGGCCAATGCATCAGCAAAGAGAAGTTTTTCTCCAGCTTGAGGACCAAAATCATTTTCTGCGCTTTCAACTTCGTAAACACCGTAAGAAATCTGTGAAGAATAACTAACCGCACGGTTACCAGGAATTGTCCACGGAGTCGTTGTCCAAATCACAACATAAGCGCCATACAAATCGCTAGAATCTGTTTCAAAAACAGGAAACTTAACCCATATGACCTCTGATTCATGATCATGATATTCAATCTCCGCCTCTGCCAAAGCCGTACGCTCCACAACAGACCACATCACAGGCTTTGAACCACGATAAATCTGATCTGACATAGCAAATTTCATCAATTCACTAGCAATGCGTGCTTCTGCATGAAAAGCCATTGTGGTATAGGGCGTGTTAAAATCTCCAACAACGCCAAGGCGTTTAAATTCTTCACTTTGAACAGTTATCCAATGTTGTGCAAATTCACGGCATTCTTGACGAAATTCGTTAAGGGGTACATCATCTTTATTTTTCCCTTGCGCACGATATTTTTCTTCAATCTTCCATTCAATTGGAAGCCCATGGCAATCCCAACCAGGTACATAGTTTGCGTTAAAACCACGCATTTGGAATGAACGAACAATCACATCCTTTAAAACTTTGTTTAAAGCATGCCCAATATGGATATGTCCATTTGCGTAAGGTGGTCCATCATGAAGAATGTAAAGTGGGCGATCTTTTGCTTGTTGGCGTAATTGCGTATAAAGCCCCATATCTTCCCACCGTGCCATCAATTCAAGCTCTTTTTGCGGTAACCCCGCACGCATAGGAAAATTTGTTTGTGGTAGATAAAGAGTTTTCGAGTAATCTATTGTTTCATTTTTCACAGTCATTGTGAAATATTCCTGTCCACTTTTACGATTTCATTTTTGCATAACTTCCCTGAACCCTGCAACTCTGGTTTTTTAATCTATAGGGAAAGCCGAGCTTATCATTCGTATTAAGCAGCGATCAAGAAGATATATCATCACGTTTCATGGGCTTTATCATGAAACTATCAAGAAAGGAAACACAAAAATAATCTCCTCAAAAAAATAAAGGCTCCACTATAAGCGGAGCCTCTTAGCAACTTACTCTTAAAAACTAGAATTTATAAGCTACACCAACACGGAAATCATTGGTTTTATAGTTAATTTCAAATTTTTCCTTCGCAAATTTTTTCTTGCCAAAATCGGAGTAACGATATTCTGCACGCAAAATAACATTGTCCAGCACTGCAAAATCAAAACCACCACCAAGAGTATAACCAACCATCATCTTTGTTTCATCGGTTAAGTTCTGAGATTTTAAAACTTTTCCACTCTCTTTCTTAAAAGATATGGACACAATGTCGTGAAGCTGCGCATAAGCAACACCACCAGAAACATAAGGCATAAAACGATCAGCAGCAAAACCAATACGCAACCGCGTAGCACCAGTCCAATTTTGCTTTAAAGTATGATTTAAAGCTTCAATTTCCCCGCCTTGCTCACGACTAAATTCAGCGATTTCCCTCTTTATCTGCGCTAAATTATATAGATTTGCACTATTCTGACCTGCAGCTTGCACACCGTGTCCAGCCATCATCTGTGCACCGTGAGCAGCAGACCCATGGGGATTAGCACCATAATGACTGTGACCCGCACCCCCTCTATTGCCAGCATCTCCTCCCACTGCTGCTGGTTGTGCTGGAACTGAGCTCTCTGAAGCCTGTTGGATTGATGCTGAATGTACTGGTCTGCCAGACCTTGCTACTACACTGTCTACTGTAGAACCATCAGAAAAATCTACGGTAATAGTCTTTGTCTGTTTATTTCCAGACCACATTAAATCCGTATCAACACCAAAAATGAAGTTATCGCCAAGTTCAATATTAGAACCGATGTAAACGCCAACACCTTCAAAACCTGAAAGCTTAGGTGATAAATTTTTAGGAAGTGGCGCACTTCTATCTTTATCAACAATATCTGTATCAGTATCAATAATATTCATATCAGTTTTACTTGAAAACCCACCAATTTGGCCACCCAAGTAAAAACCGGCCCAAGTAAAAGCAGGAGCGACAAAAGCTGATGAAGAACCTGACGAAACAACCGGTGCCTGTTGATGAGGAATCATCACATCCGCTGCTTGTACTGTAGAAGCTGAAATTAAAGCAAAAATAGATGCCGTTATTAAACGTTTCGTATTCATAAAATATCTCCAAATATCCAAAACGTATTGTATATAGTGTATCTATTTTGAAATATCTGTAGCAAAAATATCACATCCACAAAAAAATAGAGGCGCCGTTAAAGACGGAACCTCTTAGCAATTTATTTTCGGCCTAAATAATTTTGTTTTTTATAAAATTAGAATTTATATGCTACACCAACACGGAAATCATTAGTTTTATAGCTAAATTCGTTCCCATCCTTCACGAATTTCTTTTTACCAAAATCAGAGTAACGATATTCTGCACGCAACAGAACATTATCAGTCATCGCAAAGTCAATACCACCACCAAGAGTAAAACCAATAAACATCTTTGTTTTATCAATCGTATTACCAGAGATTGTTTTACCTGGTTTATTATTTACTGATTTTTTTGTTGCAGAAACCCAATCAATACCCTGCATCTGTGCATAAGAAACACCACCAGAAATATACGGCATAATGCGGTCAGCGGTTGCAAAACCAATACGCACTCGTGTAGCCCCGGACCATTTTTCTTTTAAAATAGTTCTATACACTCCCGTATCACCCGCTACAAATTTTTCCGCTTCCTCTAACTGAATGCCGGCATCTTTAAAATCCTGATTAAGTTCCACAGCGCCAAAATTACCAAGAATCTCTGAAGTAGAGCTTTTTTTGTCTTCTCGTCCAGCCCAAACTGCATCAGTCTCAACGCCTAGAATAAGACCATGGCCAAGATCTATATTAGAACCTGCATAGATGCCAGCCACGAAACCTGAAGGCTTAGGTGTCATATCTTCGCTAATTGTATCTTTTGTATCCGAATTAATTATCTCAACATTACTCGAAAAACCACCAATCTGGCCACCAATATAGAAACCTGTCCAAGAAAAAGCAGAGGCTGTAATAACTGGTGCGGTTTCCTGATGAATGACAACATCCGCAGCCTGTACCGCCGAAGCTGAAATAAAAGCAAAAACAGATGCCGTTATTAAAGATTTTATATTCATAAATTCTGCTCCTCATTTATTCATAACGCAATGCTAGGCACTTATGCAAAGAAAATCTGTAGCAAAAATGATACATTTACAAAAATTAGGGAGCGATAAAAATAGAGGCCCCGTTAAAACGGGGCCTCCTAGCAATGTAACTTAATTTTATACGAACAATTTCGTTTTTATAAAATTAGAATTTGTAAGCTACACCAACACGGAAATCATTGGTTTTGAAATTATACTCTTTTTGTGCTGTCCCAAAAAATTTCTTTTTACCATAATCTGAATAGCGGTATTCTGCACGCAACAGAACATTATCAGTCATTGCGAAATCAATACCACCACCAATCGTGAAACCAACCATTGTTGCCGTTTCATCAGATGAAGTTGTAGCAAAAGATGCACCATTTATCTTCGCTTTTCCATAAGCTGCCTCCAGCTGTGTATAGGCAACACCCCCAGCGACATAAGGCATAATGTGGTCAGCAGCAGAAAAACCAATACGTACTCGCGTAGCGCCAGCCCATTTCTGTTTAAAAGCAATAGCTTCTGATACATCCACAGCACCTGCATCTACCACTCTCGTTCCAGCTCCAAGAGTTGCAGTTCCAGAAGTTCCAGGAGTTCCAGAAGTTCCAGGAGTTCCAGTTTCTGTTCCAGGTTCTTTTCCAGGTTCTTTTCCAGGTTCTTTTCCAGGTTCTTTTCCAGGTTCTTTTCCAGGTTCTTTTCCAGTGGCTACTTTTAAGTCTTTTTTGCCAGACCAGATCATATCTGTTTCAACACCCAAAATAATGCCACTTCCAAGATCAAAGTTAGACCCTGCATAAAAACCACCAATCAAACCTGAAAGTTTAGGCGATAAGTCTTTAAAAATTGAAGTATCTTTATCTTTATCTTTCAAGGCAATTTTACTTGAAAAACCACCAATCTGACCACCAAGATAAAAACCTGTCCAAGAAAAAGCAGGGGCAGTGATAACTGGTGCTACTTCATGTGGAATGACAACATCAGCAGCTTGTACTGCAGAAGCTGAAACTAAAGCGACAACAGAAGTTGTTATTAAAGATTTTATATTCATAAATTTTGCTCCTAATTCATTATGGTGCAATACTATACATCTATGAAAAAAAATCTGTAGTAAAAATAACACAGCTATATAAAATAGAGGTCCCATTCAGAGATGGGACCTCTTAATAATTTTTTCTATACGAAAGCCTATCAGTTATACACATGCATAACTTGTTGAAATAAAAGATAAATTACTGTTTATCCTTTGCGCATTTCTTTTTATCAAAATCAATGCATAGCAACTTTCCGCATATGTAATAATCTGTGTTTTGTAACAATATAGTCACAAAAAAATACCAAAAACGTCGTCAAAAACCAACCTTATGGTAATTTAGCTTACCATACGTTAAAATTTGTACGCTACACCAACGCGAAAATCATTGGTTTTGTGAGAAGTTTCATATTTATCGTTTGAGAATTTCTTTTTACCAAAATCCGAGTAACGATATTCTGCACGAACAATAATATTATTGGTCATTGCTAAATCAACACCAGCACCGAGAGTGTAACCAACAAATGTCTTTGTTTCATCAGACAGATTACCAGAAGCGATTACTCTACCTTTATCTTTTTCTGTTATTGATACAGACGCAATATCTTGAAGTTGTGTATAGGCAATACCACCAGCAACATAAGGCATAATACGCTCAGCAGCAAAACCAATCCGTACCCGCGTCGCGCCAGCCCACTTTTCTTTAAAAGTAAAACTGTGCGTCCGTTTATCACCCTCTTGGAGTACATTGTTACCAATCTTAATTCCAGCATCTTTCAGCATCTTGTCAATATATGCTATATGATTTTTAGCAATTACATATACTGGACCCGTTTTCGTGTCATCTTTATCAGACCACATGAAATCTGTATCAACACCTAAAATCAGGCCATTCCCAAGATCAACATTGGAACCTGCATAAAGCCCCCCCATAAAACCTGATAATTTAGGCAAAAATTCATTATTCACCGGAATGGTTTTTCCATTACTGAGAATATCCATCTTCGTTTTACTTGAAAAACTACCAACCTGGCCACCAAGATAAAAACCTGTCCAAGAAAAAGTGGGAGCAACAATAACCGGTGAAACTGGTGTAGGCTGCGGGGGAACAATAACATCTGCCGCATGCGCTGTTGAAGCTGAAACAAACGCAAAAGCAGAAGCCGTTATTAACCATTTCATATTCATAATTTCTCTCCATAGCTGAATATTTGAACACGTAATTCCATATAGAGCCCACCTTACAGATATCTGTAGTAAAAATGATACACTTATGAAAAAACGAAAAACTTACAACAGATCTCCCTTTTAGTTGTTTGATCTGTAATAACGTGAATTTGTAAACTATGCCTATGTAGAACTTATTATTTTCTCAATGAAATTTAATATTGCCTTATGCGTTCTCTCCAAATTCTGAACAACAACGTCTCCATGAAAAACATACACGACCGGTCCTTGCAAAACGCAATACACCCCAAAACTCTAACAAGAAACGTAAATCCCTCACTTTTAAGCCAGCGAAAACACCTCGCTTCTCCAAAATCTACTGGTTACATAAAATAACATCTCTTAACATCACTGTTTTGCTTATCGAGACTCACCGGCTCCCATGATCGTTTTGGCCTCTTTGGTTTTTCCTGGATCCTGAACCTCTTTTTTAAGCGAGTATGATACAGCTACCAAATTAACAGCTGCTTCGCATTTGCTGTTATCAATACAAAAAACTCCTTTTGAAAAACTTTAGATAAGGCACCGTTAACCCGTTCATTCAACAGAGAATTTTCAGAAGAAATAGCAGAAGTCACTCCTTGTACCTTCTTCGGAGCAACCATAGAATTAGCCCCATGAGCGACAGAAACTTAAGTGAAAACAGCAACAGCTGCGATGAAACATCCCAGATTCATAAATCTCTCTCGGTTTAAAATAAATAAGGACATAACGTAACGTCAGATACCAACTACACGGATCATCATTAACGCACTTCTTTAGCAGAGATTTTTCTCACCCTATATTGCTAAATGCAATCGTGGTAGTGTTCACGTGTCAAGTTTTCAATCAACGTATTGCCCATATTTTACCAGCAGTTCCCCATCAAACTGTCGCCTTTTTAAAATAACGGTTGTTATGAACACAAAAAAGCACATCTTCATAAATTTATTTTTATTGTGCGATCTTTCAATTTAACAACACCCACTAAACTAAGAATTATATTATAAAACACTCTCACCAAAAGAGATGAAAGGACAAGATGCCCATATATTATAGGCATCTTGTTCTATTACATTATCATTCTTCCAGCTCCGGTTTTAAAGGTTCATTTTTAATTCAGCTATGTGCAAAAATATCAACCTCTGACCATCCCAAAAGATCGAGTCTTGCCCTCATAGGTAAAAATTGAAAACATGCCTTTGCAACACTTTCTCGCTCTTCACGTCTTAAGCGCTCTTCAAATATATCTTTTAAACGATGCAGATATAAAACATCCGATGCAGCGTACTCAATTTGCGCGCGTGATAAAGTTTCTGCAGCCCAATCTGAAGATTGCTGCTGTTTAGAAATACTCACACTCAGCAATTCACTACAAATTTCTTTTAATCCATGACGATCCGTGTAGGTACGTGTGAGCTTTGAAGCAATTTTTGTACAAAAAACCACATCTGGCATAACGCCAAATGTATGCGCTAAAATAGAAAGATCAAAACGCCCAAAATGAAATATTTTGGTGATTGCCTTATCTTCAAGCAACCTGACTAAATTGGGAGCACTTTTTTGCCCTTTAGCAATCTGTATAATGTCAGCAGTACCATCTCCAGAAGAAAGTTGAACAACACATAAACGATCACGGTGTGGTTGTAATCCTAAAGTCTCGGTATCAATCGCAACAGCATCAATTTGATAATTGTCTAAGTTTGGTAAATCACCTTGATGAACGCGAATCTCAGCCATTTACCCTCCTATTTGCTAAAGCGGTAAGAATACGTGCCCAAGACCGCTGCCCCTTATGAAATGATTTTAAATTATACTTTTCATTAGGTGAATGAATACGGTCATCCGCTAGCGCAAAACCAACCAAAACAGTTTCCATACCAAGAATTGACTGAAAATCTGCTACAATTGGAATCGAACCACCCATACATGTCAACACAGCAGGAACCTCCCACTCTTGTGATAAAGCATCCTTTGCCGCTTTGATAAAAGATGAATCATAGGAAAGCTGCATTGCCGGAGAAGAACCGTGATTCTTAAAGGTCACTGTACAGTCAGCAGGAATAGAGCTACGTACATAATCACGAAAAGCTTGACGTATTTTCTCTGGATCTTGCTTATGGACTAAACGACACGATATTTTTGCGCTTGCTTGAGAAGTAATAACCGTTTTAATTCCTTCTCCTTCATAGCCTCCACTAATACCATTAATTTCCATGGTAGGACGTGCCCATACGAGCTCTAAAATGCTCCGCCCTTTTTCACCAGATGGAACAGAAAGGCCTATAGGGCCAAGTAAATTTTCAGCAGTACAATTAAGTTCATTCCATGACTGCAAAATATGCGGAGGTGTTTCTTCTACTCCATCATAAAAACCAGGAAGTGTCACTCTATTATTTTCGTCGTGAAGTCCTGCTAAAACTTTAGCTAAAATACGAATGGGATTGGCTGCAGCTCCCCCAAAATAGCCAGAATGTAAATCACGATTAGCCGCTGTAATAATAATCTCTTCCGCCATAATCCCCCGAAGAGCAACAGAAACGGATGGTGTATCAGCATCCCACATAGATGTGTCACAAACCAGTGCACAATCTGCTTTAAGTTCCTCCTTATTTGCTTTCAAAAAAGGTATAAGTGAAGGAGAAGCACATTCTTCTTCACCTTCACATAAAACAGTAACCTTAACAGGAAGCCGCCCTGTTTCTTTCTTAAATGCACGGCATGCCTCAATAAAGGTCATAAGCTGACCTTTGTCATCGGAAGCTCCACGAGCACAAATAACTTTCTCTCCATCTCTCTCTTTTAAAGAAGGTGTAAACGGATCATCTTCCCATAAACTCAGCGGATCAACAGGTTGAACATCATAATGTCCATAAAACAACACATGTAGACAATCATCCGAAGGACCTGGATGATGCCCAACAACCATTGGATGACCTGGCGTATCACGCCGTGAAGCCTCAAAACCTATAGTCTTCAAATCCTCTACTAACCAATCAGCTGCTTTGCGACATTCATCCTTATAAGCCGAGTCTGTTGAAATCGATCGAAAACGTAAAAGAGAAAAAAGGCGTTCAAGGCTCTTTTCTATATTTTCATCAAGATGTGTTAGTACTTTATTTAACATAAAAAAAAGCCTCCCAAGCCTTATGTAATTGTCAATATGACTTTAAGCCTCTTGTAGAATTTTGCAAGAGATCTTATTCATTTTTGACATTGTGAACAGTAAAAACTTGAACGCCCATACTGTAGAATACGAACAATAGGCGTTCCACATTGCAAACATTCTTTGCCTTCTCGTCCATACACTGAAAAAGCATGTTGAAAATAACCGAGAGAGCCATCTACATGCATATAATCACGTAAAGAAGATCCACCAGACAAAATTGCTTCAGCAATCACATTGCGTATATTCTGTGCTAAGGAATCCGCAATTTCACGTGCACGTACAGTTTTCAATGCCAACGTAAATGCTCTACGCTGTGGTGACAAACGACTACGCCAAAGCGCTTCGCACACATAAATATTCCCAAGACCCGCAACAATAGTCTGATCAAGCAAAACTCCCTTAAGAGATATTTTTTTATTAACAAAAACCTCTTGTAAATAATTACCAGAAAACGCATTACCCATAGGCTCGAGCCCTAGCTTCTTTAAAAGCGGATGTTCATAAAGCCTGTTTGTATCTACTAAAAGCATAAACCCAAAACGACGAACATCATTATAAGTAAGATGATAAACTTTGCCATCCTGCGCCTGAATATCCATGACAAAATGGTCATGCCTAACAAATTTCTCGGTAACAGAAGAATTTTTTTTTAAAAGATCATCTTCTACGCGCCATGATCCTGACATTCCTAAATGGCTCAAAATCGTTTCATCGCGTGAAAGATGAAACAACAAATATTTCGCTCTCCGACCAAGTTCTATGATCTTCCTGCCTATAAGCCTCTCAGAAAATGCCTCAGGGAAAGGAAACCGCAAATCCCTGCGATTAAGTGTAACAGAAATAATCTTTGCACCAGTCACAAACGGCTCAAGTCCACGACGAACTGTTTCTACTTCAGGAAGCTCAGGCATCTATTATCTTCAATAATTACACGCATTCCAACAATACCATTGGAAAAAAATAATAATATTAAGCCCATTCACCCTTACGAAATACAGGAACTCTCCTATCATCTTGCGTAATGCCATCTATATCAATTTCACCTGAGCCAATCATCCAGTCAATATGAATCACACTTTTATTACCACCACGCGCTGCAATTTCTTCTACTGTCAACGACGCTCCATCTAAAAAGCATTTGGAATAACACTGCCCTAAAGCAATATGACATGCAGCATTTTCATCAAATAATGTGTTATAAAAAAGAAGGTTACTCTTAGAAATTGGTGAAGAATGTGGAACAAGAGCAACTTCACCCAATCGACTTGCTCCCTCATCACTTTGCAAAACCTGTTGCAAAACTTCCTGCCCGGTCGAAGCACGCGCATCAACAATACGCCCCGCCTCAAACCGCACCTCAATATTATCAATAAGTGCTCCTTGATAGGAAAGAGGCTTCGTCGAACGCACAAAACCCTCCACCTTATATGCATGAGGCGTGGTGAATACTTCTTCTGTCGGAATATTAGGATTGCATACCACACCGTTTTGAGCAGCCGCTGCACCACCATGCCATTCATGATCATCTGCCAAACCAACTGTTAAATCAGTCCCTGGTCCTTTAAAGTGCAAAGCTGAAAAACGCTGCTCATTAAGCCAAGATGACCGTTGTTTCAAACTTGCGTTATGAACAACCCATGCGTGCACTGGATCCTCTTCTGTAACACGTGAAGCAGAAAAAATTGCAGTAGCTAACTTCTTGATCGCCTCATCAAGCGGCAAAGAAGGGAACATTGTCTCAGCCCACCCTGCTGTTGGATAAGCAACAATCGACCAATTCATGGCAAAATTCGATATTTTTTTGAGAGCCGGCTGGTAAGCAATTGAAGTAGCTTTATTTAAACGTGCAACCTTATCAAAATCTTGATTGAAAAGTAGCAAAGGATTATCACCAACAATAGCTAAACGCGCAGCCCCATTTTCAAAAGCCTTCGCCATTCCCTCATATAGCCAAGAAGGCGCACAATCGAAACTAGCAGTATGTGCGTTTTCAAAACGTGTTAGTGATAACATATCATCACTAAAAAGTGGCGTAATCACACCGGCACCAACCTTATAGGCGTGATATGCAATACGCCTAACAAAAGGTAATGCTGAAACTGGAGCCGTCAAAACAAGATCTTGCCCCTCTTGTAAATTCAACCCGACTTTTACTGTAATTTCTGCAAGACGATTAAGCATTTCAGGTGAAATGGTTTCATGAGTATCAAAGTACATTACCAATTCCTTCTTTTGTTGTGAAAAAGTTACCGGCTTCTGTACCGTTTCTCTAATACTGCAACAATTGCATTTAACTGATCTGATGAAGGCATAACATAGGCGGCCACAATTGATTTGCTTTCCCCTCCCTTATCTATACGATGAGGTGCAGATGTAGGAATAGGAACCTTATCAAGCTGTACTGCAACAAAAGACGTGGTACGCACCTTATTTGCCTGCGTTATTTTTATCGGAAGGGAGGCGTTTTTCTTTTCCTCTGCTTTTATCTCTTTACTTTCTATACTTGCGTCCATGAAACTCGGTGCATTGCCAGAACGTTCTTGGGCAAAAGCATAAGCAACATCATAAGGACGATCATTCGTAGGAACTTGAAGCGATCCATCACGTGAACGCTTTTCATAAAAGGCATTTCCCCCTGCAACACGAACATAATGCATGTTTTTATAAGGAAAAGATAAACCTGCGGTATGAAAAAACTTAGCGTTTTTAAGTTTCTGATCCCGTTCGCCGCGCAAAACAGCATCAGCTGCCTCTCTAACACGAGCAACGGATGCAGGCTCCGTCATAGGACGCGTTAAAACACCGGGAGCAAACTGTTTGTACTGACCAACAACACCACAAATTGTCTTTGGATAGGCGGTTGAATTAACACGATTCATAACAACGGTTCCAACAGCTATCATTCCCTCACGACTTGTACGATTTGATTCAAAATACATTGCACGCATAAGGCATTGACGCTCAGTCAATGGATACATCACTGTTTTTGTCTTCTTATTATCATTTACTTTTCCAACACCAAAATGATCTGAAGCACATCCCACAATAACTAACGGCGCTAGAAAACAAGTAACAAAAACAGTCCAATAATTTTTTTTCATCTTTACAACACATTCTCATATCTTTGAAGTATTCAAAATTCGAATGAGTTTTAAATGTATATTCAAAGAAAGTATATGATTAATTGTTACTACTTAGTAAAGTTTTAATACAAGTTGTAATTAAGAGGCATTTATACGAAATAAAAAATAAAAAATTCCTAATTTATAGATCAATATCGTTTTCCTTAATGGAGAAATGTAGCCAAACAATATCAATCTCTATTCAACCCTTATGCT
Organism: Bartonella taylorii 8TBB; assembly: GCF_902825155.1. Classification (GTDB taxonomy): domain Bacteria; phylum Pseudomonadota; class Alphaproteobacteria; order Rhizobiales; family Rhizobiaceae; genus Bartonella; species Bartonella taylorii_A. The sequence continues at coordinate 54,301 of NZ_CADEAG010000005.1, forward strand.
TCAATCGCCAAAAAAATAATATGCCTGTACGAAAACTCTCCAACCACTCTATATACGAATAAAGATTGGAGCACTGAGACTGTCTCCATCAATATTGATGGCAACCAACACGAATACGCTTCGATACAAATTTGAATAAAATAACCAGAAAGAAGCTCTCCCTCCGACCAAAACATAAGTGATGATATCATCCAATATCCAAATGTGTCAAATTAAGAATTAAAAATCTACAATATTACCTTAAAAAGCCTCTTCGTTACTTCTTTAACACTTGCCTATAATATTTTTCATATTCTTCCTACAACCATACGGAAAGAAAATGTCCAATGCTTTTTATTTTGAAAACAATCTTATTTTATAATATGAGAAAAAATTAATCTGTTTTCTTCTCACCTACCCCAACTTTATAAGTAAGATCATCGCGAGGACGGTCAGAAGACATATGATGGCCTGTTATGATATAATGCAGCATTTCCGCAATATTGGTGACATGATCACCAATGCGTTCAATATTTTTTAAACAAAACAGTAAGTGCGTACAAACCGTAATATTGCGCATATCTTCCATCATGTACGTCAAAAGCTCACGAAAAAGAGAAGTATATAGAGCATCAATTTTACCATCGCGTTCGCGTACTGCATCAACACGCTCCAATAAACGGCTCGTGTAAGCACTCAATACTTCCTTTAATTGATTGAGCGCTAAAGCTGTAATCGTTTCAAGCCCATAGTAAAAAGCAGTGGGTTGACGTGTTTCTGAAAGTGCTACCGTCCGCTTTGCAATGTTTTTGGCCATATCCCCAATCCGCTCAAGATCAGAAGAGATACGAATAGCACCAATAATTTCACGCAGATCAACAGCCATCGGTTGGCGTTTGCAAATGATGGTAATCGCTTTTTCATCAATATCACGTTCTGCTTTATCTAAAAACAAATCATCAGCAATCACTGTCGTCGCAAGTTGAAGATCATTACACACAATCGATGCAACAGAACGTTCAATCATCCTTTCCGCATGACTCCCCATTTCTGTAATCCTTGCTTTCAAATATTTTAGTTCTGCATCATAAGAACGAACAGTATGGTTCATAGACATAGCTTATACTCCTCAATTCACCTATCCAAAACGCCCCGTAATATAATCTTGCGTGCGTTGTTCTTTTGGCGAGGTGAAGATCATTTCAGTCGCACCAACTTCTACCAAATGCCCCAAATGAAACATGGCCGTATATTGAGAAACACGCGCCGCCTGTTGCATGGAGTGTGTTACAATAACAATTGTATAATTTTGTCGTAATGCATCGATAAGCTCTTCAATACGTGCTGTAGCAATTGGATCAAGAGCTGAACAGGGTTCATCCATCAAAATAACTTCAGGACTAACTGCAATGGCACGCGCAATACACAAGCGCTGTTGCTGCCCTCCTGATAAACTTGTTCCTGCCTCATGAAGACGATCTTTTACTTCTTCAAATAAACCTGCCTGCCTCAAACTTTTTTCAACCACATCATGCAATTCAGCACGCGATTTGACTAAACCGTGAATACGTGGTCCATAGGCAACATTCTCAAAAATAGATTTTGGAAAAGGACTGGGCTTTTGAAAAACCATCCCTACACGGGCGCGCAACTCTACAACATCAATCCTCTGGTCATAAATATTCTCCCCATCTAAGGTAATAAGACCCGTTATTTTAGCGCCTTCAATCGTATCATTCATACGATTAAAACAACGCAAAAAAGTCGATTTTCCGCAACCGGAAGGGCCTATCAAAGCCGTGACCTGATGTTCAGGAATATCAAGCGTAATACCATGAAGTGCTTCCTTGCTTCCATAAGAAACCTTTACATCTTGACCACGCATTTTAATTTTCATTACAAAAACTCACTTTATTTTAAAACACAAACCTTATCAAAATTACTGCTTTATCGAAGTTACTGACGCCGCTCAAATCGTCGACGTAAAAAAACTGCAGAAATATTCATGATCGCAAGAAAAATCATTAACACGATAATAGCACCTGATGTCTTCTCAACAAAAGCGCGCTCTGCTTCACCTGCCCACATGAAAATTTGAACAGGCAAAGCTGTTGCTGGATCCATTGGTGTAGCAGGAATATTCACAACAAAAGCAACCATTCCAATCAAAAGCAAAGGTGCCGTTTCACCCAGAGCCTGAGCTACACCAATAATCGTGCCAGTTAAAATACCAGGCGCTGCTAAAGGAACAACATGATGAAAAACCATTTGTGTTTTTGATGCTCCCAATCCTAAAGCTGCTGCGCGAATAGAAAGAGGAACTGCACGCAAAGCAGAGCGTGTCGCAATAATGATTGTAGGAAGCGTCATAAGAGCCAAAACAAGCCCACCAACGAAAGAAGCAGAACGTGGTAATCCAAAAAAATTAACAAAAACAGAAAGTCCTAAAAGACCAAAAACAATCGAAGGTACAGCTGCAAGATTATTGATATTAACCTCAATAAAATCTGTAAACTTATTTTTGCGTGCATATTCTTCCAAATAAAGAGCCGTTGCTATCCCTATCGGGAGCGAAATCACTAAAACTATAACTATCATGTAAAGAGAGCCGATTATCGCAACACCTAACCCCGCAGTCTCAGCACGACTTGAAGCACCAAATGTAAAAAAACCAAAATTAAATGTTTTGTAAAGCGTACCATCATACGCCAAGCGTCTTATCCATTCCACTTGACGATTAGAAACTTTGCGGTTTTTTTCTGCTACATGCAAATCAATCTGCCCTTTATAAGCAGAATCAATATCCGCTGCCGCCAAGACTTTGATTTTTTGCGTTGTTCCAATGAGTTTTGGATTCTTTGTTACCATCTCACGTAGTTGAACACGTACACTATTTGAAAACATACGGTTAACATCCCGCAGAGATGCCCTATCATTTTGATCTATATCAAGCTTTTTTGCTAAAGCATTCCGTACAAGAAGTGGATAATTAGCAGTTATGAGTATTTGTGGATTTATTTCACGCTGCCCATTTGGATCAATAAGCTTTTCATCCAAATAAATTGATAACATCATTTCACTTTGAAAAAAAGCTGTATAACCTTGGCTAATGACAGTCCATAAAAGTGCAAATAAAAAAAATAAACCAATAAAAATGGCAATTAGGCCATACGCGCGGAAACGACGCTCAGCCCAATATCGGCGTTTGAGAACAATATTGCGACGAGGGAAAAGAAAATTTTCATTCATTCATATTGTTCCCGATATTTACGCACGATATAAAGAGCAAGAATATTCATCAAAAGAGTCATAACAAAGAGTGTCATCCCTAAAGCAAACGCAACAAGAGTTTGTGGAGAATTAAACTCAAAATCACCTGTCAATTGATTAACAATCTTAACCGTCATTGTAGTCATTGCTTCAAATGGATTAAACGTTAAATTCGCTGCAACACCTGCCGCCAAAACCACAATCATCGTCTCTCCAATTGCACGCGATGCTGTCAATAAAATGGCTCCCATAATTCCTGGAAGTGCTGCCGGTAGAACGACTTTTTTAATCGTTTCAGATTGCGTTGCTCCTAAACCATAAGAGCCTTCGCGTAAAAAACGCGGAACAGCCGTAATAACATCATCGGACAAAGAAGAAACAAAAGGAATCAACATAATTCCCATCACAACTCCAGCAGTCAAAACACTTTGAGCCATAATAAAACCAACACCACCAGAGAGAGAAATAGAGAGATCACGTAAAAATGGACCTACAACCTTCAAAGCAAAAAAACCATAAACAATGGTTGGAATACCAGCAAGCACTTCCAACAATGGCTTCACAATTGATCGCAATCGAGTAGAAGCATATTCGGCCATATAAAGAGCTGAAAATAATCCAATAGGAACAGCAAAAATCATTGCTACAAATGCAATATAAAGTGTACCGGCAAGGAGTGGTATGAGACCAAATTGTCCCACTCCATTACCCGAACCGCTAGCTGAAAAACGGGGATCCCAAACCGTTCCAAAAAAGAAATTTGAAAAGGGTACAGACTGAAAAAAACTCATCGTTTGAAAAAACATAGAGAATGCAATGGCTACTGTCGTCAAAACCGCGACTATAGATGCACAAACCAATCCAATAATAATCAAACACTCAACCTTATTGCGTGCACGCTGACGCGGAGCAATTTGCATAATTCCATAGATAAGACCTAAAACCGCAATGATAAAAAGGGCACTACGTCCAATAAACTGCAACTTTTCAGAAGAATTAACCCATGACTGTGCTATCCTTAATATATCATCTGATGTTTCATGAGGCAAAACAAAGCCTTTGGCGAATAATTGTGCCCGCACTTCTTCATACGAAGCCGTAGCAAAATCTCCCTCCAAGCGATGAATCATTTTAACCAAATTGCGGATAATCCCCAAAATAAAGTCATGATCTACAAACTCTTTCACATACGCGCTATATGCCCAAACCTCTCGAGAGGCACTATACTCTAAATAAATTGCACTCCCACCATCCCAAAGAATTAAAAAAACAAGAGCTGGAATAACAGTCATCGAAAATGTCCACCAGCCGTGATAATAGGCACGAGAGTGCATTTTGTATTGTGCGTATTCAAAAGTGCGAGCACGCATATAAGAAATACAAAATCCAATAAAACCAAGAAGCAATAACAGAAAAATAATGAAGGAAATGCGCATATTGTCTTTCAATTTTTATAAAAAAGCAGCACAGAAAATTCCCACACCGCAAATCCAGAAAATTATTTCAAAGTCATCACTCTACCAGCAGAAAAAGCAGAACGCTGCGCTTGGCGCTCTTTTTCAGAAGCAACAATCAAACCATATTCAGCCAATGGGCCATCTGGACCAATCATTTGATCAGAAAGAAAAAAGTCGACATATTCGCGCAAACTTGGAACAATACTTAAATGTGCTTTCTTAACATAGAAGAAAAGTGGACGAGAAACTGGATATTTACCATGAGAGATTGTTTCAACAGTTGGCGCAAAACCATTAATATCTGCAACCTTTAGCCTATCAGCATTATTTTGATAAAAAGACAAACCAAAAATACCAACCCCTGTTTTATTAGAAGTCAGACGTGCAAATGTTTCAGAATAATCCCCATCAATATCAATAGCCTTTCCATCCCTACGCACTGCGACACAAGCAGCATGTATCGCCTTATCATCCATTCCCAAAGCTTTCATCGCCTCAACTGCTCCACTGGACTTACAGCCCGCAGCCAGTAATTTTTCTTCAAAAACTTCACGCGTTCCATGCTTTTCTCCAGGAATATAAGCTGCTATCGTCCAATCAGGAAGAGCACTATTGACGGCGTTCCATTTAGAAATGTTATTGGGCTGCAATTTCCCGTCTACAATAATCTGAGCAGCAAGTGCCCTATAGACATCTACTGGCAGCAATTTCCAATCAGGGCCATTTATATCTGTTGCAAAAACAATGCCGTCATACCCGATGCGTATTTCCTCAACATCTTTTACACCAGCATCAAAACAAGACTGCAATTCACTTGGCTTCATCGCTCGCGAAGCATTAACGATATCAATAGTGTTCTCTCCAACACCACGACAAAACTCCTTAATACCAACTCCTGTTCCACCCGATTCTATAACTGGAACCTTAAAATGAGGGTAAGTTTCTCCGAATATCTCAGCAACAATTTTTTGATAAGGTAAAACTGTAGATGAACCAGTAATCTGAATTTGATCACGCGCATTGCCCATACTTGTCAACACAAGTGCGAAAAATAGTCCCACTCCAACTGTTAACACTGTTTTCATCTCTGCACTCCTTAACATGTGAATCTGTGAATCAAAGCCTCTTGCTCGCATTATATGATAATTTAAATTGTAATTCACATTTGCAACATAACAAATATAAAAAAGCAACATTCATAATTTTTCTGACAAAACCATATTGCTTCCTTTTTTAACAAATTTAATTTGAATGTTTGAATTCAACAACATCCCAGAAAAGATGAGCAATATCCGTACCAGAAAAACGTTTAATTTCACGAATTCCAGTAGGAGACGTCACATTAATTTCTGTTATATAATCTCCGATCACATCAATGCCCACAAGAAGAAGACCACGTTCCTGCAAAGTTGAACCAATGCGTTCGCAAATCTCATAATCACGTTTTGTTAAATCAATATTTTCCGCGCGACCTCCAACATGCATATTAGAGCGAACATCTGTTTCTGCAGCAATTCGATTAATCGCTCCAACAGGCCTACCATCAAGCAAAATAATCCGTTTATCCCCGTTTCGTACTGCATCTAAATAACGCTGAACAATAAAAGGTTCGCGGTAACTTTGGGCAAACATTTCCAACAACGATGCCAAATTGCGATCATCTTGTTTCAAGTGAAAAACACCGGCTCCCCCGTTGCCATAGAGTGGCTTCACAATAATATCGCCAAATGTAGCTCTAAAGGCTGCTATTTCTTCAATATCCTTCGTAATTAATGTTTCTGGCATCAAATCAGAAAATTCAGTAACAAAAATCTTTTCTGGGCTATTGCGCACCCATGCTGGATCATTCACAATGAGCGTCTTAGGATGAATACGCTCTAACAAATGAGTCGTAGTGATATAATTGAGATCAAAGGGGGGATCTTGGCGTAAAAGTACCACATCCATATCCATTAATTCCGTGCGAACAGGCTTCCCCAATTGATAATGGTGCCCCTCATCATCATACACCGTCAATGCCTCTAATCGTGCAATTACACAACCATCGCGCATAGATAAACGATCGGGTGTATAATGAAAAAGAGTGTGTCCGCGTTCTTGCGCTGCTAAAGCAAGTGCAAATGTTGTGTCTCCTTGAATCCGGAGCGTGGAAATATGATCCATCTGAATGGCAATTTTCATGAACAAAACCTCCCTATAACTGAAAGCGGACTAGTCTATGTGCCATAAACTTTGTAAACAATAAAAAAACTATGACAAGAGAAAACCTATGAAACAAGAAGCTGATACAAAATTAAGCAACGAAGAAATCGAACGCTATGCACGCCACATCATTTTGCCTGAAATTGGTGGTGCAGGACAACAAAAATTGAAAGCTGCACGCGTTCTTGTGGTTGGCGCAGGTGGTCTTGGTGCTCCTGTCCTCACCTATTTGGCAGCCGCAGGCGTTGGCACCCTCGGAATTGTTGATGATGATATTGTTTCGCTTTCCAATTTACAACGTCAAGTTATTCACAAAACAACAGCAATCAACCAAAAAAAAACTGACAGCGCCCAAACCACTATAGAAGCAATTAACCCCCATATTACCGTTGAAAAACACAATTTACGCTTAAAAGAAAGTAATGTAGATGAACTCCTCAACGACTACCAAATCATTGTTGATGGTAGTGATAATTTTGCCACTCGCTATTTACTTGCTGATCACGCAGCCCACTGTGCAAAACCTTTAATAAGTGGAGCTGTAGGACGCTTTAATGGCTCCCTAACGGTACTCATGCCTTATAAAGACAATAACCCTCACTATCGCGATTTATTCCCCAAACCACCAGCTTTTGGAAATATTTCGTCCTGTGCTGAAACCGGAATCATCGGTGCTTTACCTGGAGTCATCGGCACACTACAAGCAATGGAAGTCATTAAACTTATCACAAACATTGGTGAACCTTTAGTGGGAAAAATCCTCCTTTATAATGGATTGTCTGCGCAATTTAATATCATTACCTATAAACGGTAAAATTCCAATGCGAATACAGCAACTATAAAGGTTTGCATATAAGAATTTTGGTAATGAGAAAAAATACTATCGGCAGAACCATGCTTAACTATTTCTCCATTGCGCGTGACAATCACTTCTTTGCAAGTCCTTTAACAACCTTCAAATTATGACTCATAAACAAATAACCCAAATGATATTTTGGTTGTAAATGACGTAAAAGAGCAATAATTCTGTACCTACACATTTACATCAAACATCATTTTTGGCTCACAAGCATAAATTGGATGATAATGAACGTTACTATTCCGATACCAGATAGTATTGGTATAATCAGTAAAAAATGCCGAGGAACGAAAGCTGTCATTTTTTATTTGCATCTTTTGTATTGGGCCAATTTTAGATGATGCATCAATAACAATTCTCTTGGTGAATCTTTGAAACCAAAATTACAAACGAAAACTAATCATACCTCTTCCCCAAGTTAATCCTCTTAGCATATTAGCTCGGCTCATCTGCTTTATTATCATTACCCATTAAGGGAACAGGATTATCGGATAGACTGCGTAAATAAAGCAAAAGATCAGCACGCTCTTGATCATTGTTGATCCCACGAAAGGACATGGTTGTTCCTGGAAACGCTTTACGTGGTGATTGCAAATAACGATCCAAAGTTATAAAATCCCATTTTTGATCAGAATTCCCGCGTAATGCCCGTGAGTAAGGAAAATTTTGTGCCGCCGCTAAAGGACGGTTTACTATGTCCCAAAGCACTGGACCAACACGCCCTGATTCATTACGACCAGAGGTATGGCATATAGCACATTGGCGAAAAACTTTACGCCCATTTTCAAGACTGCCTTGTTGAAGGCGGTCATTCAGTGACAAAAGACTGTTAGACACCTGTTGTTTCTCCTTAACTACATCATGCTTTTTAATTGTATGAGACTGTTGAACCAATGTAGAATGATCATAGATCATATTGCTAAGTATGGAGATTCCCACCAAAACAATCAGCACAAATAGACAAGAAAAAATAAAATAGACAACTGTCGAGCGCTTCATAAAAACTCAAACGTTCATATTTTGATTACTAATTTCAGTTTAAGCTTTTTCCCTGTAATAAACAACATTATAAATGCATTACATGCGGAATTTTGGAACTTTGCAAATGACTCTTGAACCGATTATTCTTATTCCCGCTCGGATAGATTCAACGCGTCTACCCCAAAAAGCTCTCGCTGAGATTGCTGGAAAGCCGATGATTGTTCACGTTGCTGAACAAGCAAAAAAAGCTGCACTCGGACGTACTATCGTTGCAACAGATCATAACGATATCGCTAAAGTCGTCACTGCTTACGGGTATGAATGTATTATGACATGTAGCCATCATAAATCTGGATCTGATCGCATTTATGAAGCTTTAACTCATATTGATCCTGAACAACGTTACAATGCTATTTTGAATGTCCAAGGTGATTTACCAACAATAACTCCTAGTGAAATCATCAACGCTTTAAAACCCCTAGAAAATAGTTCCACTGATATTGCAACTTTAGGTGCTAAAATCGTTGAGGAAAATGAAAAAACAGATCCCAATGTCGTCAAAATTATTGGTACACCATTTTCTCAAAATCGCCTGCGTGCTCTTTATTTTACCCGCGCCACAGCCCCTTATGGAGATGGTCCTCTTTACCATCATATTGGAATATATGCCTATCGACGTGAAGCGCTTGAGCGATTTGTAACGCTCAAACCGTCTGCGCTCGAACAACGCGAAAAGCTTGAACAATTACGCGCTTTAGAACATAATATGCGTATCGATGTAGAAATAATCAATACAATTCCTTTAAGCGTTGATACACAACGTGATCTTGAGAGAGTCCGCAAAATTTTAGCATGAAAACATTTAAAAAAACCAATAAAATCTCTTTCCAAGGAGAATATGGCGCCAATTCTCATACAGCATGCCTCAACATGTTTCCCAATATGGATGCTGTACCCTCTGCCACTTTTGAAGACGCACTCAACCTCGTGGAAAACGGAGAGGCTGATCTTGCTATGATTCCTATTGAAAATACTCTTGCTGGCCGTGTTGCGGATATTCATCACCTTTTACCACAATCGTCCCTTTATATTATTAGTGAATATTTTTTGCCTATCCATTTTCAACTAATGGTTTTGCCCGGTGTCACGCATGATGAAATTAAAACCGTCCACAGCCATACACATGCCCTTGCACAATGCCGTAAAATCATACGTAAAAATGGCTGGATACCTGTCGCTGCCGCTGATACAGCTGGAGCTGCAAAGTTTATTAAAAAAAATGCAAAACGTTCACAAGCAGCCTTGGCTCCTCTGATTGCAGCAGAACTTTATGGGCTTAATATTCTTGAAAAAAATGTTGAAGATAGTCCCCATAATATTACCCGTTTTGTCATACTTTCGCGTTCTCAACAATATGTACCAAAGCCCCAAAATGGCGAAAAAATTATCACGAGCATTCTCTTTAGAGTACGCAATGTGCCAGCTGCCCTTTATAAAGCTATGGGTGGCTTTGCTACAAACGGTGTTAATATGACAAAATTAGAAAGTTACCAAATTGGTGGGAATTTCAATGCAACACAGTTTTTCGTCGATATAGAAGGACATCCTGAAGATCCCATGATGCAACTCGCCTTGGAAGAACTGGCTTTCTTTTCTGCCGAATTTCGCATTATTGGCATTTACCCAGCTAAAAACGATCGAACTCCGCATATATGAAAAAAATCAAAATGAACAACAGCATCTATTCATAAAACGCTCAAACTATTCCGATAACACTCCTCTATGCATCACGTAATAAAGGATATAAGTTTATCACAGAAAAACATTAAGCACCAAACACAAGATTTTCTTTGACTATCCCATTCTCTTCATATAACAGAATGCTCTTTGAGAAAAAAGATAATCTTCTATAGCAATTTATTTCAAAGGAAGACCGTAAATCTTCTTAAAAAACGTCATAAAATAATTTAAATTGCTATCAGAATATATCAGACAATAATACTTTCAATTATCTTGGATTTAGGTAACGCTCAAAAAGCTGAAAATACAATTTAAATATACTGTTTGCGTTAAATTTGATCTTTTATATTTACGAAACCTGCGTTATGATCAACCGTATTCAATATAAAAGGGGAAAAATAATGAAAGAGATCTTCATTCAAGGAATATTAACCACTAGTATACTCGTTTTCTCCAGCGTGGCATTTGCTGGATTTAGTGAGAAAAAATGGAATTTTTCGCCGGACGAAAGTGTTACGATTGGTACGTCTGATACAAAACATCAAGGCGTTGAATACTCTTGCAAAACATTTAAGCCTAAAAAAGCATCTTTTGCTTTATCGTACTCTGTCCCTTCTGACTTAAACAAATTAAAAATTGTTGCTGACGATGAAAAGAAAATAACACATGATAAAGAACATAAGATCTTTACACTTAAAAATGTAAAATCTCTCGATATAAGTTTCCCTTCATCAGGAAATTATATTTTTAAAAATATTACTAAGAAAAAAGTTGTTGGAACAAATTGTGATACAGGGGATTACGATTGATAATATTTCCAAGAATCCCTAAGTTTTTTTTGAGAAACCGCCTCAATTGCTCCGGTAAACTTTTTTTGAGAAATCGGGCCTCTTAAGCCTTTAAATCCCGATTTCTTGGAAAGTTTGGTTTCCGTATTTGCACGGTAAAATTACATATTTAAGTAAACTTTGTAGCAAATTAGACTGTTTTGTATTTTCGTACTCAGAGTAATTTTTTTAATAAGCATAACGTATCCATCTTTGCAGTTGAAACATCTCGAAATTGCTACAAACTATTATAAATCACATACATCAGCAGAGAAGTAACGAAAAACTGCTTTGGTCTTGTAAGTTTGTTCTATATCTTCCAAATATAGTAATAATGTAGTAAAGTAGAAGATATATTATGTTCTGCTACTAGTAAACTGAGTGCCTCAACACATATGAGAAATCTGAGTCTCATTTTATTTTATTCATGCTAAAACTTATAAATGGATTGTGTTTTATGCCACATCCATTGAAACTTACTTTAAAGAAAGATTAATTTTACTTTTCTCTAACCTTTAAAGAATTCATCAGCCATTTAAATCGATATGATACAGATTGCGTTGCACTATTTGGCAACAATATTTCCCTAAATTTTCTAATTTCAGCTCATTAAATTAACGTGTATACTTTATCCCCTCCTTTTTTCTGTTGCAAACTTCCCATAATTCATTGAACAACTTCAGAAAAATAAATGCTCCTCTCCCCTCGAGACGGATTTTAGCTAATGAGCGTTTCCTTAATGTCGAGAAAAATAAGCACTTTATTCATAGCAAGCAAATATGGTGAACTACTCCAATAAAAATCGATGAATTCCCATCTTATTTGTCGCCCATAGTACAGGACATTAAACTCAAAGGGAAAATTCTTTATTGTTCTTGTCATATTTCTCGTTTCTTAGCTTGATTTTTCATTTTAAATCGACAATATGAGTTTGGGAGGTTGGTGGTGGACGAACTGCTCGCCAACCGGGTCAGATCTGGAAAGAAGCAGCCCTAACGAGTCTTGGTACGGGTCATCGTACCAGCCTCCTTTCTTGCTGAGAGAATCGTATTTTATTGTTTTTCAGTGAAGCGTCCTCAACTTTTAGAATTGTGTTATGCATGCAGCAAGCAAAGGCTGTTTTTAAGCAAATTGGCCAATTTTTTAAAAAATAAATTGATTGAGAAAAAATCCTTTTATATTAGTCTATAGTATTAACCTGTGCTTTCGTGTTATCGAAATGTGCGTATAAAGAGCTTCAAAGTTGGAATCATTGATGGAAAATATGCCGGTAGAAACGACCTATCGTATTCTTGCTCGCAAATATCGACCTCAAAATTTCTCTGACCTCATTGGTCAAGAAGCTATGGTGCGTACCCTTACGAATGCTTTTGAAACAGGCCGCATTGCACAAGCATGGATGTTAACAGGAATTCGTGGAGTAGGAAAAACCACAACTGCGCGTATTTTGGCACGTGCACTCAACTACAAAACAAAAGATATTGACCAACCAACGACCGTATTGAATACACTTGGTGAACATTGTACACAAATCATTGAAGGACGCCATATCGATGTTATAGAAATGGATGCAGCGTCGCATACGGGTATTGATGATATTCGTGAAATTATTGAACAAATACGTTACCGTCCTGTTTCTGCACGCTATAAGGTTTATATTATTGATGAAGTGCACATGCTTTCAACGCAAGCATTTAATGGCTTATTAAAAACACTTGAAGAACCACCAGCGCATGTAAAATTTATTTTTGCAACGACAGAAATTCGCAAAGTTCCTATTACGATTCTTTCGCGTTGCCAGCGTTTTGACCTACGGCGTATTGAATCAACAATCTTGAGCGCGCATTTGCGCCAAATTGCAAAACGTGAAAACGTAGAAGTGGAAGATCAAGCACTCTCCATGATTGTCCGCGCTGCAGAAGGCTCTGTACGTGACGCATTATCCATTTTTGATCAAGCAATTGCGCATAGCTATGGCAACGTCAGTGCTCTTGCAGTGCGTGCTATGTTAGGCTTAGCTGATCAAGCACGTATTATTGATCTCTTTGAATTTATCATGAAGGGTAATGTTGTAAATGCATTACATGAATTACGCAGCCAATATGATGCAGGTGCTGATCCTCTCACTATATTGACAGAATTGGCTGATTTCAATCATCTGGTTACACGTCTACGTTTTACTCCAGAGATAACTGAAGATCTCTCACTTACTGAAGATGAACGTTTAAGAAGCTTAGATTTTTCACAAAAACTTTCCATCCCTGTTTTATCCCGAAACTGGCAAATGTTACTCAAAGGCTTACAGGAAGTTAGTCAAACTGCACGTCCGCTTCAAGCGGCAGAAATGTTGCTTATTCGTCTTGCTCACACTGCTGATCTACCAACTCTTGATGAAGCTTTGAAAAAGCTTAACCAAGAAAAAATACCACTCACAACCATTCAAAATTCTTCTCATCAAGAGTCTACAAATGCCAACAATGTGGCAAGAGTAACAGCTGTATATGCTCATTCTTCCCCAAACGTTTCAAACACACCAGCCAATCAAACAGATTTCAAAACACCCTTGGGAAACCAATTAGACCAAGCTTTAAAATCAAAAGATCTAATCAAAATTCAAACTCTGGAAAGCACTAAAGCCCCTGCAATAACAGACACTCCTGAAACTTCAAAGACTGTTGAAATTTCTAAAAACACTACAAATTTATCACACTCCTCTACAGAAACGACAGCAGAAATTGCTGAACAGCAAACCATCGTTATCAATTCCTTGCACGATATTGTTAAATTAGCTGAACAGTATAATGAGATTCCTTTCAAAATTCTTGTTCAAGAATTTGTTCATCCTGTTTCTTTTAAACCGGGGCATATTACCTTGAGACTTGCTGAAAATGCTCCACGTTCACTTGCTCGTGATATAGAAAAAATGCTTTCCCAATGGACTGAAAAACCCTGGGTTATAACCTGTATCAATGAAGGAGGAGGACCAACCTTACAAGAAGAAAATTTAGCTATTCAAAAAAAGCTTTTTTCCAATGCAGAGGCAGATCCTGATATCGTGAAAATACTCAACCATTTCCCAGAAGCAAAAATTGTCGATATTCGCCTAAATAAACAAGAAAACGATCTTGATTTGTCCCCTGATACTTTTAAAAATACCGAAACTTTTGAAAATGAAAATAATATCAACGATGAATAAGGATACTCATTTCTATGCGTGACATGATGAGCATGATGAAAAAAGCCAAAGAAATGCAAGAGAAAATGCAGAAAATTCAAGAAGAAATAGCAAAACTTCAAGTAATTGGCTCTGCAGGTGGTGGTCTTGTCAGTATCACCTTAAATGGCCGAAATATTATAACAGCAGTGCAAATTGATCCTTCATTACTCACACCTAACGAAGTTGAAATACTTGAAGACTTGATTATGGCAGCCTATAATGAAGCTAGAGCAAAAATTGAAGCAGCTATAGAAGAGAAAACCAAAAGCATAACAGCAGGGCTACCACTGCCGTCAGGCTTTAAACTTCCGCTTTAATGAGCTAAATTTTGTTTAATCCCTTGGAACAATAATATGTCTAAACACATTGCAGGACCTGAAATTGAGCGTCTTATTCAGCTTTTAGCGCGAATACCAGGTCTTGGACCGCGTTCAGCGCGCCGTGCTGCTCTTCACCTTATCAAAAAAAAAGAAACATTATTGGAACCTTTAGGAGCCGCAATACAGACAGCAGTAGACAAAGTCTGCATTTGTTCTGTTTGCGGAAATGTAGATACAATTAATCCTTGTTCGATTTGTACAGATCCACGTCGCGATGATGCAACAATTATTGTTGTTGAGGATATTGCTGATCTGTGGGCTCTTGAACGCGCAAAAACTTTAGCAGCACGTTATCATGTATTGGGTGGACGTCTTTCTGCTTTAGATGGGATAGGTCCTGACGAACTCAAAATCGCTTCCTTAATACAACGCGTTGTAGAAAACTCAATTACAGAGATTATTCTAGCAGTCAATGCTACTGTTGAAGGACAAACAACTGCTCACTACATCACTGACCAGCTCTCTAACTTCTCCGTTAAAATTACTCGACTTGCACATGGAGTACCTGTGGGAGGCGAACTCGATTATCTTGATGATGGAACTTTAGCAGCAGCTTTACAAGCGAGAACAAATCTCTAAAATTTTTTTCTTTTACCTGTTCTCTCTTTCTTTATTCACTATCATTTCTTTTTAGGGGGCAATATTAAAATGATAAAGAAAAATCTCTCACTTTTAAACAACTTTGGTCCTGGTATTCTAGTATGTTTACTCATATCAGCCTTAGCTTATGGCTTAGAAGTTATAGAAAAACAGCTTTTCGCAGAAGCGTGGCTTGAAAGCCTTGTTTTGGCAATTCTCTTGGGATCTATTGCCCGTAGTTGTTTTACTTTGCCAACATATTTTCAAAAAGGTATCATCTTTTGTGCAAAAACACTTCTCGAAATTGCTATTGTTTTTTTAGGAGCAAGCATTAGCATTAACACAGTTCTTTCCGCTGGTTGGAATTTGCTTGCTAGCATCATATTCGTTATATTTGTAACAATTATCCTCAGTTTCTCCATCGGCCGACTTTTCGGGCTTTCTACACATTTAGCAATGTTAGTCGCTTGTGGGAATGCTATTTGTGGCAATTCAGCCATTGTCGCCGTTGCACCTGTCATTAAAGCAAAACATGACGATGTAGCTGCCTCAATTGCTTTCACTGCTCTTTTAGGGATTCTTATTATTTTATTTCTACCCTTTTTACATCCGCTTCTGAATTTGTCATTTAGCCAATACGGTGTACTGGCCGGCATGGTTGTTTATGCTGTACCACAGGTTTTAGCAGCAACAGCATCTGTCTCTTTTGTAAGTGTTCAAATTGCAACCGTGGTTAAACTGGTGCGGGTTTTAATGTTAGGACCTCTTATTTTCGCTTTGTCAATCATCTATAATCGATCAGCACAAACACGCTTGCGTCTACACACCCTCGTCCCATGGTTTATTATTGGTTTTATTATCATGATGCTTGTTCGCTCAAGTGGTCTTATCCCTGAAAAAGCTATTAATCCCATCAAACTGATTGCTCAGTTGTTGACTGTCATTTCAATGGCTGCATTAGGATTAGGCGTTGATATCCACTCGTTAAAAAAAGCAGGATGGCGTGTCATTTTTGCTTCGACTTGTTCCATACTTATCCTCGGAATTTGCAGCCTTATCATGATACAATTGAGTGGTATGAGTCATATAACTTTTTGAAATAGCACATTAAAATACTTTTTCTTTTTTCAGCAAAGTTTGCAAACGCCTCTAAAGAGGTTTATGAACACTGAAACAGTCTTTATTATAAGACTAGGTTAAGATTGCAAAAAAAGTCCTTTATCATTTTATATAAAAGAGCGAATGCACTTTGATGTTAATAATAGCAAGCGTTAAATTTCTTATTCAACTGCTTTTCAGCATACAATTGGTTGTAAGCAGTATGGTACAAAAATGCATAATTCATCAAAAAAATACTATTTTTTTATTTTTTGCTGCTCTAAGCAAAATCAAGTTTTTATAAAAAACTTATAGAATATGCTCTTATTGGAAAACATAAATATGATTTCACAGTTTTTCACTTTTAAATTGCCTTTGCTTACTGTGTGTTGCAACAGGATACAATGAAGATTAAATCATCATCCATCGTATTTAATGAAAAAGATATCGTTGCTTATTGACACGAGGAACCTTCTTAAAATATTGTGAAATATACTAACAAAATAAAAAAACAAAAAACATAGTAGTTCTTTTGTTTATCATATTATTCAACTAAAATATTTTTATGTATATCCTTGCTATAGATACTGCTTCAATTTATTGCGCCGTTGCGCTCACTCATCATGAATCCGTCGTTGCACGTATCAATGAGCGCATACACAAAGGGCATGCTGAAAAGCTTATTGGATACATTGCACAAATAACTGAGCAAACCAATATCACCCTTAACCAAGTTGACCGTATCGCTGTCAATGTTGGACCAGGATCATTCACCGGTGTGCGTGTTGGTGTTTCAACAGCACGTGCTTTAGCACTAGCACTCGAAATACCAGCTGTTGGAGTAAGTGCCCTTGAAGCATTGGCAGCACAAACAATAACCAATAAAAATACTGTATCAGCAATCACCGTTGTCATCGAAGCTGGAAGAAACATGTTCTACCATCAAAACTTCAATGAAGATCTCACGCCTTTAGGGCTACCTGGATTAAAAACAATTGAAAGTATCATAGAAGATTTACCGCAAAAAACAAGATTAACCGGTCCAGCGGCTGATACTATTGCACTGTACATTAAAGACAATAAGGTAAATAAAAAAATCGTACGAGACCAAACTCTCTGCGAAGCAGCGGATATTGTAAACTATGCCCATCTTGCTGCAAACAAAAAACCTCAAGATCCGCCCCGCCCACTCTATTTACGCAATGCTGACGCAAAACAACAAACCGGTTTTTCCTTACCACGAAAAAACTATGTCTAAATTCTCACTGAAAAAAAAGAATTTTTGGATTGCTCCACTACAAGCTGATGATAGTGTTTCCCTTCAAAAAATTCATAAGCATTGTTTTGTTCCTGCTTGGGAAGAACAAGCTTTTGATAATTTCTTAATAGATCACTCTATCTTCGGATACAAAGCCTCTCTCATTGGAAAACCTGAGAAAATTTTAGGCTTTTGTCTATGCCGCCTCGTTCTTGATGAAGCAGAAATTATCACAATTGCTGTTCACCCTCATTTTCGTCGACAAGGAATTGGTACTTTACTTCTTGACAGCACGCTTCGCCATCTGCATCATGAACGCACCGTAAAACTTTTCCTAGAAGTAGAAGAGACAAATCTTTCTGCCTTGAATCTTTATAAGCGTTTCCAATTTCAAAAAATTGCTAGACGCCCTGCTTATTACCCATCAAAAAACAGTCGCATAGATGCAATCGTTATGAAAAAAACTTTTAAGCAAACAACAGATTGAGATTTGCGTAAAAAACATTTAGACATGCGCTATGAATAAAATAAATTCTAAAAATAAGTCCCCTGTTGCTCCTAAAAAGGTTTTTATCAAAACCTATGGGTGTCAAATGAATGTTTATGACAGTCAACGAATGACTGATAGTCTTAGTTCACAAGGTTATATTACGACACAAACACCAAATGACGCTGACCTTATTCTTGTTAATACCTGTCATATTCGTGAAAAAGCAGCAGAAAAACTCTATTCTGACCTTGGTCGTTTGCGCGTGATGCGTCAAGAACGAGCACCTGACAAGCCCCTGATGGTCGGTGTGACCGGTTGTGTTGCACAAGCCGAGGGTAGCGAAATCTTGCGCCGTGCTCCAAACGTGGATCTCGTCATTGGTCCGCAAATGTATCATCGTTTACCAGACTTGTTAGAAAAAGCCAAACAAGGCAAAAAAGTTATAGAAACAGACTACGCTGTCGAAGATAAATTTGCTCATTTGCCGCCTCACAATAAACGTGCTGTAAGAAAACGAGGTGTTAGTGCATTTTTAACAGTGCAGGAAGGCTGTGACAAATTTTGCACTTTTTGTGTTGTACCCTACACGCGCGGTGCTGAAATATCACGACCTGTTGAGCAAATTACTGAGGAAGCACGCCAACTCATTGAAGCTGGTGTCAAAGAAATTACGCTCCTTGGACAAAATGTAAATGGTTGGCATGGACAAAGTGCCCATGGAAGAACTTGGCGTCTTGGTGATCTTCTCTATCATCTCGCCAAACTGGATGGTTTAAAGCGTCTACGTTATACAACCAGCCACCCGCGAGATATGGATGACAGCCTTATTGCTGCACATCGAGATCTTGACATATTGATGCCTTATCTGCATCTCCCTGTCCAATCAGGTTCCGATCGCATCTTAAAAGCAATGAACCGCCAACATAAAAGTACTCATTATCTTCAGCTTATCGAAAAAATTCGGACCGCACGACCTGATATTGCTTTTTCAGGCGATTTTATCGTAGGATTTCCAGGAGAAACAGATGAAGACTTTGAAGAAACCATTAAACTTATTAAACAAGTGCAATACAGCTCAGCTTATTCTTTCAAGTATTCACCTCGTCCCGGAACAGTTGGTGCAACAATGAAAAATCATGTTGATGAAGCTGTAAAGGATGCTCGACTTCAACACTTACAAGTTCTTCTTCTTGAGCAGCAAAACGCATTTTTGCGTTCTAAAATTGGTCAAACAACCGATGTTCTCATCGAAAAAGCTGGCCGTCATTCTGGACAAATGGTAGGTCGCTCACCTTGGCTTTTACCTGTAGTCGTAAATACAGAGGCCTCTACAGGAACTGTAATGCCAATTCATATTAAAAATGCAAGCTCAAATAGTTTTGTCGGTGAAACAGCAAATGCAAAAAATGTGTAGATATATTTCTGATACCTTATTTAAAATAGAGATTTTAGAAAACCCTTTTATTTTTCAAGAAAATGATTACATCTAAGGCCTATACTTTATGAAAGATAATTGTTTTTTATAAAGTTTACCAAAGAAAATGTACAACACTTATGTAAATATGGGAGAATAGGTTGAAAGCTTCAACCGAAAAAATAAAGCACGTTAAAGAGAAAATAAATGCTTATCCTGAAAGTGCTGATATTTTAGGAAAAACAAGTGCATCGGGTACCAACTGTGTTGTTTTAATTTTTGAAAATAATAAATATGCAAAAACGGTGTTCGGTAAATTCGACGAAAATCTTACTTATATCGAACAAAAATTCGGACTTAGCATTCATCCACGCGGTAATGAAGTTTTAATTCAGGGAAATCTTGCTGCTATAAAACGCGCGCAATATGTATTACAGCAACTTTATGAACGCGCCAAAACACATCAAGAGCTCACTTTATCAGATACAGAAGGAGCTATTGCCATGGCAAATTTTCTACAGGAACAGCCAAAAGCCCCAACAACAACCAAACCTGTAAAAAAACGTATTCCTGCACGATTAAGTACTTATAAGAAAACAATCCATGCCCGAACTCCAACACAAGATGCCTATATACGAGCAATGGGCCATAATGAACTTGTTTTCGGTGTAGGACCAGCAGGAACAGGCAAAACATACCTTGCCGTTGCTCATGCTACAATGCTTTTGGAGCGTGGTATCATTGAACGAGTTATTCTCTCACGTCCTGCCGTTGAAGCTGGAGAGCATCTTGGCTTCCTTCCCGGTGATCTAAAAGAAAAAGTCGATCCGTATTTACGCCCACTTTATGACGCCCTTTATGATATGATTCCCGTCGAAAAAGTCGAGCGCATTTTAGCTTCTGGTGTCATAGAGATTGCTCCTCTCGCTTTTATGCGCGGGCGAACGCTTGCCCAC
The DNA here is from genome assembly GCF_902825155.1 of Bartonella taylorii 8TBB. Lineage (GTDB taxonomy): Bacteria > Pseudomonadota > Alphaproteobacteria > Rhizobiales > Rhizobiaceae > Bartonella > Bartonella taylorii_A. The sequence continues at coordinate 75,008 of NZ_CADEAG010000005.1, forward strand.
GCAGCTGTTATTCTGGATGAGGCGCAAAATACTACTCCCATGCAAATGAAAATGTTTCTCACCCGTCTTGGGGAAGGAACGCGTATGATTGTAACCGGTGATGTAAGTCAAATTGATTTGCCTACTGGACAAAAATCAGGTTTAATCGAAGCAATACGCATTCTTTCACATGTAGACAATATTGCGATCATTCGTTTTGATGAAAAAGATGTTGTACGCCATCCCCTTGTAGCCGCTATTGTCCGTGCTTATGATCATGATTCTGCTATACAAATGAAAAAAATGCCATCCTCAAACACTCCATCAAAAAAATAAATTCGATTTGTCATGATTACTATTGATATAACTATTGAGAACTCTGGGTGGAATGATGAAAAAATGCTTTATAATATCACTGAAAAAGCATTAACAACAACAATGCATCACCTTTCTTTAGAAAATGTTGTAAGTGAAGTTAGTCTGCTTTTTACGGATGATAAACATATGGCACAGATCAATGCGCAATGGCGTAATAAAAACGAACCCACCAATGTATTATCCTTTCCTGCCTTTCCACTTAAAGTTGGGCAGACTCCTGGGCTCATACTCGGTGATATCATTATTGCGCGAGAAATTGTTGCACTTGAAGCATCGACAGAAGGAAAATTATTTCAGGACCATTTGACGCATATGATCGTGCATGGTGTTCTTCATCTTCTTGGCTATAATCATGAAACAGATGAGGAGGCTGATCAAATGGAAAAGCTTGAAAAAGAAATTCTTCAAAAGCTTTGCATAAAAGATCCCTATACTGAATTGGCTTAAAATGATAAAAACTCAGTTTTTAAATCAATATCGCTATCATAAAAATTTAAAGCCTCTTATGCCTCTATTATAAAAGGAAAGTTTAGAAGATTTCAAAATCATGTCAAACAAAATAAATGCACAAAATAATAGTCAAACATCTTCTAATATTGAAGAGCAGCCCTCTCAGCAAGCGAATCATACGGAAAAATACTCCCTGATAAATCATTTGTTTTCATTTTTACGAGGTCGCAATTATACGTCATTGCGTGATGATCTTACCGTTGCACTCACCGCTAACAATGAAAAAGACACAACCCTCTTCTCACCTGAAGAACGTACTATGCTTCATAATATCTTGCGTCTGCGTGAAGCACGGGTTGATGATGTTATGATTCCACGCTCTGAAATTGAGGCATTGGAAATAAACACTTCCCTTGGAGAAGCCCTTAAATGTTTTGCAAAAATTGGACATTCCCGCGTACCTGTTTATGCTGAAACTTTAGATGATCCGCGGGGCATGATCCATCTCCGCGATATCCTTAATTATATAACTCGTTTTATTATCAACTCACCCCAAACAGAGCAGAAATCTGATTCACTTCAGTTAAACCATACGGATTTGCGTACCCCAATCGGTGAATTGGACCTGATTCGAACAGTTCTCTTTGTCCCTAGTTCTATGCCAGCAAGCAAATTACTCACACGTATGCAAACCACACGAACACAGATGGCTTTGGTTATTGATGAACATGGTGGCACAGACGGTTTAGTTTCTATGGAAGATATCGTCGAATTAGTCGTTGGTGATATCGAAGATGAACATGATCATGTTGACAATGCTATCGTGCGCGAACCCAATAATAGATGGCTTGTTGACGCAAAAACTGAACTAGAAGATGTGGAAAGAGCCCTTGGTCCTGATTTCATTGTAGGGGAACATGGTGATGAAGTTGATACCATTGGTGGTCTGATTGTCTCCATTCTTGACCGAATTCCTGCAAAAGGTGAAGTCGTTGAAGCCGTACCTGGTTATCGATTCCGTATTTTAGAAGCTGATAAACGCCGGATTAAACGTTTGCGCATTTTTCGTATTCCTGAAAACGAGAGTTTTAAAAAAAATGCCTCCTTCGAAAAATAATCAAGCGTTTTTAAATAATCTCACACTTTTTTTGTTTTCCGTGACCGGTTGGAAAAGGCAGATGTGGGTGTTTCTATGTGGTGCATTAACATCTTTTGCACTTCCACCCTTTTATTTAACACCTCTCTGTTTTTTAACTTTTCCCATCTTTATCATTCTCCTTGATTCAATCTATACCATCAAAAATAATAAAAAGCGCTTTCTCACCTACGCTCTAAGTTGTGGAATCTTTGGCTTTAGTTACTTTATTTGCAGCCTTTGGTGGATGTGTAATGCTTTGTTAACAGACCCTGTTGCTTTTGGTTGGGCGGTGCCATTTGCTATTTTTGGTCCTCCTCTTTACCTTTCTCTTTATTGGTTTTTTGCTGGTTTCATTGTGAGTTTATTATGGACAAAAGGAATAGCACGCTTCTTTGTCTTAGCTTTTGCTCTGGGACTGGCAGAATGGTTGCGCGCTATCCTATTCACAGGCTTTCCATGGAATGCCCTTGGTTATACAGCTATGCCGACCCCTATACTCATGCAATTAGATGCAATTGTAGGGCTTTACGGAATGAATATTCTTGCTGTTTTAGTTTACAGTTTACCCACTGTTTTATTAACGGATGAAAAAAAGAAAACCGCACTTTTTCTTTGTATATCGCTTATATTAATCCACAGTGGTTTTGGATTCTATCGTCTCAATACTGCAGCCAATACAGCAAATGCTCCCAAAAATAGTTACTGGGTGCGCATTGTTCAGCCTTCTATCCAGCAAAACATAAAATTAAGTAATACGACACGAGAAGCTATATTTGCCACTCATATGCGCTTAAGTGCAACACCAACAGACGATCAAAATCCAAAACCCGACTTTATCGTATGGCCCGAAGCATCCATTCCTTACCTTCTCTCTGATAACTCTGTAACCACAATGCATATTGCCTCTCTTCTAAAACCTAAACAATGGGCTATCATTGGTGCTATACGTGCTAATAATGATCCCCTTAATGAGCAAATACAATATTTTAATACAATTGCAGTTATTAACAATAAAGGTAATATTTTAAACACTTCTGATAAACTTCACCTGGTTCCTTTTGGTGAATATCTTCCCTATCAAAATTTATTAGAAAAAATTGGATTGCGTGCCCTCGCTGATACTATTGGTGGATATAGTGCTGCCAGTGTGCGTAGAACTGTCATGATGCCAAATGGGTTTTCTTATCTTCCGCTGATTTGTTATGAAGTAATATTTCCCAATGAAATGACTTTTAAAGGCCCCTCTCCTCAAGCAATCATTAATGTTACTAATGATGCATGGTTTGGCGTAACACCCGGCCCATACCAACATCTTCAACAAGCACAGCTCCGTGCCGTTGAATTAGGAATCCCCCTCATACGAGCAGCCAATAATGGAATATCGGCCGTTATTGATTCTTATGGACGAATCATTGTAGCTCTCCAACCAAATGCTATCGGCATTATTGATTCACCGATTCCATCACCCATTACCCCCATAGGAAGCAATGAATACAGAATTTTCTCTACTTTCATCTTATTCATTCTTATGCTATTGTGCCGCATCAGTTTTGGTTCTACAAAACAGCTTAAATGATCAGATACCCACGTACGGTATTACGTTGCGTGTGCCAGTAACATTGGGAAAAAGTGTTACATATTATTTTAATTATATGATAAACCGGCCTCAAATAAATCTGATGTTGGTTTGGAAGCGGAGTCCTGAAAATAAAGAGTTGCATTATGACCGAGACTAGAAAAAAACCTGATCCTATAGATATTTATGTTGGAACCCGTATTCGTTTACGTCGTAACATTTTAGGACTTACCCAAGAGAAATTGGGTGAAAAGCTAGGCATCACTTTCCAGCAAATTCAAAAATATGAAAAAGGTACAAATCGTATTGGTGCGAGTCGTCTTCAAGCAATTGCAGAAATTATGGATGTTCCTGTTTCTTATTTTTTTGACAAAGGCATTAATACACAACAAGTGGAAGGTTTTGCTGAAAGCGACAGTGATTTTATGGATTTTTGCTCTAGTAATGAAGGAATCCAGCTAATGCGCGCCTTTACTAACATCTCCGATGCTAAAGTGCGTCGAAAAATCATTGACTTGGCAAAAGCACTTTCTGAAGAAGATATGACAACCAAGCTGTAAATAAAAATTACATTTTTTCTCTCACTCATCTTATAAATCAGCATTGACGATTTGTCATGGGATTGGCAAATAGGAGCAGCTTTAATTAGGCAATTAATAAATGTTCGTGTTTTTTTGAAGGAGTTCCTATGCCGCATAAAGATTATCTTTTTACGAGTGAGTCGGTATCGGAGGGTCATCCTGACAAAATTTGTGATCGTATTTCCGATGAAATCGTTGATATGATTTATAAAGAAGCTAAAAAAACCGGTATGGATCCATGGCTAGTAAGAATCGCTTGTGAGACCCTCGTCAGTGTAAACCGTGTTGTTATTGCTGGTGAGGCACGTGTTCCCGATACACTCTTAAAAAGAGATAAAAATAGAGAATTTATTTATGATGAAACTGGCGCTCCACTCATCAATCCTAAGCGTTTCCGTGCAGTAGCACGCCGTGCTATTCGTGCAATTGGTTATGAACAAGTAGGTTTTCATTGGAAAACTGTTAAAATTGATGTTCTGTTACGCCCTCAATCAACTGACATTGCACGCGGAGTTGATAACGCTACGGATCGAAATGGAGAAGAAGGCGCAGGTGATCAAGGTATCATGTTCGGATATGCTTGCCGTGAAACACCCGATCTCATGCCTGCACCGATTTATTATGCTCATAAGATTTTAAAACTTCTCGCCGCAGCCCGCCATAAAGGAGAAGGAGAAACTGCTAAATTAGGACCAGATGCAAAAAGCCAAATAACAATACGGTATAAAAATGGAAAACCTATAGAGGTAACGTCCATTGTTCTTTCAACACAACATTTAGATGAAAGTTGGGATTCTCATAAAGTCCGTACAGTGGTTGAACCTTATATTCGTCAAGCTTTACATGATATTCCTATTTCTGATCAATGCCGTTGGTACATCAACCCAACAGGAAAATTTGTGATTGGTGGTCCTCAAAGTGATGCAGGACTCACAGGACGCAAAATTATTGTTGATACTTATGGAGGTGCAGCCCCCCATGGTGGAGGTGCTTTTTCAGGCAAAGATACGACAAAAGTTGATCGTTCTGCAGCTTACGCTGCACGCTATCTCGCTAAGAATATTGTTGCAGCTGGTTTAGCAGAAAGATGTACTATTCAACTCTCCTACGCAATTGGCATTGCGCAACCCTTATCCATTTATCTTAATCTCCATGGAACAGGAACAGTGGATGAAAAAATTCTTGAAGCGGCCATCCGCAAAATAATGGATCTTTCACCAACTGGTATTCGAAAACACCTTGACCTCAATAAGCCTATTTATACAAAAACAGCTGCCTATGGTCATTTTGGACGTAAACCAAAACGTGATGGTTCGTTTTCATGGGAAAAAACCGATCTGATTAAAACACTTCAAACAATGGTTAAAGTGCCATGATTGACTATAATACACGTAGGCGTGAAGCTTTTTTTGGTCGCAGACAAGGAAAGCGGCTACGAAACAATCAGCTTACACATATAGAAATGCTTCTCCCAACCCTTAACATTGATTTAAATACCCTCCCGCCCTTAGACTTAACAACCTTATTTCCCAGTAAAGTAAGAGAAGTTCGGCTTGAAATTGGTTTTGGTGGAGGTGAACATTTACTTCATGAAATGAAACATTTTCCACAAACTGGTTTTATTGGCGTCGAACCCTTTATCAATGGCATGGCAAAAATGTTGATGTCTCTTGAACAACATAAACAGCATCAAAACCATATTCGCCTTTACGATGATGACGCCACACAGCTCCTTGATTGGCTTCCAAGTGCATCACTTGATGGAATAGACCTTTTTTATCCTGATCCATGGCCTAAAAAGAAACATTGGAAACGACGCTTCATCAACATAAAAAATCTTAACCGTTTTGCTCGCGTTCTTAAAACAGGTAAAAAATTCCGCTTTGCTAGCGATATAGAGAGTTATATAAACTGGACCCTCTACTATTGTGCACAGCATAGCAGCTTTGAGTGGGAAGTAGAAAGCCCTAAGGACTGGCAAACCTCTTACCCGCTATGGATAGGTACCCGTTATGAAGCAAAAGCTCTACGCGAAGGACGGACACCCGCCTATCTTACTTTTATCAAGAAATAATCGATAAAATGCTTTTCTTATAAACAACTTGAAAAATTTTGAATTTAAGAGTATCAATAACTAAATTCTTGGTCTTATGATGAAGAGTGGGCCGTTGGACCCGCTCTTTTTTAATATCATAAAACTGATGAAAATGACTTGGATAGATTGTATGAACGAAGCTGAAAAAATAAGCGATCTTGACGAACCACGCCTATTTGGAGAGGATGGTATTGAAGCCCGCGTTGCCGCTCTTATCATACCATTGCTTAAACCTTTAGGTTTTCGTTTGGTGCGCGTAAAACTTCTTGGTTTAAATGGTTTAACGCTTCAGATTATGATTGAGCGTGCTGATGGCTCTATGACCGTAGAAGATTGTGAAACTGTTAGTCGAACTATTTCACCCCTTCTTGATGTACAAAATGTTATTGAACGCAAATATCATTTAGAAATTTCATCTCCTGGCATTGATCGTCCACTGGTAAGAAAATCTGACTTTTTTCAATGGCAAGGGCATATTGCAAAAATTGAAACCAAAATAAAAATTGATGGGCGCCAAAAATTTCGGGGAACACTTACAAATATCACGCAAGATGGATTTATTTTAAACACCGATAAAGCCGCTTATGGAGAAAATATGTACACCTTTATTCCCTTTTGTGATATCACAAATGCGCATTTGGTGCTTACTGATGAACTTATTCGCGACGCGTTGAAAAAAAATAAAGATTTAAATCAACAACTCATTCCCGAAGATAGTCTTAACGTCTCAAAACAGACGTCAAATCGCAAGAATTAATATCACTGGGAAATGCCCGTCGTGTGGCACAAAGAAGGAGAAAATTGATGGCTACAAGCGCTAACAGGCTTGAAATTCTGCAAATTGCAGACGCTGTTGCACGTGAAAAGTCAATTGACCGTGACATTGTCATTTCTGCAATGGCCGATGCTATTCAGAAAGCAGCACGTTCTCGTTATGGTCAAGAAACTAATATTCGCGCCGAAATCAATTCCAAAACAGGTGAAATTAAGTTACAACGCCTGCTTAAAATTGTTGATGTCGTTGAAGATTATACAACTGAAATTACTCTCTCCGATGCACTTAAACGCCAAGCAGATGCAAAAATTGGTGATTTTTTTGCTGATCTTTTACCTCCTATGGACTTTGGACGTATCGCAGCGCAATCTGCTAAACAGGTTATTGTACAAAGAGTACGCGATGCGGAACGTGACCAACAATACGAAGAATTTAAAAATAAAATTGGTGAGATTATTTCTGGTACAGTAAAACGTGTAGAATATGGTAATGTTATCGTTGATCTAGGTCGTGGTGAAGCTATCGTACGCCGTGATGAATTAATTCCACGTGAATCCTTTCGCTATGGAGACCGTATTCGTGCTTATGTCAATGACGTGCACCGTGAATCGCGTGGTCCGCAAATTTTCCTTTCACGCACACATCCTCAATTTATGGTAAAGCTTTTTACCATGGAAGTACCAGAAATTTACGATGGTATTATAGAAATTAAATCCGTTGCGCGTGATCCTGGTTCACGTGCTAAAATTGCTGTTGTTTCACGCGATGGTTCCATTGATCCTGTTGGTGCGTGTGTTGGAATGCGAGGAAGTCGCGTACAGGCTGTTGTTGCAGAATTACAAGGTGAAAAAATTGATATTATTCCTTGGTCTCCTGATGCTGCAACATTTATCGTCAATGCGCTACAACCCGCTGAAGTTTCTAAAGTCGTCCTCGATGAAGATGCAGAACGTATCGAAGTCATTGTACCTGATGACCAACTCAGTCTTGCTATTGGACGGCGTGGACAAAATGTTCGTTTAGCTTCACAGTTAACAGGATGGAATATTGATATTTTAACGGAACAGGAAGAGTCTGAAAACCGTCAAAAAGAATTTACTGAACGCAGTAAACTGTTTATGGAATCCTTAGATGTTGATGAAATGATCGGACAAGTTATGGCCTCAGAAGGCTTTTCTTCTATTGAGGAAATTGCCTATATTGATCTTGAAGAAATCGCTTCTATTGATGGTTTTGATCATGAAACTGCTGCTGAAATCCAAAGCCGTGCGCGCGAATATCTCGAACGTAAAGAAAAAGAACTTGATGAAAAACGCAAGAAACTCGGTGTTTCTGATGAATTGCGGACACTTCCTGGCATGACAAGTGCTATGTTGGTTGCTGTTGGTGAGGATGGTGTAAAAACAATGGAGGACTTTGCAGGCTATGCAGTTGACGATTTGGCAGGATGGAGAGAACGTAAAGAAGGGCAAACACAGAATTTTTCTGGTGTCCTAACCCCATTTGATATTACACGTGCTGATGCAGAGGCTATGGTTTTAGCCGCACGTGTGCAAGCAGGCTGGATAGATCAAGTTGATCTTGTTACAGAAACTCCCGCAGAAAGTGAAAACTCTGCAAAAGATGAAAAAATAGATAATTTGAACGTGGATACACTTTAAATGAATGAACGGACCTGCATTGTGACAAGAAAAAACGCTTCAGTAGAGACGCTGATCCGTTTTGTTATTGGTCCCAATAATCAAATTGTCCCTGATCTTAAAGCCAGATTGCCTGGGCGTGGTGTTTGGGTCTCTGCTCGCCATTCTGTCATTGAAGCAGCAACTAAACAGAAAGCTTTTAATAAAAGTTTTAAAACAGATGTTGAGGTTGTACCAAATCTTGCACGTATTGTTGATACACTTTTGCTAAAATCTGCCCTTTCAAGTCTTTCTATGGCGAGGAAAGCGGGTGCCGTTGTCATGGGAGCAACAAAAGTTTATGCTGCTATCCGCTCTGGTCAAGTCGTTCTCGTACTTCATGCCAAGGAATCAACAGAAGATGGAAAACGAAAAATTGCACAAGCTATCCATACAATGCAACAACAAACAAACCGGAATATAAAAACCATATCTTTATTTACAATTGATGAAATGCGGGTGGCTTTTGGCGCTAATCCTGTAATGCACGTAGCCTTATTGGATACTAAGGCTGCTGAAGGATTTCTCAAAACAATACATAAACTGCTCGCCTATCGTGATGACAAGCACAGCAAGCCTGGTGAGATGACGGCTCAAGCCGTGAAGGAAGTACAATGAGTGAAAATAATAACGACAAAATAACAGTTAAGAGGACACTAACCTTAAAGCGGTCAGTCCTAGAAACGAGCACGGTCAAACAAAATTTTAGCCATGGCCGTACAAAAGCTGTGGTTGTCGAAACCAAACGACGCAAAATTACACGACCTGATGAAAAAACTGAAATACAACAGCCAATTACCAAACCACATGTGGCTCCTCAACGCTCTAAACCACGATTCGAAGAAGCAAATCCGAGTAAACCTGTCGCTAAAAGCAATCTTTCCTCGGCTGAAATGGAAGCAAGACTTCGTGCGTTAGAAGAAGCACATATCCAAGAAAAAATAACGCGTGAACGAGCTGAAGAAGAAGCAAAACGTGCAAAAGAACGTGAAGAAAGTTTGCGGCAGTCGATTCAAGACACAGAAATACAGCAAGAAGAAAAAAGTCTGCTAGTAGAGTCTCCACCTCTTAGCTCTACTCCTTCTATTATAGAACCGATAGACATTCCTATCACGCCTAAAAATACAACTGTGATTGAAAAACGTAGAGCAGATGACAATAAAGAAGACGAACGCCATAACCGACGGACTAGCCCTGTTAAACCAGAAGTGCGTGCCCCTAAAGTTGTAAAAGGTGCTGATGAGCGACGCCGTGGAAAGTTAACCCTCAATAGCGCTTTAGACGAAGAAGGTAACGCACGTGGACGTTCAATGGCTGCAATGCGTCGTAGGCAAGAGAAATTTAAACGTGCACAAAACCAAGAGCCAAGGGAAAAAATTTCTCGCGAAGTTATTCTTCCTGAAACCATTACTATTCAAGAACTTGCGCAGCGTATGACTGAGCGCTCTGTTGATGTAATTAAATTTCTGATGAAACAGGGACAAATGATGAAACCTGGCGATGTTATTGATGCAGATGTTGCTGAGCTCATCGCCGTTGAATTTGGTCATACTGTTAAACGTGTTTTGGAATCTGACGTAGAAGAAGGCATTTTTAATATAGCTGATGATTCTCAAAACATGCGGCAGCGTCCACCTGTCGTAACAATTATGGGCCATGTCGACCATGGAAAGACTTCTCTGCTTGATGCTATTCGAAAAGCAAATGTTGTTTCTGGTGAAGCAGGTGGTATTACACAGCATATTGGCGCTTATCAAGTGGAGCAAAATGGTCAAAAAATCACCTTTATTGATACACCTGGACATGCTGCCTTCACGGCTATGCGCGCTCGTGGAGCTCGTGTTACGGATATTGCCGTTCTAGTTGTAGCTGCTGATGATAGTGTCATGCCACAAACGATTGAATCAATTAATCATGCCAAAGCAGCTGGTGTACCGATTATCGTTGCTATCAATAAAATTGATAAACCAGCTGCTGATGCGCAAAAAGTGCGTACAGAACTTCTACAACACGAAGTGTTTGTTGAAACCATGGGGGGGGAGACTTTAGAAGTCGAAGTTTCTGCTAAAACCGGTCAAAATCTTGATAAACTTCTCGAAGCTATTCTCCTCCAAGCTGAAATTCTTGATCTGAAAGCAGATCCTCAACGAACCGCAGAGGGCGTTGTTATTGAAGCAAAACTGGATAGAGGACGTGGATCTGTTGCAACAGTTCTTGTTCAAAAAGGAACATTGCATCCTTCTGATATTATTGTCGCCGGCAATGAATGGGGTCGTGTACGTGCTTTGATTGATGATCATGGTCGTCACATTAAAGAAGCAATTCCTTCTACGCCCATTGAAATTTTAGGTATGCAAGGAACACCGCAAGCTGGAGACCGTTTTGCCGTTGTCACTCATGAAGCAAAAGCACGCGAAATTGCTGAATACCGTCAGCGATTAGCACGTGATAAAGCTGTAGCCCGACAAACGAGTTCTCGCGGTTCTCTTGAACAGATGATGACCAAATTACAAACCACTGGCATTAAAGAATTTCCCCTTATTATTAAAGGAGACGTACAAGGGTCAATTGAAGCAATCGCATCAGCATTAGAAAAACTAGGAAATGAAGAAGTACGTGCACGCATTGTGCATTCTGGTGCCGGAGGTATCACTGAAAGTGATATTTCTCTTGCTGAAGCTTCCAACTCTGCTGTGATTGGCTTTAATGTTCGAGCCAATAAACAGGCGCGTGATTGTGCTAAAACACAAGGAATTGAAATTCGCTATTATAACATTATTTACGATCTTGTTGACGATATAAAAGCTGCCATGTCAGGATTACTCTCACCAGAACAGCGTGAGACTTTCCTTGGTAATGCTGAAATTCTGGAAGTCTTTAATATCACAAAAATCGGTAAAGTTGCTGGTTGTCGCGTTACAGACGGTAAAATAGAACGGGGAGCTGGTGTTCGCCTTATCCGTGATAATATTGTCATTCACGAAGGAAAACTTAAAACACTCAAACGCTTTAAGGATGAAGTCAATGAAGTACAAAGTGGTCAAGAATGTGGAATAGCATTCGAAAACTATGACGATATACGTGCAGGAGATACTATTGAAACCTTCCGCATCGAACATATTAATCGCACATTGTAAAATAATCCGGTGGCTTTATTCCCTGTAAAATGAGAAAAGTTATTGAATTTTATGCACAATGCCTCTGTTCTTTCTTATCCTTTAAGGTAATCAAAGGAAGAGGAATTGTAACAAAGGTAAGACTTCGATGAAAAATGCAGAACCATCACAACGGCAGCTAAGAGTAGGAGAACAAGTACGCCACGCAGTATCTCATATACTACAGCGTGGTATTTTACTCGATGATGTCTTGAAAGGTATGGTGATTTCTATCTCTGAAGTGCGCATGTCACCAGATTTAAAAATTGCTATCTGCTTTGTTTCTCCTCTCAGCACTGTTAAAAGCACATCTCATGTTGATGTCGTTGATATCCTCAATAAACACAGCCGTTTTATCCGTGGAGAAATCAGTCACGCGTTGCGACAGATGAAATATATGCCTGAACTACGTTTTCGACTTGATAGTAGTTTTGATAATTTTTCAAAAATTGATGCTCTGCTTCGCTCACCTGAGGTAGCACGCGATCTTCACCATAGTGATGAACTTGAGGATTAAAAATATGGCACGGCAACGCAAAAAAAAAGGCCGTTCCGTCTCTGGCTGGGTCATATTTGATAAACCAAAAGGAATGAGATCAACAGAAGCTGTCTCACAAATCAAATGGCTCTTTCATGCGCAAAAAGCAGGACATGCAGGTACACTTGATCCTCTTGCTTCTGGTCTCCTGCCAATTGCATTGGGTGAAGCAACAAAAACCGTTCCCTACGTTATGCAGGGTACAAAAACCTACCGTTTTCATATCGTTTGGGGAGAAGAGCGTTCAACAGACGATTTAGAAGGTGAGGTAACAAAGACATCTCTCAAACGTCCAACACGCGAAGAAATACTCGCCCTTCTCCCTCAATATACAGGTATTATTTTGCAAACACCTCCACAATTTTCGGCAATTAAAATTGCCGGTAACCGTGCCTACGATCTAGCACGTGAGGGTGAAATTGTTAAAATTCCACCACGCCAAGTGGAAGTAAAAACTTTTAAATTAATAGAAATTGCTACCAGCGAGCGTTCTATCTTTGAAATAACCTGCGGAAAAGGAACCTATGTGCGCTCCTTAGCACGCGATATGGGACGTGACCTCGGTTGTTATGGATATATTGCTGATTTAAGACGTATCGCAGTAGAGCCTTTTTGTGAAAATGATCTCATCAAATGGGAGGAACTAAAAGCAGTAACACTGGATAAAAGTTTAACAAATGAAAATGATGCTCCTCCCAAAAGAGATTTTTCAACACTTGATGCACTTTTAATTAAAACAGGTGCTGCACTGGATTGTCTTTCTCATTATACACTTAGCGAAATCGAAGCACAGAGAGTTATGATGGGCAATCCAGTTCCCCTCCATGATTACAATGCATCTATTAATGAAGGAGAGGTTTGCGTCATCTACAAAGGCCAACTTCTTGCTATAGGTACTCTTGATAAAAGTTTGTTCAAGCCAAAGCGGATTTTCACAATTTAATCCGTTCTTGCTCACAATCACCTTTTTATGATAACGTGCATCAGAATCTAAAGCAGTGATGTGTTCGTAAACCCAAACTTAGCTTGCACAATAAAGTGCAAGAATTTGTCTTTGTCATTTTAAATCGTTTCTTTAATCATTACTAGATATACGTGCATATGCTGTAGTGTTAAGAAGATTCTGCAGGATAGAAAACTTAGGCTTTAGTTTAAACAAATTGCAATACTGATGACCTTAGACTATTCGTTCAGTAAAAATCTGTCCTCAATTTACCAACTGTATAAAACACTCATTGAGCATCTTAAAATTTCTGCTGTCCTGTTCATCCTAACAAATTTATTCATACAATAGTATTACATATATTTAATAGATTGCAAAACAACTGTTTTAGCCCTCTTGCCATCAAGGTAATTGATCAGCGGAGGGCTTTAAATGCATCTCGCTGGCATGTGGTATTGTTTGTCGCTCAATCATACGATGTACTCTTATACCATTTGGCATACGATTTAAGTGTCGCAGAAGCTTATTGACCTCTGCATCTGCTTTTGTCCGACGATGATTATGGCGCAAATAATCGACCCACGTTGGCATATGATAAGCTTCTGTCCAATATTCAGGTCTTTCAAGATCGCGTAAGAGAACCCATTGGCGAGCACCATCACGTAAACGAATATGGCGACGACGTGTCATTACTTTAAGAAATTCTTCAAGATCATTTTCGTGAATTTGATAATCGATCATAATCATAATTGGACCACTTCGTGCTTTTAGATCCAATAAAAGCTCCGGTTCTCTAAAATGATCAAGTGGATCTAGATCTATCTGGGGAATTTCCTGAATTCTAAACTTTATTCCCGCAAAAGCTCCAACAATCAAGAATAGAGAACAAACACTCAAAGCAATAGTTGGGGAATAACCATCAGCCAAGACTCCCCAAATTGCACTTCCAACAACCATCCCTCCATAAGAAGCTGTTTGATAAAGTGCTAAAGCACGTGCAACAACCCAACGCGGTGTAGAAAGCTGTACAGATGTATTAAACAGTGACAACGCTAAAACCCAACATAAACCTGCAGGAAATAAGGCAATATGGCTTATAATCAGTGAACGGCTTATTGCTAAAAAAAAGCAAGACAAGGCAAAACCAATAAATGCACTTGCAACAATCGTCTCTGAACGAAAATAATACCGTACAGATGCATTAATAATACCAGCTGTCATTGCTCCTAAACCAAAACAACCGAGCAATGTACCATAAAGAAGTGCGCTTCCCCCGAGAATTTTATGCACAACAATTGGCAGAAGTGCTAAAATAGAAATCGCTCCAATACCAAAAAGGAACGCCCTGACCATAATATTCAGAAGATTAGGCGACATCGCAACATAACGCAAACCATCTGAAACAGCTCCTAAAATTCTTTCCCGTGGCAATGTGTTATTTTCATAGCTCGGTTTCCAGAAAAACAAAGCACCAATTAAAGGAATGTAACTTATCGCATTGAACAAAAAAGCGGCGGCTACGCCTAAAGTAGCAATAATGGCACCACCAATAGCGGGACCTACACTACGCATCAAATTAAAGCCAACACTGTTTAGACTAACAGCAGCAGGAATATTTTCCCTGCTCACGATGTCTCCTATTGTTGCCTGCCAAGAAGGATTATAAAAAGCAGTTCCACACCCAATCAAAAACGTAAAGCATAATAAAAGCCAAGGTGTTAGAAAGCCCATATAGGATAAAATAGCTAAACTCATTGATATAACCATCATCATAATCTGCGCGTACAACATAATTTGGCGACGATTAAAATTGTCAGCTAATGCTCCTGCCATCAGAGAAAACATAACAAGTGGTAATGTTGTAGCACTTTGAACAAGTCCAACCATAGAATGCGAAGAACTAATCAACGCCATTAACCACCCTGCCCCTACAGCTTGTATAAGCCCCCCTAAATTAGAAATGAGTGTGGACGACCATAAATTTCGAAATACCGAATTACGAAAAAGTTCTAATGTTGAAATGCTCTGCATCTTTTTTCTCCAAATCGGTATTTATCGCTTTTGTTATCATACACACACTTTGTAAAGCAGTAACCTTATAGGGGAAGTCTTATTTTCTTTTGTATCAAAAGGATGCATAATTCTTTAAGACTTCTCATAAAATCCTGTTAAAATCAATATTTCAAAACAAAATCCTTTATTGAAAGAAGGTTTTCAAGATGCTTTTAAGGACTAGTATTTTAACCTCCGTTCCTGTATAAATGCTAAAGCAGGTAAGAGTCTTCAACTCTTCTTGTTTCCTCGCAGACCCTTGCTGAACGACATCTCGGCTGTGGGTGACTTTTGTTTCTTTGTTTTTTGAAAGGATAATATGATGTCGATTACAGCTGAACGTAAACAAGCTCTTGTCGCAGAATATGCAAATAAAGTCGGTGATACAGGTTCACCAGAAGTGCAGGTCGCTGTACTTTCTGAACGTATTTCTAATTTAACTAACCATTTTAAATCTCACAAAAAGGATAACCATTCTCGTCGTGGTCTTTTAAAAATGGTGTCTCAACGCCGTCGCCTTCTTGATTACCTTAAAGGGGTTGACCAAAATCGTTATCAAACACTTATCAGAAAGTTAGGTTTGCGTCGCTAAAAGAAAAATGAGAGGTGGTATTAAAAAAACCACCCATTTTTTTAGTTAAAACTCTAAAAACTGACAAGTAATCATCATGGGGCAGGATTGCTAGTTTCTTCGTGTTTAAATTGCGATTTACTTCTCTCTTCTCGCAAAAAACAGAAGTGTCTTGTTGTCCTGCCTATAGCTTTAAAATATGCCACGTAAACCCAGAATGTGAGCTCTCAAAGATGTGAACACTGGTCATTAAGGATAAGAAATGTTCAAAACGCACAAGATAGAAATTGAATGGGCCGGTCGTCCACTGACCATTGAAACAGGAAAAATAGCACGTCAAGCTGATGGTGCAGTGATTGCTACTTACGGAGAGACCATTGTCTTAGCAACCGTTGTGTCAGCAAAAAATCCAAAACCGGATCAAGACTTTTTTCCTCTCACCGTTAATTATCAGGAAAAACTATATGCTGTTGGTAAAATACCAGGTGGTTATTTAAAGCGTGAAAGCCGGCCAACCGAAAGTGAGACATTGATCTCACGTTTGATTGACCGTCCAATCCGTCCTCTCTTTGCCAATGGTTATAAAAATGATACGCAGGTCATTGTTTCCGTTATACAGCATGATCTCGAAAATAATCCCGATATCCTTGCAATGATTGCATCTTCTGCAGCATTAACCTTGTCAGGTGTTCCTTTTATGGGCCCCATTGCTGGTGCCCGTGTTGGCTATTGTAACGGACAATACGTTCTCAATCCCCATATTGATGAAATGCCCGAATCAAAACTTGATCTTGTTGTAGCCGGAACTGAAAGTGCTGTGTTGATGGTTGAATCAGAAGCACAAGAATTACCAGAAGACATTATGTTGGGTGCCGTTATGTTTGGGCATAGAGGCTTTCAACCTGTTCTTGATGCCATCATCGAGCTTGCCGAAGCTGCTGCAAAAGATCCACGCGATTTTGTTCCTGAAGATCTCTCTGATCTCGAAAAAGCTATGCTGGAAATGGCAGAACAAAATATACGAAAGGCTTACACAATTACCGATAAACAAGAACGTTATACCGCGATTGATGCACTAAAAACAGAAGTCATCAATAAATTTATGCCAGAAACAGAAGAAGATTGTAAATTCAGTGCCGACCAAATTGCAACCGTTTTCAAAAAGTTGCAAGCAAAAATTGTTCGTGGAAACATTCTTGATACACAAAAACGTATTGATGGGCGTGACCTTTCAACAGTACGTCCCATCCAATCAGAAGTGAGTATCTTGCCCCGTACACATGGCTCAGCTCTCTTTACCCGTGGAGAAACACAAGCAATTGTCGTCGCAACACTAGGAACTGGTGAAGATGAACAATATGTTGATTCCTTAACAGGTATGTATAAGGAAACATTCCTTCTTCATTACAATTTTCCGCCATTTTCAGTGGGTGAAACAGGACGTCTTGGCTCTCCTGGACGCCGTGAAATTGGACATGGCAAATTGGCGTGGCGTGCACTTCATCCTATGTTGCCAACTAAGGAATCCTTTCCGTACACTATTCGTGCTGTCTCAGAGATTACTGAATCAAATGGATCATCTTCCATGGCAACTGTTTGTGGTACTTCACTTGCTCTTATGGATGCCGGTGTTCCTTTGGCACGCCCTGTTGCAGGTATTGCTATGGGGTTGATTAAAGAAGGTGAACGCTTTGCTGTTCTGTCTGATATTTTAGGAGATGAAGATCATCTTGGAGATATGGATTTTAAAGTAGCGGGAACAGAAAATGGTATTACTGCCTTGCAAATGGATATTAAAATTGATGGCATTACTGAAGAAATTATGAAAATCGCACTGGAACAAGCCAAAGGTGGTCGAATCCATATCCTTAACGAAATGGCTAAAGCTTTGACCAGTGCACGTGCTGAGCTCAGCGAGTTTTCTCCACGCATCGAAGTTATGAACATTTCTGTTGATAAAATTCGCGATGTTATCGGCTCTGGCGGTAAAGTTATTCGAGAAATCGTTGAACAAACTGGAGCGAAAATCAATATTGAAGATGATGGTACAATTAAAATTGCCTCTGCTGATGCTAAAACTATTGAGGCAGCAAAACGTTGGATCCATTCCATTGTTGATGAACCCGAAGTCGGTGCTATCTACCAAGGAACAGTTGTAAAAACTGCAGAATTCGGTGCATTTGTAAATTTCTTTGGCTCACGTGATGGGCTTGTCCATATCTCTCAGCTTGCATCAGAACGCGTTACAAAAACAACAGATGTTGTTAAAGAAGGTGATAAAGTTTGGGTTAAATTAATGGGCTTTGATGAGCGCGGTAAAGTTCGGTTATCGATGAAAATTGTCGATCAACAAACCGGTGAAGAAATTGCAGGTGATAGGTCAATAAAAGAAGAAAACGAAAAAGGCATGGATGAAAAAAATAAATCCGAAAATAAGCGCCGTCATAAAAAACAAAAAGAGTGATCTTCCCTCTTGTTATGAAATAAAATGCCATCCTAATAACAGAATGGCATTTTTCTTTAAAAGAGCTACATGTGTTACTGTTTTTACCTTTTGAAAACCATGATCTTCCTCTTCCCAATCGAGGCCAATCTTGGGTGAGTTTTGGTTTAGCGGAAGTCCCTGCTCCAGAATGGGCGCAAAACTTGAAAGTTATAACCCCTTGGCGACCGGACTTTTTAAAATTTACCAATGCTCGATTTCACTGCTCCCCTCAAATAGATAAAACTTTTACCTATGATGGTGCACTTTTACATTTAAGCAAATATCGTGGTTTTAACCAAAATTGCTTTCTTGATTTATTAGAATGTGTTAAACCTAATGGGTGGATTGTTATCGGTGGAAATAAAACTGCTGGTGCTGCTTCAATGATGAAATGGGTCAAAACGCTTGTCCCCATCGTTGGAAAGTTGTCCAAAAACCATGGATTGGTATTCTGGCTTCAGGTTCCACCACAAATAAAAAAGCAGAATATTGCACAGTGGCGTTCACCACCTCTCACTTTTGGAAATAAATTTCAAACAGCTTCTGGCATGTTCTCACATGGTCGTATTGATCTGGGATCCGCCACACTTGCTTCCCATATGTGCAAAGTTATTTCTGGAAAAACTGCCGATTTTGGAGCTGGCTGGGGTTTTCTTTCTTACGCTGCACTTGGAAGTGAAAAACTAACGACTCTCGACCTCTATGAAGCCGATTATAACGCTTTGAGAGCAGCCAAACAAAACCTCGAACAAATGACGGATTCTCGTCAGATTCATTTTTATTGGCATGATCTTGTACATGAGCCAATCACAGATCTGTATGATACAATCATTTCAAACCCACCGTTTCACACGCAACAGACTACAGATGTTTCATTAGGGCAGCATTTTATTATAAATGCTGCAAAATGCCTAAAGCTAGGTGGCAATCTGCTTCTTGTTGCTAACCGCCATCTACCTTATGAAACATTGTTAAAAAATATTTTCCGCTCGGTATTGATACATGAACAAACCCATGGCTTCAAAATTATCGAAGCATGCCGTTAAACGAAAACAAGTGATAATTCTACAGAATAAAACGTGAAAGATCGACATCAGCAGCAAGCTCACCTATCGATTGCCTAACATAAGCGGCATCAACTTTAAATGATGTACCCGCTTTATCTGGCGCCGTAAAAGAAATCTCATCTAAAACGCGCTCCATCACCGTTTGCAAACGACGTGCTCCTATATTTTCAATCCTTGCGTTTAAATCCACAGCAATATCCGCTAAAGCATCAATCGCATCATCGGTAATTTCTAAATGAACCTCCTCTGTTGCCATTAAAGCAATATATTGCTTAATCAGACTGGCTTCAGGTTCAGTTAAAATACGTCGTAAATCTTCCCTTGTCAAAGCATTTAGCTCCACGCGAATAGGCAAACGCCCTTGAAGTTCTGGCAACAAATCAGATGGCTTGGAAACATGAAAGGCACCTGACGCAATAAAGAGAATATGATCTGTTTTGACTTGACCATATTTTGTGGCAATTGTTGTTCCTTCAACCAAAGGCAAAAGATCCCGTTGAACGCCCTCACGCGAAACGGCAGCACCAGCTCCACCATCTCTGGTTGCAATTTTATCAATCTCATCAATAAAAACAATTCCATCATTTTCAGTAACACGGAGTGCTTCTTGAATAATTTGATCTTGATCAAGGAGCTTTTCAGATTCATCATCAATGAGAGGCTTAAAAGCATCCTTTACTGTCGTTTTGCGGACCTTTGTACGACTTCCCATTTTACCAAAAATATCTGACAAATTCATAATTCCCATTTGCGCACCAGGTATACCAGGAATATCAAAGGTTGAAGCGCTATTGCTGTTATTATCTGCTACTTCAATTTCAATCTCTTTCTCATCCAATTCACCTTCACGCAACTTTTTGCGAAAACTATCACGGGTAGCGGGGCTTGCGGTCTTACCAACAAGGGCATCTAAAACACGTTCTTCAGCATTAACATGAGCCTTTACTTTAACTTCATCCCGTTTTTTTTCACGCACAAGAGAAATAGCTATCTCAACAAGGTCACGAATAATTTGCTCAACATCACGTCCTACATAACCAACTTCAGTAAATTTAGTCGCTTCTACTTTAACAAAAGGTGCTCCAGCAAGTTTTGCTAATCGACGCGCTATACCTGTTTTACCAACACCTGTTGGTCCTATCATCAAAATATTTTTTGGCATAACCTCTTCACGCATTGGACCATCAAGCTGTTGTCTACGCCATCGATTGCGCAATGCAATGGCAACAGAACGCTTGGCATCATTTTGGCCAATAATAAAACGATCAAGTTCAGAAACAGTCTCACGAGGGGAAAATACAACACACATTCAAATAGCTTTCTCTAAAGAAGATAATTCTGCATCCAATGTTTCAATCGTAAAATGATCATTGGTGTAAACACAAATTTTAGCGGCAATATTCATAGCTTTACGGGCAATAGTTTCTGCATCTAAATCTATATCCATGAGTGCCCGAGCAGCCGAAAGAGCAAAATTGCCTCCAGAACCAATTGCCATCACTCCATCCTCCGGTTCTAAGACATCACCAAGCCCTGTTAAAGCTAAAGTTATTTTCTTATCAGCCACGAGCATCATAGCCTCGAGACGACGCAAATAGCGGTCTGTTCGCCAGTCTTTTGCAAGTTCTACACAAGCACGCATGAGCTGATCAGGATATTGTTCGAGCTTCGTTTCTAATCTTTCCAGCAAAGTGAAAGCATCTGCTGTAGCACCTGCAAAACCAGCGATAACCGCTCCGCCCTTCCCAAGACGACGAACTTTACGTGCATTGCCTTTCATAATTGTCTGCCCAAGTGAAACCTGTCCATCACCGGCCATCACAACTTTGCCACCTTTTCGTACGGTAATAATAGTTGTACCATACATTATATCTGGCTTATGTTCTGCCATAAGGAGACTCCTTAATATTGATCTCTGTTCTTAAATACTGATTTCTTTCCATCAAATGTAAAATCCAATCACTATCGTCTCTATTTAAGAACATATACTGCAAAACACAATGATTCAGTGCAATTCAATTTGTTGAAATAAAAAAATGATATCATTGTTATCAATGCAAATTGTTGCTAAATAGTTTTTGTATACTATTTGCGTTTTTTAAAGGAAAAATTATGAAAAAAATAGCAATAGGAACATTGGGAGGAACAATTGCAATGGCCGCTGACAATTTTGGCCAAATGCAACCTACATTAACCTCAGATATCCTCATAAAAAGTGTCCCTGATTTAAATAAAATTGCTAATATACATGCGCAAACACTCACACAATTACCAAGTGGATCTTTATCTTTCAACATTCTTTTTGAAATAATAGAGTGGGCAACACAACAAATAAATGCTGGCGCAGAAGGTATTGTTTTAACCCAAGGTACTGATACACTGGAAGAAACAGCTTTTTTTCTTTCCCTTTATTGGGATAAAGTGGAACCGCTCATTATAACTGGTGCTATGCGTATACCTAGTGAAGCAGGTGCTGATGGACCAGCTAATGTTTTAGCAGCAACTCGCGTCGCTGCTCATCCACAAAGTAGAAACAGAGGCGTTTTGGTTGTAATCAATGATACCATTCACTCACCTTATTGGGTCCAGAAAAGCCATACTGTCAAAATTGAGACATTTCAGTCAGGTCTGGCAGGTGTTCTAGGCACTATTTTGGAAGGAAAACTGGTTTATTTTAATGATCGACATTTTTTCCCGACAACATTTGACCTTCCCAAAAACTATGATCACCAAGTTGCACTCTTATACTCCTCTTTATCCTCTGATACGCAGTTAATAAAATTTTGCCTTGAAAGTGGGCATTATGCTGGGCTTGTCATTGCTGGTTTTGGATCAGGACACTGCAGTTTTGAAGAAGCAGACATCGTGCGACAATATACACAAAAAATGCCAATCATTATCGCTAGTCGGACTTATACTGGCTCAACAACCCGCTCAACTTATGGCTATAAAGGCTCAGAAGTCGATATGATTGCTTCTGGCGCCCTCATGTCTGGTTATTTATCAGCAGTAAAAGCACGTTTACTTTTATGGGCTTTTTTGGCACAAGGACACTCATTAGCGCAAATCAATGCACACTGGAATGACTGGACTATAAGTTAACAAAAGCTTATCTATTATTTTAAAGAAGGAAACATGCAAAATGAAATTCATTTGAAGATAAAACATGCCTGTTTGTCTATCCTTAATCAATTACTGTAGCAAAAAGGTTCTCGACCAATAAAATGATTGATACGATCCTCTCAAAAATTGATCAGAAAGATAACTTGGTCAAATCCATTTCTGATAGATATTCACCCTATCGTATCTTTACTGCACAAGAATGGTCTCAGTTTCGTGCGGATACACCGCTTACTTTGACTTTTGATGAAATTAAACGTTTACGCTCCATTGATGATCCCATTGATCTTGAAGAAGTACAACGTATTTACCTTTCCTTATCGCGTCTATTATCATGTCATGTTGAAGCAGTACAGGAACTTTTTCATAAGCGTCAAGAATTTTTACATCAAGAAGGAACTAGGAAAACTCCTTTTATCATTGGGATTGCTGGCTCTGTTGCGGTAGGAAAATCAACTACCGCTCGTATTCTTCAAGAACTTTTGAAACGTTGGACATCCAGTCTTAAAGTTGATTTAATTACAACGGATGGTTTTCTTTATCCCAACTCTGTCTTACAGCAAAAAAATCGTATGAATCGTAAAGGATTTCCTGATTCCTATGACATTAAAAAATTGCTGTGCTTTCTTTCTGCTATAAAAGCCGGTATTGGCAATGTTAGTGCGCCACTTTATTCGCATATGGCCTACGATGTTCTGGAAAATCAAACAATTATCATTGATCGTCCTGATATCTTAATTGTTGAAGGAATTAATGTGTTACAGGTCAATGACCTTCCTAAGGATGGAAAAATCATTCCTTTCGTGTCAGATTTTTTTGATTTTTCAATCTATGTAGATGCTGACACAGAAGTCATTCGTCACTGGTACTTGGAACGCTTCAAACGCTTACGTAAAACAGCTTTTCAAAATCCTGAATCTTATTTTCATCGTTATGCACACCTCAATGAAAAGGAAGTTTCAAAAATCGCTGAGGACCTTTGGCAAACGATTAATTTGAAAAATTTACAAGAAAATATATTACCAACACGACCACGGTCTAATCTCATTCTACGAAAGGGAAAAAACCACTTGGTCGAATATGTTGCACTTCGACGACTATAGGGATTTCATAAATATGCATTTACATCACATTCATTTTACTTCAACACGTGTCGATAATAGTTACCCCATCTTATTGGTAAATCCGAGATGTCTTACAGATTTAGCTCTTGATCCAGCAACAACAGCCTGGATGAAAGTTAATGATTTCACTGGCAAAGCGGGTCAAATACTCTTCGTTCCTGATGAAACAGGGCATTTAAAAAAAGTTTTCTTTGGACTTGGCAATGGAGACGAACCTTTTATCACAGGACTTCTCGCTAAAAACCTTCCTGCTGGACATTGGCATTTAGGAGGAATAGCCTCCAATGAAATAAATAGCTATCTTGGATTGGCATTTGGAAGTTATCAATTTAACTGCTATCGTCAAAATTCTTCTTCCAAATCGTTATCAATCTACGTCAACGATACGGTTGATCTCGATGAGCTTCAACGAATTTATAAAACTGTCTTTTTTGTCCGTGATCTCATCAATATTCCAGCCAATGATATGAATCCTGATACCCTCGAGAAAAAAACACGCCAACTGGGAAAAACTTACGGTGCTCATGTTCAAAGCATTTGTGGAGATGACCTCTTAACACATAATTTTCCGATGATTCATGCCGTAGGGCGCGCCAGCAGCACTGCCCCACGACTAATTGAGTTACATTGGGGGCAAGAAAATCACCCCAAAATAACGTTGGTTGGCAAGGGCGTAACCTTCGATACTGGAGGTCTTGATATTAAATCAGCCAATAACATGTTGCTCATGAAAAAAGACATGGGAGGAGGAGCTCATGTTTTGGGGTTAGCTAAACTTATTATGGATGCAAAATTACCTTTCCGTCTACGAGTTTTGATTCCAGCCGTTGAAAATGCAATTTCTGCCAATGCTTACAGACCAGGTGATATTCTTCCAAGTCGTAAAGGTTTAAGTATTGAAGTTGGCAATACAGATGCTGAAGGGCGGCTTGTTCTTGCCGATGCACTTGCCTATGGTGATGAAGAAAGTCCACAATTCATGCTTTGTATGGCCACTTTAACAGGAGCAGCACGTATAGCACTAGGACCAGATCTTCCCGCATTTTATTGTAATGATTCACTATGGGCGCAACAAATTTTACAATCTTCTCATTCTGTTTTCGATCCTCTTTGGCAAATGCCACTTTGGAAACCTTATCAAGAAATGTTATCATCACCAATTGCTGACCTTAACAATATAACTGGAAATAACTTTGCTGGCTCCATAGTCGCTGCTTTATTTCTTAACTCTTTTGTTGAAAAAGCTGAACATTTTGCACATTTTGATCTTTATGGATGGATTCCAAAAGAAAAACCAGGCTATCCTGTCGGTGGTTCTGCACAAGCTATTCGTGCCCTTTATAATCTCTTTAAAAAAGAATTTTGACATAAAATAAACACATAAATGGACAATTCTTGAACTTTAAGAGCGATTTTTCTTCACCTTTAATTGTGTTCTGTAATTTATTTCAGGATAAAAGTCCTACTAATATCAATTATCATGAGCCCATTTAAAGGTAAAAAACAAAAAATGAAGGATAAAAAAATGTTCTCTAAAGATCGGAGATTAAATGCATTCAGAGATGATATAGCAGACAAACGTCTTGAAAAAGAAGTTAAAGCTCAGCGTTTTGTGCAAGGTGAAATAAGACGCGTTAATGTACCTGTTGCTGGACTGTTTAAAGAAAATAATAAAAAAAGTGAAATGCAGACAGAGTGCTTATTGGGAGAAGAACTTCGTATCTTTGAACACGGGAACGTTATGTCGTGGGGACAATCTCTCAAAGATGGTTATGTTGGCTATATTGATACAAAAGCGCTTTGTACATCAACCGTAAAACAAACACATGTTGTTTCAGCCCCCCGTACTTTTCTATATTTGCAAGCTGACTTGCGTGGGCCAGTGGAATGTCCTTTATCCATAGGAAGTAAGGTAAACGTTGTTAACGAAGTTGAAGTCCGTGAAACCAAGTATTCTATACTTGAAAGCGGGAAAGCAATCATTAGCAGTCATCTCAGTCCGATTGGCCAAGTGTATAAAGATTATGTTACGGTTGCTGAAATGTTGATCCATACACCTTACCTTTGGGGTGGAACCAGTGGTTTTGGAGTTGATTGCTCAGGACTGGTCCAGCTTTCTATGATCATGGCTGGTCAAGTGGTTTTACGCGATACTGACATGCAACAAAAAACTATAGGAAATCAACTCTCAGACAATGATAAACTTCAACGAGGTGATTTGATTTTCTGGAAAGGTCATGTCGCTATTATGGTTGATCATGAAAATATCATTCATGCAAATGGTTCCTCTATGGATGTTATGGTCGAACCACTGGAAAAAGCAGTTACACGTATTGCTCAAAAATATCAACGATATCCCATAGAAAGACGCCGTCCCACGCTGGGAATATAGTGCATGCTTTTACATGAATATAATGATGTGGGCTATTGTTAGCTGTTTGCTTCGTATCGACGTGAGAACACTTTCATAAATTGAATTTATATCAAATGCGATGCATTGCTCAGTCATTTCCTAAACTTTGATATTTAAGAGTATTGTACTTTTTTATACATAAAGTTTTTTGATTTTGTGTGTTTTTTAAAGTGTTGGACGTGCAAATAGAGGTTAGAGAATAAGATTTTCCAACGTGCACTCTACAGAACGCATCCTCTTTTACCAACTTTCTCTATTAATGTTTTGACAATAGCATTTGTTCAAAATTTTTATCAACATTCACTGTTTTTCGGATATTGAAAAAATTTGTCAGCCAGTTTCCTGAGTAGTTTTCATTAAAGTCATCGTATTTTACATATAATATATTGATATTAAACATAAAATATCATTATATAGCTTGAATTAGATCTCTTGATATTGGTTACTGTTCCACACATCCTCATCTTGAATAAAAAAATTGTTCCATGGCAGTTTAGTAAATAGGTTTGCGTGTAATTTGAAAAGTAGCGGTCAGACAAATAAAATAGATGACTCATAAACTGTTAAAATATAAGAGCATGTATAATATTTAAGGGTAAAAAAATATGATAAAATTAACTTATAATTTTACAAACATAAAAATAGCAACTATCCGTGTATTTGTATTATACATGCATCGATAATGCTAAGAGATAAAATGAACATAAGGTAAAATTCTTTTAATAAATATGCGGATGAATAATATAGCAGCATGCTGATGTTTATGAAGGCCTTATATTCTATTATAGAATACGAGAAAATAAACCATAATATAATGCATATCCTTTATTATTTCAAAATATTGCTTTGCATACTTTTGAAATCTGTAACGCTATACAAAAAAAGAAGCGAATAAACCATGCAATAACTTCTACCTTTATGGTTATATCTTTTTCTAAAACTAATATACTGATCCCTCTATTGACTTGTTTTCGAATATTTTTTTTATTTAGAGAAAGAGCCTTTAAAACAATAAAATAGTGCAGCATTAAGGTAAATAGTTTAATACAAAAAGGATAATTTATGATTATAAATCAATATGTTGATTTTAATATATATTATAATAATGAGTGAACAGTTTATTAAGCAAAAAAATCCTTTTGACTCTTCCCCATCATCAATGTTTATAAAATACACACCTCTGATCTGCACACAATATTTTCTTCTCACAGACTTATTAAAGAAGGATTTTTTTTAATATTTGAATCAATGGTTTATCAGCATCAGGCATAGGATATTTATCAAGATCATCAATAAAAACCCATTTCAAATTTTGTCCCTCTCGTCCTTGCGCAATACCCTCATAATGAGAACAAAGATACAATGGCATTAAAAGATGAAATGTTTCGTAGCTATGGCTTGCAAATGTTAAGGGTAACAAATCACCTGGCTGAACATGAACACCAAGCTCTTCTTCTAACTCACGAACCAATGATGCTTCTGGAGTTTCACCTTGCTCAATCTTTCCACCAGGAAACTCCCATAAACCAGCCAGTGACTTCCCTTGAGGACGTTCTGTAAGCAAGATACGACTATCTTTATCTAACAATGCGCATGCAACAACAAGAAGAAGTGAACTTTTCATACGCATATAACTTTCCAAAAGGGATAAAGACAACCATCTCTTCTTATAATCCCCTCTATTCTAAGACGAAAGAATTAAAACATTTCATCCTCTAAAAAAATATCCAGATATGCGATGTCAAATTTATGGTACACTAGTTAGCTTCTGTAATCGCTATTGATCATAACGTACTCCTTCGTCAAATCACAAGACCAAACTGTCGCCTTACCACTGCCTAGACCAATATCAACGCGAATTACGATATGTTTCCCTTGCATATAGGCGTCTATTGTCTCTTCACAATACTCAGGATCACGTTCGCCATTGAAAGCCAAACGATGTTCACCAAACCAAATAGTCAATAGATCACGATCGACTTCAACACCTGCCTTACCAATTGCCATAACCACTCTCCCCCAGTTAGCGTCTTCACCGGCAATAGCTGTTTTTACAAGTGGTGAATTTGCAATTGATCGGGCAATAATCTTCGCAGCATTATCTGTTGTCGCACCTGTCACATTAACTTCAATTAAATGACGAGCACCTTCACCATCACAAACAATTTGTAATGCAAGTTCATGCAAAAGCGTGCTCAAGTGCTTTAAAAATATCTCATAACGCGGATCGGTTTTATGAGTAAGGCAGGGAAAACTTTCTTTTCCTGTCGCAAACACCATGAGTGTATCTGATGTTGAGGTATCGCTATCGACAGTAATCGAATTGAAAGAACCCTGAACCGCTTCAGATAACATGGATTGAAGTATATCCGAAGAAATTTTTGCATCACTTACGACAAAAGAAAGCATCGTTGCCATATCTGGTGCAATCATACCAGCACCTTTTGCAATCCCATTAATAGTAACAGTCTCCCCCCCACAATCAAATCTGCACGTTGCAAGTTTTGGAAACGTATCGGTCGTCATAATGGCTTTTGCAGCCTCCAACCAATTCCCTTCTTCTGCTATCTGTGCCATACTTGGTAAAAGACTCACAATACCCGATGCATCCATTGGCTCACCAATAACACCTGTAGAAGCTATAAAAATTTCATTTTCTCTAACCTTCAAAGCGCTCGCTGCTGCACACATGATTTCATTTGTTGTGTGCCTTCCTTTACGTCCCGTAAAAGCATTTGCGTTCCCAGAATTAACAACAACACCCCTTGCAATCCCGTGAGGAAGCGAAGCACGGCAATGTTCTACAGGAGCAGACGGGCATTTTGAACGCGTAAAAACGCCAGCCACACTTGCTGGTTTATCGAATACGATGAAAAGAAGGTCTATACGATCTTTATACTTAATCCCAGCTTCAGCTGTTGCTATCCGCACACCAGATAACGGCGGAAGATCCTGTATGTTTTGAGGAGATAAAGGAGATATTTTAAAAGCCACTGTATGCTTTCCATAAAAATAAATAAGATGAACGATTATAGATAGATGATCTCTCCTAAACAACTGCTGAGCTTTTTGAATAAAACTAATCTATCAGATCACTCAGCAAAGATACTATCCGCTGCTTCCTCACTATTCCGTGTCTTCTTCATTAGATGTTTCATCCGGAAGTGGCGTCCCATTTTGATTAAGTGATTGCATAAGTTTTATAACATTAGGATCAGGATATTTCACATCTATCTTGCTGCGCAAATCAACAATCAGTTTTTGGTAGCGCTCTTTTATCAGTTGTGTACGCAATACCTCTTTAACATCATCAAATACAGGAGGTTGTTTCAAACGACGATCTTCCACCTTAATAACATGCCAGCCAAAAGGGCTTTCAACAGGCTTTGTAGTGTATTCTCCAACTTTCAAACCAAACGCAGCATCTTCGAAAGGCTTAACCATTTGACCATGACTAAAATAACCAAGATCGCCTCCAACAGCGGCGGAACCATCTGTTGAACTCTTTTTTGCAATCTCTTCAAAACTTTCTCCCTTATTTAAACGCTTAATAACAGCCTCTGCTTCTTTTCTCGTTTTAACTAAAATATGACGTGCTTTAACTTCATCTTCTTTGGGTAAAGCCGCAACTTCTTTATTATAAAGAGCTTCCAAATCAGTATCAGAAATCTGGTCAACTATCGTCTGTTTAAAATAAAGTTGCTGCAAAACATTATCACGCATAACTGCCATACGTTTATCGTAAGCTTCAGTTTTATCGATACCCTTGTTCTTTGCTGCTTTAGCAAGCGCCTGCATATCTAAGTAAGCTTTTAACACCATTACACGGCGTTGTTCATCAGGAAAACGCCCTAAATTAGGATTTATTTCAAGCGCTAACTCATCCAATTGCCCTGCTGTAATATCCTTCCCATCAATAACTGCCATAACATGAGAAGGAGCAACTGTTTTTTCAGAAGTTTTCTCCAAAGTCTTTAAATCATTCGACGGTGAATTCAAACTTTCTTGAGCTATCACCCCTAAACTTGTGCTCGTCAATAAGGTTGATGCCAAAAACAGTGTGATAAAGTTGAATTTCATAAATATACTCCTTAAAAATGAAGGCAGGTTTAAGATTCTTATTTTCTTTGACCGTGACATTCTAATCTCTAAACGTAGATAAATAAATCAGTAATTTTATTTAAAAAAGAATAAACTTGTCCTTTCATCTTAGTTTATTCTACCCTATCTAGTGCTCATAGAAAACATAATAATATAGGAAAATGACGTATTATATCCTAAATTACTTTGTATTGTCTCAACTAAACAGCATTACTAAAGTTGACACAGTGCTCTTAGCCTCTTATCTCTACTTTACAATTAAAATGAAAAATTGCACACCAACAAATATAACTGTACCCTTTTCATCCAGTTATATTAAATGTCTTGGGGGTTGCAGAGTATGAGGATAGCATATGGACTACCCAAAAAAAGTGACAACAATTAAGAGAAAGGGCCAGAGATGGTCGGTTTAGGTGTCTTTGCACGTAAATTTTTTGGTTCAGCTCATGAGCGACGTCTCAAATTACTTCGCCAAAAAGTTGTACAAATTAATGCATTGGAAGAGCAATTCGTGAAATTAAGCGATGCACAACTCTGCCAAAAAACTGATGAGTTTCGTAAACGTCTTATGGAAGGTGAAACCGTTGATTTACTCCTACCAGAAGCTTTTGCAACTGTTCGTGAAGCGGCTAAACGTGTTTATGATATGCGTCCTTTTGATGTACAGCTAATTGGTGGAATGGTGCTTCATGACTGCGGTATCGCTGAAATGCGCACCGGTGAAGGTAAAACATTAATGGCAACTCTGCCAATTTATCTCAATGCATTAGAAGGAAAAGGCGTTCATGTCGTTACGGTAAACGATTATCTTGCTAGTCGTGATGCTGAAACAATGGGAAAAATCTTCAGTTTTTTGGGGCTAACAACCGGTGTGATTCTTCATGATCTTGATAATGAAGCACGCCGAGCAGCCTATGCATGCGACATCACCTATGCAACAAATAATGAACTGGGTTTCGATTATCTGCGCGATAATATGGCTTTTGATCGTAGTCAAATGGTCCAGCGTGGACATCATTACGCAATTGTTGATGAAGTTGATTCGATCCTCATTGATGAAGCAAGGACTCCCCTTATTATTTCTGGTCCTCTAGAAGATCGTACCGACTTCTACAACCTTATTGATACATTTATTCCTGCATTGACTCCAGAAGACTATGAAATAGACGAAAAACAAAAAACAACAACCTTTACCGAAGTCGGTACTGAAAAAATCGAAAGAATGCTCGAACAAGCCGGACATCTTAAAGGTGAAAGTCTTTACGACATAGAAAATGTTGCTATCGTCCATCATATCAATAACGCTCTAAAAGCCCATAAGTTATTTGTCCGTGACAAAGATTATATTGTTCGCAATGGTGAAATTGTCATCATTGATGAATTTACAGGTCGTATGATGCCAGGACGGCGTTATTCTGAAGGGCTTCATCAAGCCCTAGAAGCTAAAGAGCATGTTGCTATTCAACCAGAAAATCAGACTCTTGCTTCCATTACTTTCCAAAATTATTTTCGTATGTATAGAAAATTGTCGGGAATGACTGGAACTGCCGCAACAGAAGCCGAAGAATTCAGTAATATTTATGGTCTTGAGGTTGTAGAAGTTCCCACAAACTTACCAGTACAACGTTGTGATGAAGATGATGAAATCTATCGAACAGCAGAAGAGAAATATCGTGCTATTGTGCGTGATATCCGTCAAGCACATGAAAAAGGGCAGCCTATTCTTGTTGGAACAACTTCTATTGAAAAATCAGAACAATTAGCAGAACGTTTGCGCAAAGAGGGTATTTCCGATTTTAGAGTCTTAAATGCCCGCTATCATGAGCAAGAAGCCTACATCATTGCGCAAGCAGGGGTTCCTGGAGCTTTAACCATTGCAACCAACATGGCTGGTCGCGGTACTGACATACAGCTTGGTGGTAATGTTGAAATGCGTATCCGGCAAGAATTACAGGATATGCCCGATGGAGCAGAGCGGACAGCTAAAGTTGAAGAAATTAAAAAAGATGTTCAACAACTCAAAGAAAAGGCATTAGCTGCTGGTGGTCTTTACGTCATCGCTACTGAACGCCATGAAAGCCGTCGTATTGATAACCAGCTGCGTGGACGTTCTGGTCGTCAAGGCGATCCTGGTCGTTCCAAATTTTTTCTTTCTCTTCAAGATGATCTCATGCGTATCTTCGGCTCCAACCGTATGGATGGTATGTTGCAAAAGCTTGGATTGAAGGAAGATGAAGCTATTATACATCCATGGATTAATAAAGCCCTCGAGAAAGCGCAAAAAAAAGTTGAAGCACGAAATTTTGAAATTCGTAAAAATTTGTTAAAATATGACGATGTCATGAATGACCAACGCAAAGTTATTTTTGAACAGCGTATGGAAGTCATGAATGCAGATGATTTAACAGACATGATCCTTGAAATGCGCAATGAAGTGGTCGAAGATCTCGTAGAAGCCTATGTCCCATCTGGAACATATTCTGAGAAATGGAATGTGAAAGCACTACAAGGGGAAATTCACCAACTCTTCAATCTTGAGCTTCCAGTAGAAGAATGGGCAAAAGAAGATGGAATTGCTGAAGAACAAATTTTAGAACGCATATCAGATGCTGTTACCAAACTTGAAAACGAACGTACTGAACGCTACTCTCCAGAAATTATGGCTTATTTTCATAAAGCTATATTACTTGAAACCATTGACATGTTATGGCGTGAACATCTGGTAAGTTTAGACCATTTACGTTCTGTCGTTGGTTTCCGTGGTTATGCACAACGGGATCCCCTCAACGAATATAAAACGGAGTCATTTGAACTTTTCCAGAGCATGCTTAGAAATTTACGCAGAATCGTTACTTCCAAACTCATGCGTTTCGAGATCGTTCAGCAATCCACAGAACCACTCAACCTTGAGCAAGAAGATGCTGATAACTCTGTTCCAAATGATCAAGATAAAGAAAATGCTCCAATCCTGTGGGCACAAACACAAGAAAATAGAATTGTTAACCCAGAAGACCGTGATCCAAACGATGTAACCACTTGGGGAAAGGTGGGACGTAATGAGCGTTGTCCTTGTGGTTCAGAGAAAAAATACAAACATTGTCATGGCGCCTTCGTTTGAAAAACAAACAATTAAGAAGATGAATAAAAAGCGAAACTATGAGCAGGAATTACGCACCGCAGGTCTAAGGGTAACACGTCAAAGACGCATTATTCTTGATATTTTGGCCGACACAAATGATCATCCAAATGCGTTTGAAATTTTTCAGCGCGCTCACAAAATAGATTCTAGCGTTTCGCTTTCGACCGTTTATAGAACCATGAAAATATTAGAAGAAAACGGGACAATTCATCGTCATACTTTTAGTGGTGGACCATCCCGTTTTGAGCAAGCAGATGGGCAACACCATGATCATCTCATTGATGTGGAAACAGGGCAAGTTATTGAATTTCATTCTGATATCATTGAAAAACTGCAAGAGGAAATTGCTAAATCTCTTGGCTATGATATTATTCACCATCGCCTTGAACTTTATGGGAAAAAACGCAGTTTTTAAAGTGACGGTTTCGCACGTATAATCAAAAATCTCTTCATGCAAAGCAAATTTTTCACAAGTTCTCCTTAAGAACCTACAGTTTTCATTGGCAAGAAAGTTTTTCTGCTTTATTACTCCTTTTTATATGATGCTATAAATACTCAATCATCAATATTACAATAAAAGTATTATAACAAATTAGGCCAATATTATCATGGTTTCTTTGCCACAAGATCGTATGAAACAGCTTGAAAAACGCTTTGAAATAATTGAAAGCCAAATGGCTAAAAATCCAAATGCTGAAACTTATGTAAAATTAGCTTCTGAATATGCAGAATTACAGCCAATCGTTACCTTCATACGAACATTAAATGCTCTCCATACAGAAATAACAGAACTCGAAACTATGATCAGTGATAAACTAACAGATATAGAAATGCGTAACCTTGCTCAAGAAGAGCTACCATTATTATATCAGAAAACGGAACAACTTGAGCAAGAACTTCAAATTCTTCTTTTGCCTAAAGATGTTGCTGATGAAAAAAGTGCTATTATTGAAATTCGAGCAGGAACAGGAGGATCAGAAGCAGCGCTTTTTGCCGGTGATCTTTTTCGCATGTATGAACGTTATGCCGCTTCTCATAACTGGAAAGTTGAAGTCGTTTCGCTTAATGAAGGGGAAGTTGGTGGATATAAAGAAATTATTGCAACCATTTCAGGAAAAGGTGTCTTTTCTAAACTAAAATTTGAATCAGGTGTTCATCGTGTGCAACGCATACCTGAAACAGAAACAGGTGGACGTATCCATACGTCTGCTGCCACCGTTGCAGTACTTCCTGAGGCTGAAGAAATTGATATTGAAATTCGTCCAGAAGATATTCGTATTGATACGATGCGCGCCTCTGGAGCAGGAGGACAGCATGTCAATACAACTGATTCAGCTGTTCGTATTACGCATATTCCAACGGGAATTATGGTTGTACAAGCAGAAAAATCACAACACCAAAACCGAGCACGGGCGCTTCAAATTCTACGGGCGCGCTTGTTCGATATCGAACGACAAAAAGCGGAAAGTGAACGTTCAGCCTCCCGTAAAAATCAAGTCGGTTCTGGTGATCGTTCAGAACGAATTCGTACCTATAATTTTCCACAAGGACGTATCACGGATCACCGTATTAATCTCACTCTTTACAAGCTTGACCGCGTATTGGAAGGAGATCTTGATGAACTTATTCATGCACTCATATCCGACCATCAGACAGCACTCCTTATGAAAATGGACAATCATGGATGACCAAACATTCTCTCAACAATATCATCCGACAAACTCAAGAAGAATTACGTATCCAAGGAGTTTCTGAAGCCAACCTTGATGCAAGAATACTCGTTGAATGGATAACAGGTACAAATACATCTGATAGAATTCTCCAACCAGATCTTTGTTTGTCTTTTGAGCAAAGAATACACTTAGAAAACGCTATCAAACGACGTATTGCTGGTGAACCAGTTTACCGTATTATCGGAAAACGGGAATTCTATGGCATATCCTTCACATTATCTCAAGATACATTAGAACCACGTCCCGACACAGAAACACTGGTGGATCTTGTTTTACCTCTCCTCAAAAAACAGTGTGAAAAATCAGGAAAAACAACACTGCTTGATATGGGAACAGGAAGTGGCGTTATTGCCATTGCGATTCTCAAACAAATTCCCCAATCTTATGCCGTAGCTGTCGATATTTCTGAAGATGCCCTTAAAACAGCCACAAAAAATGCAAAGAATGCGGATGTTATGCACCGCTTTACACCTCTTCTTAGCGATTGGTTTC
Organism: Bartonella taylorii 8TBB; assembly: GCF_902825155.1. Taxonomy (GTDB): domain Bacteria; phylum Pseudomonadota; class Alphaproteobacteria; order Rhizobiales; family Rhizobiaceae; genus Bartonella; species Bartonella taylorii_A. The sequence goes on from NZ_CADEAG010000005.1 coordinate 110,592, forward strand.
ACTCTGTCACAGGTCAATTTGATCTTATTATTTCCAATCCACCCTATATTCCGGAAACGGATATCAAAAACCTTGCAAAGGAAGTGCGTCTATATGATCCATTGGGCGCACTGATCGGTGGGAAAGATGGTCTTGATTTTTATCGAAAGCTCGCTCTTGAAGCAGAAAAATATCTAAAAGACAACGGCTATATTGCTGTTGAAATCGGTCGCTCTCAAGAAAAAGAAGTCTGCGACTTATTTGAAAAGAATGGTTTCCAATGTCTAGAAATGCGCAAAGACTTAAGTGGAATACCCCGCGCACTTCTTTTTGTATGCAATCATTAAAATTCCCAATCATCGTCTGTGGTAGCAACCGCCTTACCAATAACATAAGAAGAGCCAGACCCTGAAAAGAAGTCATGATTTTCATCTGCGCTTGGTGACAAAGCTGCTAAAATAGCGGGATTAACACGGCACACCTCAGGAGGGAAAAGAGCTTCAAAACCCAGATTCATTAAGGCCTTGTTTGCATTATAATGAAGAAAAACTTTAACATCTTCTGTCAATCCAAGTGCATCATAAAGATCTTCAGTATATTTGCATTCAATATTATAAAGGTCAAAGAGTAAGTTAAAAGCAAAATCTTTAATTTCCTGCTTTTGAACGTCATCAAGTTTTGCAAACCCCAATTGAAATTTATAGCCTATATAATAACCATGTACAGCCTCATCACGGATGATAAGCCTAATGAGATCAGCTGTATTGGTCAATTTAGCACGGCTGGCCCAATACATGGGCAAATAAAAACCAGAATAAAATAAAAAGCTTTCCAGCAGAGTCGAAGCAATTTTTTTCTTTAGCGGATTATCCGCTTCATAACGCTCAAGCACTAATCTAGCCTTTTTTTGCAAATGAATATTTTCTTCTGACCACCTAAACGCATCATCGACCTCTACCGTCGAACATAAGGTTGAAAAAATAGAAGAATAAGACCGTGCATGAACCGCTTCCATGAATGCAATATTCGTCAATACTGCTTCCTCGTGCTCTGTTATTGCGTCAGCCATAAGTGAAATGGCTCCTACAGTATTTTGAATCGTATCTAGGAGAGTTAATCCAGTAAAAACACGAATCGTCAGCTTACGTTCTTCCTCTGTCAAACTTGACCATGAAGGAATATCATTAGAAAGAGGAACTTTCTCAGGTAACCAAAAATTTCCAGTTAAACGATTCCATACTTCAAGATCTTTCTCATCATGCAATCTATTCCAATTGATAGCACACACAACAGGATTTTTGGTTGTAATCTTTGTCATATGATTATCTCCTATAGACTGCACGAAACACAGCCATCTACCTCTGTTCCACTCAACGCTACTTGCCGCAACCGTATATAATAAATACTCTTTATACCTTTTTTCCAAGCATAAATTTGTGCGCGGTTAATATCGCGCGTGGTAGCAGTATCAGGAAAAAACAACGTTAATGAAAGACCTTGATCAACATGTTGTGTGGCAGCAGCATAGGTATCAATAATTTTTTCAGGACCAATCTCATAAGCATCTTGGTAGAAATTTAAATTCGTATTATCCATGTAAGGAGCAGGATAATAAACACGTCCAATCTTCCCCTCTTTGCGAATCTCAATCTTTGAAGCAATCGGATGAATAGAAGATGTCGCATGATTAATATAGGAAATAGACCCTGTAGGGGGAACGGCCTGCAGATTGCGATTATAAAGCCCGTACTCAACAACTAAATTCTTGAGTTCCTGCCAATCCTTTTGGTCTGGTATAATAATATTATTTCGTGTAAAGAGCTCTTGCACAAGCGCAAATTGTGGCTTCCATTCTTTCTCAATATATTTTGCAAAAAAACTGCCATCTGCGTAAGCTGATTTCTCAAACCCTGCAAACATTTCCTGACGTTCGCGTGCAATTAAATTGGAAGCACGTATTGCATGGTATGTCACAATATAAAAATAAATATTGGTGAAATCTATCGCTTCTGGAGACCCATAATAGATCCGCTCCCGCGCTAAGAAACCATGCAAATTCATTTGTCCCAAACCAATTGCATGGCTTTCAGCGTTACCTTTCGCAATGGAAGGGACACAAGCAATATCACTCATATCGGAAACAGCAGTAAGAGCACGAACAGCAGCTTCCACCGTTTGACCAAAATCACTGCTTTCCATCGCTTTTGCAATGTTCATTGAACCAAGATTACAGGATATATCACTACCAACAGTGCGATAAGTTAAATCCGTTTCCAGTTCACTCGCCTCATTTACCTGCAATATTTCTGAACATAAATTGCTCATACTTATACGCCCAGCTATCGGGTTAGCTCGGTTGGCAGTATCCTCAAACAAAATATAGGGATAACCTGATTCAAATTGAATTTCTGCTAATGTCTGGAAAAAAACGCGCGCACTTATTTTCTTTTTACGAATCTTTGCATTATCAACAAAAGAGCGATAATGCTCCGTTAAAGAAATATCGCTAAAAGGTTTACCTGTAACGCGCTCAATATCATAAGGTGAAAACAGATACATGTCCTCATTATTACGTGCAAGCTCAAAAGTAATATCAGGAACTACCACACCAAGCGAAAGCGTTTTAATTCTGACTTTTTCATCAGCATTCTCGCGCTTTGTATCCAAAAACTTCATAATATCTAAATGATGTGCATGTAAATAAACAGCACCAGCCCCTTGCCGTGCACCAAGTTGATTGGCATAAGAAAAGGAATCTTCCAAAAGTTTCATCACAGGCAATACACCTGAAGATTGATTTTCTATTTGCTTAATTGGTGCCCCTGCTTCCCGCAAATTGGTTAAACAAAGTGCCACACCCCCACCGCGTTTCGAAAGCTGTAAAGCTGAATTGACTGAACGACCTATCGATTCCATATTGTCTTCAACACGTAACAAAAAACACGATACTAATTCACCACGTTGCTTTTTTCCCGCATTCAAAAATGTCGGTGTTGCGGGTTGAAACCGGCCTGTAATAATTTCATCCACAAAAATTTCAGCAAGTGCCTTATTCCCTTGTGCTAAATATAAAGCGACAAGACAAACACGGTCTTCATAACGCTCAAGATAGCGCTTTCCATCAAAAGTCTTCAGTGTATAGCTCGTATAGTACTTAAATGCGCCTAAAAAAGTAGGAAAGCGAAACTTAAATGCGTAAGCGCGTTTAAAAAGTCTTTTGATAAAAGAAAAATCATAAAGCTCAAACAAAGCTTTTTCATAATAACCTTCTTCTATCAAGTAATCTATTTTTTCCTTAAGATTATGAAAAAAAACCGTGTTTTGATTAACATGCTGAAGAAAATATTGCCGTGCTGCAAGCCGATCCATATCAAATTGGATATGACCATCTTCGTCATAAAGATTAAGCATTGCATTTAACGCATGATAATCCATGATCTGACCTGATTTCTGTGATTGTTCTATACCGATTGTTTCCAAAATCTTTCCAATCCCTTCTTCACACAAATAACATCTTCATCAGTTCCACGTAACTCAAAACGATACAGACAAGGCACAAAACATTTTTCAGCAATAATTTTACTCGCTAAATTATAATAGCAACCAAAATTGCGATTCCCACCACCAATGACACCACGAATAAACTTGCGGTTCTCTCTCTCATTGAGGAAACGAATAACCGCTTTCGGCACAGCCCCTCTCCCTTCACCATCTGCATATGTAGGAACAGCTAATATATAAGGTTCATCAATTAACACAGACGGCTTTTTTTTATCAATCTTGAGGATTCGTTGATCAAGTTGAGAGACAAAATGTTCAGTATTACCCGTTGCGCTCGAATAATAAACAATAAGCCCCATTAAACACAAATACCACTAATCATATCCGGTCTAAAACCAGACCAATGATTTTCACCACAAACGACGACAGGAACCTGACGATAGCCCAGAGATTGAACAAAAATATACGCTTGTTCATCGCGGGAAATGTCTACAACACGATAATTAATGCCCTTAGCATCAAAGGCGCGACGCGTAGCGTCGCATTGAACGCAAGATGGCTTGCTATAAATAGTGATCGACATTTTTTTCAACTTTCATAATTTTAAAAAGACACCCCTCAAAGGGTATTAATTCTGATAATTTTAATAGATACTCAAGAATAACAAAAAACAGCGATTGTACACAAACACATACGGTCATACTCTTGTTCAAACAACACATAGCTTTCTGAACATAACTGAAATCCCCATCAAATAATTTCAAAATTATGATGAGAATAAATGATCATTCTATAACTTAAATGGCAAAGCATCCCAGTTATAAAACAATCTTTTGCTTGCATTACAATTCCCTCCTGCTGTCTAAAAACTAATGTCCCCAGCAGCTGCTTCCCCAATGCTTAGTCTTACTCTTTCATGATAAAATCAACTCACAAAAACGAAAGGAAATTCCCCCAAGAGAAACATTCGAACAGAAACACCACTCTACTCTTGGTCAATAAACTCTTCGCGATCATATTATGGAAATAATTTAGACACCAAACGAAACACACTATACCCTCACTTGTGCTTATTTAGAATCACCAATCATTTTGATACTATATATAGTATACACCCTCTCTCTTTCGTCAAGGAGAATTCAACCATTATTTTGAATTTTCCACGATCTTCCCACTGAGATTCTCAACTTCTAAAACATATGTAATAATATAACATTTTGTTGACAAACGTTATATTATTACATAGATTCCCGAGCTAAATAAGCAAAGGTGGTATAAATTATGGGTCTGCATTTCGATAATGCAACATTAGGCTATGTAAATAGAATAGCTATAAAGAGTTTTTCAGCAAAATTAAAAGCTGGTTCGTTGGTTGCAATAACGGGTGATAATGGTGCTGGAAAATCTACACTGCTAAAAGCTATCGCCGGTTTGATTAAACCTATCAGAGGTAAAATTACAAAACCGAAGAAAAGCCGGATTGCTTATCTCGCTCAGCAATGCGATATAGATCAAACATTTCCAATTGATGTGGAAGCGCTTATAAAAACGGGACTATGGTCTTTTTGTGGATTATGGAAAAACCAGCGCCCTTATTACTCTAAAATTCAGCATGCACTTGAAATGGTTGGGCTCACGACACTCGCCACTCGTTCACTTGACACACTATCAAGTGGCCAATTACAACGCGCCCTTTTTGCGCGTATTATTGTACAAGATGCTGATATTATTTTGCTCGATGAACCTTTTAATGGTATAGATTGTAATACCCAAAAAGATCTTCTTGCGTTGATAACCCATTGGCAACAACAAGGACGGACAGTTCTTACAGCACTCCATGATCCGCTCATTGTGCAAGAATATTTTCCCCATATGATTCAAATTAATAAACAAAACGCCTTTTATGGAGAAACAACACAATTTTTCCATGACAACATTCATCACTTTATATCACCTCTCACATCCAACTCTTTTCATATTAGCGCACTAAAACGACATCTTCCCTTCAATGATTCTCGCTCTATTAGGCTATAATACGTGTACGCATTTTTTCTTGCCCCCTTCGTTGAGTTCCATTTTATGCAAAGCGCCCTTATCGGTTCAATTCTCCTGTCCATCAGTGCTTGTCCTATTGGTGTATTTTTGATGCTACGCGGGATGAGTTTAACAGGAGATGCTATATCTCACGCCATTCTTCCTGGTGTTGCCGCCGCTTTCCTGTTTTGTGGCTTTTCTCTCATATCTATGACACTTGGCGGCATTTTAGCTGGTGTTATTGTTGCGTTAGCAACCGCCTTGATTTCGCGAAATAGCTTTCAGAAAGAAGACGCATCAATGACAGTCTTTTATCTTATTGCACTCGCAGCAGGTGTCATTATTGTTTCACTTAAAAATTCAACGATTGATTTGCTTCATCTCTTATTTGGCTCGGTACTTGCACTGGATACACAAGCCCTTTTACTGGTTACTACTATAATGCTCATCACAGTGTGCAGTCTCTGCATTTTCTGGCGCGCACTTGTAGTAGAAAGCTTTGACCCCCTCTTTTTTAAATCGCTCTCTCCATTGAGTAAATATGTTCATATATCACTGCTCGGACTTGTCGTATTAAATTTGGTTGGTGGCTTCCAATCACTAGGAACATTACTTTCCGTCGGCATTATGATGATTCCAGCTATTACAGCTCGTCTTTGGCTTTCACGTCTGGGTCCTATCTGCGTACTTTCCACACTTTTGGGAATCATTTCTAGCATATGTGGCCTACTGCTTTCTTTCCACCTTTCACTTCCCTCTGGCCCTGCTATCATCATTACCGCAGGATTTATTTATCTTTTTTCCTGCTTCATAAGTCCACGCGGCTTTATTGTGGCATGGTTTCCCCAACTTTTTTATACGTTCCTCCCCACCTTAAGGAAATAATTGTGCTTAAACTCATTCAACAATTTGTTATGCTTGGCTCTCTCTACTTGCTTGCCCTTTTTCCATTTTCTGCTGCCGCACATAATAAGATTAGAGTTGTTGCGAGCTTTTCTATTCTTGCAGATTTAGTAAAAAATGTAGGAGGTGACAATATTTATACTACTACTTTGGTCGGTCCCAATGCAAATACCCACACTTATGAACCTACTCCCAATGATACCCAAGCTCTGAGAAAGGCACATATTATTTTCATCAACGGGCTTCATTTAGAAGGCTTCATTGACCGCCTCATCACAGCAAGCGGAACAAAAGCACTTCTTGTTGAAGTTAGTGCCAACATTCCCCTCCTCGAAATTAAAAATAAAGAACATAGTGCCCAACATCAGCACCACAGTAGTATTGATCCACATGCTTGGCAAACTATCCCTAATGTCGAAATTTATATCAAAAATATCGCCACTGCCTTCTGTAAAATCGATCAACAATCCTGTGCAAGCTACAGAAGAAATTCCGAAGCTTATAGCCAAAAGCTTAAAGCAGCGCAAGAAAAACTTAAATCAAAGATTGCAACCATCCCAAAAGATAAACGTGTTATTATCACATCTCACGACGCCTTTAGTTATTTTGCCCAAGAATACGGTTTTACCATACTTGCACCTCAAAGTGCTTCAACAGAAGCTGAAGCGACTGCAGCAGATGTCGCCAAACTTATTAAACAAATTAAAACTCATAAAGCAGCCGCACTGTTTGTTGAAAACATCTCTAATCCTCGTCTCATAAAACAGATCTCAAAAGAAACAGGTTTAAAAATCGGTGGAACACTGTATTCCGATGCATTGTCGGACGAAAACGGACCTGCTGCAACTTATCTCGATATGATGGAACATAATGTTAATACTATTATCGATGCGACGACAAAACACTAAGACAAATCAACAAAATCTATAATCAATCTACAAAGCATTTTTCTGTTATTTTTTAAAAATATCATCCTCTATCATTACCAATTAAATCTTTTACATCCAAAAACACCATGTATTCTTAAACTTATTTTCTTGTTTTTCAAATTTTTTAAATGCACATGCGCTCTTGAAAATATCTTACAACGCTAAAACAGATCGCTTTGGTCATAGATCAAGGATACTATTAAGCGCGCTAAAACATCTCATTAACTTAAAAAACAAAGCTTGTTAGGCAGCTCCTAAAATGCAAACCAAAACATGATTTGCAAGTACACTTAAAAGTTTAAGAGAGAAATAGCTTCTGAATAAATTAAAAAAATCCGCTTTATTAGGCATTATTATAACAAGCGTTATTACAATTGGAATGCACAATTGCCTCAAAACTATCATCCCCAATTATTAAGACAAATAACACAAAAACTAAAAACTCTCTTGAAAAAAATAAATTTGAGTACGGCAATAGCCATAGCTAAATGGCATTTACTGTTTGCGTCCTTGATCTTCCCTTCTGCTTTACTCATTTGAACCATTTCAGTTTTTTTATCAACTGTTTACAGGGTAATCCCGTTAACATACGATAACTCTCAAAAAGGAAAAATAGATAAGTCTAAACAAATTTGTTTGACCTTTTGGTGGTTCCTGTTTAAATGGACAAACATATTTCTAAAATAAAACTGTCATGGTATGTTCATGTGTAATACCGTAAATTTAGAGGAAACCTGTATTTCATCACTTCAAAAGGGGGAGGCCATGATTCGTTTTTATCTTTTTATAACGTCATTTATCGTTGCTATCAGCGTGACAACAACGGGGTTTGCACAAACAAAAATTAGCTTTTGGCATTCTATGAGCGGTGAGCTGGGAAAACAAACTGAACAACTCATCAACGATTTTAATGCCAGTCAGTCTGATTATAAAGTTGTTCCTTCATTTCGTGGTGAATATGAAGAAGGTATGGTTTCACTCATTTCAGCATTTCGCGGAAATAAACAACCGGTGCTCGCCCAAATCTATGAGATTGGCACTGGAACCATGATGGCGGCAAAGGGTGCTGTTTATCCCATTTATCAACTTATGGCTGATACAAAGCAAGAACTTGATTTTGCTGATTATTTGCCTGCTATCAGTGGTTATTACTCTGACGTTCAGGGACGAATGCTTTCTATGCCATTCAACGCTTCAACACCGATCCTTTATTATAATAAAGATATCTTCAAAAAAGCAGGACTTGATCCAGAACAGCCACCTAAAACATGGCAAGACGTTGAAAAATTCTCCAAAAAAATTCTTGAAACTAAATCTGCGAGATGTGGTTTTACAATGGCTTATGCAGCCCAATGGATTGGCGTAGAAAACTTTTCAGCATTACATAATGTTCCTTTTGGAACAAAAGAAAATGGTTTTGGTGGACTTGATTCAGAGCTCACGTTTAATGGACCTGTGCAAGTACGTATGTGGACTGATCTTAAAAAATGGTCTGATCAAGGTATTTTCCGCTATGGCGGTCCTTCTGGTGCATTAGATGCAACACCGATGTTTATGTCACAAAATTGCGCAATTTTTATGCAATCTTCAGGGTCGCGTGCAGGTATTGTTTCCGAAGCGCAATTTAAAGTTGGGTTTGGTATGCTGCCCTATTATGACGATGTCAATGCAGCACCACAGAACTCAATTATTGGTGGAGCTTCTATTTGGGCTTTGAGAGGTCATACGCCTAAAGAATATGCAGGTGCCGCAGCTTTTCTTAAATTTCTCTCGAAAGCGGATATTCAAGCTAGGTGGCATCAGACAACAGGTTATCTACCAACCACAAAGACTGCTTACGAACTGAGTAAAAAACAACATTACTACGAGAAAAATGCCGGCGCAGATATTGCCATTAAACAAATTACTCTTAACCCGCCGACTGTTAATTCAAAGGGTATACGATTTGGTAATTTACCGCAAATTCGCTCTATTCTTGATCAGGAATTAGAAGCTGTTCTTAGTGGCTCAAAAACACCAAAAAACGGATTAGATACAACAGTTGAACGCGGCAATAAACTCTTACGTGAATTTGAAAAAGCTAATCATTAAGGTTTCATAACTATCATTAAAGATCAAAACCTTCACCAAATAGTTGAGTTTCTTCAATTCTTTTTATTCATCTTTCTAAACTCTCTATATTTAAAAAGTCCTACGAATGCAAGAAAAACAAGCATATTTCAAAAACAGTCTACTCTCTTACTGGTTGCTTTTTCCTCAGCTTATTGTGACTTTTTTATTTTTCCTTTGGCCTGCTGCCCACGCGATAAAATCATCTTTCGAGCGTGAAGATGCTTTTGGTTTTACAACAACCTTTGTTGGCTTTGAAAATTATGTGACAATTCTTACTGATCCTTCTTATCTGAAATCACTTCTCACAACTGCAGTATTTTCTGTCTCCGTTACTCTTGCTTCAATGACGATATCGCTTCTTTTGGCTACCTGCGTTGATAGAGTCATCCGTGCAAAAAAAGCTTATACAATGCTCTTGCTCTGGCCTTATGCTGTTGCTCCAGTATTGGCAGGTATATTATGGTTGTTTATTTTTCACCCAACTATTGGAATTATCCCTTTTCTTTTAGAAAAAATAGGTGTCATATGGAATTATCGTATTAATGGCACTCAAGCAATGAGCCTTATTGTAATTGCGGCCAGCTGGAAACAAATCTCCTATAATTTTCTCTTTTTTCTTGCAGGTCTTCAGTCTATTCCACGTTCCCAAATAGAGGCCGCAGCAATCGATGGTGCTGGTCCTTTTAAACGGTTTTGGACTGTAGTATTCCCGCAGATTTCACCAACGACCTTTTTTCTTCTTGTCATTAACATCAATTATGTCATGTTTGATACATTTGGTATTATTGATAACATGACCTCTGGAGGTCCTGCACGTGCAACAAGCACTCTCGTCTACAAAGTGTATGATGATGGCTTTAAAAACCAAATAATCGGTGGATCAGCAGCACAATCAACAATATTAATGTTGATGGTTATTGTCTTAACGTTTATCCAGTTCCGCTGGATTGAACGTCGCGTACAATATTAGGAAGCGAATTATGGTTGAAAATCGCCCTGTTTTGAAATTTTTAACCCATCTCACCCTCATTGTTGGCATTATCATTATTTGTTTTCCTGTTTATGTCGCTATCATCGCATCAACCCATAGCTCAGCGGCGTTTAGCTCTGGAACACTTCCCCTTTTACCGGGGAAGCATGCTCTAGAAAACTATAAAATAATCTTTGGTGATGGCCTTCAAAAGCTTGGTTTGCCCAATCTCTGGCCACTTTTAATGAATTCGCTCATTATGGCTCTTGGTATTAGTATTGGAAAAATTATTATTTCACTCCTTTCTGCTTATGCAATTGTCTATATGCGCTTCCCCTTTCGCAAAACTGCTTTTGCTCTCATCTTTGTTACATTGATGCTCCCTGTCGAAGTCCGCATCATTCCAACATATACTGTAGTTGCACAGTTAGGCATGATAAACACCTATAGTGGAATGATCATCCCGCTCATTGCATCTGCAACAGCTACATTTTTATTTCGTCAATTTTTTTTGACTGTTCCTGATGAACTCTTGGAAGCTGCGCGTGTTGATGGTGCAGGGCCATTTAAATTCTTTAAAGATATTCTTCTTCCTCTTAGCAAAAGCAATATCGCTGCTTTATTTATCATTATGTTCATTTATGGATGGATACAATATCTCTGGCCTCTTATAGTGACAACTGATCAAAATCATCAAACTATTCTTATTATTTTGAAACAGCTTATCGTAGAATCACTTCAGCATGATCCTCAATGGAATATACTCATGGCAGTATCGGTCGTTGCCATGGTCCCGCCTGTTCTTGTCGTCATCTTCATGCAGCGGCTTTTTATCAAAGGCCTTATTGAAACGGAGAAATAACTGTGGCCATAATCCAGTTATCAAATATAAAAAAACAGTATGACAACAACATTATCGTCATTGATGATTTAAATTTGACAGTTGCCGATAAGGAACTTCTTGTCCTTGTTGGTCCTTCAGGATGTGGTAAATCAACACTCTTACGGATCATTGCAGGACTTGAACAGGTCACCTCGGGTGAACTCTATATTGATAATGAATGCATCAATGAACGTGAACCAGCTGATCGCGATATTGCTATGGTTTTTCAAAATTACGCACTTTATCCCCATATGACTGTTCGTGGAAACTTAGAATATGGGCTTAAAAATCGCAAAACACCTAAAGATGAAATAAATAGACGTATCACACATGCTGCAAAACTTTTGCAAATAGAGCCATTTCTTGATCGCAAACCACGACAATTATCCGGAGGACAACGACAGCGTGTTGCAATGGGGCGTGTGATTGTGCGCCAACCACGTGTTTTTCTCTTTGATGAACCACTTTCAAACCTTGATGCGAAATTGCGTGCGCAAATGTGTATTGAGATTAAAACACTCCAGCGCTCATTGGAAACAACAAGCCTCTATGTTACCCATGATCAATTAGAAGCAATGACACTGGCCGATAGAATAGTTGTCATGAACAAAGGAGCTATCGAGCAAATTGGAACGCCAATGGAAATTTACGACACTCCAGCAACAACATTTGTTGCTGATTTTATTGGTTCTCCTCCTATGAACTTTCTTGATCGCAAAATCCTAGAACGATACTTAGGCCATTCATGGTCTTATAGCCAAGAAACAGAACTTTTGGCATTCAGACCAGAAGTAATCTTGTTGGGAGAATACCCAGATCAAGGACCTGTCTTTCACACACAAATTGAGCTTATCAAGCCTGTTGGGACAGGGTGTCATATTTTAACGCGTTGGAACGATACCATTTTTACTGTTGAAATAAGAGAACGCCTTACAAGCGACTATGGTAAGAAACTAAGCTTCACTGTTCCTCATCAGAATTTTCACACTTTTAATAAAACCACAGGAAAACGCACAAGTAACAAGTAAATAAAATAGAAACTTTAACCTTATAAGCACTGTTAGCAAAACTTCTTATTTTCTCCTATCGACTTCAATTTTTATCAACTGTATCGTTTCTTTTGTATAGTAATAAGCTTTTTATCTCTGTGCACGTAATTGCAAAGCTAAATCGGGTTGATCTGTCGTGATATAATGTACAGGCATATCAAGCCAATGTGATAACCGAGCTCTCCCGTTGATTGTCCATACACCCACAGTAAAACCAGCTTCAAGCGCAGATTCAATAAAAACCTGTGAAGCAATGGAGCCATCTAAACTCAGATCAGAGTACCCTAATCGTTTCCATTCAGAAAAACTGCGGTACATATCACCTTCAAAGCTATCAATACATGGCCCAGATGCTATTCCTGCTTCAATAAAAGGACGAAGGCTTGTAGGATCAAAACTGATTGCAGAAACCCGTTCTGCTAAATTTCGACTTTTTATTAATGCAAGTGCTTTTTGGGATAAAATAGTCTCACGCTCAAGTTCACCACATGTTTTAATTTCAAGATGGAGGGCAACGTGAGTTGACACCAACAGATCAAGCACCTCTTCTAATAAAGGAGGCGCTTCAGTGCTTCCTTTCACACAGAGTTTTTTGCGTGTTTCATTATCAATATCATGAATATATCCTTTTTTCCCAACCAGTTGTTCCAGATGAAAATCATGGAATACAACCACTTCACCACTTTTCAGAAGATGAACATCACATTCAATTTCATCGACTCCTAATGCAATTACGTGACGAAATGCCGAAAGTGTATTTTCGGGATAAAGGTTTGCTCCACCACGGTGTGCAACAATTTTTCTCTCAGACATGCAAAATTTCACACTTCTTAATTTTAAACAATATCGGTTCATATAAATCAGATAATGATTTTTTAAAAATCATACAAAGTGCAAAACAATTTTAAAAAAATTGTTTTTTCTATCCACTCTCCCGAATATTAATTTTAAGCGACACTCTCTGATTAAAATTTTTTTTCAATCATTCCCACTCAATTGTACTAGGAGGCTTTGAAGTTACATCATACACAACACGATTAATACCTCTCACTTCGTTAATAATGCGTGCCGCTGTTTTGCCTAAAAACTCCATATCATATGGATAGAAATCAGCAGTCATTCCATCTACAGATGTTACCGCGCGAAGAGCACAAACAAATTCGTAAGTGCGCCCATCACCCATAACTCCAACAGTCTGAACAGGAAGAAGAATAGCAAAAGCCTGCCAAATTTTGTCATAAAGGCCAGCTTTACGAATTTCATCAAGGTAGATAGCATCCGCTTCACGTAAAATTTCTAATTTTTCACGTGTAACTGCGCCTGGACACCGAATTGCAAGACCGGGTCCTGGAAAAGGATGACGACCAATACACTGCTCCGACAATCCTAACTCTCGCCCTAGCGCGCGAACCTCATCCTTAAACAGTTCACGCAATGGTTCTACAAGTTTCATGTTCATTCGTTCCGGTAACCCCCCTACATTATGATGGCTTTTAATTGTTACCGATTCACCAATAGCCGATACACTCTCAATAACATCTGAATAAAGCGTTCCCTGCGCTAAAAATTCTGCACCTCCTATTTTTTTAGTTTCTTCTTCAAAAACTTCTATAAAAAGACGGCCAATTGTTTTACGTTTTTTCTCTGGATCTATTTCACCTTCTAGAGCGTTAAGAAACATGTTGGTGGCATTAGCGTGAATAAGCTCTATGTTATAATGATCTCGAAATAATGTAAGAATTTCTTCAGCCTCATTCTTACGCATTAACCCATGATCCACAAAAATACATGTTAGTTGCTCTCCTATTGCTTCATGAAGAAGTACAGCAACAACTGTTGAATCAACGCCACCTGAAAGGCCACAGATCACACGGCTTTTCCCAACTTTTTCGCGTATATCAGCAATTACCTTCTTGCGATACGAAGTCATTGACCAATTGCTTTTAAGACCAGAAATTTTATGAACAAAATTTTGTAAAAGTTTTGTACCATCGGGTGTATGAACAACTTCAGGATGAAACTGTACAGCATAAAAATGCCTTTTTTCATCAGCAATCGCAGCATAGGGAGCACCTTTTGATGTTCCTATTACACGAAAGCCTTCTGGTAACGCCGTCACACGATCACCGTGACTCATCCATACTTGATAACAAGATCCTTTTTCCCACACTCCATCAAAAAGTGCATTCTCTTCTTGTATCTCCAAAAAAGCACGCCCAAATTCACGCTCATGTCCAGCTTCAACCTTTCCACCAAGCTGAACACACATAGCTTGTTCACCATAACAGATACCAAGAACTGGAATACCAATTTCAAAAACTTCCATCGGAGCACGCGGCGAACCGCCATCAACAACTGAATAAGGGCTACCTGATAAAATAATAGCTTTAGGTTTTATTCGCTTGATGCCTTCTAAAGCTAATTGAAAAGGAACAATTTCACAATAGACACCCATTTCTCGCACCCGCCGTGCGATCAGTTGTGTGACTTGTGAACCAAAATCAATAATAAGAACAGTGTCTGGATGTGATACGCTCATAGAAAACCAATCAATAATTATAAAAGAGAACCAATGAGATTTATGATTTAATCTTTCTCTTTTCACAAGCCTGTTCGCTTCAGAAAAAGATTTTTCTCGTAAAATCTAAGATAAAAAATGCAAAAATATGTATCAATGTTTTTTTTGCAACACAGATAAAAAGAAACCATCTGTTTTTGTTGCTGCTGGCGATAACGTAAGTCCATGATTTGAAAAAATTGGTTGCACAGACGAAAAACTAAAATGTTGCTGCCAAAGTGTACGCATATTTATTGGATAAAAATTAGAATGCTGTTGAAGAAAACGGGAAATTTGTTCCTCATTTTCATCCACAAAAAGAGAGCATGTAATATAGACTAAACGCCCGTTTGGTTTAAGATAATCTATAGCCTCATTCAAAATAACCTTTTGTTCTGTTTGGCGTTGTTTTACCTGTTCTAACGTCAAACGCCACTTCGTATCTGGCCGCCGCCGCCATGTTCCTGTACCACTACATGGCGCGTCTAGCAGCACAATATCCATCTGACCGACCAACGGCTTTAATTCTTCTACATTCCCACGTGCCTGTACATTACGAACACCGGCACGTCGAAGACGATCAAAAATGGGAGCCAAGCGGGCTTTGTTTGAATCATAAGCATAAATTTGTCCCTGATTCTCCATACTGGCAGCTAAGGCTAATGTTTTTCCACCAGCTCCAGCACAATAATCCAACACCTGCATACCTGCCTTTGCTTCTACAAGATAAGCAACAATCTGAGATCCCAAATCCTGTATTTCAAAGTGTCCCCTTTGAAAAGCTGGCTCCATCTGAACATTGGGATGACGGCCAAACTTTTCAATCGGCGCAATTCTTAAAGCTTGCCGAAACCATAACAACGGTTGAGCTTTGGTTTTTGCTAATTCCTTGAATACCTTTTCTGGTGTTACCTTCAAGCTATTCACGCGTAAATCTAAAGAAGGACGTGTTGCTAATGCAGCAGCTTCAATGACCCAATTGTCGGTAAATACAGGAAGAAGATGCGCTTGACACCATTGAGGAATATCACCACGAATATAGTCTGGCGCATCAATTAATTGCTGTTTTTGCCACGATTGGCGCTGTTTAGAACCTAATACCTGCGGTGCAAATCTATCTCCTTCTAATTCACTATCAACTTGTTCAATCGTCATTTTTCCAGTATCTAATAAGGTGCCGAAAACGACATCCCTCATGTCATCACTCTCCATACGCCATTGTAAAGAATAACGTCGTCTTAAAACATCATAAACGATTGTACCAATTGCAGCTCGGTCGCTTGCTCCAGCAAAGCGATGAGAAAGTCCCCAATCTTTTAAAGCTTCACCTATTGGGCGATGCCGAGTTTCTATCTCTTTTAGAATATCTATTGCCGCATATAAACGCCCACCTAAGCGCATTGATTTCTCCTATTTTGATTTTTACAAGACTCTACACAATTTAAGAAAAAACAAATTCATCTTTTTTGACACCAACGGAATTTTCTCAAACCCATGTAAAATTTACATTAGAAGCAGATTCTTATTACGCTTTTTTATAGCATCCAAAATTTTCTTCTTATGTGCTCCTTATGCGCACCTTTTAACTTTCTAAAATAGATGGAATCCTTTTTGACACTGCAAGACAAGTAGTCATCCCTAAGATACCTCTTCCAGTTATACGTACGCAAAACCACCAAACTTTTAATTACCGCATAAAATAAGAATTTTGTAGCCTTATATAACAGCACATAACATCAAGTATTCACTATCTTGAAAATGCTCTCTTCCTGAAAAGGTGAAAAAACAGCTCTACTAAGACCATGCAAATACATCTTATTCTCGATAAAACATTAACTTTTTAAAAAACGCTTGGAACCACTATTTGGCATGACCGTTTTTACTGTACTGGCTTTAAGTCAGCTAATTTAAAAGGAGAAAATAATGAATACTTACAATAATGGGAAAACAACTTCATCTAAAAGCCGTCACAATACAACACCCTCAAACAATGGAAAGAAATCCGTCCAAGGTGATCAGGCTAACACTCGCCAACGCGCGTCAAAGTCGGTACGGAAAACTACAAAAAGTTAATTTCCTTAATTTTATATAACCTACAGAAAGAATTGGGACATCAGCCTCCAATTCTTTCCTTTTTAGGATCGTTGCACCACATCACAAAGAGAAAAAATGGTAGATTTCCTCTCTTCTCCCAAAAGATTTTATGCCATGTAACATGGCGCTAAAACCTTATACATCAAACAGGACCTCGGTAGTTTGGACTCTCTCGTGTAATAGAAACATCATGTGTATGACTTTCATGGAGTCCGGCATTGGTGATACGAACAAACGTTGCTTTTTTACGAAACTCTGCTAGATTTTTCGCCCCAACATACCCCATCGAAGCACGCAACCCACCAGCAAGCTGATGTAGAACCGATGCTATAGGACCTTTATAAGCCACTTGACCCTCCACACCTTCAGGAACCAATTTAAGCTCATCACGCACTTCATCCTGAAAATAACGATCTGCCGATCCCCGCGCCATAGCACCAACTGATCCCATACCGCGATAGGCCTTAAAAGACCGTCCTTGATAAAGATAAACTTCACCAGGACTTTCTTCCGTACCTGCTAAAAGAGAACCGATCATAGCAGCACAAGCCCCACCTGCTAAAGCTTTAGCAAAATCACCTGAAGCTTTAATCCCGCCATCCGCAATGACAGGAATCCCCGCTTTTTCAGCAACTTCTGCAGCATTCATAATAGCTGCAAGTTGAGGCACACCAACACCTGCAACAATTCGTGTTGTGCAAATAGAACCAGGACCAATACCAACCTTCACTGCATCTGCACCACAATCAATTAACGCCTGCGTTGCTTGAGAAGTCGCTACATTACCAGCAATAACAGCTGTAAAGGGCGCCATTTTTTTAATTTGCTCAACGGTTTCTAATACACGTTGAGAATGCCCATGTGCTGTATCAATCACTAGTACATCAACACCAGCATCAATGAGTCGTTCAGCCCGCTCAATCCCATCTTTCCCCACACTACTAGCAGCTGCAACACGCAAGCGTCCTTGGGAATCTTTGGCAGCATTTGGATTTAACTGTGCTTTTTCAATATCCTTAACTGTTATCAAGCCGACACAGCGATTTTGTTCATCTACAACCAATAATTTTTCAATACGGTGATGATGTAAAAGATACTTCGCTTCACTGAGTTGGACATTTTCACGCACTGTGATCAAATTTTCATGCGTCATTAATTCATAAATTTTTTGTTTTGGATCCGATGCAAAACGCACATCCCTATTTGTTAAAATGCCAACAAGACGCCCAGCAGTTTTATCTTTAGCACCATTTTCAACAACTGGAATACCCGAAATACCATGAGAACGCATTAAGGCTTTTGCTTCTTCAAGTGTTGCATCTGGCCCAATTGTTACTGGATTAACAACCATACCAGATTCAAATTTCTTTACCTGGTGCACTTCTTCAGCCTGCTCTGCAGGAGACATATTACGATGGATAACACCAAGACCACCCGCTTGGGCCATAGCAATTGCTAAACGCGATTCTGTCACAGTATCCATTGCCGCAGAAAGTAATGGTAAATTCAACTCAATATCAGCTGCAATACGCGTCTTAAGATCTACTTGGCTGGGCATAACAAGAGAATGACCAGGTTGTAGAAGCACATCATCAAAAGTCAGTGCCAATGCACCTGTCCCTGTTTCAACAATCTTTGCCATAGCCAAATTCCTTTTATAATAAAACACCGCAAGGTGTTTTTAAGATACAACTGCGGTTCTCATAGGTTGTGGATTGGCAGGAAATTATGCCATGCTACAAGAAAAATAGAAAGAAAAATTAAAACAATTTTCTGATTATAGTTTATAAAATCTATAATTGTGATTCAATGGGTAACCAACTTATTATTTTGGCAAACGCACGACGTCCAAAGTTGCTTTCTGGCTCATAATCAACGCTTTTCTGTTTTTCGTTTTCAATAAAATCCCAATAAATACGGTTATTATTACCAAGACGGAGATGATAACTCATTTCACCCGTTGTTTCTTCAGAAAAAAGCAAGTCTAACCTCGCTGTAATTGGTGCACATTCAAAAAGAATTCCCATTTCTGTATTCAACGCAGCTGACCTAGGATCAAAATTTAAAGAGCCAATAAAAGCGGTTTTACGATCAACTAAAAAAGCTTTAGTATGTAAACTTGCCCTACTTGATCGAAAGAGCCGTAATCCGTGCGTGTTTCCGTCTGGTTTTAACTCATAAAGTTTAACACCATTTTTCAAAAGTGCCTTACGATATGGTACATAGCCACCGTGCACCAGTGCTACATCAGTGGCTGCTAAAGAATTTGTAAGAATTTTTACATCAACACCCTTTGAAACCAAATTGCTAAAATTCTGCGTACCTATTTTACCAGGGACAAAATAAGGTGATGTAATTTGGACCGTTTTTTTGGCATCTCCAATAACCTGTGAAAGTGCCTTCATAAGCCAATTTCCTGCTTTTTTACGCAATGCTTTTTCCGGAGGATCAGAAAGCACTATAACCTTATCTGCTAAAAATAATCTCTTCCCTGTCTGAATAAAACAGTCAAAATTAATATGCTCCTTGACATAATCTAAATAAACTTTTGCAACCTTGGAATCACGAAATTTCCGTAATTTATCTTTCCAATAACAAAGGTCACTCGCACTTTTAGGAACAACTAAAGTATGAATCGGCAAAACGACAGAACTATTCCAAAAGTCATCAAAAATGGTTTCCACCTTTTTAACCGAGGGACCGATTAACATTAGATCTAAATCTCGAAAATGTGATTTCTCACCAACATCAAAATAAGAATCTGCAAGATTGCGTCCTCCTACAAAAGCCACCCGACCATCCACAATAAAAGCTTTATTATGCATTCTGCGCGTTACAGTAATTGCCCGCAATATAATCTCTAAGCCACGGCGTAATCCCCCCTTACGTGACAGCCCTGGATTAAACATTCTTACTTCAATATGAGGGTGTTTATCCAGTGCAATATAAGCTGGATCACGTGCCTGAGCGTTAATATCATCTAAAAGAAGACGCACCCGAACACCACGCTCAGCCGCCTCCACTATTTCACTTAATAATAAGCGCCCCGTTAAATCATCATCCCAAATATAATACATCAGATCAAGGCTACGCCCCGCCTGTGCTGCACCTATTGCGCGGACACAAAACGCATCCAAATTGCTGATAATGAGTGAAAGGGCATCTTTGTCAACCCCTAATCCATCCTTCTCCTCTGCCAATCGACTTACTATACGATCAAACTTGGTTTCATCTTTCTTAACAGCTAATGCATAAGAACACACCCCTCTAGCACTTTTCACAAAACGTCCATAGGTGTAAATCGCCAACATAGACGCAATAAAAAAAAATATGATACAACCAATAACAATCTGTAACAGAGTCAAAGAGGATAAACTTTCCATTTTTAAGATACCGTATCACCCCCGATACGAACCAAAACATTAAAATTAATGATCCTATCTTAATCATTAAAACAGATAGAATGCCATCTTTTGATTAAGAGAATATAAACCCCATATCAATGATTTCAGAATTTTAGCTCTCATTCTAAAAAGTGTAAAAGCTATCTCTCATCTTAAACGAATGTAAAATTACCTAAAGTTGTAAAGACTACAACAAAAAAGGAATTTAAAATAATTTAATCAAATAAAATCAATACTTATTAAGTCTTCAAAATTATCTTCAATAGCTAAAATCTATAATAGACAATATTTCTTTTAAAAGCCAAAACCCCTCCCTTGCTTTTACTAAAAACCACTACACTTTTTATGAAAATCATGCTTCTCATAAATGGAAATTTATTGTGGATTTTACTTGCGTTCTTAGCTTTTTCTTGCTCTCAATTCCTCTATTTTTCGATACAGAGTAGAACGACCGATATGAAGACGACGAGCAATCTCACTCATATGTCCCTTATAGTGTTGAACCGCTTTCTCAATAATATCACGTTCCATCTCTGCGAAAGTGCGAACATGCCCATCAGCATTTAAAAATTGTATCGATTTTTGTTCATGATCTTCTTGAACATCACTCTCAATGATATTTGGAACGCTTATCAATAGATTCCCCATTAATTGGGGAAAATCCCGTACAGTTAACAATGGCCCTTCACTGAGTAAAACTGCACGAAATAGAAAATTCTCAAGTTCACTACGATTACCAGGCCAATCATACTGCATAAGCAACGAAAGAGCTGATCCTGCCAAACCATGTACATGCGATCGCCCTGTTTCTGTAATAATACGATCAATTAAACGCTGCGTAAGCTCTGGAAAATCATCTCTCAATTCCCGCAAAGCAGGAACACTAATTGATAATTGGGAAAGTTGTTCAAACAAACTGCGCGAAAAACAATCTTCTTTAACCAAATCTGAAAGCCGCGATGCTGAAATAGCCATGATACGAAATAGAGGAGGACTATTTTTTGCTGCTTTTTCCCTCTCTTGAAGATAACCAGCAAAACGCTTTTGCTGTATGGGCTCGAGTCGATCAACATCACAAAGGCAAAGAGTCCCCTTTTTAAGAGTAGAAACCAGTGGCAAAAACTCTTTAAACCACTGACGTTCTTCTTCCTTTGGGTCAACGATAGCTGAACATTGAAAGCGAATAAAAGCCCCCTCCGACAACAAACCTTCATGATGAATAATGCGTGCTAGTGTTTCACGACCAGTTCCACCTTCACCTTCTATCAAAAGATTCTGTAAAGAAGCAGCTGCATTCCTCGACTGTTCCAGAACTATCTGCATTGCCCTACTTTTTATGCAAAGGTCAGCAAAGCGCAAATGATTCTCATTTTTTCGCCGAATATAACGAACCTCACGCTCTAATGCAGAAACAAGAGCAAGAGTATCTAACGTGACTCTTAACCGTAATGATGTAACTGGATGAACCAAATAATCAATAGCTCCAGCTGTTAAAGCTTTCTGGAGTAAACCTTGATTCTCTTGTTGTGCTATCACAACAATAGGAACAGAAACACCAGCAACCCTAATCATTTTAATCAAATCACCCACACTCAAATCACTCATAGCGACATCAAGGAGTGCAAGCACAATA
This sequence comes from Bartonella taylorii 8TBB, assembly GCF_902825155.1. GTDB lineage: Bacteria > Pseudomonadota > Alphaproteobacteria > Rhizobiales > Rhizobiaceae > Bartonella > Bartonella taylorii_A. Next base: position 132,640 of record NZ_CADEAG010000005.1, read on the forward strand.
TTTTTACGTCTGTGTAAAAGATCGATCGTACGGAGTCCATTTTCTGCTTCAATGACACGGTGACCAAAACCTCGGAGCATAGCAGAAAGCTCTACACGTCTTCCATAATCTTCACTCGCAACAAGAATGGGACCAACCATAATTTTAATAATCTCCTTTGAGACTATTAAACGGCTTAATGTAAAAATTGTTGTAAACCATAAGAAATATTTAGCCTCTTGTGTTTTATCTACGAATTTCATCAAGCTGTTAATTAAATACAACATTAAGGCATTTTTTTCTATTTTTTGCCTTTTCATTGATTTTTATCAAATTTTTCATCTTGACTCACGGAGTAATTTAACAATGTTATGCAAGTTAGAGAGCAAAGCAATATAAGTAGAGTGAAAAAAATGAAATATATGTGCCGTATTTTATATCTTACGATCATCGCTTTAGTATTAAGTGCCTGTAGCTTTTCACAATATTATGGCCAAAATATACCGGCTGGAATTGATGGTAAGTGGGTTGATGAAAACGGTATCATTTCTTCTTTCCGTGAGGGCATTTTTGAAACACGCGCAGCAGATACAGAAGAAAAACTATCCGAGGGTACATATAATTATGTCAGTGCCCAACATATAGAAATGGAAATACGCTCCATTCTCCGTGGGACAATATCTCGAGTAAATTGTATAATGTCACGTGAGGCAACACAACTTTTCTGCACGTCACATACAGGATCACAATTTTCTCTTAATAGACAATTTTAAATGAAAGCTACAGCTTTTATTAGAAATATGGTGAGCATGCATAAACAGGAGGTGGTGATTTCTCCTCCTGAGAGGGGTTTTATCAAAAATACGTAAAGATATTAGCCCCCTCTGCTGGCAGAATTTTCTAACACCATGGAAAACAATCATCCTTTCTCTAAGAAACATCAATAAAAATGCTGCACAATAAAATTTTGTTTTTTTATTGTTGAACCTATTTTATCTCAACATGAAATTTGATATGATATGGGCGCTCTAACTTACGCAGCACCAATGCGCAAAAGATCATGAAAATGAACAATTCCCACCGGTTTTTTATTCTCGACTACGAAGAAAGCACCTATATGGTGATCATTAATAAAAGCCGTTGCGGCACCAACTAGTGTATTTGGTTCCACAATTTTAGGATTTTTTGTCATCACCTCATCAACATTAAATTTTGATAAGTTAAAGTGAATGTTGCGTGCAAGGTCACCATCGGTCACAATCCCAATTAATTCACCTTTTTGATTGACAACGCCAACACAGCCAAAATGTTTTTCAACCAAAACATTCATCGCTTCAGTCATAGTTGTTCCCTGCACAACCAAAGGAAGACGATTACCCTTATGCATAATATCACGCACATATTTTAGGCTTGCACCAAGAGAACCACCAGGATGATAAATTTTAAAATCCGTTGCAGTAAAGCCACGCATTTCTAAAAGAGCAACAGCTAATGCATCTCCCATCGCCAATTGCATAACAGTTGAAGTTGTAGGAGCAAGCCCGTGGGGACAAGCTTCTTCTATCTTTGGCAACAAGAGTACGATATCAGCTTGTCGCCCTAATACAGAGCTTTCACCCGAGGTTATGGCAATAAGGGGCGTACGAAAACGCGCAGCATGATTAATAATGCCATTTAATTCCAAAGTTTCACCTGACCATGACAAAGCAAGAATAACATCATCAGAGCCAATCATACCAAGATCACCGTGATTGGCTTCCGCAGCGTGAACAAAAAAAGCAGGCGTCCCCGTCGAAGCTAAGGTTGCTGCAATTTTTGTACCTATATGACCACTCTTCCCAAGTCCCGTAATTACCACATGACCATTAGCATTTCTGATGGTTTGAACAGCAGCTTCAAAAGAGGAAGAAAGACTTCCAAGAAGAGCTGTTTCAAGAGCTTCAAGTCCTTGTTTTTCACTCGCAAGCGTTTTAAGCGCCGATGTAATGGCGCCCTGCAACACCATATGAGAAGATTGTATTATCATAATCAAGTTTGATAGATGAAATTAAACGAGAGATCTATATTATTTTTCAATTTTAATAGTTTCTAGTAATTTTTTTAATGAAGTAGAAACTTGGCTATGCATATCAGCACGCGCTAAAGAAAATGCAACATTGGCTTCAATAAAACCAGCTTTAGAACCACAATCAAAAGTAAGACCCTCTAACTGGAAACCGAAAAAATCCTGCTCCTTTGACAGTCGTACCATCGCATCTGTTAATTGAATTTCGTTTCCTGCTCCTCGTTCTTGACTGGAAAGAATATTAAAAATTTCTGGTTGCAAGATATAACGTCCATTAATGTATAAATTTGATGGTGCTGTTCCTTTTGTTGGTTTTTCTACCATTTTTGTGATTTTAAAACCGTTTGCAATCTGCTTTCCTTGTCCAACTATACCATATTTATGAGCTTCTTCAGGATTGCACTCCTGAACCGCGATGATATTTCCTCCACCCGTTTCCTCATAAAGATTGATCATCTCAGAAAGGCAGCCCTTTTTAGCTTGTATAAGCATATCCGGTAATAACAAAGCAAAAGGCTCCTCACCAACTAATTCACGCGCACACCAAAGGGCATGTCCTAACCCCAAAGGCTGCTGTTGCCTCGTAAAAGAAGTTGACCCTGGTAGAGGCTGTAAACCATGTAAATGTTCAAGTTCTTCTCTTTTACCACGTTCGGCAAGAGTCGTATATAACTCAACTTGCGCATCAAAATAATCCTCAATGACTGCTTTATTGCGTCCAGTAACAAAGATAAAATGTTCAATACCAGCTTCACGTGCCTCATCTACAACATATTGGATAACGGGCTTATCAACAACAGTCAGCATTTCTTTAGGAATTGTTTTTGTTGCGGGAAGAAAACGTGTACCAAGACCCGCCACAGGAAATACTGCCTTCCGGATTTTACGCACTCTTATCCTCCTGCTTCTTATGAATCTTATAAATTTCTGATTTTACTTAACATATGTTTTTACTAAATAGTAAAAAAGATATCTTATTGTTTTAATTGCCATTATAATGGACAAGAAAGAGATACAAGAATATGATAATTTATTGAGAATATTCCTTCAAAACAAATAATCTATTTCAACCTTTCTTATGCGTTTGATAACATTATCAATGATACCAAATACAAAAATAAAGTCCTTGCGCATCAAAAGACTTGAATATTGAGGGGAATTTAAAAATGCAAAAAACAGAATCTAAAATTTTCTCTTCTTTAGAAAAATCAATAAGTCGGAAAACTTTTATCATAGGTTTTGCTGTTCTTTTTTCTGCATTTTTAATGTTTTTTGCATCATTTTTACATGCTGATAGTGGTTTTAAATACTGGATTAAAGAGTTTAAAAAAACAGCTCTTGCTAACAATATTTCATCCTCTACGTTTGATATGGCTTTTAAAGGCGTCAATGCAATTGATCCAAAAGTTCTAGAAAGAGCTGCATACCAGCCAGAATTTGTCGACCCTTCATGGAATTATTTCGATAATCGTGTCCATGACATTGCAATTTTAGAAGGAAAACGCCAAGCCCAAAAATGGAAAAATTGGCTTTTTCAAATTGAGAAACGTTTTGGTGTTGACCGTAATATTCTCTTGGCTATTTGGTCAATGGAAAGCAATTACGGAAAAATTTTAGAAAATAAAAGTGTGATGCGTGATACCATTCGCTCACTTGCAACCCTAGCCTATGCTGATCAAAAACGCGCAAAATACGCGCATGCACAACTGATTGCTGCCATGAAAATTCTCCAAAGTGGTGAAATTACACGTGCACAACTTACCGGATCTTGGGCTGGGGCAATGGGACATACGCAATTTATTCCGAGCAGTTATCTCGCCTATGCCATTGATATGGACGGGGATGGACGGCGTGATATCTGGACTTCTGTTCCAGATGCTCTTGCTAGCGCTGCTAATCTTCTTCACATGAATGGTTGGCAGTCTAACCTCCCTTGGGGAGTAGAAGTTAAATTACCACAAGGAAAAAATTTCCCTGAGGATTGGTATTCCTTTGAGAAATGGGCAAAACTAGGTGTAAAACACGCGAATGGGCACCCCCTTCCTGCATCAACTGAACAAGCAATATTGAAATACCCAGATGGCCCCAAAGGACCTATATTCTTAGTAACAAAAAATTTCTTTGTTCTTAAACGTTATAATAACGCAGATCGCTATGCTTTCGCTGTCGCTCTTCTCGCTAACCGCATTGCTGGACATCATAAATTGCTTCAAGATTGGCAACGTCCATTTCAACCTCTTACGTTCCATGAGCGTCAAGAACTGCAATCTCGCTTAGCTGCACTTGGCTATTATAAAGGAGAAGTTGATGGCAAAATCGGTACAGTCTCTCAAAAAGCAATTAAAGCTTTTCAACTGCGTCACGGTTTAAAGCCAGATGGATATCCAACCCCTGCTGTTCTTTCTATTCTGCGTAAACAATAATCTGGAGTAAAGTGTTTGTCCCATTTCCGCCCTATATACTGGATTTTTCTGCTTTTCTCTCTCTTTACTATGGCTGTCATACAACCATCTCCAAGTAAAGCAACAAACTTTTTCAAATGGTTGTTGCAACATAACAAACAACAGCAACAACCACCGCAAACTATAGAACAAAAAATATATAAACCATTAAAAAAGACTGTATTACAAAAACCCGCACAAAAACTAAAAGAAGAAAATGCAAAACGTATTCTCGTCATAGGGGATTTTGTCGCTTCTGCTGTTGCCGATGCACTCAAAAAGCTTTTTACTGATAATCGCTATATTATCATTATAAATAATACAATGCCAACTTCTGGCTTAATCCAAACTGATCAGACTTCTTGGAAAAACAATATTTCTGAACTCATTAATAAAAATAAACCCGACGCCATTGTTATGGTGATAGGTGCAAATGATAATCAACCAATCAAAACGCTTCACGGCATATTCGGTACGCTTCAGCCCGAATGGCTAAACATATACAAGCAAAGAATTACCGAAATTGCTGAAAGCCTTCATACTTCTGGGAAACCATGGATATGGATGGGGCAACCTGCTTTTGGAAACGATAATTTAACACAAAAAATGAAATTTTTTAATGAGCTCTACAAACAAGCAACAGAAATGGCAGGAGGATATTTTGTCGATATCTGGAGTGGATTTATTAATGAACAAGGTCAATTTTCTTTTTCAGGCTACGATACAAATGGAAAAATCATTAGATTACGCACTCATGATGGTATCAATTTTACCTCTGAAGGAAAGAAAAAACTCGCTTCTTATTTAGAAACAAAATTAGAAAACATTTTAAATATCCACACATTATCCCATGAAAATTTACTTTTGATCAATGGCAACATTTCAAAGTTTACCCAAGAATCACAAAATATTGAACGCCAACCCCCAATGAGTCTTGATGACATGGCACAACAAAATACTGGCTTACTTAACAAAATAGATCAAAATTTCATAAAAAAATCATGGTTTCTACCAAATGGTCATCAAAAAGACCGAGCTGATAATTTTTCTTTCCCATGATGACTGATAAAAACACAGAGTCTCATATTCTCCAAAAATTAAAAGCTACAAAAATAAAAAATCTCTGCTCACATAACCATGATGGAGTGAAGATTTTCATCAATCTCAACCGCAGAAAAGAATATAATAACGGTATGGTTTAGACCATACCGTTATAATTTATAGTCCACGTTTTTTAATCATTGCCTCTGGTGACGGTAGTCGTCCCCGAAAAGCTTTATAAAGCTCCTCTGGATCACAACTTCCCCCAGCCGAGTAAATAAAACGTTTCAACCTATCAGCAAGCTTTGAATTAAAAACGTCACCCGTTTCTTCAAAAGCCTGAAAAGCATCAGCATCAAGTACTTCCGACCACATATAAGAATAGTAACCAGCGGCATAACCATCTCCTGAAAATATATGCGTAAAATGCGGAGGACGATGACGCATAATAATTGTTTCAGGCATTTGTAACTTTTCTAATTCTTGACACTCAAATATTGTTGGATCAGTTATTTTTTCGCCTTGATGAAAAGCCATATCCAATAAGGCTGATGAGGTAAATTCAACTGCAGAAAAACCAGCATTAAATGTCTGTGCTGATAAAACTTTATCCATCAATGTTTGTGGCATAGGAAGCCCTGTATTTATATGCGTAGCATAAGATTTTAAGACCTCTGGTACAGTTAACCAATGTTCGTAAAGCTGAGAAGGAAGTTCAACAAAATCCCGCGAAACCGATGTTCCCGCTACAGATGGCCATGTTACATCAGAAAGTAAACCATGCAACGCATGTCCAAATTCGTGGAAAAGTGTGCGCGCATCATCAAGTGATAAAAGGGCAATCTCTCCTTTGGGTGGCTTAGCAAAATTACAAACATTATAGATAATAGGCTTTTGTCCACCATCCAGTTTATGTTGTGATTGTAAACTATTCATCCACGCCCCAGACCGTTTTGATGAACGCGCAAAATAATCACCAATAAAATGTCCAAGCAGACTTCCATCAGATTTTCTTACTTCCCACAAACGTGCATCAGGATGCCAAAGCGTAACAGAATTTTTTTCTTCAAATGTAATGCCAAAGAGTTTTTCTGCCACTCCAAAAGCCGCTTCAATCATGCGATCAAGCTGAAAATAATATTTAATTTCAGAGCTATCGAAAGAAAATTTTTCAGCGCGAAGTTTTTCAGCGTAATAGCGCCAATCCCAAGCTTTTAAAGTTTCATTGCTTCCATGATTGTTCGCAAAGTTTTGCAATTCAATCTGTTCGCTAGAAGCCTTAGCTCTTGCCCGTTCCCATACAGGCGTAAGCAAATTCATAACCGCATTAACACTTTTGGCCATGGTATTATCAAGTTTTAAATCTGCAAAAGATTTATACCCCAATAATTTAGCCTTCTCATCTCTAAGTGCAACAATCTCTAAAATAATCGCTCGATTATCATTCTCGTTATTATTTTCACCACGTTTAGACCAAGCTTGGAATGCCACTTCACGCAAATCACGACGATGAGAGAATTTCAAAAAAGGATCAACAACTGAGCGTGCTAATGTTAAGGCATAAGCTCCTTCATTTCCTTTTTCGCGTGCCATTTCTTTCATTGAAGCAATGAGATCATCAGGCAAACCAGATAAATCCGTTTGTTCTAAAAACAAAACCCATTCAGCTTCATCTTTTAAGACGTGCTGACCAAAAGTAGCATTTAAAAAAGCAAGCTTTTCATTAATTTCAACAAGTCGTTTCTTACCTGTTTCATCAAGTTTTGCACCGTTACAAACAAACTTTTTCCACCATAATTCAAGTACACGTGTCGTTTCACTATCATACATACCTTGCTGCGACTGTTTATAAAGCACATCTATTTTTGCAAATATCCGTGTATCCATCATAATTTTTGAAGAATAATGAGAAAGTTTTACAACAAAGTCTTGCTCTAACTGCTGAATCAATGCGTTACTATGAGCACTTGTGCGCAAGAAGAATATTGAACATACACGATCAAGCGCTTTGCCACAAAGCTCAAGATGTTGCAAAAAATTCTCAAGCGTTGGTGCTTCTCGCACCGTTGCAATCATCTCTATTTCTTTTTCTGCTTCTTGAAGTGCCTGTTCAAAAGCGGGAGCAAAATCTTCATCACTTATTGACGAAAAATCAGGAAGCCCTGAAAATCCCTTCCAGTCTAGCACTGCTACTTTTGTCATAATACTCTCTATCTCCATTATGAATTTGATGTATAATAATTACCTTTACGACACAAATTGATAATATACTAAACTTATTTAATGAACTTCAAAAATGCCTTTCAGCTCTCTCTTTTAAGAGAAAAAATAAAAGAATTTTTATCATGAGGATATAAATAAAAATGAAAATTTCTATGTATTTGCTTCATGAAATTGTTTATAACCTGCTATCTATCCTTGACTTTATTTCAAATATTAACAATTGGAAGAGTGCAATTGGGGAGCACTTTTGCTTAAATCTTTTATAATTTTTGTTTTATCTTGTTCATGATCTGAATTTATAATTCTTTAATTTTTCGGAAGGTACTTTATTATGACTGAAATTAAAACGACCTTCGACTTCAAAAATTCTTCTCCAGAAGCTCTTGCCGAAGAATTAAAAAATTATCATTTTGCTGACTCGATCGATATCATCAATGATCTCGATATCATGGAACGTGTAGCTATTCTTAGCCTTTTGCCTCTTGAGTATGTCATTGAACTCTTTGACAAACCAGAACTTGAACAACCTGCAGCTATTCTCGAACTTCTCCCTGTGAATCGTTCCGTTGAAATTCTTGATGGTATGTCTGCTGATGCTGCTGCTGATGTCTTTCAGGAAATGGATAAAGAAACCCGCACGCGGCTTTATGCATTGCTCAAACCCTTAACGCGTGCTGAACTAAAAAAACTTACCAGTTACCCTGATCATACAGCAGGTGCACTGATGACAACAGAGTTTATCGCTGTCCCAGCAAACTGGACCGTAAAAAAAACTCTGGATCATATTCGTGATGTTGAACGAACACGTGAAACAGTTTATACGAGTTATGTTATCGACCCCCAAACAGGCACTCTTCTCAAGGCCGTTTCACTGCGTAACCTTATCCTTGCCTCTCCTGATGATCAAATTCTAAACGTCTCTACACATGATACACCCATTACAATATCGCCCTTTACGCATCATGAAGACATCGCTCGTCTTTTTCAGCGCCATGACCTTCTCTCTGTACCAGTTATCGATGACTGTAACCATGTTATTGGTATTGTGACGGTTGACGACGTACTTGATACAATGGTTGATGAAATGAGTGAAGATGCCTACAAATTTGGAGGTATGGAAGCTCTCGATAAACCCTATATGCAGATCAACTTTCTAGGGATGATGAAAAAACGTGGTGGCTGGCTGGCTTTACTTTTTCTTGGCGAAATGTTGACAGCAAGCGCTATGCAATATTTCGAAACAGAACTCGAAAAAGCCATCACTCTTACACTGTTTATTCCTCTTATCATGAGTTCAGGAGGAAATTCTGGTTCGCAGGCAACATCCCTCATTATTCGTGCACTTGCTTTACGTGAACTCACACTCAAAGACTGGTGGAAAATTATCCTCCGTGAAATTCCAGCAGGGATATCCCTTGGCCTTTTACTCGGAATTATTGGAATGATGCGCATTGCTATTTGGCAAGAACTCGGTATTTACAACTATGGTGAACATTGGATGTTCATTGCCATAACAGTAGGCACAGCTTTAGTTGGAATTGTCACCTTTGGTTCTTTATCTGGCTCTATGCTTCCCTTTATCCTTAAAAGTTTTGGATTCGATCCAGCAAGTGCTTCAGCTCCCCTTGTCGCAACTTTAGTGGATGTCATGGGAATCATTATCTACTTTTCTGTAGCCTCCTTTATCTTGTCTGGTACTCTACTCTAACATGGCAAGCAAAAAACATATCTCATGCAGCTAAAATCTTTTCTATGTAAACAACTGTTGAAAAGCACATTAATTTCTTAAAAACATAAAACAACATCGCACATCTTAAAGAAACTCCTGTGATATTGTTATCGTCCATTCTTTTAGGAGCTCTTAGATTATGCGTAAACAAAAGCTGTTCAATGACAAATCAAGAAAGAGATTAGCATACCTATATCAGCAGTTTTAGAAAAAATCTCATATACGTTAATGCACTGTTTACATACCAAAATAAATAAAACCTGAACAGAGTATAAGGAAATATGTCCTTTATTTAGCACTCTTACTCAATATAGAAAACAATAACTATATCATTATAAATCAATATTTTACCAACACAAAGCTGTATCGATTTTGAGTATTGATAGTGGTAAAATACACACTTTGATTATAAGAGAACAAATTTTATTATTGGTTTTCTTCGTACATACCTCATATAAAGTGCTCACATACTCAAAAGTTTTTAGGAAAACTTTTCCAAGCCAATAGAACATCAAAAGCCTTTGCAAACACTTTGCTATAAAAATATTTCCTCCTCTTCCAAAATTATAAAAAAACATGTAAAAGATTTTTTAGTAGTAAGGTAAGGACCGCAGAGGCGTTACCTCAAGTGAAATCTCATTAAAGAAAAGAAGAAAATTTATGCAATTGCGTAATATCGCCATCATTGCCCACGTTGATCATGGCAAAACAACACTCGTGGACGAGCTTCTCAAACAATCAGGGAACTTTCGCGATAATCAGCGTACCAGTGAACGTATGATGGATTCAAACGACATTGAAAAAGAACGTGGAATTACAATTCTAGCAAAAGTGACGTCCGTTGTTTGGAAAGATACCCGAATTAACATTGTTGATACACCAGGTCACGCCGATTTTGGTGGAGAAGTTGAACGTATTTTAAATATGGTCGATGGAGCAATTGTGCTTGTTGATGCAGCTGAAGGCCCCATGCCGCAAACAAAATTTGTCGTTGGTAAAGCCTTAAAAGTAGGATTACGCCCAATTGTTGCTATCAATAAGATTGATCGAGCTGATGCGCGTGCTGATGAAGTTATCAATGAAGTTTTTGACCTTTTTGCGGCTCTTGATGCAACCGATGAACAGCTTGATTTTCCCATTCTTTATGGATCAGGCCGTGATGGATGGATGGCTGAATCCCCTGAGGGACCCAAAGATCAAGGGCTAAGTCCTCTATTTGACCTTGTAATCCGCCATGTCCCTTCTCCTAGTATAGCAGAAGGACCATTTCGTATGATCGGAACTATTCTTGAAGCAGATCCATTTTTAGGACGAATTATTACTGGACGCATTCATTCAGGCTCTATAAAATCCAATCAGAGTGTTAAAGTTCTTGGACAAGATGGAAAACTTTTAGAAACTGGGCGTATTTCAAAAATTTTGGCATTTCGTGGGCTAGAACGGCAACCTATTGAAGAAAGTATTGCTGGTGATATCGTAGCAATTGCAGGTCTACAGAAAGGTACCGTCGCCGATACTTTCTGTGATCCTGCTGTCAATGAACCCCTCACCGCTCAACCAATTGACCCTCCTACTGTTACTATGAGTTTTCTTGTCAATGATAGTCCCCTTGCAGGAACTGAAGGCGATAAAGTAACAAGTCGTGTCATCCGTGATCGTTTATTAAAAGAAGCAGAAGGTAATGTAGCCCTTAAAATTGAAGAATCAGCCGATAAAGATTCTTTCTACGTTTCAGGACGAGGAGAATTACAACTTGCGGTTCTCATTGAAAATATGCGCCGTGAAGGGTTTGAACTTAGTGTTTCTCGTCCACGTGTCGTTATGCAAAAAGATGAAAACGAAACAACTCTTGAACCAATAGAGGAAGTTGTTATCGATGTTGATGAGGAATATTCCGGAACTGTCGTTCAAAAAATGTCCGAACGTAAGGCTGAAATGGTTGAGCTGCGTCCTTCTGGGGGTAATCGTGTCCGCCTTGTCTTTTACGCACCAACGCGAGGTCTTATCGGCTACCAATCAGAGCTTTTGACGGATACACGTGGTACAGCAATTATGAATCGTCTCTTCCACGCCTATGAACCTTATAAAGGAGATATTGGTGGTCGTGTGAATGGTGTTATGATCTCAAATGATAGCGGTGAATCTGTCGCTTATGCTCTTTTTAATCTCGAAGACCGTGGACCTATGATCATCGATGCTGGCGTTAAAGTCTATCAAGGTATGATTATTGGTATACACTCACGTGATAATGACTTAGAAGTGAATGTTTTAAAAGGAAAAAAACTGACCAATATGCGCGCTTCTGGAAAAGATGAAGCCGTAAAATTAACCCCTCCACTTAAAATGACATTAGAACGTGCTCTATCGTGGATACAAGATGATGAACTTGTAGAAGTAACTCCTAAAAATATTCGTCTGCGCAAACTCTATCTGGATCCCAATGAACGCAAACGTTTTGAAAAAACACGTGCATCAACTTCAAGCTAATTTTATGACTTACTCGGTCGAAGATTTTATCGTACTTAGCCTCACCACACTCCAGAAAGGATATTTACATGAATATTAAAGAAATCCCAGTTGGTAAAAATCCACCAGAAGATATCAATGTCATTGTAGAAGTCTCTCTTGGTGGTCAACCAATAAAATATGAAATGGATAAAAAATCAGAAGCGTTATTTGTTGATCGTTTTCTTCATACATCAATGGTTTATCCCGGAAATTATGGTTTTGTCCCACATACTCTTTCAGATGATGGTGATCCCATTGATGTTCTTATCTGTAATACCCGTCCACTTATTCCTGGTTGTGTGATTAATGTTTGTCCTATCGGGGCTCTGATTATGGAAGATGACGGTGGTAAAGACGAGAAAATTATTGCTGTCCCTACTCCCAAATTAACAAAACGCTATATCAATATTCATGACTATACAGATCTTCCTGAAATTACACTCAAGCAGATTGCGCATTTTTTCGAACATTACAAAGACCTTGAACCTGGGAAATGGGCAAAAATTGAAGGATGGCGTGATAAAAGTTTTGCCCATGGACTCATTATGCAAGCTATTGAGCGCAATAAAGGAATATAATTCTTTCAAAAAAATAAAGTCCATTTTGAATGGGCTTTTACTTTGAGGTATATTCTCCTAAAGATTGCCATATTTGCTTTAACTCTTCCAAATGTGTTGAAAAGTAAAGCTGTTTGTAGCGAGATGTTGTACCGCTTTTCAGAGAAATGCAAGAGGATGGAATTTTCCATTGTTTTGCTAGAAATTTAATGAGAGCTCTATTTGCCTTTCCATCTTCAGGAACAGCACGAAGGCGTACAACTAAATATTGCTTTCCATTATCCCTGATTTCAACCCCCATAATTCTATCAACGGAAGCTTTGGGAATGAGATATACAAACAAGCTCAAACCATTCGAATCAAATTGATGAAACATCTTCATATGTCTCATATGAGATTTCTATAGATATATATTTGCATAAACGCGCCACATAAATGTACGAATAAAATAAATAATGATGAAAACTACAACAGGTGAAATATCAATTGTTCCAAGATTTGGCAAAATCTGCCGAATACGACTAAGAACGGGTTCCGTAAGGCGATATAAAAAGCTTCTTATCAAAACAACAAAGCGATTGCGTGCATTTATGATATTAAATACATAAAGCCAAGAAAAAATGACACTTGCGATTAAAATATCAATATAAATACCGAAAACGAGATCAATCACTTTAAGCAATGTATAAACCATGCTTTATCCCTCTTTCAATCACAGAAATAGAAAATTTTATATAGAGCTTTTATTAAAATAAGTCTGTTTTTCGAACAATGTTTATAGTTAAATGTTCATTTTTCCATAAATAGAAAATCCAAACATTCAAATTCTTTACCTTTATACCATCATGATGATGAAACTGAGAAAATAAATATCAGCTAAAAAATAGCTGCTCAAAACAGAAATAATGACGCATAACCACAGAACATTCCTTATAAAATAACCTTGCTGTTTTAACCGTAGAATTACTACAAACAAACACTCAAACTAAAAACGGCCTTTAAAGGCCGCCTTTGTTATATTTTTAAAAATTATTTCTGCAAAGTAGTCAAACGGTTAAGGGCATTGCTAAAACCATTCAACTGAACGAATAAATCATTCAAAGGTGGTTCGCCCGGAGCAGCAATTGTCATAGCCAATTTCAAATTCTTGCCAGCACGTAAAGCTGCCACGTGATTTTTATCAAATACTATTGGAACAATGCAACCTGCTGGTACACACGTCCGAATACCCGTTTCGATAGCAGCCTTCCCTTCATCAACTTGTAAACGAACAGGTTTAGAGACCAAAATGCCAAAAGGAACCGTTAAATTACCAGATACAACACCATCAGCGTTGAGAATAACGTTCATAGCCACAACGACACGACCTTGATCATTCACTTCCTGACGGCCCATAAAACAAATCTTTTTCCCTTCTTGTATACCGCAGTTAATAGTCCACAAGCCGTAGGTTTCAGACAAAGAAGAAGCGCCATTAGGCAACGTAGCTGCTGCAGGTTTGGTTGCAGTTGGCTTTGAATCTGATGCAAATGCTACAGAAGAAATACTCAAAAGAGTAAAAACCATAAGTAAATTAAATAACTTTTTCATCTTATATTCCAATTCTTTACATAAAAGAAAAACATGTTTATTATCTTTTAATGATTATACATAATATAAAGCATCTTGCTAAAAAAGAGCTTTATTTAATTATATAGCCTTTATAATCTTTTAAGGCTACCTCGAAATTCATTGACAACTTTCCTATAGACATGCTTTTTAAAAGAAATTACAATTGAAGGGAGGGTTTCTAGATCCGCCCATTTCCACTGATCAAATTCTGCTTTATTACCATCTGGCGGGGGATTAATGGCGATTTCAGAAAGATCTCCCGTAAACTGAAAAGCAAACCATTTTTGTATTTGTCCACGATACTTATTGTTCAATGTACACCCAACAAGTTCTTGTGGAAAATCATAATGGAACCAATTCTGTGCTTCTTTAATCAATTTTACAGATCGGATACCAGTTTCTTCATAAAGTTCACGACATGCCGCTTCTAATGGCTCCTCGTTTTCATCGATTCCTCCTTGAGGGAGTTGCCAACGATGAGACATGTCGGTATCAGCATGAGCTGACGTCATTAAACGGCGCCCAATCCAAACTTTACCTGCACGATTAAATACAACAATCCCAACACATTTCCGATAAGGAAGAGCTGTCAAATTAACCACCGCATCCATTCAATTATTCACCAAAAGCATAAGCTGCATCCATTCTTTCTCACTTTAAAATATCCTTATTGGGATCTGGTGGAAATGCTGCATGTGCCATTTCACCACGTAACAGCTTATAAGCCTCACGCAATTGAACATCATCCTTAGGGTCTTGCGGAACAAAAGCAGCCGAGCCAGACCCCTTATTATTTTCTCGCTTCCCTTTTATATGCCCTTTCAATGCAGATTCACCAATCTTTACATCATAGCCTTTATATTTTTCAGGTAGTGGTTGTTCTACAATAATATCAGGTGTAATCCCAGTTCCTTGAATTGAAGTACCGGACGGCGTGTAATAAAGTGCTGTTGTTAAGCGTAAAGCACCATTTTCACCCAAAGGAATGATCGTTTGAACAGATCCCTTACCAAAAGATTGCGTACCTAAAATTGTTGCACGACGATGATCTTGTAATGCACCTGCAACAATTTCAGAAGCACTCGCCGAACCACCATTAATGAGGACAATAAGAGGTTTTTCATTGATGATATCCCCTGGCTTAGCATCAAATCTCGTCACATCACTCTTTTTACGCCCGCGGGTCGATACAATCTCACCTTTATTGAGAAAGGCACTCGAAACACTAACAGCTTGATCTAAAAGACCACCAGGATTAAGTCGCAAATCAAGGACATATCCCTTCAACTTATCTTGAGGAATTTTAGACTGAATATCTTTAATTGCAGCCTGAAGATTGCCAAAAGTCTGCTCAGAAAACTGAATGAGTCTTAAATATCCAATATCACCCTCAACGCGATACTTCACTGCCTTCACTTTGATGATATCACGAACAACCTTAATTTCCAGTGGCTTATCAACACCAGAACGAATAATTGTCAACGTAATTGGTGTTCCAGGAGCACCCCGCATCTTATTAACAGCTTCATTCAATGTTTGACCATTGGTCTGTACACCATCAATTTTTGAAATGAGATCCCCTGCCAAAATACCTGCTTTTGAAGCAGGTGTATCATCCATTGGGGACACAACTTTAATTAAGCCTTTCTCCATGGTTACTTCAATACCGAGCCCTCCGAATTCTCCTTTTGTAGAATCCCGCATCTCCTTGGCTTCTTGCGCATTCATATAAGATGAATGAGGATCAAGCGATGTGAGCATCCCATTTATAGCATTTTCAATAAGCTTTTTATCATCTGGAACCGTCACGTATTGCATACGTACGCGTTCAAAGATATCGCCAAATATGGCCAGCTCTTTATACGTATCACCTTCATTATTGGCAGCAACAGACTGCACCATAATCATTGAACTGGCGCCGAGAAATACCCCAGCGACCAAAAGAATAATTTTACGAATCATTTTGGTTCCTTCTTATTTTTCAGTCTGCCACCAAGGAGTTGGATTCACAGGCTTCCCCTGCTTTCTAAACTCAATGTAAAGCATTGGAGTCGTTTTGCCTATATCCAATGCAACACTGTTCGCAACAAATTGCATCCCCATCGTTCCAAGAGGTTCACCTGCAAGAACAAACTGTCCCTGAGTGACGTTGATTCTCGACATCCCAATAAGAACGATATGATAACCATTTCCAACATTAAGAATGATTAATTGTCCATAAGAACGAAATGGTCCAGCAAAAGCAACAAGAGCATCAGCAGGTGATATAACAACGGCTGCTGCTTCTGTTTCAATCATTTCACCAAAGCGTGTAATCTGCGAACTACTATTCATGTGTTGAATTTTTTTTCCCGCAACAGGAAAAAGTAAAGAGCCTTTTCGGCTTTCAAAATTGGCTTGCTCTAACAATTGTAAATTTTTCTGTACCTGTACTGAGACATCAGAACTAAGTTTTGATTGACGGTCAAGTTCTAAAATCAATTCCTCCAAAGACTGCGCTTTTTTAGCGAGTATAATGTTTTTCTGTTGCTGCTCTGTAAGTTCTTCTTCTGACATTTTTTGTAATTTGGCTTTTTCATCTAATAAAAGCTCTAAACGCTTTTGCTGCTCTGCTTGATTTTGCATTTTAGTCTTTAGCGTTGCATATTCTGTGGCAATTGAATGACGTAAATTAGTCAACTCCTTGAGGCTTGCTGTTAAAACCTGTATTTTCTCTTGCATTTGCGATACGACAGCCCCTAATAAAACAGAACTCCGGACAGAAGCTAACGCATCCTCAGTCCTCACCATAAGAGCAGGAGGTGGATTTAATCCCATACGTTCTAAGAGTGCAAGAACTTCTGCAAATTCAGCGCGATTACTTTTTAAACTTTGATGAACTTGTGCCTGTTTCTCTATCATTTTTTTAAGCTTTTCCTCCCTTTCAGCAATATCATTTGCTGCTGCACGTTCTGCTTTAGCAGCTTTTATAAGTGCATCACTCAAAGCACGTTGATCTTTTTTTAAACGCTCAACTTGACGCGTAAGAAAAGCAACACGCTCACGTGAGAGTGAAATATTTTGGCGAATTTCTACCAATGCTTTATGTGCGGCTTCTACACTGCTTACTGTATCTTCAGCATGCGATACAGAAAAGCAAAAAAATATACTCAAAAACAGCACTACAAATATCACGCATTCCTCATATAAACATTGCATCTTTTTATGAAGAAGCTTTTTCATTTGCCCAACCATTAAGTATCATCGCATAAATTAGCGATGCTTTAAATGATGTCAGCTAAAACAATATTAATAAATACATAAATAAGTACTAAAAATTGCATAAAAATGTTAAAAACGATGATACGGATGGTTGCTCGCAATTGTTACAGCACGATAAAGCTGTTCTGTAAGAAGTATACGCGCAATTTGATGTGGCCATGTCATAAAACCAAAAGACAAAAGAAAATCAGCACGATTTCTTATCTGTTCATTATGCCCATCAGGTCCTCCCAACGCAATTATGAGGTCACGAATACCTTCATCACGATAAAACCCCAATTTTTCAGCAAAAGCAGATGATGAAATTGACTCTCCACGCTCATCCAACACAATTAATCGACACTTTTCAGGTAAAAACTCGATAAGCTTTCTTGCCTCTTCCTCCATGCGCTGACATGCTGTTTGTGCACGGCTTTCTGATATCTCTTGTAGCTTTTTAAAATGAAATCCCACAGCTCCAGAACTTTTAGAAAAACGATCCAAATAATGGTCAACCAATTCGTGCTCTGCTCCTTTCTTCATGCGACCAACAGCAAAAATAGAAATTTGCATGTTAATGATCTCCAAAAAGAACTGATTTTATATTATTTAACTCTGGTAAAAGCCACATTTTTTCTAAATTATAAAAGAGACGAATTTCCGGACGAAAAATATGAACAATAATATCACCTGTATCAATCAATACCCAATCACCTCCCGCAAGCCCTTCTACATTTGCAAAGCCGTACCCATTGTCTTTCCAAGCACATAACAAATGGTCAGCAACAGCAGATACATGACGTTGTGAATTTGCTGAAGCTATAACCATGTAATCAGCTAAGGACGATCTACCCTGAATATCAATGGAGACGATGTCTTCTGCCTTTGTATCCTCTAAACTTTTGAGAATAATTCTAAGACCATCACTGACAGAAAAGATTTTTTTGTCTGCCGAAGATGTCATACTGTAAGAATGTTTTTGTAAAATGTTTTCCAGACCAATATCCTTTCTTATCATTTAGAACATAGAAAAAAGAGAACCTTATCCCAAAGAGAAGCAGAATCTTATAAAATATTCAAGAAAAATTATTCTCCTTTAAACGAAGACTCGTTGAAGACTGAAAAGATAAAGGTCCATGCAAATAAGTCCAAGCTGGTGGTTTCATAAAAGGTAATCGTATACTTTCTCTCTCATCTAAACGAAAAGAACGGTAAACATGAGCTATAGGTGAAGAAAGTGCTGACATATGCACAAAAGGACGATCAATAATCGCAATAGGAAGCATAGATATGATATCATGCCATCGATGCCAATGATGAATCGATGCAAAACTATCTGCACCTATAACCCACACAAAACGTACCCCTCGGCAATGCGCAAGAATATGAGAAATCGTATCTACTGATACTTTACTCCCTATAGCCTGCTCAAAACCTGTTACGCGAATCTTCGGATGGTCAATGAGTTCAACACTTAGTCGCATTCTCTCCTCTAAAGATAATAAGTTTGCACAATCTTTTAAGGGATTTCTCGGTGTTACCATCCACCATAATTGGTCAAGGCGTAAACGCCGAATTGCAATCTTTGCGACAAGAAGATGTCCAGCATGCGGTGGATTAAAAGATCCACCAAAAAGGCCTACAATATTGGACCTTTCAACATGCGGCATGCGATTTTTCCAAGGAAAAAATGGATTCTTCAAGGCCTAACCTGTCCACTTCCTTTAATATGATACTGAAATGACGTCAGCTGTTCAACACCTATGGGACCACGCGCATGCATTTTTCCTGTTGCGATACCAATTTCCGCCCCAAAACCAAACTCACCTCCATCAGCAAATTGTGTAGATGCGTTATGAAGCAAAATGGCCGAATCTAAACGATTAAAAAAGTTATTTACCACCCTCATATCCTCAGCAATAATTGATTCCGTATGTCCTGATGAATAACGCTGAATGTGCGCAATAGCCCCCTCAACACCTTCTACTGTTTTAACAGAAAGAATTGCATCAAGATATTCGTGTGACCAATCCTCTTCGCAGGCTAATTTGGCATCTGGCATCAGAAAAACAATATCCTCTGTTGCACGAATTTCACATCCCTTCTCCTGTAAAGCGGTCAGAACAGGAAGAAACTTTCTTAATGCATGGCGGTCAATGAGAACTGTCTCAACAGCACCACATATACCTGTCCGCCGCAACTTTGCATTTACAACAATATTACGGGCCATATCTAAATCTGCCGACTGATCAATATAAATATGACAGAGCCCCTCTAAATGCGCAAAAGTCGGAACACGTGCATCAGACTGAACACGTGCAACAAGGCTTTTCCCACCACGAGGTATAATAACATCAATCATACCGTCCAGTCCCTTGAGCATTTCTCCAACAGCATCACGATCTGTTGTTCCAACCATTTGAATGGCATCTTTAGGAAAACCAGCTTCCTCCAATCCTCTCACTAATGCCGAATGAAGTGCATGGGCAGAATGAAAACTATCCGAACCACCACGTAAAATTGCAGCATTTCCTGCTTTCAAACATAAAGCGCTTGCATCAATTGTAACATTTGGTCGACTCTCATAAATAATGCCAATCACACCAAGGGGTGTACGGACACGACTAATATGGAGCCCATTTGGACGTGTCCATTCACTCATAACTTGTCCAACAGGATCAGGTAAATATGCAATCTGGCGAACACTGTCTATAATTGCACGCAAACGCAATTCATCTAATTTGAGCCGATCAACCATTGCTGCCTTCAAATTATTCTGAGCAGCATTCTCTAAATCTTGACGATTAGCCCGTAAGATTTCAGCTGATTGAGCCTCTAGATTTAAAGCTATCATTTCTAATGCTTTGTTCTTTTGTTCAGAAGACATAACCGCCAATGCAGCGGCGGCATGGCGTGCTTTTCGCCCCATGTCCTTCATCTGTTCTTCTAAAGCCATAGTATCATCCACTCTGCTAAAACAATAAATAAGGTAAAAGATAACTTTTTTAAGCAGAATCGGTCAAGCAACGTAAAACCATATCATTACGATGCACCATAGCAGAGCATGCTTCATATCCAAGGATAGTTTCAATTTCCTCGCTTTTGCACCCCATAATGCGTACAGCTTCATCCTTGCCATAACTCACAAGTCCACGAGCAATTTCAATTCCATTTGCATCAATAATTGCAACCGTATCTCCGCGATGAAATCTCCCCTCAACCGCAACAACTCCTGCAGCTAATAATGATTTTCCAGATTCAAGAGCTTTAACCGCTCCCTGATCAATGGTCAAAATGCCAGATGGATCTAAATGACCAGAAATCCATGTTTTCCAAGCATTAACGGGCTTTTCACTGGCAGCAAAGAAACTTCTACGTTCTCCTCTATCAATTGCTGCAAGAGGATTCATACGTTTACCTGAAGTAATAACCATCGCCGTTCCAGCGGAATTCGCTATTTTCCCAGCATCAAGCTTGGTTTTCATTCCTCCACGAGAAAACTCTGAAGCAGCAACATCAGCCATTTTTTCTATATCACTCGTAATTGATGCAATAAAGGGTATAAATTCAGCCGTTGGATCACGATGAGGAGATTTCGTATACAGACCATCAATATCTGATAAAAGTATCAAAAGATCTGAACCCATCATCGTTGCCACACGCGCCGCTAAACGATCATTATCACCATAACGAATTTCGCTTGTTGCGACAGTATCATTTTCATTGATAACAGGCACCGCTCCAAAACGTAAAAGCACATTAATCGTAGCACGTGCATTAAGATAACGTCGTCGCTCTTCCGTATCGAAGAGAGTAAGCAAAATTTGACCCGTTTTTAATCCATATTGAGCAAGCGCATCTCTATATGTTTTTGCTAATTCAATTTGCCCCAAAGCAGCACATGCTTGACTCTCTTCTAATTTCAAAGCTCTCTTAGGAAGCTGTAGCAATGTTCTTCCTAAAGCAATAGCGCCTGAAGATACTAATAAAACCTCAACACCTTGTTGGCGCAAATTAGCAACATCACTTATCAAGCTTTTAAGCCATTCAGCACGTAAACCTGTCTGAGGATCAACCAAAAGCGCAGATCCAACTTTAACCACAATGCGTTTATAATGCGCAAGCTTTTGCAATCCAACAGTCATCTTAATCAACCCTGATATCGTCGCCAGCATCTTCTTTACGTGCCATTTCAATAATATGCGCCCCAGCACGTAGCACATTTTCTAAACCTTCACGACTGACCGCAGAAAACATCATCACAGATTTATCCGTTACTCTTTGCAAAAGTTCTTGTTTAGCTTTACGCTCCTCAATAGTGAGAGTATCTATTTGACTCAGAGCTACAATTTCAGTTTTATTACTCAAATTGTTCCCGTATGCTTCTAGTTCATTACGCACAACTTTATATGCTTTTGCCACATCTTCTTCTTGAGCAGAAATCAAATGAAATAAAACACGACAACGTTCTACATGCCCTAAAAAACGGTCTCCAATCCCCACACCTTCATGTGCTCCTTCAATCAAACCAGGAATATCAGCTAAAACAAATTCACGAGCATCAATACGTGCAACACCAAGATGAGGATGGAGAGTAGTAAAAGGATAATCTGCAACTTTTGGTTTTGCAGCTGTCACGGAAGCTAAAAAAGTTGACTTTCCAGCATTTGGCAAACCAATAAGTCCCGCATCAGCAATTAACTTCAAACGAAGCCACAATGTTCGCTCTTCTCCAGCTAAACCAGGATTTGCGCGACGAGGTGCCCGATTCGTAGACGTTGTAAAATGAAGATTCCCAAAACCGCCATTTCCTCCTTTTGCAAGACGGTAACGCTGTCCAACCTCAGTTAAATCACAGATTAACGTTGCATTATCTTCTTCAAAAATTTGCGTCCCAACCGGTACTTTAAGGATGACATCATCACCCTTTTCTCCTGTCATATTACGCCCCTTACCATGCCCCCCTGTTTTTGCTCTAAAATGCTGCTGGTAGCGATAATCGATCAGCGTATTGAGCCCATCAACAACAAGAGCCCAAACATCACCACCACGTCCTCCATTCCCTCCATCAGGGCCTCCAAATTCGATGAATTTTTCACGACGAAATGATACTGCCCCTGCCCCTCCATTACCAGAACGAATATAAACTTTAGCTTGATCAAGAAATTTCATTAGAAATGCTCACCGAGGAATCAATCCCCTTAACCTCTACAGGCAACGCAATAATTTTACCAGTTTTTCATCATTTATAAAAGAAAAACTATAAACAATATCACTGATAACTTTTTGAGAATATCCTCACATTTAAATATGCAAGTATACTTAAGCCTTTTGAAAAGAAGAAACTATTATTATCCTTTTATTTTTCCTTTAAATTCGAGTGCTAAAAGGTAAAGCTCTACTGATTCTGCTCTACTTGCGGGGGGTTTAACGTGATAAACTGTTTTAAAATTCTGTTTTAATGTCGTGAGCAGGGTGTTTTCTGCTCCACCTTGAAAGGCTTTTGCTAAAAAATGCCCTCTAGGCTTGAGAACTGAAAGAGCAAAATCAGCAGCAACTTCACATAAATGAACCGTTCTTAAATGATCTGTCTGGCGATGTCCTGTTGTTGGTGCGGCCATATCAGAAAGGACTACATCCGGCTTCGTTCCTAAAGCATCAATTAATTTCTGTGGTGCATCTGCATGCAAAAAATCCATTTCCAGCATCACAATCCCAGGCAACGGGTCAATAGGCAAATAATCAATACCAACCACACTAGGCTTTTCATTACTGGTTCCTACTAAACGCCCAACAACCTGACACCATCCCCCCGGCGCCGCTCCCAAATCAATAACCTTTTGTCCTTTTTTGAGAAATTTATAGCGCTCATTAATTTCGATCAGTTTATAGGCAGCACGCGAACGATAACCATCTATTTTCGACTGATGGACATATGGATCATTTAGATGTCGCTCTAACCATCGCCGTGATGACGCTTTAATAGTTCCTGCCTTTTTCTTCACGCGTTGATATAATTCATGCGATCCTGAACCCCCATATCCACCCGTCGTTTTTTTCATAGTTGTTGATTGTCTCCATATTCTGATAGCTGCTAACGTTTTATACCTCTTCTTTTCCTATGGCGATACCATACACCATCGCGCAACATAAGCTCTATCAAAATTCCTTCTCTCAATCCACGATCAGCAACTCTTAATCGTTTACTGGGCCAAACTTCTCGAATAACATCTAAAATTGCACATCCGGCTAACACTAAATCTGCTCTCTCTCGCCCAATACAAGGATTGCTTACTCGTTTTTTTATGTCCCATGACAATAAACGTTTCATCATAAGAGTAATGTCTGCATCATTCATCCAAATGCCATCAACGCGTCTTCTATCATAATGCTCTAAATTAAGGTACATTCCTGCTAAAGTCGTAATCGTGCCAGAGGTTCCCAAAAGATGAAATTTTGAACTTTGCGCTAAAGCTCCTAATTTGTGTCGATCTGAAAAATTATTTAAAAGACCTCGCACATAACTTTTCATTTTTTCAAAATCGTCTAAACTAACATCATTTCCCCCAAAACGTTCAGCAAGCGTAACAACACCAACAGGAAGAGAAGTCCAAGCCGTAATCTGTTCAGCTAAACGAAAAGAACGCTTTTGTGAAACATCAAGAAGAACAATTTCCGATGACCCTCCTCCAATATCAAAAAGCACAATTGCATCAGTATTCGGCTCAACAAGCGTACTACATCCTGAAACAGCAAAACGCGCTTCTGTTTCCCGATCAACAATTTCCAATTGAAGGCCAGTTTCATCCAAAACACGTTGAATAAAATGTCTACCATTTTTTGCCGAACGACAAGCTTCCGTTGCAATTAAACGATAACGTTTAATACGCCTTTGTTTTAACTTTAAATGACAAATCTTTAATGCTTCAATCGCACGATCCATAGCTCGTGTATTAAGGAAGCCGTTATTTACTAAACCTTCTCCCAATCGTACGATGCGCGAAAAAGCATCAACAACACGAAAATACCCAGGTTTAGCGGGAGATGCAATAAGAAGGCGACAATTATTCGTCCCCAAATCAAGTGCCGCATAAAGAGGCGGAGATTCTAATTGAGAGACTCGTGGAAGAAAATATGTTTTGGGGCTTTTTGTTTTTTTGACACCTAAAATTGCTCGACCTTGGAGTTCAAGAGCTGTATCTGATTGGATAAGCACCTGTTTCTGTTTCCAGCACCTTTTTCTCTGTTGTTTCTTTATATCAACAGAAACAGAGCGCGTCCCCATCTGTAACAATGCAGAATGATTATTTTGATTGCACCCACTTTGACCATATAATCGCTTTGCTCTGGTATCATACGCACTTGCTCGCTTTGATTCTTTTGAATCATAATCTAACGGGGTCATTCTTCCTTATCCTTTAAGCGTTTTCCCCCAATAAACAAACGCGAGAACTCTTCTGCTCAATTAATAAATCTAAAGTAACAATGTGGTATTAAATTATAAATATCAAGAAAACATTCCCTATTTTTCTATTATAAAATTTTTTACGCTAGCATCATTCCGGTTTTTGAATAATCTTGTGGTTGTTCCCACAATATCCTGCTTTTCTTTATGAACTTGAAACTATAAATTAATCGTTTATGTTTACAGCCATTTTTGTAAATTACTAAACTTTCTTTATATCATTCACATGGAATAGTATTGTATAAAGATAAATTTATACTTTTAGGGAGTTTTGGAATTATAATTTTCTTTTGTTTCACAAAATGGTAGCATTGTAATTGTATTTTCAGAATGACTGAAATCTTACTGCTATCACAAAAAAGATACTACAGCATTTTAATTGGGAGTTATTGGTATCAAATAAGATCATTCCCAAAACCTGTAAAAAACTTTTACAGGAATAAATGAACTCGTCCATCATCCGAGAAAGCCATATTTCTATTTTTTAAAACTTCTTACTCTCAGTTATTTTTACGGTTAAAGAATCCTATAATTCACTCATAAGCCCTACAGAAAAACTCTAATATGATTTTCTATTGTATATAAATAGCTTATTATGATTTTTAGACTTTTAAAATGTGCCCTTATTTTAATCAATCGCCTCTACATCACATCGTATAGAAATTCTCACTCATTACTCTTCATTTCAATCTGGATATGCAACTAAATCTGAAATACACTGCAAAAATTTATGAAAAAATCTTTGTTAAAAAACTCCATGCAGTCTATCGTTGTAGAGAATTAAGTGCTGCACTTAATCCTTTAAATGGTACAATAAAGGAAAATATCTTTCCCTCTTTAACCTTATAGGAGATACGCACTTTTTTGTTCTGCTCTATTTGTTTACTAAGGACTGCTCCTACAGGTGACTGAGCCAAACAGACCGTTTCATTGCACTGCGTATAATGAATGAGGAGGGGCTTTTTAACGCCTTCCAAAAATATTCGAAGTGGGATGTTTGTATCAGTATTTGGCAATGTTCGAAAGAGCATTACTGCTTGGCCATTTTTCGTAGAAACAAGAGACCAACTAAAAATAGTATTATCCTCCTGGTCATGAACAGTCTGAGTTACATTACATACACCTTGCTTAAGCTTTTGTTTTTCATCCTCTTTTTCATCGCAAATCAAAGTCCAATGATAAAATTGCATAATGATTCGACGTGTCTCACCACGTTCTCCCTTAGGAATAGATAAATGCGGTGGTTGCACCGTATAAACATTATTATTCTCATTAGCAAGACTTTCGCCCTTACCTAATAAGGCAAGGACGAATAAAATCTTCACAAAAACATTTCCTTTTTTTATCATGCTATCAGTTTTTTCCATCATCATCTCAGTCTCAGAGTAATCCCTGCGCCTATTCCCCAGTGCCCCCCAGCACTCGTTACTGACATATTAGAACGGATATTGCCATCTTCAGATGTATAACCAGCGCCAATAGCAAATGCGGATTGACTGCGCCATACACCCGTACCAAATGAAACACTTAAAGATCCTGGTATATCATAGTAACGTAAGTTAGACGTTGCTAAACCAATGGCTGCTGCTTGTCTCGCTTCCTTCCGGACATCCTCAACAGCATAATTTAACGCTTCAAACTTCATATCTGTATAGGATTTCGCCTCATTAGCAGCATTATTTATTGCACTGCCGACCTTATCATCCGTATACTTTTTCGCATCATCAAGAACTATATTCATCTGCTGTTCGGTATAATCATGCAATTGACCTCCATTGACAGCTTCTTTCGAGCCATGCTCAATGCTACCATCACCTACATTATCTATCAATACTGGATCACTTTCATTAACACCTACTAACG
>NZ_CADEAG010000006.1 GCF_902825155.1 Bartonella taylorii 8TBB
GCTTAACGCCATTTTACGTGACGCCATGCTTCGTTCAATGCGTTGACTTCTTTCCTGCTACAAAGAAGTATCAAGCAGCTTCTGATAGTTTTTTTATTTCTTTGTTTATTTCCTCTATGAGGGGCTCAATATTCAGAACGCTTTTAGGAACATTACCACCATAAACCCACGCCTTCACTTGCGCTTTGGTACTAAAATCGGCATTCTCAGGTGTTTTGTAATACTGACCACCATCAAACTTTTCACACTCTCTTGTGCCATCAGGATATTCGTAGAGGTTGTAAAAATACTCGGCTGCTCCGTCTCCCCAAGGGACATAACCAACAGCTGTTGCAACAAACTTTTTTTGCATTGGCTGTTTACGGTTTTTTAAGAACAGATCTTTTAATATTCTCATGCTTTTAGTCCATAATTTTACCAACTGGTTTATTTGACTCAAATTTGACCGTACAGAGCTGTTTTAATTCCTAACGTTAAGTTTATCATAAAATCTTTAAATCACTCTCTACGGTGCCATTTTATCGATTTAAACGCATGTCTAATCGTAAAATGATCAGCACTTTTCACTATTTTGCTGTTTTAAGCCGCTTTAGAATTGCTGCTGTTATGTTGCTCTTCACTAGGCTTGCCTATTCTCATGAATGAAATGCGCTTGCCTCCTAAAGCCAAATTACGGGTATTTTCAACTGCTATAAAAACTTTCTCAGCAACACCATAAAGCCTGCTTTCTAAATCGCGACAATACTGCGCCAGATCAGCACATGAGGGGACAAATGTTGTTGACATGCCTTTTGCTTCACCACGTATAAGATTTTTAACAGCTTGCAATAAAGACCAGAGTGAAATGCCATTAAGAGCAGCGATATAAGCCTTTGCACGCGCTTCTACATTCGAAACTTTTTGCATTGTCAAACCACCTTCAAGCACATCAAGAGCCTCTGCTATGTCTTCAACAGACGCTTTCAAGGTAAGTAAGTTTTGAACAGTCTGATAAGCTTCTAAAGCTTGTTTCTCTAGGGTTTTTGTCAATTGAATGCCATTTCTCAAGGTCCATGGGAACTCCAGAGTTACACATCGCTCTATCTGTTGCACGGTATCTTGTAGAGGCGTCACTAAGCTGTGTTGCACCGATAAGATTACGGATTGTCTCTCCGGTACCACCGCGAGTTCTTTGATCTTTTGAAAAGTTTCCATTGTTTCCACCATTGTTGTTCGTGTTTTTTGTTTTTTCTAAACCCTCGATAGCCTTGCGTACCCAGTTACGCCATGTTGCTTGCCAATCGATTTTGGTTGCATCCTTTCCGGATTTGGCAGTCCAGTAATCTCGGAATTTTGCCATCTCGACTTTCACACGCTCTGGAGGCAAGCCCTCTTCGATTGCAAAATCGTAATCGGGTTCAAAATCCGCAGGCAATCGACAACCGCGATTAGCTTGCGCTCGTTTTGCTTTTTGGGAAATGTTCTCTTGCTCGTGAATGGGAGGTTGGTTGTCTGATGAGGTTTCGATTTGCTCTGATGTGCTCTCAACAGCAGCAACCTCTGTTGGCTCGTCAACCTGTTCGTTTGTTTCTAAACTTTCAGAACCAATTTCTTTTTTTGCTAATACGATAGTATTAGTTTTTTTATATATATTCTTATTCTTATTCTTTATAGCTTGATTTTGCTTAGCATTTGCTTCATTTTGCTTGTCATTTGCTTCAGCAAAATTACTAACATGTTGTTTTGTATTATTTTTTGCTTGTGCACCTTTTTTACCAGCTTCACTACGAACTTGCGATATGTGCTCTTTTTTATCAGCAAAATCGTTCAGCTCTTCTTCAACGCGCGTATTCCACAATCCATTATCTGTCTCAACAAGTTTATTATTTCTCATGAGATATTCGACAATAGCTGCAAATTTTTTCTGCGAACAATGACAAACACGTGCAAGCGTTTGAAAATCTGTTTTAAGTGGTTCTTTTTTTTCATACATGTAAACGAGAAGGGTTATATAAACCCCCCGTTGTTCAGATGTCATTCCATTTGTACCACTTATCCAGTCATACAAATGGAATCTTATCCATGGCATACCATTAGACATGCGCATCCCCTTCTTTTATTAAATATAAAATTGCTAAAGCATCTGCTTCGTTGTCGTCTTTAGGAACGTGTCCTTTGGAACATATCGCCCAGTCTGTCTTGGTACCTAGATCAAGACAGAGAATCGTGTTAGTCATTTGCTATTCCATTAAAAATTATTTTTACAAAGCCGTTCAACGGTAATTATTTTCGAAATGGGGGGGAAATGCCTCAAGTAGTGTCTAAATTGTTTTCTATTTCTTCTGTTCTTATTAATTTCGCACATACAATTTTTTCAATTTACACTAAGTACAAAGAACAGGAAGAACGAAAACTAGGACCCAAATTAGAACTGAAATCTATTTCCCAACCAAGAGGTGATAGTGTTATTCCATCAAAGAAAGGAGGATTTTATATAATCACAGCATCGTTGGTTCATTTACAAGTAACTTTCTATAACCCTACAAAACAGATGATTAGACTGAATCATATATGGATAGATAAAAAGAGCCCCTTTCAATTTGTTCATGTCTCATATCCTAAATCCAACCTAGAATTGCAAAAACAAACAGAAGACATCTTCATTAAAACACAAGAAAACCACGTCAACTTGATAACCCCTAAACTCAACCCAATCCAAAATGAATGGTATGATCTATTTAGTATTGGGAGTAAAAGCGAACTAACATTTTTACTCATTTTTGCAATGCGCAATCCATCTGAAATACAGCCTATAAATATCATTGTAGAACATACTTCTCCAAATTATCCGACCAAAACACTCAAACCTAATTTTTATCTTGGTTCCTTTTGTGATGACTAATACTCTAATTTCACGGAACTAAAAGTAATCAAATTCACTTACTTTCTTTCTCTTATGAGCGGATAGTTTCTCTATCTTATCTCGTTGCATTCAATGTATAGACCGATTATATTTCTGAAAATTATCTATAAGATACTTTTTGAAACCATATGCGTCACTATATGCCCTGATGGACAATGAAGGTCCTAAAGTACTTTGAACTATCAAATTATCATTTGCATCAAGAGAAAAATTCCAATCAGAATCATGAAAAATAATTTTGCTGCCATCTGGAAAATCCATTTCTTTTATTGAATCTTTCAAAATGTGAAAAGTGTAATATGGTCTTTGCAACACCTTTGTAGAGCTTTGCATTTTTTTATGAGAGACATAAAAACAAAAAATCGTGATTACATTGACTATAAAAAACACAATCATCGCTGCCAAACCGTAATCCATTTCCATTCCATACCTCACTTATTTTCCTTCCTCTATCTATTGTTGTACCAGTGAAAAAATACAATTATATTCAAAACGATAACCGATATGGACAGTAATGATATTGCTAAACCGTAATCCATTTTTATTTCCTTTCTTCATATTGAAGCTGTTTTTGTTCGCACGACTTTTCACTCAAACTGAAACCATTGACAAAAGAAGGCGTTGAGAGTGTTGCTTTTTCTACCTCCAACAAATGTTGCAAACGCTCAGGATAGAAAAAATCCTCTGGACGTAAGTCAATGTTGTGCCGTTGAGCATAAGTGAGTAGTTGTGCCTGATAAGTTGAAGGAAACAACCCACCGGCACCGCCTTTTTTCTTGGAGTAGGTTATACGATAAACAGCGCCTTTACATTTATGTAAAATGCGTGCAACCTTTGTGACACCCCCTAAATATTTTATAAGCGTATATGCTGGCTCTTGTTTCATAATAGTATAATTTCATAAATTATGAATTTTATCAATAGTAAAAATTCAGAATTTATTGAATTGATTTTTCACTCAATCTGAAAGAATTTAATTATATGGAACGTGAACAGTTAAGATTATGGCTTAATGAGCAATTAGTAAAAAAAGGACACGGCAGCAAAAAAATGCTGGCTAAGCATTTAGGTGTGTTGCCTTCCACTCTTACCAGCATATTAAATAACTCAGGCACAAACCGCTCGATAAAGGCAGATGAATTAATAAAAATTATTAATTTTATTGGCGAGGTCCCACCTTTTTTAATCGAGGGGTCTGGA
Source organism: Bartonella taylorii 8TBB (assembly GCF_902825155.1). Taxonomy (GTDB): domain Bacteria; phylum Pseudomonadota; class Alphaproteobacteria; order Rhizobiales; family Rhizobiaceae; genus Bartonella; species Bartonella taylorii_A. The sequence goes on from NZ_CADEAG010000006.1 coordinate 4,103, forward strand.
CAATTTGTTAGTCTTTTTTATCAAGCAAAGCCTGAAGTTCAGCAAGCTGTTTTAACGATTCTTCAGAATTCTGGCCAATCAGACAAAAAACAATAGCAGCTATCACCTTTTTATCCCCATAATTCCAAAGTTTTTTTAGCGTTTCTTCATCCACTATTAGCCTCCATATGCAAAATATTTCATATTTTATGAAATTTATTATTGACATATTTCATTAAAAATGAAATATATATATTCCATAAACTACACACAAACAATTGCCAAGAGGCGTTAGGGAGGGGAAATTATGGAAAAGCCAATTCTTATTAATTCCAATGAAATTTTATTAGTTGTCTACGGTGATGATCAACACATTGGAGAGTCAGGTCCACTTGATGAAAGCCAAGTTCTAGGGATTGTTGATGAGGCAGATGATACCGTAAAAATCTTTCGTGTAAATCCTTCTGAGAAAAGTTGCGAAGACATCTCTGAAGAAATTGCAGAAGCATATATAAAAGAAAACTTCGAGTTTCTCGATGAGAACAGCAAAGTCCAGTCTTATGTATATGAAAGTGATGCCTATCATAGGCTTTTAGACGATATCGCAGAAGCAAAATATAACGATGAGGTCTACGGTACTTATGAAGAGCAGCATCGTTTGCGCCTTCGTGACGTGATTTAAATTCTAAGGGCGTTTTTAAAAAGCGCCCCCTTTAATTCATCAATCCCATCAATATGAGGTTCGTAATGGAAAAGCCTATTGCTATCCAACAAAATACAATCAAACACGAAACCGTTCAAACGGTCAACGCACGTGAGTTACATGAATTTTTGGAAGTTAATTCCAATTTTAGAGATTGGATTAAAAATCGTATTAAAGAATATAATTTCCAAGAAAATCAAGATTTTATAATTTTCGCTAAAATTTTAGCGAAATCCTTAAGAGGGCGCCCAAGCATGGAATACCACCTTACCTTAGACATGGCAAAAGAACTTTCCATGTTAGAGCGTAATGAAAAAGGTAAACAAGCCCGTCAATATTTCATTGAATGCGAGCGGCGTATAAAACAATTCCCTCAATTAAATCTTGCAAACGCCTTAGAAGACCCTCTCTTTGTGAAAAAACTGCTTTTAGAAAGTGTCACACAATTAGAGACCTTAAAAAGTGAAGTGAGTACTCTTAAACCAAAGGCAATGGCTCTTGAAAGCTTACAACGCCATGACGGACTCTTTGGTCTTACAGAAGCTGCTAAAATACTCGAGTTACAACCAAAACAGTTCATTCTCTTCTTACAGCAAAAAGGTTGGGTTTACAGACGAGCAGCAGGTGGAAATTTGCTCCCTTACCAAGACAAAATCCAAAAGAAACTTATGGATTGTCCAACCATCACACTTCAAACCGCAAGTGGAATAGAAAAAGTCATTCCTTGCGCAAAAATCACAGCAAAAGGAATTGGTGTGCTATCTCAAGAGCTTCAAAGGCAAAGCATGCATTAAAACGATATTAGCATTCCTTTTTAGACCCAAAAAATAATAACCCTTTCAAAACAAGCGTGATTCACGCCACGGGGGAATTGCGCTCAAATAGGAGGAAATCAAGATGAGTGAACAAAATAATAATCTAATAGAAATTGAAGAAACACATCATTTAGCCGTCAAGCAAACTGCTATGGAACGCATTTTAAACAGAGCCTTAGAAAATGACGTCGATATGGATCGTCTCGAGCGTCTCATTGCCTTACGAGAAAAAGAAATAGAACGACAAAACTACGAAAGATTTGCCAGTGATCTTTCGAATATGCAAATAGAATATCAAAAAATACAAAAAAACTCTACAAACACCCATACAAACAGCCAATATGCAACCCTTGACCAATACATTGATGCTGTAAAGAAGACTCTTGCAAAACACCGCTTTGCTTTGTTTTCTCGTATCAAAGAACAGAGTTCAGACAATATAATTATAGAAATGACTTTGACGCATCCATCTGGGAATAAAATCTCAACAGAAGGAAAGTTCCCTTATGACACTAAAGGATGCAAATCAAATATACAATCGGTTGGTTCTGCCATCACATACGCACGCAGATATCTGTTAGGTATGCTTCTTAATGTCGTGAGTGAAGATGATGATACGGATGGGAACACACCTATTAAAAAGGCTTTTCCACAACAGATCAATGAAATCAGAAGACTCATCGTACAAACCCAAGCAAAAGAAGACAAAATACTTGCTTATGTCAACGTCAAAAAGCTCGACGATATGTCTGAAGGACAAGCACAAACGGTGTTACATCTTTTGAAAGATAAACAAAACAAGCAAAAGGTAGAAACAGATTCTACTATACAAGATGCCGATATAGCAACGCCACACGAACAGGGAACGGCGGTGTGAGATGGAACAAAGAACAGCAGAATGGTTTCAAGCACGCTTGGGTAAAGTCACCGCTTCTAATGTTTACAACGTAATCAGTAAGACAGCTAAAGGATTGCCTACAAACAAATATGAAGACTACAAAATCAAACTCATTACAGAGCGCCTAATAGAAGGAATAAGCCAATCTTATACAACACCAGCTATGCAATGGGGTATTGAACATGAGGATGATGCCTTGAAAGAATATGCATTCATTTATGACACAGAGGTCACAAGGTGCGGGTTTATCCAACACCCAAAAATGAAAATGGCGGGTGCAAGTCCTGATGGGTTCATTGGTGATGACGGTTTAGTTGAAGTTAAATGTCCACAATCAACCACGCATTTGCGCTTCTTTATGGATGGCAAAATCAAACCTGAATATATCGCACAAATGCAATTCCAAATGGCATGTACAGGACGCAAATGGTGTCATTTCATGAGCTATAATCCAAACTTTGTAGGCAGATCTACTGGTTTGAGAATGAAAATCAAACGTGTCAACCGTGATGAGAAACACATTGAAGAGATTAATAAAGCGGTCGAAATCTTTTTAGGGGAAATAGAACAAGAGATGCAAAAGATTTTGGCAAAAGCCGCTTAAACCTATGGGGGTGCTCTCTCCTCCCAGCACCCCCGCCCTTTCCTAACAACTTTTAAGTAATGCATGATTCACGCTACGGGTGGATTGTGCGCAAATCAAGGAAATAAACCATGGAAAAGAAATATGAACTGACAGATGAAACAATCGAAGTTGGGCGCAAAACGCTCCGCCGCATTCGTGCATTGAGAGATTTGGGGGACGTCAAGCAAGGTGATCTTGGCGGCTATATCGAGAAAGAAGACAACCTATCGCATCATGGTAATTGCTGGATTGGGGGTTATGCCAAGGTTTATGATGATGCTAAGGTTTACGAAAATGCACAAGTTTACGGTTATGCACATGTTTACGACAATTCTCGTATTTATGGCAAAGCAGAAGTTTTCGATGAACCATGCATTTACGGTCATGCAGAAGTTTACGGTGATGCATATATTTGCGGTGAACCGCACGTTTTTGATAATGCAGAAGTTTATGGCAATGCACAAGTTTACGGTGAGGTATATATTTACGATAGGGCGCGTGTTTATGGCAATGCGCATGTTTACGGTGATGCGCGTGTTTACGGTCATGCAAAAATTTACGGTGAAGCATGTGTATGTTGGGACAACTGGATTGATGACGATAAAAGAATCTCAACTAGAGAAAAAACCAGATGAGAAAATACGAACGACTAGTCTTATAGTATCTCTATAAGCCGTTTCTAACTCCACAAACAACTTTTAAACACCAGCGTGATTCACGCCACGGGTGAATTACATCTAAAATGAAGGGGAATAAACATGCCACACCGCCCACCTACTATCACGCAACCAGCTATTGCTCGTGCTTTAAGAGAAGCTAAAAAACAAGGATGCGAATTAATAGAAATCAAACCTACAGGGGAATTATTGATTCATATCAATAAAACCATAACACCAACAACGACAGATAATACTTATAGCATTGATGATTTTCCACCGCTTGAAAATGAACAAGAAGACTACGAGACCAGCAAAAGCTGCCCCTCTGTCGACGGTATAAAGTTTTAGCCATGCCAAAACGCCGTCCACCGCATCTTGTTCGTGAACGTACACGCCATGGTAAAGTTATATGGTATGTACGTATTGGTCATGGACCACGGTTTCGGATTGAAGGAACCTATGGAACGCAAGAGTTTGTTGACAATTATACGCTGGCTATTAAACAAGCGCAAAATGGCTCCTCCAAAACAAAGAGGCGTACCAGACTCACAGAAGGGTCTTTCGATTGGTTGTTGCATCGGTATTTACAAAGCATGCAATGGCATAATCAATCAGAATCTACTAAAAAAGTTAAATATCGAATTCTGAATAATGTTTCTAAACATATCGGTGATCGTGCATATAAAAGCATAAACAAACAACACATTCTTGACGCAGTAGAAAGAAGACGAGAGACTCCCGCAGCAGCAAGACATTTTTTAACGGCTTTAAATGGTCTTTTCAATTGGGCAGTTGATAACGATCTTTTAAATAGAAATCCTGCTTTTAATATAAAGCCGCCAAAATCCTTTAACGCAGAAGGGTTCATACCATGGTTAGAAGAAGATATTGATAAATATTATTACCGTTGGTCACATGGTACACATGAACGTGTATGGATTGACGTTCTTCTTTATACAGGCTTGCGCCGTGGTGATGCCGTTCGTATCGGCTGGAAAGATGTCAAAGATAATATCATTTATCTCAAAACAGAAAAGAGCCAATTTAAAACAGATGTTTTTCTTCCTATTTTACCAGAACTAGAGGAAACCCTTAAAATTGGTCCCATAGGTAATGAAACATTTATTTGCGGTAAAGAAGGTAAAAAACTGACCAAAGAAAGTTTTGGTAATCTGTTTCGTAAAGCTTGTAATGCAGCAGGTATTAAAAAATCAGCGCACGGATTGCGAAAATTAGCAGCAACACGTGCAGCAAATGCAGGCGCGACAGTTTCGCAAATGAAAGCGCTTTTTGGCTGGACAGAAGATAACATGGCATCCCTTTATACCAAAACAGCTGATAGAAAACGCCTTGCAATAGAAGCAATCAAAAAACTTCAAAAAAGTTAGGGGCATGGTTGACAGTAAGAAAACAAACCAAAGCCCCGTAAAAATTATGAACGCAATCAAAGCGGTGTTTGAGGTGCATCAGAAACCAGAGGAGAAATAGGTGGTTGTGTCTGTTGCATTGCTTGCCATAAATTATAATTCGTTTGCATATCCAGCCAAAATTTTGCTTTACTAAAACCAGCTAATTCTAATTTCACTGCAAGTTCGGTACTCATAGAGGCATGTCCGTTAATCACTCTTGATAGAGAAGCTCTTGTCATATGGAGATGATCAGCTAACTTTTGTATTGTTATCCCCATTTCTTCTAAGAAAGCTACTTTTAGAACTTCGCCCGGATGTGCGGGGTTATGCATCATTTGTTTTCGTTCCTTTCATCAATGGTAATCTTGATAATCAACAAGCTCCACATCTGTTCCTATAAAGCGAAAAGTAACACGCCAATTTCCATTCACCCATATAGAATAGTATCCTGTAAGTTCACCTTTAAGAGGATGCATTTTAAAGGCAGGCGCTCTCAACATTTCAGGCATCGTAGCGCTTGTTAAAGCTGTCAAGATAACGCGTAATTTTTTACGTGATCTGGTCGAATAGCTTTTGTGGAACCTGTTGTATAAAATAACTTTAAGCCCTTATGTTTAAAACTCACAATTGCCATTACCGCCCCTTATCGTATATCGTCACTATACGATCAACAAAAATAAGAGTCAAGCACCCTGCTAGCAAATCCAGTTATCTAGATAATGAGTATAAGCTATAAAAAGTTAGGGATAAGTGGAAAATAAGTTAAAAGAATCAACGGAATCAAAATTCCCGAACTTTTATATAACCTATTGATTTAATTAAATATTGGCTGGGGTACCTGGATTCGAACCAGGGAATGCCGGTACCAAAAACCGGTGCCTTACCGCTTGGCTATACCCCAAAAGAAAAATATGCTCACAGCCGTTTTTGCACCTTATAACGATTCCTGTGAATGTGCGCAATATCTGAAAATCAAAGCTTTTACTTTTTTATCATAAATTTTTGAAATCTTGTTAATACTGCACTGATGCAAAATTTCTCACAGATAACTTGTACTTGTTCATAACGCTAACACAAACAACAGCTATTTAACTATCCGTTATTTTGCATTTTTCCGTATTTGGCTATTTTATTCATTCATTTAATGGTAGATAAATACAAATTTTGTTCTGTATCGATATATTTAATAGATTATCACGGGTTGCATTTTTTCTGATTTACTCAAACTCGAAACTCTTTACCTGAAACAGGCGAACAAAAGAGCTTTATGTGTTGATGATTTTTCATTCTTCAGTTTAAAAACAAGCTCTCTTCACTTATATACAGATTGGATAGATAATGCATATAATGAGCCTCTGGTGAAAAATCCCATTTTGATCAATATGTGCTAAACTTCCAATTATAATTGGACTTATAACATGTTTTTAAAGTCAAGGCAAAAATCCATAGTATCTGCAAAAAATAACCGCTAGAATTTCGTTGCAGATACTGTGATAAAAACTGGGAAACACTCATCTGCATAAGCCCGAAAAGACTTAGCAAAAATTGAAAGGATTTTGTGAGATATTTAAAGAAATATTTTAGGTAACAAAAACAAAGACTCACAGCTGTTTAAATTTACTTTTCATTCTTTAAAAAAGATAATTGTATTTTTTGTTAGTCTACATATGTAGAAAATTCTTCAAAAGCAGTAGTTATATAACCTAATGATATTTTAATTTCTTAAGCGCACACATCCCCAAAAAGCACCTTCACGAAGAGATAATCATAAAAATTTATTAATACAAATAGGTATTCAACATTTGCTTTTATATGCTGTAAATGGCAAATTAGGTTTGTGGAGTGAGCTTAACAATTAGAATCGAGGAGATTTTTAAATGGCTTTTGAATTGGCCCCGTTGCCTTATGATTATGATGCCCTTTCACCTTACATGTCACGTGAAACGCTTGAATATCATCATGATAAGCATCACCTCGCTTATCTTACCAATACCAATAATTTTGTAAAAGATTTAGGCTTAGAAAATGAAAACCTTGAAACTATTGTAAAAAAAAGTTTTGGAAGCAATATTGGTTTGTTTAATAACGCAGCACAATACTATAATCATAACCATTTCTGGCTTTGGATGAAAAAAGGTGGTGGTGGTCAAAAACTTCCTGAAAAATTAGCAAAAGCTATTGAAGCTGATCTAGGTGGTTATGATAAATTCCGTGCTGATTTTATTGCTACTGCCGTCGCACAATTTGGTTCTGGATGGGCATGGGTTGCTGTTAAAGATGGCAAACTTGAAATTATGAAAACGCCTAATGGTGAAAATCCTTTAGTGCACGATGCTCAGCCTATTTTGGGTGTCGATGTGTGGGAGCATTCCTATTACATTGATTATCGCAATGCACGCCCAAAATATCTCGAATCTTTTGTAGATCATTTAATTAATTGGGACTATGTTTTGAAACTTTATGAAGATTGTGGATTTTAAGCTTAGCTCTTTATTAAAGGCTCCACAATCTCATGAATGATTGGAGCCTTTCAAAAAAAATAAAGATGTTTTAATGAGGAGCTGTTTTTTTTGCTACTTTTAGGATGTACGCATAGATATATGCAGCTTCTTCTAACTTTGAAAAACGTCCGGCTGCACCTGCATGACCTGAGTCCATATTAATGCGCAATAAAATTACATTATCGTCTGTTTTTAGGTCTCGTAATTTTGCCACCCATTTCGCAGGCTCCCAGTAAGTTACACGAGGATCTGTTAATCCTGCGATCACAAGCAGAGGGGGATATTTTTGAGCTTTGACGTTATCATAGGGTGAATAAGAGGCGATAAGATTATAATCTTCTTCTGATTCAAGAGGATTCCCCCATTCCGGCCATTCTGGAGGCGTTAATGGTAATGAAGCATCTAACATGGTAGTTAAAACATCCACAAAAGGCACATTTGCTACGATTCCAGCAAAATCCTGCGGAGCTATATTGGCAATAACTCCCATCAACATCCCTCCTGCTGAGCCACCATGAGCAATGAGTCGGTCATGGGACGTGAATTTATTGTTTACAAGGTAGCGCCCACAAGCAATAAAATCCGTAAATGTATTGTATTTAAAGAGGTGTTTTCCTTTCTCATACCATTCAACTCCCTTTTCTTTCCCTCCACGAATATGAGCAATGGCATAAATAAAACCTCTGTTAACCAAAGAAAGTGCATTGCTATTAAAACTGGCTGGAATGGAGATTCCATAGGCGCCATAACCGTAAAGCAAACAAGGTGCACTACCATCAAGAACAGTAGTTTTGTGATAAAAAAGCGAAATAGGGATTTTCTCGCCATCGTCTGCACTAGCTGTAATACGTCGTGTTACATACTCATCTTTATTATGCCCAGAGGGAATTATTTGCGTTTTTAAAAGCATTCGTTTGCGACTTTTCATCTTATAGTCAAACACTTGATCAGGGGTTGTCATAGATGAATAGGAAAAGCGAATGGTTTGGCTGTTATATTCTGCAGCACCTTGTAGACCTAAAGAATAAGCATCTTCTGTAAAAGCAATGGAATGAATCTGTTTAGTGATACGCTCCATTACTTTTATACGAGGAAGCCCCTCAAAATGTTCGAGCCAGATAAGAAAATCTTGATATGCATCATGGGATAATATCAAACGTCCAAGCTGATGCGGTACAAGTTCAGACCAATTTTCTGATTGTGGAGATGTGTAAGGCGCTACCATAATCTTGAAATCTTTTGCGTTATCTAGATTGGTCAGAATATAAAAAACATCACCACCTTCTGTAAGTGAATACTCAATACCTTTTTGTCGTTTCCGTACACATTGAGGAACACTGAGAGGCACTGCAGCAGGGATCAACCAAATCTCTGACGTTTCATGATCATGAATATTGATATAAACTACATCATTAAGTTTAGAACCGCTTACGTGTAAAAAAAATCCTGGATTATCTTCACGAAAAATAAGCTTATCTTGCGATTGATCGGTGTTTAATCGGTGATAATAAAGTTCAGAAGGCCGGTGGTTTTCATCCATCTTAGTATAAAAAAAACCTTCAGAATTAGCATCCCACACAATCTGTCCGGACATATCAGTAATGGTGTCTATACAGTCAGATAATGTTTCCAAATTACGAATTTTAGCTTTGTAGAATTCTGATCCTTTGTCATCGTAGGTCCATACAACATGTGTATGATCAGGAGATTCTTGAACTGAACCAAAATTGAAATATTCTTTGCCTTCAGCCAAAGCATCACCATTAAGGTAAATGTTTTTTTCTCCGCCATTCCTTGGTGTACGAAAATAATGTGGTTGTTGACCTCCTGTAACATAAGAGAAACCGTAAGCAAAAGGGCCATGCTTTATAGGAACGGAACTATCATTCTCTTGGATGCGGCTTTTCATTTCGGCAAAAAGCAAATCTTGTAATGGCTTTGTATCAGCCATTTGATCAGCCTGATAAGCATTTTCCTTTTCAAGATGATGTCTAATGTTTTCGTTAAGACAGTTAGGATTCTTAAAAACCTCTTGCCAATTAGATGCACGTAGCCAATGATAAGGATCATCACGACAAATACCGTGATATATTTCTTTATGAATGGTTTTGGATGCTTTAGGTGGAATTACAAAAGAGCGAGTCATACACGATCCTATATAAAAGATATTAATGGTTTTGTTTATATGTTAGAATCACATCACTTATACAAGTCCGTCAATCTGGAATTTTCGCTCACTTAAAAAATATAGCTGCAATAGTTTCCACAATGACATCCTGCACTTTTATTTATCGCATATCATAGGTATTGCCTTCTATACGTGTAATGCTGCTTTTGTAAAATAGGCCAAGAAAATAAGGCGATTTTGTAGCAAAATTGAATTTTTCTTCAAACAGTAGAAATGGTCTTTGGATATATACAATAAAATTTATTTTATGAATATATATATAACATTGCTATTACGGAATGTAAATTAAAAGAATTTAATGTTCCATGATGATACGTTGTTATTTATTAATCAACAATATTATATGTATATTACATATAATATGATTTTTTATTCTATAAAATGCATTTTTTTTAATTTAAGAAATATCTATTATAATTTTTATATTTAATAATACGCTATCATGGTACAAAGTTAAAATGAATAATAAATTATGAAATAAAAATATTAATTTATATATAATATTTTTATATTTAATAGTTTTATTTATATATTCTATACAAAATAAATAACTTTATGCTATATTAGATTTTACATTTGTGATATATTTTATTTTGTGCATGATCTTTTATAGAATAAGACCATATTCCAACAGGTAATAAATTAGCTTTTCTTATTGAATATTATGACTAAAAAGAGGTGTTTATTTGATTTTTTTGTGTTTTTGCAATTTTATAGAATAATTGAATTGACAAAAAAGATTTTTGTACAATATGAAACCTACGTGCATGCGATCTCTTTGTATCATGAGTATATATGCCGTATCTCGATTTTAAATTACTCAATTTTAAATTAAAGGAAACAAGAATGGAACATCGTCCAGTCTTAGAGACTGAAAGCAATTTAGTTATTACATTGGTTGCTGATATTGTTGCTGCCTACGTGAGTAATAATTCTATCCGACCGACTGAAGTGCCAAGTTTAATTGCTGATGTTCATGCCGCTTTTCGTAAAGCGGGGAATGTAGAATTAACAGAAGTCGAAGTTGAAAAGCAAAGGCCAGCCGTTAACCCAAAACGTTCAATCTTTCCGGATTATCTCATCTGCCTTGAAGATGGGAAAAAGTTTAAATCTTTGAAGCGTCATCTCATGACGCATTATGGAATGTTGCCAGAAGAATATCGTGAAAAGTGGCAATTGGACAGTTCTTATCCTATGGTGGCACCTAATTATGCAAAAGCGCGCTCAGCTTTGGCAAAAGAAATGGGCCTTGGGCGCAAAAGCAAACGAAAGAAAACCAAGTAATTGCATTTTTCAAAAAAGTGAATACCTCTGGTACGTAAAAGTGCTTTTTAGTGGGTGTATTGTTTGTGAAGGTTTTGTACAGTTTTTGCTACGAGAAGTTAGTTTTATACATAACTCTCGTTACGAATCCGTTCGATCATTGATTTAAGGCCATTCGATCGTTGTGGTGTAAGATTCTCTTTTAAACCCAGTGTTTCAAAGAGTCCTTCAGCATCCGCATTGCGAATTTCAGAGGCTTTTTTGCCTGAATAGAAGGCAAGAAGAATATAGATAAGTCCACGCACAATATGGGCATCAGAATCACCTTGAAACGTTAACGTTGGATTTTCTGCATTATTACGTGAAGATAAGAGCCATACTTGGCTAACACATCCAGGCACTTTGTGAGAATCGTTTCGAGCACTTTCGGGAAAAGGCGGTAATTCGTGGCCAAGTTCAATCACATAACGATAACGGTCTTCCCAATTATCCAAAAGAGAAAAGTTTTCTATAATATCATTGATCGTTTCTGCCATAATCTCAGTCCTGTTTTGATGATTATGTTGAATGCTATTGGTTAAAAGATAAGCTCTTGTGCTTCTTAGCATAATACCAATGGCAAACATTAAAAAATTGTTATTTTAAGGTGATGTTGTATGTTTCTGTTTTTGTGTGGAATCCTGTATCCCTACGTTGGGAGTGACATCTGGAGGGGCTGCCATATTCTTGTTCTCTAATATTCGTCCCAAATATTCGTAAGCTGCTCTTGCACCATAACGTGCGCGTTCGCCAAGTGAACTTAAAAAGGATTTTCCAACTTTGCAAGCTTCTATATTACGGTCGCAGAATGCTCCTAGATCATTTAAAGCTTCCTTAAAAGCAATAATCATATCACTCGTTGTTGCCTCACTATTTGTTTGGGTAGAGGAATGATGATTACTCGGCTTTGCTACAAAAAATGAAATGATGACAAAAACAAAAAACAAAAATAATAATAATTTAATCAAAAAACGTATCATGGGCAGCCAATGTACCGCAGTTGTAAATGAAACAAGACAGTAATTTATACTCTTCTTCTTTATAAAAAATTTACAAAATGCGTATTTCATAAAACTGAATATTTATTTATCACATTTACATCCTACATGTTGAAGTTGTATAAAAACGATATACATTATTTTTCCATTAAAAAATTAATGTCAAAATTACACAGTAAAAAAATAAGAGCGTTGAATATACGTGAGTTTGCACTCTCATTACATATAATGAGAGTGGATCTGTTACGACAGAAAAAATATAGGTAATAAATATGGTAATGCGTGAGGATTAGAATATTGTACAATACATAGTGTAATTTTATATTTTGAAAGAAGCACAGTTATAAAAATATAAGGATTAAGCAGCTAGATTATTCTCTTGCAGATATTAAAAAAACACTTCTGTTAACATTTATGAAATTTATTGAATATTAATAGAGTGGATTTATACTGAAACATATATGATGTTGGTAAACAATTATGCTCACTACACCATTGTAAAGGAATGCAATCCTCTGTATATGTGAGGTATCTGGAAGAAATATACACTTCTCTTAACTATGCAGTGTGATAAGTAAATGTGTTTCAACTTGATTTCAAATACTACCAAATATATGTGCGAAAAAATGAGGAAATGACGTAGCATTTTCCGTTTAAATGATGATATGTGGTGATGTGACTTATAAATGTAAAATGGTCTCATATGATTGGAAGTTCTTTTTATACATACCCAAAATGCTATAGAATATAAAACTAAGAAAACTGCACGAGAGCTATTGCTTATCTATCGGCTCATACGTGTATATGACAAACTTATTTACTTTAACGATTTTTAAGGAGAGAGCGATAATATAGATGCATCTCCCTCTCACTGGAAGCGAGTATCGTTTCTGTTTAGGAAACAATCGCAATTGGAATAAAAAATAAAAATAATGATAAAAAAACCAAAGACACGCAGAACAAAAGCCGTGCAAAAACGTAAACACTATAGTAGTCTTGTTGTAACATTTTTTCTTATAAGTAGTTGTTTTCTTTTTTGGATAGCAAAAATACTTTATTATTATACACGAAAAAATACTTTATTTTTCGTAGGATCTTTTCTTTTTATAATTAGTTTTGGATTTGTTTCATTTAATGCTTTATTTTCACAAATGATAATTCATAAAAATATCTTTACTAAAATGAAGTTCACATCTGCTCTACATATAGAGCAAAATTCTCCCTTGTCCGAAAAAGAAGCAAAACTTCGCGCAGTTTCTCGAGCTACTTCTATACCTTTTTCAAACAATTTACGTAAAAACTCATCTTCGTATTCTCCATCAGAACATATACTAAAAATGCAAAAAAAGCTCGCAAAATTAGGACTTTATGATGGTCCTTTAGATGGAGTAGAAGGACCTAAAATGCGTCATGCCATAGCAATATGGAAAAAAAAAGCTACTCGAGAGATGCAAAACGATATTTCACCTAACCCCACAACCGATGAAATTGCGTTATTAATTAAGCAAAGCGAAATGGAAATAGCAAATGAGACAACAAAAACAAGCGCTATGCCACGCTCAAAAGAAACTGTTTTAGAACCTCCTGTTACAGATATTATACGAGTGCAAAAAGCTTTACGTATTTTTGGTAACAGAGAAGTTATTGTCACAGGTGTAGAAGATCAAAAGACAAGAGAGTCCTTAAAACAGTTTCAAAAAATGTTTGATCTTCCTATAACAGGTAAGATTGATCATACAATCTTGATGAAGATGCGTGAAGTTGGTTTATTGAATTAAAGGAAAGCATCTACCTTATAAAGCAAACACTGAAAATATGGCTATAATATACTCTACTGCTTTATGCTTTATGCTTTTTCTTATCAAGACATCAAAGGCACCCTTTCTTTTCTTTCATACCACAACTCACAGCATGTCTTGGAAACTTCTTTTTTACAAAAAATGAAGAGAGCCTTATATAGCTAAGATTCTCTTACTCCCCTTATCATAAATCAAAAAAAGCATTCGCCTGCATACAACAAGAGGAGTAAGCGTGTGAATAAAAATATTTAAGAAAGGAGTAAATATGCCTCTTATGAATCGTCTAAATGTAAGAATAGCTGCCATACAAGGAAAACTTCTATGTTTTTTTTGCAATAGCTGACTGTGCTGCTGCTAAACGCGCAATTGGCACCCGAAAAGGAGAACATGAAACATAATCTAGATCATTTTCTTCACATAAAGCAATAGAGGCAGGATCACCTCCGTGTTCACCACAAATTCCCAGTTTAATGTTTCTACGCTGTGAACGACCACGCTGTGCAGCAATAGAAATAAGCTCCCCTACTCCATTGCGGTCAATGGATACGAAAGGATCTTGTTCTAAAAGTCCTTTTTGAAAATATGTTGCCAAAAAAGGAGCAGCATCATCACGTGAAATTCCAAAAGTTGTTTGCGTTAAATCGTTTGTTCCAAATGAAAAAAATTCAGCAGTTTCTGCAATTTCATCTGCTCGAAGAGCTGCCCTTGGAAGCTCAATCATAGTCCCAACCATGTACTGAATATTGCTTCCCTTTTTCTTTATTACTTCATCAGCTACCTGATCAATACGAGCTTTTACAAAATCAAGTTCAGATTTTAGCGCAACAAGCGGCACCATAATTTCAAGCATAACAGGAGATCCAGATTTTTGAGCAGCGTCTGCTGCTGCTTCAAAAATGGCCCGCGCCTGCATCTCCGCAATTTCGGGATAAGTAATAGCCAAACGGCATCCTCGTAATCCAAGCATAGGGTTAAATTCGTGCAACTGCTGCGCGCGTTCAGCAAGCACTTCAGTAGAAACTCCCATAGCCGTTGCAACATCAAGAATTTCCGTATCCGTTTTTGGCAAAAATTCATGGAGGGGCGGATCTAATAAGCGAATAGTAACAGGCAAACCACGCATAATTTCAAACAATTCAGCAAAATCTGAGCGCTGCATTGGCAAAAGTTTATCCAGTGCTTTACGACGACCACTTTCATCATTACTTAGAATCATTTCACGCATGGCAACAATACGTTCACCAGAAAAAAACATATGTTCTGTACGGCAAAGTCCAATCCCTTCAGCCCCAAAGGAACGTCCCATACGCGCATCAGATGGCGTTTCAGCATTGGCACGAACTTTTATCCGCCGCATCCCATCAGCCCACTCCATCAATTTTGCAAAGTCTCCACAAAGCTCAGGTTGTAACATTGCAACCTTCCCTCTGAAAATTTCTCCACTTCCACCATCAATTGTAATGACATCCCCCTTTTTAAAACTTTGCGCCGAGGCAATCATTGTGTTCGTTTTATAATCAATCCGCACACTACCTGCACCAGAAATACACGGTTTTCCCATACCACGCGCCACAACAGCGGCATGACTTGTCATACCACCGCGCGTTGTTAAAATTCCTTCTGCAGCATGCATACCATGGATATCTTCTGGACTTGTTTCTACGCGTACCAAAATAACTTTGCGACCTTCTGCTGATGCACTTTCTGCCTCTTCCGAAGTAAAAACAATCTCACCAGTTGCCGCCCCTGGAGAAGCAGGTAAACCACGTGCAACAACAAAACGTGTTGCTTTGGGATCAAGTGTTGGATGTAAAAGTTGGTCAAGCGATTTTGCATCAATCCGCATCACCGCCTCTTCACGGTTTATCAATCCCTCCTCAACCATTTCAATTGCCATTTTTAAAGCCGCACGAGCCGTTCGTTTTCCTGAACGTGTCTGCAACATCCACAATTTACCTTTTTCAATCGTAAATTCGAGGTCTTGCATATCTCGATAATGCTTTTCAAGCTTTTGCGCAATCTCACACAACTTCAAAAAAGCTTCTGGCATAATCTCTTCTAAAGATGGCTTATTTGAACCCGCAATAACACGTGCATTTTCCGTGATGTTTTGGGGAGTTCGAATGCCTGCCACAACATCTTCACCCTGTGCATCCACTAAAAACTCACCGTAAAGTTCTTTTTGCCCTGTCGATGGATTTCGTGTAAAAGCAACACCCGTTGCTGAATCTTCACCCATATTACCAAAAACCATCGCTTGCACATTAACTGCCGTTCCCCAACTTTCAGGAATATTATGTAAACGCCGATAAGTAATCGCACGGGCTGTCATCCAACTGGAAAAAACTGCTCCAATCGCTCCCCACAACTGTTGTTCAGGATCTTGCGGAAAAGACTTCCCTAGCTTTTCTTCAACATATGCTTTATAAGAAATAATAACATCTTTCCAATTATCCGCTGTCATCTCTGTATCGACGGCATAGCCATAGCGTGCTTTTGACTCATCAAGAATCTCTTCAAAATAGGAATGGTCCAATCCCAAAACAACATTAGAATACATTTGGATAAAACGGCGATAACTGTCATAAGCAAAACGTTCATTATTAGCTTGTAAAGCTATTGCTTTTACAGTCTCATCATTCATACCAAGGTTAAGTACTGTATCCATCATCCCTGGCATAGAAGCCCTAGCTCCTGAGCGAACAGAGAGTAAAAGAGGCCTTGTTTCATTACCAAATTCACGCCCTGTTTGTTCACCAACACGCTTAAGTGCTTGCTTAATAACTTCTCGTAATTCTTCTGGATATGATTTATCATGTGCATAATAAAAATTACAAACTTCCGTTGTAAGGGTAAATCCGGGAGGTACAGGCAAGCCAAGATTGCTCATTTCCGCCAAATTTGCCCCTTTGCCACCAAGAAGATTGCGCTTGCTTGCATTTCCCTCCGCACTGCCATCGCCAAAACTATAAACCCATTTTATCATTGCACAAGTCCTCTCATATCAGCATCAAAACATCATTTGATCTAAGCTCATCATCAAAAGCAATGTTTCAATTCAAATTAGCTAAACCAAAGAAAATATTGCTTCATAAATGCACAAAAATAACCCTCTGAAAAGGAAATGATCATAAATATCAAATCCTGTCTTCTGTAAAAAAATTAGTTTTTAAGGAAACTATCAATCACCGAAAAGAAAGATTCTACCGTCATGGCACCTTCATACTTATTACCATTGATAAAGAAAGTAGGTGTCGCTTCAACGCCAAGCTCTTTACCACGTTCAAAAGATGCATTTACTTCATCTAAAAGGGTCTGATTCTTCAGGCAACCAGTAAAACTTTCATCTGTAAAACCCGCCATTAAGCCAATTTTCTTCAATGGTGTTACAGCATCTTGCGCCCAAGCCCACTCTTGCTGTTTTTGAAATAAAGTTTCTATCAACGGAAAATAACGATCTTTTGGCGCACAGCGTGCCAACATAAAACCTGCTGTTGCCCTAGGATCAAAAGCATATTCCCTGAAAATAAGCTTTACCTTTCCTGTTTTGATATATTTTTTCCGAATTTGAGGCAGTACTTCATTATAAAAATGTGCACAATGAATACACGTCAACGAAGCATACTCAACAATTGTTACCGGTGCATTTTCTTCTCCCTCAAATCTATCCTCTACCTTTCCCGATTGAAGGACCTCTGCCATATCAACAGTTGAAACTTGTTTAGTGCCACTAGCAACAACGACAGTTGCACTGATTTGCACAGTTGCCATTAAGAGAAAAATGATCATGAAAGCAAAAAAAGAACGATACTTTATCATAAATAATACTTTTCTGTTGTTATTAAACGAATGAGAATTTAACATCTTCTCATATTCTGATATATAAAATATCCCACTATTTATTATCTTTTTCTGCAAAAATGCAACAGCCAAGTTTATAAAGTGATTGACGTAAATTTTCATTTTTAACTTCCTCAAGCATTTTTTTTAGACGTTTTTTATCGTTTTCATTTGGAATTAATATCACCGGCAAGTGGCTTGCTGGACCAGATATACATCTTTGTTCAATCTTGATGCGATCAATAGCAATATACCCAAAAAAGACATTAATTCTATGGAGCAATTCATCTGTTTCATGCATCAATTTTAGGGCAGTAAACCCTTCACATGCTACAATAAGCGTTGCAGGTTGGAACACTTCATCTTGAACCGCACGATATTTCCAAATAATTTTGATTGGCACTGTATGTTCACCAATATCATAACCTGCAATCCGTGACCAATGCTCTATCAGTGCGACATTAAGCCCTGTCCGTTTACGCAAAACTGGATCGAGCATTTTTGATACCATCTCAGAAAGAGAATAAAAATGGCGCTTTTTAAATTGTTTGCTCATTTTTCTAGATCATCATTTACTCATCTACTAAATTATAGCAATTGCTTTTATTTAAAAACTATTCCCCCAAACACCTTTATCAAATACCAACAAAACCTAATTCTCGTCTAACTAAAATTTTTTATAGTAAAGAGGCAAAAATAAAATATGAATTGTAAAACAAATATTTTTTTCTTTTGCATTTTATATCTTCCTATGGTTGAAAATAAACATGCATGAAATTTCTTCGCACCTCCTTTCTTGGTACGATCAGAAGCACCGACTTTTACCATGGCGTATTACCCCAGAAGAACAAACACAAGGCATCCGCCCTGATCCCTATCGCGTTTGGCTTTCTGAAATCATGCTTCAACAAACAACTGTCGAAGCTGTAAAACCTTATTTTCAAAAATTTCTCAAACTTTGGCCTGACCTCTTCTCTTTAGCAAAAGCTTCACAAGATGATATCATGAAAGCATGGGCTGGACTTGGTTATTATTCACGTGCACGTAATCTTAAAAATTGTGCTAGACAACTCGTGGAAAACTACGGAGGACAATTTCCACAGTCTGTAAAAGCATTGCGGACTCTCTCGGGTATTGGAGACTACACCGCTGCAGCTATTGCCGCAATTGCTTTTAACCATCCTGTAGCAGTTGTTGATAGTAACGTTGAACGCGTAGTAACCCGCTTATTTGCTATCGCTTCGGCATTGCCAAAAGCAAAAGCTGAAATCAAAGAAAAAACACTAGAAATAACCGCTTTAAATCGCCCTGGCGACTTTGCTCAAGCAATGATGGATCTTGGAGCAATCATTTGTACACCACGTAAACCATCTTGTTACCTTTGCCCTCTTCAAAGTTCGTGCAAAGCAGCAAAGATGCAAATAGCGGAGGCTTTTCCAGTCAAAGCACCTAAAAAAGAACGCCCTTCAAAAACTGCTGTTGCTTTTGTTGTACTTAATGAAAATAAGCAAATTTATTTAGAAAAACGGATGGGTCAAAAACTTCTCGGTGGAATGACTCAAATTCCTAACAATATTGGGATAGACAACGAAAACGGACTCCAAAATGCACCATTTAGAGCCAATTGGCAATTTAAAGGACAAATTACGCATATTTTTACCCACTTTTCTCTGAAACTCGACGTTTATTACACCAATAGTATTCACAAAATGAACCATGAAAATGGCTGGTGGTGCGATATCCAGAATCTCGCTAAAGAAGCACTTCCTACAGTTATGAAAAAAGCCATTTCCGTAGCTATTCCTAATTCTTTTAGATTCAAATAACCCTCATCAATGAATTTTTTATTTAATATGCAAAATTTCACGTTTTGTTTTTCATAAAACATATTGATTCATAATAATCATTCACTGTTTTTAACTGAAATGAAAACCTCGAATACAATGAGATTTTCTCATTTTCGTTCCTGTTATGATCAATCATACGGAATTTGTATGCGGACGAAAATGTTAAAAGAAAATAGGTGCTCTTCTTTATCAATCGTCTGAGTACAAAAACGCGACAGTGAAAGCTAATCCATATAATGATGCTGTCAGCTTAGTACTTCACAGAACACCAGTTTTTAACATCTGTGAACGTATTATCATTCTTAAAGCATCTATGGATTTCAATTGTCCCTTTTCCTCATAATACCAAAAAGTCCAACCGTTACAGCTTTGTGAATCTTGAGCTTTTCGCCCCATTGCATGAATAGAGCCCGCTTCACCACCATGCATGATCGTACCATCCGCCCTTACAATAGCAGATACTTGCTTTTTGCGATCATAAAGAACTTCTCCTGGATGGAGTAAACCTGCTTCAAGCAAACTGTTGAATGCTACACGCGGTTCTGCTTTTTTTCTATCCAAAATTGCCAATTCTGGTTTATCTAAGGGTTTAATCGCAGCAATCCTCTCACATGCCGCATCAATGTAGTCTTGCTCGCGTTCAATACCCACAAAATCACGCCCTAAAAGTTTGGCAACAGCACCCGTCGTTCCTGAACCAAAAAACGGGTCAAGAATGACATCACCAGGTTTACTAGAAGCCATAATAATACGTGCTAATAATGCTTGTGGTTTTTGTGTTGGATGTAATTTACGACCTGCCTCATCTTTTAAACGTTCAGCTCCAGTGCAGAGAGGGAAAAGCCAATCCGAACGCATTTGTAGATCTTCATTTGCTGCCTTTAAAGCATCATAGTTAAATGTGTATTTTTTATCCTTTTGATCTCGAACAGCCCAAATAAGTGTCTCGTGCGCATTTTGAAAGCGACGTCCTCTAAAATTAGGCATGGGATTATTTTTGCGCCAAATGATATCATTAAGCATCCAAAAACCTAAATCTTGTAATGCCGTGCCAACCCGAAAAATATTATGATAGGATCCGATAACCCAAAGCGTCCCATTGGGTTTTAACACACGACGACAGGCAAGCAGCCATGCACGTGTAAAAGCGTCATAAGCAGCAAAGCTCTCAAACTGGTCCCACTCATCATCAACCGCATCAACAAGCGAATGATCTGGACGATATAAAGCACCATCCAATTGCAAATTATAAGGAGGATCGGCAAAAATCATATCCACTGAATGTTTTGGAAGTTTTTCTAGTACTGCAACACAATCTCCTTTGAAAATTTTATTGCGCCATAGAGTCTGTGAAGGAGTACGAATGAAATCTTTTTGAAGCTGAATAACTGTCATGGAAAACCCAACGAAAAGAACTGGAATTTGTCCTATAATTAACCAAAATCGTTTATAGGCCCGCGTTACTAGTCTATATTTACAAAATAGAGTAAACGTATCGTTAAATTCTTACGAAATTGATATTCATTTTTATTCTTTCAAGAAAAATAAAGGAATTTCATACTGACAAATCCTTATTTTTCTTTCCTTCAACACACTGTTCCCATATCATTCATTTCGTCGAACGGATAAGAATCACTTTCAAAGCGTATTTTTATGAAATAAAATCGCCTCAATAGCATTTTCATGAAAGTTTTCAGGCCATAAATAACAAGCTATAAATAATATGTTATGTAAAGGAATATCTCATGCCTCAGATAGATCTCATTATTTTTGATTGTGATGGAGTACTGGTAGACTCTGAATATCTCGCAGCAAAAATTGGATCTCAATTACTGAAACAAACAGGATACGAAACAACACCTGAAGAATTAAGTAAGCGTTATGCAGGACTTATTTTTCGCGATATTCTTAAACAAGTTGAACAAGAAACAGGAAAGCCAATTTCTGCTCATCTTATCGATCAAATGTCAAATATTTTTCGGACACAAATAAAAACTGAATTACGTGCTATTAATGGGATAAGAGAAGCTGTAGAAAATGTTAAATCTCGCTATCCTTACTGTATCTGTTCTAATGCAAAAAGCATAGATATAAAAGAAATGCTTACTGTCGTTAATCTCTATGATCTTTTTGAAGATAAAATATTTTCTGCACCTGAAGTTGGGACGAAAAAAACTAAACCTGCTCCTGATGTTTTTCTTTTTGCTGCACAACAATTACATGCCAAGCCCCAAAATACTATTGTCATAGAAGATTCACTTCATGGTGTACATGCTGCAATAGCAGCGGGTATGCGCACCATTGGTTTTACTGGAGGATCGCATAGTTACCTTGGCCACTCTAATGCACTTGCAGATGCTGGTGCTGAAACAACTATCGCCAAACATGCTTATTTAGGAGAAGTTTTAGAAGCAATGGCAGCATGGCAAGACGTATCATAAAAAGTTCCTTGAATATATGTAAGCTCATAAACCCTCTCAAGTAATATTTTGCTTAAGACCCTTTTAACTTAATGGGTATTTTGTGTATTTAATTTGCACATAACTAGTTGGTCTTATATACCTTTTAAGTGCAGTTTACACAGATAAGAACTGGAGAATAAGATTTTTAAATGCACCTTTACAAAGTATAATCTCTTTTGCAGAATTTTTCTATTCATGTTTCGAATTTTGCTACATGGTATTAGGAAGAAACACTCCAAAGTTCTAACAAACATACCAACAATTTCATTATAAAACGAATCAGAAGATTTGATTGTAAACATCTTCTGATAGATATTGATTTTTTTTTAAATGCTTGCTCTCTCTTCATCTAAAGATTAAAGTCCGATATTCTTTTCTTCAATTCCAACAAGTAATACTTTTTTCCAATCTTTACAGAAGATAAAAATGCTATTATCACGATTAAATTCTCAAACATATCTAACAAGTGATCTTTGGAAAAATTAATTAAGTTTAAGATACTACTAAATGGTATAGCCATCAGAACAGAATTTCTTTGAATGAGCAAAAATATTCGTTTTAATCCTATAAAAATTTTCCGCTTTTGATAACTTACTTTTTAAGTATGTGAAGATATTTTTAGTACTTCCATTAAAACGAAAAAAATCGATAACAAAAAATGGAAATGAATATTACTTATTTTATAAATCATACCTACAAAAGTTAAGATATAACTAGATTGGCTGCATATGCTAAACAGTGTGCGGTTCTTTAGACATAATTAAGAAACCTTCATCCTCATCCGATTTGAGCTCTGTTTCATTATGAAATAATTTACATTCCTTAGTATTCATAACATATTCTAAAATTGATATAATTTGTCATGAACCATAATATACCTTTTGACCATAACAATACAAATAAATACAACTATCGGATAACGATTTAATACCATCCAACAGAACATACACCCCAATAATAATCACTCTTATGAAGAAATAATACAGTTACATATTATTTTAATGCTTTAAATTATCACACAATAAAAAATGAGCTCTTTTGTATTTATTAGCTCATATAATAAAAATATTATCATTAGTAGCTATCATTATCGTTTAATAAGAATTTTCTATCTATGTAATATTCTACATATTTATATATAATTTATGTTAAAATATTTAAAAAATATAGTTTATATGTGGATTATAAATATCCATCAATTTTTCTGAAAGATTATAGCCCTCTTACGAATTTGTCTTAAAACTCTTAAGAAACAATTTTTATAAATACTACTATCATTTTTAATCATAAATTTTAAGTAAGTACAATTATATTTTCATTATGTGTTTTTATTGTTGACTAAAAATACATAATAACGTATATTGTTTAAAATATGGTGAGTTTTTGGCACAATTTGTATATTTATAATGTTTGTTTATTTTATTTAAGTAAATAATATTGGAGGTGAAAATTATGGTCAAAGTATTTAAAAATTATATCTTGAGTGCTGTTATGGCGATAACTTTTTCTTTTTCGCAAGTTGTAAGTGTTAATGCGAACTACTTGATAAGTAACTCTCAAAAAGAGAAAATTTCTGTTTCCGTAATAGAAAGTGAAAAGGAAAAAGCAATCAATATGGCTGCTTTCCACGTTCCAACTGTCAGTTATGGAGAAAAAAATGGAGCTCCTGTTGAAGGAAAAGTTGAAAACGTAGTTGAAACTGTGACGGTAGCAATGGGGCTATTGGTTGTTGGATATGCACTCAATATCATAGGATCTATAATAGGATGGGTAAAAGACATAGTAGTAATTTTCAAATAAATTCGCTCAATGTGCAGTTTTAAAAACAGCTTCATTATGTATTGTTAATTATTGCAAAAATTACATAATGAAGCTGCTATCTCTTACCATAAACAGCAAAGTCCGTGGAGAACATTCAAACCTCTACATTTACTCGCTTATACTGAAATAGTAAAATATTGGAGGTAAAAGTTATGATCAAAATATTTAAAAACTATGTATTAAGTGTTTTTATTGCGCTAGCTTTTTCTTTTTCACAAATTGTGAGTATTAATGCAAACTGTTTGAAAAATGATTCTCAGAAAGGAGGGGTATTTGTAACAGAACAGAGAGGCAAAAACGCAACCAATATAGCTACTCTCTATACCACAAGTTTAAATTATGGAGTGGAAAATGAAGCTTTTATTGAAGGAAAATTTGAGAAAGTAATTGAACGCATTACAATAGGAAACTTTGGTATTGGAATGATTATTGGATATGCATCAACTACAGTAGGCATGCTATTAGGATGGATGATAAGTAAAATAGCAATGCTTATCAAATCATCTCTTTAAAATTGAAACTTCACAAGAGATCGGATCTTTTAGTGTAAAATATAAGCAATGAATACACTATATGTTCATTAATCATCACTGAAAAATAAAGTGTATTCCCACACTAAAAAAGTGAGTGCTTTAAATGCTCTTATCTTTCTCTCTATGTGTTCACTGATGCGTTCATGCCTTCCAAGATAAACATGGAAAGTGTTTGAGGTAAAATTATGGTCAAAATATTTAAAAATTACATATTAAATATTCTTATATTAGTTGCTTTTTTTCTTTCACAAATTGTAAGTGTTAATGCAAATCCTTTGAGAAAAAACCATCAGCCAGAGAATATTTTTATTTCTGTAATGGAACAAGGAAAAAAGCAAGCAATCAATATGGTTACCCTCTATGTGCCAAGTTTCATTTATGAAACAAAAAATGAAGCTGTTCTTGAAGAAAAATTTGAGAAAATAGTATTTAAGCCTATTACGCTAGGATTTTTTACTACAGTAGGGGCTTTAAGTTTTGGATTTTTGACCGGCTCTATTATGTCCATATTGAGTGCGATAATCGGATGGGGAATAGGTAAAATTAAAGCCACATAACTTAAAATTATTCGGTTACTTTTTTGTTTTTTAAAAGTAGTATTTAAATTGCAGTCTGTCTCACATAATTGAGGTAGACTGTTTTTTGTGCTTTCTATGTATAAACTTACTTATTAACAATAATATTGCTTAATACAAATATAGTACCTTTTAACACAAAAAATGATATTTGGACGAAACAAAAATGACTTTAGATGCACAACTTCCGCACAGAATGTCATGAAATTACCTTATAAATTCTCCAACATGATTCATGTTGTATTATTTGAGAGAGATTAAGTTTTATATGAGTTGATGATAAAAAGTAAGAATAAAAAATAACTAAGAACAATTGAGCTTTCACAAGAAACTTGACAGACACTATCCTGAATATTGATTTAATATTCAGGTAGATTTTTTGGTGAACAAAAAATGTGAAATGCGCGAACGAATAATAGAAAAAGATCCTTCGACTATGACAAACTGTTCATGAATATTGTTCCTTTATATTTCAATACCCGAAAGAGCAAATTGTATCTTTTTTCACTATTTACAAGCATATGTAAATAAATTTCTATTTATTTAATAAATTAAATATTATTAAAAACATGGATAAGTAGCTTCACCAACTTGCAGAAAATAAACAAAGGAAAAAACTTTATGAAATATATCAGCACGAGAGGTGAAGCACCTGTTTTAGGCTTTACCGAAACGATCATGACTGGGCTAGCTAGTGATGGTGGTCTTTATCTTCCAGAAAAATTTCCTCAATTATCGCCCGATGCATTACGAGCGCTCCGCGGACAATCTTATACTACAATTGCTAAAACAATTCTTTGGCCTTTTGTGAATAACGAAATCGAATATAAATCTTTTGAGAATATGATTGCCGAATCTTATGCCACCTTTCGTCATCCAGTAACCTGTCCATTATTGCAAACTGGAACAGATGAATTTATTCTTGAGCTTTTTCATGGTCCTACTTTGGCATTCAAAGATGTCGCAATGCAGTTTCTTTCTAGACTGATGGATTACGTTCTCACTAAAAAAAATAGACGCGCAACAGTTATTGCTGCCACATCAGGAGATACCGGAGGAGCTGCAATACAAGCCTTCGCTGAAAGAGAACACTCAGACATTTTTATTTTGTTTCCTAAAGGGCGTGTATCAGCCGTTCAGCAGCGACAAATGACTACCAACCACAGTACAAATGTTCATGCTATAGCCATTGAAGGAAATTTTGATGATTGCCAAGCACTCGTCAAAGCAATGTTTAACGACCATAATTTTCGACAAAAAAAAGCACTTTCGGGAGTTAATTCTATAAACTGGGCACGTATTATGGCGCAAATTGTTTATTATTTTTCATCTGCTCTTTCCTTAGGTGCTCCTGATAGGACTGTTTCATTTACTGTTCCTACTGGAAATTTCGGTGATATTTTTGCAGGTTATGTTGCTGCCCGTATGGGTTTACCCATTGCCCAACTAGTCATTGCAACGAATGATAATGACATCCTTGTACGTACATTAGCCAACGGTATTTATGAAACACATCCCATAACCCATACAACATCACCCTCTATGGATATTCAAGTCTCTTCTAATTTTGAACGCTTACTGTTTGAAAGCAGTGATCGTAATTCAATGCGGATTCGCAATACGATGGAAAACTTGGAAAAATTAGGATATTTTAATCTTGGTGAAAAGCAGCTCAAAAATATTCGTTCTCTGTTTTCTGCTGGGAAAAGTAACGTAGCTGAAACGGCACAAATGATTGACCGTGTTTATAAAGAAAGCGGCTATCTCGCTGATCCACATACAGCTGTTGCACTTAAAGTAGCGCGCGAAAACAAGCAACCACATATTCCAATGATCGTCCTTTCTACCGCTCATCCTGCTAAATTTCCTGATGCTATCAAAAATGCCTGTGGATTTAACCCTCCATGGCCATCCTGTCTCAACGGTTTAATGGAACGCGAAGAACATTTTATAGATCTTGCTAATGATGAAAAAATAGTCAAAGATTATATTTCTTTAAAATCGCGTGCATCTTATTGAACTTAGCTGCATTAATTCAAATCAACAATATTCCAATATCCTTAAAATAAGGTATTTGGCTTGTTTAATGGAGTCGTAAACAACATGGGTGTAGATATCAGTCGCCTTAGTAATGGTTTGACTATCGCCACACATACAATGCAACAAATTGACAGTGTAGCACTCGGAATATGGGTTAAAGTTGGTTCACGCAATGAAACCGTCACACAACATGGCATCGCCCATCTCCTTGAACATATGGCCTTCAAAGGAACAGAAAACCGTACAGCCTTTCAAATTGCAACAGATATTGAAGATGTTGGAGGTGAAATTAATGCTACAACTAGTACTGAAACAACTGCCTACTTTGCGCGCGTACTTAAAAATGATGTCCCACTTGCTATTGACATTCTAGCCGATATTTTGATGTATTCAACATTTGACGAAGAGGAATTAGAACGAGAAAAAAAAGTCATTCTTCAGGAAATTAGTGCCGCCCATGATGTTCCTGATGATATTGTTTTTGATCACTTTACTGAAACAGCCTTTCGTCATCAGTCACTTGGTCGCTCTATTTTAGGAACCCAAAAAACACTGCAATCCTTTACATCCGCTGACCTTCATAGTTTTATGAATAAACAATACAGTGCAGATCGTATGATCGTAGTTGCGGCAGGAGCTGTACAGCACGAAAAATTTCTGCAAGAAGTTGAAAACCGTCTTAGCACCTTTCGTCCCCATTCAACAGCGCCCCTTACCAACCTTGCAAATTATGTCGGCGGCGATTTTCGTGAATATCGTGATCTCATGGATACACAAGTTGTTCTCGGGTTTGAAGGGCGCGCTTATCACGCTCGTGACTTTTACACTGCCCAAATTCTTTCCATTATTCTTGGCGGAGGCATGTCATCGCGTCTCTTTCAAGAAGCAAGAGAAAAGCGTGGATTATGTTATTCTATTTACGCTTTTCATTGGGGGTTTTCAGATACTGGGCTCTTTGGCGTTCATGCCGCTACTGCACAAAAAGGACTAAAAGAACTGCTTCCCGTGATTCTTGATGAACTTTCTAAGGCAAGCAAAAATATTCATGCCAATGAACTTCAACGCGCACAAGCGCAATATCGAGCTAACCTTACTATGTCACAGGAAAATCCATCTAGTCACGCGCATCTTATTGCCCGCCAAATGCTTCTTTATGGTCGACCAATTCCAATATCTGAAACAATTGAACGCTTAGATCTCATTACTCCTGCAAGATTAACTGATTTAGCGCATCACCTTTTTAGCAATTCTACTCCAACATTAGCCGCTGTTGGACCCGTTGGTCCTCTCATAAATTTTGAGGATTTAACATCACTTCTTTCCTACAAAATAAAGTAAGATCAAATAAAGTCTCCCCAAAATGCTTTTATGCATATTGGATATATAAAAACTGCTTTTAAAAGCAGCAACATAATAACCATGCACAGGTTTTTATGATAAAATTTATCTCAAAAGTACTTCTCACCAAATAAGTTTGGGAAATATTTATCAAACAGCTGTACAAAACTACCCAACTCCCACTTCATGTGATAAAGTGTCTTACAAGCGAAGGTATATCTATGAAATCTGAAAACTCATGGTTTAATTTTGCCCTACGAAAATATAAAATTCTATCAGCTTCAAACTTCATTGGTGCAAATAGATGTTTCGTTTATTTTTGTATAAAATCATACAATTTTTCAAAAGAAAATAATAACTGCTTGTTATGCAGGCCAAATTATAAAAGGTAGACGTTTTTTCTCAAAAATCTAAATTAAAATTAAACATCATAAAATATTGAGAGTGGGACATTGTGAAGAGTTTGCGTAAAATCATTGACATCATTTTCATCGTAGTCATTAGTTCTTTTGTCCACCTTACGTCAGCACAGGCAATTGAGCCTGTTAAAATTTCTTCTCAAGATGCTGCTCTTGATCTCTCAAAAGCAGTTGAAATTCACCATACAAACAGCTCTATCTTTCAAACAAGTACAGCACCAGGACAAGATGGCATTGTATGGCGCATTGAGGTGCAGGCAAAAAGTGAAAAGTTTTCCGGAAACTGGGCAGTATTTTCTCTTGCAAACCCAACAGATGAACAAATTGATCGTCTTATTGTTGCACCCCATTATCGCATGGCTCATTCAGGCTTTCTTTGGCCAGACCTTGGATCAGCGCGGATTCAATCCATAACTCCAAGCGAAGGTTTTTCTCTCGATCGCCAAGCAAGTGCGAACTCTGATATTTTTCGTATTACACTTAACCCTGGCACTGTCGTTACGTTCGTAGCTGAACTTAACTCTGCAAATCTACCACAAATTTATTTATGGCAACCTGAAGCCTATAAGGATGCAATCAATTCTTATACGCTTTATCATGGTATTCTGCTTGGTATATCAGGTCTTTTAGCACTCTTATTAACTGTTCTCTTCGTCGTCCGTGGAACAGGTCTCTTTCCTGCAACAGCCGCCATCGCTTGGGCAGTGCTCTTTTATATAGGCATTGACTTTAACTTTTTAAATAAATTCTTTGCAGTGACGTTAACAACGCAACCGATCTGGCGTGCCAGTACAGAAGTAGCACTTGCTGCTACCCTCTTCATCTTCCTTTTTACTTATCTATGCCTTAACCGTTGGCACTATCACTTCAGTTATGGTGCAATTGTCTGGACCATCGCTTTTTGTGGTTTGGGAGCATTTGCTATTTATGACCCAACCAGAGCAGCTGGAATCGCTCGTATATCATTTGGCCTCACCGCTGTGCTTGGTATAATTTTAATCAGCTATTTTTCATTCCGAAACTATGACCGCGCAATCATGCTTATACCGACATGGTTGCTCATTAGCTTTTGGTGTGTTGGAGCTTATGCCTGCATAGCAGGGTATTTAAACAATGATATTATCCAACCAGCATTAGCAGGAGGATTAGTGCTCATTGTTCTTCTTATCAGCTTTACTGTCATGCAACAAACTTTTTCCAATGACGCTTTCCATGAAGGAATATTTTCTGATCTTGAACAACAAGTACTTGCAGCAAAGGGAGCTGGAAATATTATTTGGGACTGGAATGTTGAACGTGACCGCATTGTTGTACACCCAAACATGGCAACCCTCTTTGGTACTGAAACCCACAAACTCAATGGACCTATGAGCAACTGGATTTCAGCCTTGCACTATGAGGATCGTGAACGCTTTCAAGCCATATTGGACATCATTCTTAAAAAGAAAAAAGGACGTATCGATCAAATTTTTCGACTCTCTTCTGGTGGTGGTTATTATCATTGGTTTTCCCTTCGCGCGCGTCCAGCTATGCAAAAAGATGGGAAAATTACACGTGTCATTGGAACCATTGTAAATATTACCAACCATAAAAAGTCCGAAGAACGCTTATTGCATGATGCAATTCACGACAGCTTAACGGGCCTTCCTAACCAACAAATCTTCTTTGACAGGCTACAAAATTATACCTCTTTGGCTAAAGCAAATATCAAAATTAAACCAACTGTCTTTATGATTGACTTTGATAATTTCCGTCAAATTAATCGTAAATTAGGCATAGCTGTTGGTGATACTGTACTACTTATCATTGCACGCCGTTTGAGCCGTCTTATTAACTTTCAAGATACCTTATCACGTCTTTCCGCAGACCGTTTTGCAATCATTTTACTCAGTGAGACTGAACCACAAAAAATTGCAGCATTTGCAGATCACCTGCACAAAACAATCTCAGCACCTATTTCACTTACAGAAAAAAAAATAACACTTTCAACTTCAATTGGACTGGTTACATGGAGTGAAAGTAGATCGACCGCTAAAGATATTTTAAATGATAGCGAACTGGCGATGATCCGTGCAAAACAAATGGGTGGCAATCATATTGAACCTTTTCGCCCAAATTTTCGTACGTTAGGCATTGAGCATAACACTATGGGGAAAGACATTCATGCTGCCATAAAGCGTAATGAAATAAAAATTCTCTACCATCCTATCCTTAATTTATCAGATGGGCATATTATTGGTTTTGAAACAATTGTAGAATGGCATCATCCAAGTTATGGAAATTTAAATGTCTCTGACTTTATCAAGATCGTAGAAAATGAAAAAATCGTTATGGATTTGGCAGAATTTATCATCGATAATGCTGTTATTGATCTTACAAATGTACAAGAAAAATTTTCCAAACAATCTTTCTTTATTTCAATTAATTTACCAAGCACAGAAATGGTTCATTCTCGCTTTATCAGTCAATTGCGCTCTGCTCTGCTTCGCTACCCACTCAACAAAGGGGGCTTAATGATAGAAATCTCCGAGTTTGTCTTAAGAAAAAACCCTGAACAATCAGCGCACTTTCTTGAACAAATTAAAGCTCTTGGAATGAATCTTGCTTTAGATAATTTTGGAACAGGTTATTCGTCACTTACTTATCTCGTACGTTATCCATTCGACATGGTTAAATTGGATCGTTCACTTATCTCAATAGACTCTCGCAAGAAAAAGCTTGTTCTCAAATCCATAATTAATATGGCAACTGATCTTAATTTGCAAATTATCGCAGAAGGTGTTGAAAATGAAAAAGAAGCACTCTTCTTACGCCAAGAAGGCTGTAAATATGTTCAAAGCACGCTTGTTACTAAGCCAATTGCCATTGAAGAATTAATCACTCTCGTTCAGAATCATTTCCCTTATACAATCAAAGCATAATGTATAGGGCATTGTATAAAATCAAAAACTCGGAAAATGAAACTCTACGCGTGCCCCATTTCAGAAACGAGATAGGTCGGGTTGATCCCCATGCGGATCAAACTTTCATCGTATTTGCAATTTAAATTACTTTCAAAAAGAAAACTAGGCGATGTGGAGCTAATCAGCCAACCATTTGTAGAAATTTCTGCCTCGAGCTGTCCAGCTTTCCATCCAGCATAACCTAATGCTATCAATGCATGTTGTGGACCTTGCTCACAACTGATTGCCTTTAATATATCAATCGTTGCAGTAAAACAGATCTTATCTGCAATAGAAACAGTTTCTTCACAAGCATAATCATCAGAATGCAGTACAAAACCACGTGAAGAATCAACAGGTCCACCATAGCGTACTGGAAATTTTTTTATTGGTTCAGAAAGACCTTTTTTTTGACCACTGTTTATGACTCCAAGATGCAGCAAAAGCTCTGGAAAATCAATATGGTGCAACTTATTAAGAATAATCCCCATAGCACCAGCATCAGAATGCGCGCAAACATAAATAACAGAACGAATAAAGCGTTTGTCATTCATCCCTGGCATTGCTATGAGCAACTGTCCACCCAAAAAGCCATTACACTGCTTCATCAATCTGTTATTCTCCATAATTTACATAATAAAATTTAACTCAGTTCGTACAAAAGGAAAATAAAGCTCCAATGAAAAAAATTCAAACACTTATAAACTTACGAAATAACGCGACTTTCTTTTATAAAAAACTTTTAGTTACTTTAAGCTTAACATTCATATTTTTAGAATTTATTAACATCCCTGTTAGTGCTCAAACGAAACAAAACGCATATCTTTTTCCAACATCTTGGTATGAATCAGATGGTGGTTGTATCAGATTAGCTGTTACCGAACCCTCTCTTTCTGGAATAAGAAACGGCATTATTGAAATTCTTCTTAAACCAGGATGGAAAACCTATTGGCGTAATCCAGGGAATTCAGGTTTTGCACCATTTTTTAACTTCAACCAACAAGTTTCTTATGAAATCTTTTATCCCACACCACAGCTTTATGAAACAGAAAATGACTGGTCATTAGGCTATAAAGATAAAGTAGTATTGCCTTTTAATATTTCCGGTTCAAGCAAAAATTTAAGTGGCACTTTAACTCTTGGATTATGTAATAAAATCTGTCTTCCGTTTACTGTTAACTTTGATTTTTCTCTATCCGTTCAAAAAAACAAATACCTCCCTTTATCCTTGTTAAAGAAGGCTCAAGATGCCTTACCCCGTACAACGCATCCTGAATTTCAAATAAGCGCTAAAAAAGAGAGAGACACCCTCTTCATCAAAATACAAAATAACAACAAAATTATACCTTCTTCTCTCTTTTTAGATGGAGGAGAAATGCAAATTGGACCAGCAAAAAAAGTGAGCGAAAATGCAGAATACACATCCTTCAGTGCTTCCATCTACTTCACACCAAAGGAAACAAATCAAAAAGTTTTTTATACAGTTGCCTTTAAAAATTATGCCTTAAGTGGAACATTCATACTCCATACGCAATAAAACTCTCTTGATACTCCGTGATAAAAGCAAAATATCCCAAAATGACTATGCTGGAAAATATCCATTTTCGCGATATTTGGTAATTGCTTTCCGAGCAAGTGCATCTGCACGCTCATTATCTGGATGTCCCGCATGCCCTTTTACCCAATGCCATCTGATAGTATGATGAGAACAAGCATCTTCAAGAGCTTGCCATAACTCCATATTTTTCACAGGACTATTTGACGCCGTACGCCAATGATTTTTCTTCCAACCTTCAAGCCACATAGAGATACCATTGCGGACATACACAGAGTCCGTATAAAGTTCGACAGAACAGGGTTCTTTAAGCGCCTTCAGTGCATGAATCGCCGCTACTAATTCCATTTGATTGTTAGTTGTGTGCTCTTGTCCACCATAAAGTTCACGTTCATGACCATTCCAGCGTAAAACTGCTCCCCATCCTCCAACTCCAGGATTACCAGAGCATGCACCATCTGTATAAATTTCAACGACTTTTTGTTGATTTAACATAAAATTCAAAAACCCAATTCACTGAGTGAACCTATATTACTGAAAAAACAAAGCTTGTGCCAATATTCACGTGGATCTTTTTTAACCACAAAACTATCCGGCGGTGTATTAAACCAATCATAAAGTCGCGTGAGAAGAAAACGTAAAGAGGCACCACGCACTAATAAAATAATCGCCTTTAATTCTAAGGAGAGCAATGGCCTTATCTTTTGATAGTTTTCCAATAACTTACGTGCTTTGGCGAGACTATAGGAATAATCTTGTTCAAAACACCAAGCATTCAAGCAGATAGCTAAATCATAAGCTAAGAAATCATTACAAGCAAAATAAAAGTCTATAATACCAGAAAGACGATGATTCAAAAAAAACACGTTATCATTAAATAAATCAGCATGAATAATGCCTGTTGGCAAATTTGACGGCCAATTTTCTTGCAAAAAAGCTAATTCCATATCAATTTTTTGCCCAAACTCTTTTAACAACGCATCTTTGCTCATTTGGCAATGTTTCCACAATAACTTCCAGCCCATAACAGAAAGGCTATTTTTACGGCTGAGTGTAAAATCCCGTCCTGCTAAATGCAACTGCGCTAAACTCGTTCCCACTTCGCCACAGTGGTATATATTGGGCTGACGAATCCACATCCCTTCCAGAAACGTAATAATAGCAGCAGGACGCCCTGCTAGTTCACCAATCGTTGTCCCATCACTTTGTACTACTGGTTGAGGACAAGGAATTCCACGCTGGCTTAAATGCTGCATCAAGCTACAAAAAAAGGGCAAATCATCTTTTGAAATACGTTTTTCATAAAGTGTTAGAACAAACCTCCCTTTTGTCGTATACAGCATGAAATTAGAATTTTCTATTCCCTCCTCTATGCCTTGATAGGACAAAAGCGAACCTATCGAATAACGTTTCAAAAATATCTTCAAATCATTTGGATGGATATTTGTATAAACTGCCATTATTTTGCTTTCGTTATAGACATGCGTGTATTCTGATGTTCATTTTTCAACGTCTTAACTCGACCATTAACAAAAGCCATATCTTGAGGTGTTAAAGTAACGTCACGTAATTCGCGACTTACCAAAAATGTTTCCGTTTCCACCACTGTTTCAGCCAATTCTATTATAACATCATAACGCTCGCGAAAAGCTGATATAATTTCATCAATAATAATTTCAGGAGCAGAAGCCCCTGCTGACAGACTTACAACAGAAAGAGCTCCCAGACGATCAAAATCAATTTCATCAGCACGCTGAACTAAAATAGCCCGTTGCGCACCAAACCTTTCAGCAACTTCTACCAAACGTCGCGAATTAGAGGAATTGGGCGCCCCAACAATCAAAAACAAATCGCTTCCCAACGCTGCTGCCTTAACAGCATCTTGCCTGTTCGTGGTAGCATAGCAAATTGATTCAGCAGCTGGAGCTTCTAACGTAGGAAAACGCCGTTGTAGCACATCGAGAACCTCCGCCGTATCTTCAACAGAAAGAGTCGTTTGTGTAACAAATCCTAATTTATCTGGATCATTTGGTTGATAATGTAAAGCATCTTCAATCGTTTCAATTAATGTCACAGCTCCTTTTTCAAGCTGTCCCATTGTTCCTATCACCTCAGGATGACCAGAATGACCAATCAATATAACATGACGTCCATGACGTTGATGCCGTATCGCTTGTTTATGAACTTTAGAGACCAACGGACATGTTGCATCGAGATAAAACAAATTATAGAGGCGCGCTTCTTCTGGTACAGACTTCGGTACACCGTGGGCAGAAAATACAACAGGTTGACTGCGGTGTTTTTCTGGAATCTCATCAAGTTCTTCAACAAAAATGGCTCCGCGTTGCTGTAATCCCTCAACGACATAGCGGTTGTGCACAATTTCATGACGAACATAGACTGGAGCTCCATATTTTTTTAATGCAAGAAGGACAATCTGAATAGCACGATCAACCCCCGCACAAAATCCACGCGGACCGCAAAGACGCATTGTTAAAGGAGGAAGTGTAGTCATAAATCATCCTTAATATCTTTCATTTTGAGCATCTGATCAAAAAAACTATCTTTATCACTACATAAACAATATAAAAAGAAAGAATTGGCAATACCACCCTCTTCCATAACAGTACACCATATAGTGTATTCTTAAAGCATTTTCCTGTAGCAAAACGTCTTTTAAGTTTGCATTTTTATTTCACTGTACTAGCGGATAAGAAAATACCGTACAAGGGATTCAATCAAAAGCACTCCAAAGAGAGCAGCCAAATAAAATAACGAAAAGAAAAATGTCTTCTTTGCCATCAAAATAGTTGTGCTACGCGTATCAGCTTTCCACAAACGATAAGAAAAATGCATAAAAATAATGCCCAAAACTGTTGAAAAAATACCATAAAGAATTCCCCCAAAACCGATAATATAAGGTCCTGCTGCACATATTGCCATAAGCACAGTATAAAATAAAATCTGTTTTTTTGCTGAATTTTCGCCCCGTACATTAGGCATCATGGGAATGCCCGCTGCATCATAATCAAGAGAAGAAAATAAAGAAAGAGACCAAAAATGCGGAGGAGTCCACATAAAAATGATTAAAAATAACAAAAAGCTCTCAATACTCACTGTCCCCGTTGCCGCAGCCCATCCAATCATTGGTGGAAAAGCCCCAGATGCACCGCCAATAACAATATTTTGTGGCGTTCTACGCTTTAACCAAATTGTATAGATAACGACATAAAAAAAGATCGTAAATGCAAGAAAAATTGCTGAAAACCAATTAATGAAGCTCCCCATAATTAATACAGAAAGTATAGAAAGAATCATGCCAAAAATAAATGCCTTGCTAGGGCTGATTTTCCCAGTAGGAATGGGGCGATTTTTGGTACGTTCCATAACTGCATCAATGTCAGCATCATACCACATATTAAGTGCTCCCGCACCACCACCGCCTACAGCAATACACAATATTGCTAAAAAACCATAAAATGGATTCATAGAAACAGGTGACATCACAAGTCCAACCAAAGCCGTAAATACAACAAGTGACATAACCCGTGGTTTTAATAACGTGATATAATCACCAATGCTGGATTTTGGTGGAGTTGATTTATCACTTGCAGCCGAAAATTCTCTTAAAACAGACATTCCACTCAAAAACCTTTTCCATTTCTATCATCCACAAACAAATATTGTCTGGCATATGGGAATGATCAATTAATATCATAGTGTTTTGAGAACATATAGGATATCTTTCTTATACGTATCCCCTAAAAACAGATGGAAATACTTGCAACAAAAATACATTTTTTCAATGTACATTATTTATTATATTTACAAACATACCATAAAAATAATCATATCAAACATCATAAAGCAAGGCTAATAGCCTTTTCTGCTATGACATTTTTTCTACTTTTTTATTTCATGCATATGGATTAATATGTTTGGGCGGAGAATGGTTTTGTGTTATAATTTCGGCTTGAGAATTTGTTTTTATGTAGAGCTATGCATAATGATGCAGTGTTGATGTGGTTAGGCCTTTCTGTGATACTTTATAAATTGCTAAAAAAAACTTTGTTTGTTTGTGTTGTTATTTTCACACTCTATAGTGCTTCTATCAATCATGCACTTGCACAAACACCTCATGAGCAAAATGTTCCTGCTCCACAAAACTACGGCGCATGGACAAAAGTTTGTTCTCTGCCTCCAGGTACGCCTAATATGCAATGTGAAGTTGTACAAAATGTACATACACAAAATCGCCATGACATTACTCTCCGTGTTACGTTTTATAAACTCCCTAAAAATCAAGGAGCTTTGATGCGTGTTTTTGTTCCAATTCGTGTTGAATTGCGCCCTGGGGTTGGCCTTAAAATTGATGATAAAAATATGGGAAGAGTAGAATATCGCCGTTGTCTTGGTGATAATTGTGTTGCTGAAGCTGTCCTTAAGGAAGACATACTACAACTCTTTTTTAAAGGTAAAATGGCAACTTACTTTATTTTTACAACTCCCGAGCAAGCAGTTGGAGGACTCATTGATCTCAATGGTCTTAGTGATGCCTATGCAACTTTACCAACATAATAGAATTTACGCACATTAAATGATTAAAATCTCGTAGCACATTTCACAGCTTCTTAAACAAGACAAATGGGGATTTTCCAAGTTCCCATAAAATAAGGTAACAACTATGAAATCGCTGATTGACCATTTTGATATTGCCTCGTCTAAAGTGCAATCACTTGTAAAAGAAACACTTCATCACGCTGATGATGGTGAACTTTACCTAGAATATACAGAAAGCGAAACGCTTTTATTTGATAATGGGCAGCTTAAAAACGGCTCATTTCATCAGGACATGGGGTTTGGTCTGCGTGTTGTTGCTGGAGAAGCTACTGGATATGCACACTCTAGTGAATTATCAGTTGCTGCACTCAAACGTGCTAGTGACGCAGCAAAGGCTGTTACTTATAATAATCATGCAGGTCCTTATAACGCAGCACCTCAAAAAACAAACAAAAGGCTTTATCAACCACATAACCCCCTTGATGCTCCATCATTTGAGGAAAAAAGTGCACTTTTGCAAAAAATTGATGCCTATTTACGGGCAAAAAATAATAAATTGCATCAAGTTACTGTTTCTCTTTCTGGTTCACTACAGCATATCGAAGTTTTACGTGCAGATGAGCATCTGGTTCGTGATGTTCGCCCTCTTGTACGACTTTCTATATCTGTGGTTGCTGCTCAGGGTAATCGGCGTGAAAATGGCTTCTATGGATGTGGTGGGCGGCAAGCATTTGACCAATTCATTCATGAAGAAAATTGGAAAATGGCTGCTGATGAAGCCTTACGTATGGCTCTCATAAACTTAGAAGCAGAAGCAGCGCCAGCAGGGACATTTGATGTTGTTTTAGCCAATGGATGGCCTGGTGTTATGCTTCATGAAGCAGTAGGACATGGTTTGGAAGGGGATTTTAACCGCAAAAAAACTTCTGCTTTTGCCGGACTTTTGGGCCAACAAATTGCCGCAAAAGGTGTTACAGTTGTTGATGATGGTACAATTCCCCAGTGCCGTGGTTCACTCACAATCGACGATGAAGGCACCCCTTCAGGATATAATGTCCTTATTGAAGATGGAAAGCTTG
Organism: Bartonella taylorii 8TBB; assembly: GCF_902825155.1. GTDB lineage: Bacteria > Pseudomonadota > Alphaproteobacteria > Rhizobiales > Rhizobiaceae > Bartonella > Bartonella taylorii_A. The sequence goes on from NZ_CADEAG010000006.1 coordinate 42,990, forward strand.
TTGGTTACATGCAAGACAGACTCAATGCTCGACTTATGGGGGTTAATCCAACCGGAAACGGACGGCGTGAATCCTATGCATATGCACCAATGCCAAGAATGACGAATACGATCATGTTAGGGGGGGACAAAACACCTGAAGAAATTCTATCCTCACTCAAAAGTGGTATCTATGCTGTTTCATTTGGTGGTGGACAAGTTGATATCACCTCTGGAAAATTCGTCTTTGAATGTACTGAAGCTTACAGAGTGGAAAATGGCAAAATTGTAGCCCCAATCAAAGGTGCGACACTCATCGGAAATGGGCCGGATGCTATGAAACGTATTACAATGATTGGGAATGATAGCAAACTTGATAATGGTATCGGTATGTGCGGAAAAGCCGGACAAAACGTTCCTGTTGGCGTTGGACAGCCTCACTTGCGAATCAATAATATGACAATTGGAGGAACAGCTTTTTCATAAAATATACCAAATGAACTTGATTTTAAAATTTCTCAAAGAAATTCAGAAAAGCTTTTCAATTTAGACTAAAGCTTCCAACCTCTCTTTACTTTGCGCTTGCTCAAAACAGCAACAATTTCAACATGTGGTGACCATAAAAATTGATCAATCGGTATGATTTGTTCTACTGTATAACCACCATCAACAAGAAGAGATAAATCACGAGCAAATGTAATAGGATTGCACGAAATAGCTATAACACGTGGTATTGTTGCCTTAGCCAATTCACGTGCTTGCTCTTCTGCTCCAGCGCGTGGAGGATCAAAAACAACACTCTCAAAACACTCAAGTTCGTTCACAGAAAGTGGGCAGCGAAAAAGATCGCGTTTTTCACAGGTTACTGTTTTTAAACCAGTCGCAAAACGTGCTGCTGAATCTAAATTTGCCAACGCTACTTCATCATTTTCCACCGCATGAACATTCATTTTCTTAGCCATACGCAATGTGAAGGTTCCAACCCCTGAAAACAAATCGGCAGCATTCTTTGCTTTTTTAAGATGAGTCAAAATAATATTGCTTATAGTATTTTCTGCTTCCAAAGTTGCTTGAAGAAACCCGCCAGCCGGAAATTCAACACACACATCTCCAAAGTAAATCAATGGTTTTTCTTGTTCAACCAAGACTTCTCCTTCGACAGACAAACGCGTAATCCCAGACAAAAGGGCTGCACGCACCATTTTCTGGCGAATAGACTCATGGCGTATGACACAACCACTTAAAGCAACATCAAACCCATTTTCAACGTGTGTTATCGTGATGTGAAACCGTTTTACATGATTGCTTAGAAAAGCACATAGCATCCTCATATCACCCAGCTTAGATATGAGCTCTGGACGACTCACGGGACATTCTTTAAGAGCCACAATATCATGAGAAAAATGACGATTAAAACCGACTCTCTGACCTTGTGGTGTCATAGATGCTGTTAAAGTAATTCGCCGGCGACTATAGGGTTTACACTCGATTAAAGGTGAAATGGCAACATCAAGCCCATATTCTTTGAGCGCATCAACAACCAACTGTCGTTTCCATACGCGATAAACATCGGTACGCCAATGCTGAAGTGCACACCCTCCACATTCCCCAAAATGCTGGCAAAGGGCATCAATGCGTTCTGGTGATTTTTCCTTTAATGCTATGAGTGTAGCGTATTTTCCATGAACAGCGATTTCAGCAAATTCTCTTGGTAAAGTAAAAGGAACATAAACAAACCCATGAGGTGTATTGGAAACACCATGACCGTTCGTTCCAATATGGTCGATTATGACATTGTCATTCACTCTTTTTTTCCCCGAATAATAAATATTCTAGATTACCATCTCCACCAGCAATGGGTGAGGGCAGCAAACCTTTTGCACTCCATCCACTTTGCATATTCAGCCAATTAAAAAGTTCTTCAGCAGTTTGTTTAGCCATTGATGGATCTTTCAATATCCCCCCCTTACCAAGATGCTTACGGCCAACCTCAAATTGAGGTTTTACCAATAAAACAGCTTGAGCTCCCTTTTGGGCCAAAGATAAAACAGGAGGTAATGCAAGCTTGAGAGAAATAAAACTAACATCCGATACTATGAGATTAATTTCTCGACCGCCTAAATGTTCTTGTTTCAAATCTCTCACATTCAAACCTTCTAATAAGGTTATAGCACTCTTGCCTGATAAACGCACATCGAATTGATTATGACCAACATCAACAGCAATAATATGAGCCACCCCACGTTCTAAAAGAACTTGCGTAAAACCTCCTGTTGATGCACCAATATCAATAGCAGTCACTTTATCGGTGACAATCGGAAATGCATCAAGTGCACTGATCAATTTTAACGCTGCACGCGAGACATAATTCTGTGCCGGATCGCAAACTACAATTTCTGCATCGTTAGAAATAATTTGCCCAGCTTTAATAATTATTTCGCCGTTAACCTTAACTGTTTGGCGCATGATGGCATCACGTGCTCGTGAGCGCGTCGTAAAAAAGTTTTTTTCAACTAAGAGAACATCAAGCCTTTTTCTGACAGACATCTCATACTCGACTTTTCTGCACTGTCCGAATTTTGCGTCCCAAAGCAGTAAAAACCGTGTTGATAATACCAACAGCATCAAGTCCTATACGTGAAAGAACTTTCTCTGGTGAACCATGATTTAAATATTCGTCAGGAAGTTTTAATGTACGAACTTTCAAACCATGCTCTAAGAGCCCTTCTTGTGCCAAAAACTGCAATAAGTGCGCTCCAAATCCACCCATTGCGCCTTCTTCAATTGTCACTAATACTTCATGTTCACGTGCCAAACGACGCATCAAATCCTTATCCAAAGGTTTTGCAAACCGCGCATCCGCAACCGTCGTAGACAACCCTTCTTCTTCCAACATACCAGCAGCCATCAACACTTCCGACATCCGCGTTCCAAAACAAACCAAAGCTATCCTGCTTCCTTCACGCAAAATACGCCCTTTTCCAATCTCTAATAACTCACCACGCTCAGGTAAATCGATGCCAACACCTTCACCACGCGGATAACGAAAAGAAAGTGGCCCCTGATCATAAGCTGCAGCAGTACGTACCATATGCATCAATTCAACTTCATCAGAAGGCGCCATAACAACAAATTCAGGAAGAGTGGACAAAAAAACAATATCAAAACTGCCAGCATGTGTCGCACCGTCTGCCCCTACAAAACCTGCTCGATCAATCGCAAAACGCACCGGTAATTTTTGAATCGATACATCGTGGATAATCTGATCATAAGCGCGCTGTAAAAAAGTAGAATAAATCGCGACAAAAGGCTTATACCCTTCACAAGCAATACCAGCCGCAAAGGTTACGGCATGCTGCTCAGCAATACCAACATCAAACATTCTTTCAGGAAATTTTTCAGCGAAAGCATCGAGGCCCGTTCCAGTAGGCATTGCCGCCGTTATACCTATAATCTTATCATCATGACTGGCTTCCTCTATTAAAGCCTTAGAAAACACCTTGGTATAGGAAAGAGAATTACTTTTTGTTTTAGTCTGTTTGCCTGTAACAATATCAAAACTATTAACACCATGATATTTATCCGATGCTGCTTCTGCAGGTGCATAACCCTTACCCTTACGGGTTACTACATGTACCAAAACAGGACCATAGGGATATTCACGAACATTTTTCAAAACAGGCAATAGATGCTCTAAATTATGGCCATCTATTGGTCCAACATAGTAAAAGCCAAGTTCATCAAATAAAGTTCCTCCGACCAAAAAACCACGGGCAAACTCCTCTGAACGACGCGCCTTCTCCCCAAAAAACTTTGGCAATTTTTTGCTGAGCACTTTTACCCGTTCACGCAAGCTGCGGTAAGCGGGACGAGAAACCAACCGTGCAAGATGAGCACTCATGGCACCCGTAGGAGGCGCAATAGACATATCATTATCATTAAGGATAACAATCAAGCGTGCATCCAAAGCACCAGCATTATTCATCGCTTCATAAGCCATGCCAGCAGACATAGCACCATCACCAATTACAGAAATAATATTCCGTCTTGTCTCCATCTTCAAAGCACTTGCCACCGACATCCCAAGGCCAGCTGAAATAGAAGTAGAAGAATGACCAGCTCCAAATGGATCATACACACTTTCTGAACGCTTCGTAAAACCTGATAATCCACCCTCTTGACGCAATGTGCGAATTTTATCTCTACGCCCCGTCAAAATTTTATGGGGATAGGCTTGGTGACCAACATCCCAAATAATCCTATCTTCAGGTGTATTAAAGACATAATGCAACGCAACAGTGAGCTCAATAACACCGAGCCCTGCACCCAGATGACCACCTGTTACAGAAACCGCATCAATTGTTTCTACCCGCAACTCATTAGCTAATTGTACCAAATCAGACTCAGGTAATGCCCGCAAATCTTGTGGTACACAAATATAGTCAAGCAATGGCGTTAATGGCCTAGACAAAAGAAACTCCTTATATCTATTTTATCAAGAGAGCGAGATGAAGTTACACACCTTTCCTTACTTTATTCATAGTGTGTTCTATTTTTTACTGAAATAGTTTATCTGTTTGAAATTATCTACAGATTTTCCCGTTTCTAGCCCATTTCATAAAAAAGAAACTCCTCAAACCTGTTCTTTGTAAATGAAGTTTTACCCCTTATAACCCAACAAATACAGAAAAATTACTGAATCTCATTCAGAATCTAGAGGCTCTACACCTTCCGGAATACCTTTATCTGAAAGCTGAATCTTCTCAACTTTTGCCTCAGCCACTTTCAAGAGTTTCTCACAATGTTTTTTAAGAGCTTCACCACGCTCATAAATATCAATTGATTGTTCTAAAGGAACATCCCCACGTTCCAAATTTTCAACTATAACCTCAAGCTGCTTGAGTGCTTCCTCAAAACTTAATGCAGTAACATCTCCCTTTTGTATCTCTTTTTTCATATAAACCTCATAAGATATCTGTTCTAGATATGCGAATTCCAAACCCCTCTAAACCAACATAATGACGTTCTTTAGAAGCATAAACAATAACGGAACTAATCCCTAAATGTTTTAGAATTTGCGCTCCTAAACCAATTTGGCGCCATTCTTCTTCGCGTTCAATCGCCTGCACATGGTCCTCTAAACCTCTCATTGCCATTGCCTGACTGTCAATAAATGATTGCACACCAATGGATCCTTCACGCAAATAAACAAACACACCACGTTTCTCTTCTTTCACCATACGCCGCATGATAACTGCAATCTCTGAAGATTGACCAAAAACATCGTTTATAATGTTTTCGCGATGCAAACGCACAGGAATATCTTCACCATCACGAACATCACCAAAAACGATTGCAATATGCTGAACATTTTCCCAAGGAAGTTGATAACTTTGAAGAACAGCTGTCCCTGCCAATGTTTCAATAGGCATTTCTCCAACATGCCTAATCAACATCTCTTTACGTTGGCGGTAGGCAATAAGATCAGCAACCGTAATCATATGCAATTTGTGATCTTGCGCAAATTTTGTAACCTCATCTCCATGTTTAACACTGCCATCGTCATTAACCAATTCACCGATCACGCCAACTTGTGGCAAACTAGCTAATTTACATAAATCAACTGCGGCCTCCGTGTGGCCTGAACGCATAAGGACCCCTCCTTCATGCGCAATCAAAGGAAAAATATGTCCTGGACGAATAAAATCGCTCGCACCAGCATTTGAGTTCGCAAGATTACGGACCGCTAATGCGCGATCGTGTGCTGAAATACCTGTCGTTATTCCATGTTTAAAATCAACAGTAACAGTAAATTGGGTACGGTGCGCTGAATTATTATCTGGTACCATAGGCGCAAGATTAAACCGTTGTGCTTCTTCTTTTGGCATAGGTGCACAAACAATCCCCGTTGTGTGACGAATGATAAATGCCATCTTTTCTTCTGTACAATGAACAGCTGCAACTGTTAAATCACCTTCGTTTTCGCGACCATAATCATCTGTAACCACAACAATTTCACCGCGTTCAAAAGCCCTAATGGCAGAAACAATTTTTTTCTGATCATACGTCATTACGTTCCTTTCAACCACAACCAACCTGACCCCGATGCCTTAAATAATGATCAGCAATCGCACAAGCAACCATCGCTTCCCCAACAGGAACAGCACGAACCCCCACACACGGATCATGACGCCCTTTCGTTATAACATCTACATTATTACCATCAATATCAATTGAACACCGAGGCGTTAAAATTGATGACGTAGGCTTCACAGCAAAACGTGCAACAATTGGCTGTCCAGTCGATATTCCACCTAGAATGCCGCCAGCATGATTAGATAAAAAAAGTGGTTTCCCATCACTTCCCATACGCATTTCATCTGCATTTTCTTCTCCTCTCAGGCGAGCTACTGCAAAACCATCCCCTATTTCAACACCCTTCACCGCATTAATTGACATGAGTAATGATGCAATATCTTGGTCAAGCTTTGCGTAAATAGGTGCCCCTAACCCCGCTGGAACATTTTCTGCAATAATCTCAATAAGAGCACCAACAGATGAACCAGCTTTCCGTAATTTATCGATATAATCACTAAAAACATGCACTATTTCTGCATCAGGTGTAAAAAAAGGATTGTTATCAACTTCTAACCAATCCCAACGATCGCGATTAATATTATGAGGACCAATTGCTACCACTGCTCCCCGTATTATCAAACCAGGAACAATTTTACGAGCAACAGCACCTGCCGCAACACGTGCTGCCGTCTCACGCGCTGAAGCCCGTCCACCACCCCGAAAATCACGGATACCATATTTAATATCGTAAGTATAATCTGCATGACCAGGACGATACTGATGGGCAATTGAGCCATAATCCTTAGAACGCTGATCTGTATTTCGAATCAAGAGGGAAATTGGCGTACCCGTTGTCACCAATGTCATCCCATCGTCCTGAACAATAGTCCCTGACAGTACTTCTACTTGGTCCAGTTCTCGCCGCTGCGTTGTATATTGGGATTGTCCTGGTCTACGTTTATCAAGATAGGCTTGAATTTCTGAAAGAGTAAAAGTAATTCCCGGAGGACAACCATCGATAACACATCCAAGAGCAGCGCCATGACTTTCACCCCATGTCGTTACACGAAACAAATGACCAAATGTATTATGCGACATAAAAAATGACCCGCTTCTCCGTCAAATATAAGCAACTACAGCCTTTTTCAAAGAATATCATGGCCGTTAAATTCGGTTAAATCACCGTTGTCAAAGAAGGTTTTATAAACCAAACTTTATTCTTTAACGACAGAAATGTCTGGTGCATCGACAGCTTTCATACCTATGATATTATAACCTGAATCCACATGATGCACTTCACCCGTAACAGAACGAGACAAATCTGAAAGAAAGTAAAGCGCAGAATCACCTACCTCTTCAATTGTCACCGTACGACGTAAAGGAGCATTATATTCATTCCATTTCAAGATATAACGAAAATCACCAATGCCCGAAGCAGCTAACGTTTTGATTGGTCCAGCAGATAGAGCATTAACACGAATATGCTGAGGACCTAAATCCACTGCTAGATATTTTACGCTCGCTTCAAGAGCTGCTTTTGCTACTCCCATTACATTATAATTAGGAACAACCTTTTCTGCACCATAATAGCTCAGTGTTAAAATTGAACCACCGTCCGACATTAATTTCTCTGCACGCTTCACCAAAGCTGTTAAGGAATAAACGGAAATATTCATGGTCATCATAAAATTCGATTCGCTAATATCAATATAACGACCACTTAATTCATCTTTATCAGAAAAACCAATAGCATGAACTAAAAAATCGAGTTTGCCCCATTTCCTCTCTATTACTTTAAAGACCGCATCAATAGATGCACTATCAGAGACATCACAATGCCCACAAACTAATCCTTTTACTTCCTCAGCCAAAGGCTCAACACGTTTCCTCATTGCTTCTCCCTGATAGGTAAAAGCAAGCTCTGCTCCTGCTGCACTCGCCGCTTTAGCTATTCCCCAAGCGATTGAGCGATTATTGGCCAATCCTAAAATTAAACCACGCTTACCGTACAATAAACCATTACCCTTAGACATCAGCACTGTCCCATTGTTACTTAAAATTAATATTATTTATCTGCCTATGGCATAGGTCAACTTTTTCTTCAAGCAATTGGTTTAAAATCAAAAAAAACTATGCTTGTATATAATTCAAAAATTAACCTTGTCGCATCTGCAGAAACTGTTCTAATGCTGCATCTCCACCTTCCGGCAACATAACACGAACATGCACATAAAGATCATCTCTTTTGCCGTTTTTTAAACGAAGTCCTTTTCCTTTCAACCGTAAAACACGATCAGAGCTTGACCAAGCTGGAATAGTTAAAACCACGCGCCCTTCCAAAGTCTCAACTTCTTCTTTTGCTCCCAAAACAGCATGTGTAAGGGGGACTGGTAAGTCAAGATGGAGTGCCCTTCCTTCAACCCGTAAACGAGGATGTTTTTGAATATGTATAGTTACCAACGCATCTCCTGCTTGTCCATAAGCCACCTCTTCTCCTTGGCCTTTTAAGCGAATAATTTGACCATCTTCAACATAATCTGGAAGTTTAATTTTTAACTTTTTCCCATTAGGAAAAACAGCTTCCACCTTTTCTGCACCAACCATCTGCTCCAATGTGACAGAAAGATTGGCACGAACATGCGCCCCTTGTTGAGGTCTACTATATTGAGCAGAATTCGAAAAACCTCCTCCTCTTCCAAATAGATCGCGAAAAATATCACTCGCATCAAAACCTGCACCACCTGAAGAACCAAAATCAAAACCTTTCGCTCCTCCTGAAAAAGGATTATGACTATTTCTAAAGTTTTCACCAGTGCCATAGGCTTGGTAAAGTGGTTTTCCCTCCATATCAATTTCACCACGGTCAAATTGTGCTTTTTTGTCTTTATCACCTATAATTTCATAGGCTTGATTAATTTCAGAAAACTTTTCTTTAGCCTTTGCATCATCCATATTGTGATCTGGATGATATTTCTTCGCTAATCTTCTGAATGCCGACTTAATCTCTTGTGGTTTCGCGGTACGTGCCACACCCAGAATCGTGTACGGATCACGCATATTGCCCTCTTTTCAATTTTTGTGTTTTCAAAATATCAACTAATATGTTTTTCAATATCCCTCACAGCTTCACCAGTCTCTTCTAAAGAATGATTTTTTCTCTCTTTATATGTCTACAAAGAAACCAAAATACCAGATAAAATAAATATTTTATTTAATATAGTGCATTGTATTCTACGCTAAAAACAAAAATGATTAAGGAACCATACATAGTATATAACAGCATTGGCTTTTTGAAATAAGAGAAAAACAGCGCTTTATTCCTTAATGACAAAGTAAGTTAAAGAGTTTCTCATTCATACTCACTGACATTTGGAGATCCTATGAGCAATAAAATACAAACAGACGATGATTTTATGCAAATGCAAAAACCTTTTGCACTTTTTGCAAAGTGGCTTGAAGAAGCAACAGTGAGCGAAATCAATGATCCTAATGCTATGGCATTAGCAACAGTTGATGAAACGGGTTTGCCTAATGTTCGTATGGTTCTTCTCAAAGATTACAGTTCCCAAGGCTTCGTCTTCTACACCAACTATGAAAGCCAAAAAGGACAAGAAATTTTAAAATCAATGAAAGCATCCTTGGGTTTTCATTGGAAATCGCTTCGTCGTCAGGTCAGAATTCGAGGAGTTGTTGAAAAAGTTAGCACTCAAGAAGCAGATGCGTATTTCCAATCACGGCCACGTGGTAGCCGAATTGGTGCATGGGCATCCAAACAATCTCAACCATTAGAAAACCGTTTTGTTCTCGAAAAAGCAATTGCCCAATATACTACGCGTTATGCAATAGGAAACATCCCGCGTCCACCTTATTGGTCCGGATTTCGCGTTAAACCCCTTTCTATCGAATTCTGGCGTGATCGACCGTTTCGTTTACATGACCGCTTGCTTTTTACACGCGATTCTGTTGAACATGATGATTGGCAAAAGCAAAAACTTTACCCTTAATTTAATGATTATGAAGACTTTTTTTCGGCGATTAGAAAACTCTTTGCTAAAACAAATGAAGGAGTAGATCACTCAATTCAGTTTAAATGAAATGATTATACCTTCACTGTGAAATTCTGTTTATAATAATCTTTTGCCTACTGCATATTTTGAAAAAAATTAAAGTTATAAAGACTTATCTAAACGACAAGGTTGTATTCAGCAGACCCCTAGTGAAGTGATCTGCAATTTTTAAACGAAATATAAAAGAATAAAATAATCTTGTGGCTTTCAATCCTGATGACGTAATTGGAAAAGTACAATTTGCATTAAGAAAAAAGTAGTTGATTCCGGCATCATCACGCAAATCTATTTTTAGTTTATCCTAGATAAGCTGGTAAAATTCGACACAATTACAATTTTGCATAGAAAAGAGATCTAAGAATAACATAAAAAACTTAAATATGTAATGCAAAAAACTTATGAAAGTAAAGTTGAAAAATAAAAAATTTTAAAAACAATAAAAGCATCCTTAAGTTTTTATTTCCTTTACTTTCAGCATCACACAAGACGTATACATTTCAGCATAACACAACACATGATTTTATTTATTGGCGCATTTTTTATTAAACTGTAGGATAAACCATCATCCATATACCACCGCATACCAAACCAGCAAAAACCACGAAACCAATAAATGAGTTCGATTTGAAAAGCTTTAAGCATTGTGAACTATCATCTATATCAATAACTTTAATTTGAATAAACATATGGATACTTGCCACAAAAATTCCCAAAAAACTAACAATGGGGACATTTGCCAAATAAAATGCTAAGCTGACAAGTATCACAAAGCCACTATATAAAAATACTAAAGCTCGCTTGGTGCCCTTACCAAAGAGAAGTGCTGTAGAACGTACACCAACCGTAGCATCATCCTCTTTATCTTGATGCGCGTAAATTGTATCATACCCTATCGTCCACAATATGGATCCTCCATAAAGTAAGATTGGCGCCCAATTCAGACTTCCATACACCACTGCCCAACCCATTAATGCCCCCCAATTAAATGCGACACCTAAGAAAAACTGCGGCCAATATGTTATGCGTTTCATAAAAGGATAAAGGGTAACCGCTATCAATGATGAAATACCTAGAAAAAAACTGTATCTATTAAATTGCGATAAAACGCCCAAACCAACCAAACATTGCACCAATATAAAAAATTTTGCTTGAAGCCGACTCACATGGCCTGTTGGCAATGGGCGAGAACGCGTTCTTTCCACCTGAGAATCAATTTTATGGTCAATAAGATCGTTCCAAGTACACCCAGCACCTCGCATAGCTATAGAACCTAGAAAAAAAAGAAAGAGATACCAAAACCAATGAAAGAGCATTGATAAAAGAGGCAATCGGTGCATTTCATAAGAGAGAAAGGCCATTGTCGTTGACCAGAAACAAGGCCACATCAACAATTGCCATCCGATAGGTCGATCCCAACGTGCCAATTGAGCATAAAACCACAAAGAAGAAGGAAGAAAATGGTAGACCCACTGTTTGGAGGATGCATCCATAACCCGCCCCTGATGCTCACAGGATTGAATATGTGCAATATTTTTACTTTTTTTCATCAAATAATTTTACCTTTGATCTTGCGATAGAGATATTTCATTCTTATGACAAGAGCAATTATTTAATCATCTTCTATGATAGGAGCAAGCAATGAACATCCTTCTTATTGGCTCAGGCGGACGAGAACACGCTTTAGCATGGAAAATAGCAGCTTCACCACTGCTAACAAAATTATATTGTGCTCCTGGAAATCCTGCAACAATGGAACTTGGGGAAAATATCGATTTAAACATTGATGATCATCCTACCATCATTGAATTTTGTAAAACACATTTTATTGACCTCGTAGTTGTTGGGCCTGAAGCACCACTCGTTGCTGGTATAACAGACTCCCTTAACAAAGCTAATATTTGTGTATTTGGACCGACTCAAAAAGCTGCTCAATTAGAAGGTTCAAAAGCTTTCACAAAGGATTTATGCTACAAGAATAACATTCCTACAGGAACTTACCAATGCTTTAATGATAGTATAAAAGCTAAAGCTTACATTCGTCAACAAGGTGTTCCTATTGTCATTAAAGCCGATGGCCTAGCTGCCGGTAAAGGTGTTATTGTTGCAACAACTGTAGAAGAAGCATTTAATGCGGTTGATGCTTGCTTTAAAAGTACATTTGGCAATACAGAAGAAAAAATTGTTGTAGAATCTTTTCTTGAGGGTGAAGAAGCAAGCTTCTTCTGTCTTTGTGATGGTAAAACTGCCCTTCCCTTTGGATCCGCTCAAGACCATAAACGTGTAGGTGATGGAGATACTGGAGCCAATACCGGTGGCATGGGAGCTTATTCACCAGCCCCCATCATGACCGAGGAAATGGTTAGTCGTACCCTCAAAGAAATTGTTGAACCAACTCTACACAGTATGAACGAAATGGGAGCTCCCTTTAAAGGTGTTCTCTTCGTTGGGTTGATGATAACGCAAAAAGGACCTGAATTAATTGAATTTAACGTACGATTCGGCGATCCTGAATGTCAGGTTTTAATGATGCGTCTCAAAGATGATATTCTTCCACTTCTTCTTTCCGCGGCTCAAGGAAATCTTGCACAAAAAAAACTTCAATGGTCTGAAAAAGCTGCTTTGACTGTTGTTATGGCTGCAAAGGGTTACCCTGACTCTCCCCAAAAAGGTACTGTTATCCGCAATCTCGATAAGGTAAATGCTCTCCCTGATGTAAAAATTTTTCAAGCCGGCACAGCACTACGCAATGGAGAACTCATTGCTAATGGGGGACGCGTTTTAAACATAACAGCAACAGGAAAAACCGTTATGCACGCGCAAAAACGCGCCTATGAAGCTGTTGATTGTATTGATTGGCCCGAAGGTTTTGTCCGTCGTGATATTGGATGGAGAGCCGTAGCGCGAAAAAGCTAAACCCTTTGAATATTCCTTTTTATGATTTAATCCTTTCGCGTAATTTCGGAAAAAATAGCGAATTTTCCTTTGGAAAATAAAATATTACAAATAATTTATTCACGCCCACCATAAAACAGATAAAATACAAAATAGAGAAAAATAAACGCATATAGCAGCACAAGAGCAAAAAAAGAGTGCACATCAAGACTTCTGTAACACAACCTGATTAGCAATCACCAATCGTAAACCCAACGGATTGTTATAACGAATTGAAAAGCATTTTTGTTTAGAATGCAATGTTGTACAAAAAAATCGACGTAAATCAAAACGATCTTTGACAACCATGATGCGATTATCTTCATTGATCATAAGCATAGGAAGATCATAAGTATCTGACCATAATCGCCAATCCAGAAGAACATTATTTAAATCCCTAGAAACTAAAAGCGGGATGCACGCTTCTTCATCTGCATGAAACAGCTCTAATGCAACGGCTTTCTCTCCTGAATGCGTTTTTACAGTACGTGCTACAATTCCTTTGAAATGATAAGACGGTACTAAATGTGATAAGCTTGAAGGAGTATCCATTTTAAAAAAAACACCGCACTCACTTAACGAACAAATTATTTGATTGCCTGTTTTCGATGAAAAATACGCCGTTGTTTGCGGCAAATGGCACGGATCTAACCGAAATTCAAGCACCGCTTTTGCCTGATTAAAGCATTGATTAGCCATATACAGTGTCCCAATTTATCTGAACAATACACACCCTTTAACAGCTTTTCTCCATTTGATTATTAAAAGATTGAATAAAAAACAACTGATTTCTTTTTTGGTTATTGAAATCTAAACGAAAACACATGACAAAATTCATCTTTCTTGAATTATAATATTTTTCCAGGATTCATAATTCCTAAAGGGTCGAGCATTTTCTTAATCCCTTGCATAATATCCAACGCAACAGGTGATTTGAAAGCGCGAAGTTCCTCACGCTTAAGTTGGCCAATTCCATGCTCAGCAGAAAATGCACCTTGATAATGCATCACTAAACTATGAATCCGATGATTTATTTGTGACCATAATTGTAAAAATGCTGCAGTATCAGCCCCAATAGGCTGCGTAATATTGTAATGAAGGTTTCCATCACCCATGTGCCCAAAACAAACCACCCACGCTCCTGGAGCAATATCTTCAACAATACGTGCTGCCTCAGCGATAAAATCAGGAATAGAAGTAAGAGGCACCGCAATATCGTGCTTAATAGACCCTCCCGCTAACTTCTGTGCAGATGGTATACTTTCACGCAATTGCCAAAAAAAATCTTGCTGCTTTAATGATTGTGCAACAACAGCCTCTTCTATCACAGCATTCTTTAAAGATTCTTCTAAAATAACACTTAGCACTGATAACGCCTCTTCATCGCTCTGCAATGATGAAATATTAATCAATACATACCATTCATGCTTATGCTCAAGGGGTGACCTCTCACACATCTTGTAGTCTAAAGCCATTTGCAAGCTGCGTTTTCCCATAAGCTCAAAACCAGTCAACATCGTCCCTCCATGACATTGAGCAAAAGATAAAAACTCAAGAGCCTTCGCTGGACTACATAAACCGACCAAAGAAACTGCTTTTCCTTTAGGCTTTGGAAAAAGCTTTAAAACTGCTGCTGTTATAATACCTAAAGTGCCTTCCGCACCAATAAAAAGGTTTTTCAAATCATAGCCGCTATTATCCTTCTTTACAAAACGCAAATCATCCAAAATACGTCCATCAGGCAAAACAACTTCTAAACCAAGACAAAGCTCACGCATATTGCCATACGCTAAAACAGCTGTCCCTCCAGCGTTAGATGAAAGGTTTCCCCCTATCTGGCAGGAACCTTCTGAAGCTAGAGAAAGAGGAAAAAAACGACCTGTTTCATCCACTTTTTTCTGTAAATTTTGCAAAATAACACCAGCTTCTACCACAGCAAAATTACCCTCAAGATTAAGACATCTAATCTTATTTAATCGTTCCATGGATAAAAGAACACCACATCCATTTTTATCTGGCTGTTGACCACCTACGAGACCTGTATTTCCTCCCTGAGGTACAATCGGCGTGCATGTTTGACTAGCTAACCGCATAATTGATGAAACCTCCGCTGTGGAAGATGGACGTAAAAGCAACGGTGTTTTTCCATGAAAAAGCCCGCGTTCTTCAATCAAATACGGTGCAATCAATGCTTGATCCGTTATAGCATGTGCCGCACCGACAATTTTTCTAAAGCTCTCAATTAACTCCTGCTCCATCTTCATTCCTCCTTTGGAGCTGCAGCACGTATCAAACGATCATTAATAGCCTCACCTAATCCGTATGACGGAATAGGTTCCACTGCAATAGATCTTACCTTGAGTGCATCCAATTCCTTCATGTATTGAAATAAATGAGAAGCAGCTTCTTCCAACTGCCCTGTTTCGCTAAGATTTAAAACAGAAACGGCGTTTTCAATATGCGCAATACGTTTAGGTCCAAATGCTAAAAGCGCTTCACCACTTTCTACCTTTTGCACATTTAAACGCACCGCAGCACTGGGTGCATAATGCGATCTTAACATACCTGGTGCCTCAATCGCAGCCCGCTGATCTATCCGTTTCAGCGATTTTCCTACAACTTCTTCAATCTCTTCAGACGAAAGTCCTCCAGGACGCAAAAGATAAATATCGTCATTACAAACCTTAATAATCGTTGATTCAAGCCCTATTTTAGAAGGTCCTCCATCAAGTATCAGAGGAACAGCCCCTCCTAAAGATGCAAAAACGGCTTCAGCCGAAGTAGGACTGAGACATCCCGATTGATTCGCACTAGGAGCAGCGAGAGGTCGACCAAAACATTGTACAACTTCTGCAAAATGGCTATCTGGAAAACGAACAGCCAATGTATTCAAACCAGAAGTGGTTAAAGGATGGATATTATGTTGTGCCTTTAAAGACAGAACGAACGTCAAGGGCCCTGGCCAAAACACTTCCATCAATCGACGTGAAAGAAAATCAATTTCAACGTAGCGTTCCGCCATGCTGATACTGCTTACATGCACAATAAGAGGATTAAATTGTGGACGCCTCTTTGTGAAAAAAATAGAAGATACTGCCCTCCCATTGGTTGCATCACCTGCCAATCCATAGACAGTTTCTGTCGGTAAAGCCACTAACTTCCCCTGTTTAAGAAGTGCAACTGCCTCTTTTATCGAAGCACTATTGAAAGGCAGAATCGTCATTAAATATCATCCCTGTAGCGCTCTTTAAGTGGTGCAAAACTATAACGATGTAATCCTACAACTGGCCCATATTTATCAAGAGCTGCACGATGCATTAGCGTTGCATAACCTACATGTTTTTCTAAACCATAACCTTTATAAACTTGTCCTGCACATTCCATCATCCGATCACGCGTCACTTTGGCAATAATAGATGCTGCTGCAATTGAAACCGAACGCTGATCGCCTTTAATCAAAGCCGTTGCCGAACATGCTAGCTCAGAAGGAACATCACGTCCATCAATGAGAGCATAGTGAGCTGGAATTGCTAATCCTGTAATACAGCGACGCATTGCTTCTAAAGTTGCTTTTCTAATATTAGACTGATCAATCGTACGGGCGCAAAGACTAGCAACCGAAATCGCTAATGCACTTTGCAAAATTTTATTATACAGTTTCTCACGTTGTAGAATAGAAAGCCTTTTTGAATCATTGAGCCCATCAGGAATATGGTCTTTATCCAAAATGACTGCTGCTGTCACGACAGGCCCAGCAAGAGGTCCACGTCCTACTTCGTCAACACCCGCTATATGAAAAAAACCCTGTTTCTGCAAATCCAATTCACATGCAAAATTTGGCTGAAGCGGTAAATTAAACATCTTTCATAAATCACAAATACCATAAAACCTACATCAATTTTCATAGCTTGCCTCTTTTCTGCAAGCCCTACAGAGTAAAAATAGCTCACCAAACGTCTTAGTTAATTCTTGCATAAGTATAAAAATAAAAGAACTAAATACAGAATATCCTGCACTACATTCGATTCCTCTTTTAGCGTATTATCCTAGCATGTGCTAACTTGATCTGGAAAACAAAAAACGCCCATTCTCTCGCTTAATCCTTCTATTATACATAACAGAATCGTTATCAAGCAAATCTTTGACCTTTATACTTTATCTCTCAAGTCTTTCCTAAAGTCATGATAGGTTTCACAAACCAATTTGGATGCATCGATTTGATAAAAAGAGCTGCCTTTTGGGCTGCTTGTTGATCTTTAAAAATACCAAAGCAAGTCGCCCCCGTCCCAGACATACGAGAAAACAGAGAGCCACATTCATCTAATGTAGATAACACTTGTGTTAATTGAGGTGCAATCTTTAAAGCAGGAGCGAAAAGATCATTACGCGTTTCTTGTAAAGTTTCAACCAATGAATCAACAGTCTTTAAGGCTACGGGATCAATTTTCAGAGGAGAATGATTGCGATTTTCCAAAGCCTTGAAAACAGCTTTCGTTGCAATTTGTTGACCATGATTAACCAATACCATTGCAAGAGAACAAGCTTCTTTTAGTCGTGTAATATCCTGCCCAATTCCTTTCACAAAAAGCGGCTGCTGATATTCCAATGCAAAGAGACACATTGGCACATCAGCGCCAAGCTCTAAACTCATTTCTGCTAATTTTTCACAAGAACAATCAAGATTCCACTGTTGACGCAATATACTCAAAACAGCGGCCGCATCTCCCGAACCACCACCAACACCTGAAGCAACAGGTAATGTTTTAATAAGCTGAAAGAAGGCAGGCTTAGCACTTTTAGGAAATTTTTTGCGCATAAAATCACGTGCGCAAATAACCAAATTATCTGAATCAGAAACAAGCCCATCCGCAAAGGGACCCGTTAATATGAAGCGATCACTTACACAAGATGCATAACCTAAACAATCACCGCTAAGACTAAAATAAACCAAACTTTCTATTAAATGATAACCATTAGAACACTGACCCACAATATGCAAAGCTAAATTCAATTTAATAGGTGTAAATATATAAGAATGCTCTTTGAAAGGAGCCTGTACATCCGATATCATCTGACGTCATATTCACCTGTGTAAGGATCTTTCACCAATGTGCCCCTTTTATCCATATTTGGTTTAATTTCTGTACAATCAATACCCTGTAATATCTTCTGCAATCGTTTCCTCAAGAAACAAGAAGAGCTATAATACACAACAAACCGAATGCAACCATTCGCACCATTGCAAGTTTTTCTCTTTCTCACAACTATTTTTAGGCAAAATTATTAACACTATTGAGTATCTATCAAATTATTATTTCCTATCACAAACCATAACGCTGCCAAAGCGCTCGCTCTTGTGCTGCCATCAACGCACTGTCAACTGCTGTATAAACTGCATGAGCAGCAACTCCTGAAGGAATTTTAGGCCCTAAAAGGCTTTTTGGAGGAGTAATTAATCGAAGTTTGGTATCATCCCCAAATCGCTCCTTAATAACAGATCGCACATCATTCAATCCATCGATAAGGCCAAGTTCAAGGCTTTTCTTTCCACTCCAAAACATCCCTGTAAAAATATCTGGATCATTTGATAGCTTCGCTGCACGCCGTTTCTTAACCAAATCAATAAAAGTTTGGTGAACCTCAAGTTGCAGAGACTTCAAATGCTCAACATCTGCCTTCTTTTCAGGCTGAAATGGATCTAGTGTGACTTTATTTTTTCCTGCCGTATAAACACGCCGCTCGACACCAATTTTCTTCAAAAACTCAGGAAAACCAAAGGATGCTGAAACAACCCCGATAGAACCAACAATCGAAGAAGGATCAGCAAAAATCTCATCCCCCGCACAAGCAATCATATAACCACCCGATGCAGCTACATCCTCGATAAACATAAGAACTTGCTTATTTTTTTCCTCTGCCAAATCACGGATACGCTTAAAAATAAGACGTGATTGCACAGCCGAACCGCCAGGGGAATTGATAATGAATGCAACAACCGGTGCTTTTTTGTACGCAAAAGCCTTGTCTAAAAGATTTGCACATCTACCTAATGAGAGTGTACGCGCTATTGATGTAGTTGAATCCATAATTGCCCCATGAAGGCGCACAACAGGAATTTCGAGTTTATTAGAACAAAAACGATGTGGAATAAGATTTTTGATAAAGTCCATCAAAATAACATCTCCTTATGAATTAAATAAGCAAGGACAGCAAAAAGGGAAAACACGATAACATCCAAAAGCGCCAATCAATCCCCACATTGCAATTAGAAATAAAATTTCACACAAATCTAAAATCCCCCTATAAATAAAGACTCATTTTAAATTTAAGCAATAAACTAGAAAACACAAGATATTATTTAAAAAGTTCCCACAAGCTTATATGCCCATTATTGATTGCATCAATCGGTGATGAAAAAGCGTGACCTTCGCCTTCATGTATAACTAATGCCGGTAATACAGATAAAGCCGCTCTGCTTCCTCGTTTTGCATAAAATAAAAGGCGAATTGCTGCTGTTGTCGCACGCGCGTGAACAGGAATTATACATATACTGCCAAAACGACCTTCTAAAGCATGCAAGATATCAATCAGCGATTGTGGACGTGCAATTAGCCCTAAATATCCACCTGGCTTAACAATTGCTGCTGCACTCCGCAACCAATTATCAAACATCGCTTCAGGCATAACATGTGCCTCAGACTTTTGCTTATCAGGTGTTTTGCGATCTGCAGGACTATTAAACGGTGGATTCATAATCGCAAAATCAAAAGAATTATCCACCAATCCTGCTTTTAAGCGATTTTTGCCTTTTAAAGTAACATCTGCTTCTAACAAAAAAACGCGCTCAGCAAGTTTTTCATTTTGTTTTAGCATAAGCGTTTTTTGTGCGTAAGATGCCATAAAGGCTGAACGTTCAACCAACGTAACATGAACTTTCAAACAACGCGAAGCAACCGCCAAACCCGCTGCTCCAGCACCAGCGCCTAAATCAACAACCTTTCCTTTTAAATTTTTGGGAACTAAACTGGCTAATAACATAGCATCCATGCCAGAGCGATGACCATATTTACGTGGCTGAACCAAATAAAACTTTCCACGATGAAAACTGTCAATTGTTTCATCACTTTGATTCGTTATTTCGTCCATTTGAAAACCTAATGTTCATCTTTATAAACTGCACTTTTTCCTATCAATTGTTGTTTAAAAAACTGTTTTAAATTTTTCTCACAACTCCATAACAACAATATTACACAAGCTTTTACAATATTCCTTACCAACATCATCCAAGACTTCTGCTTCAAAACAACCATCAAAAGCTTGAGTCAAAACGAAAGCCCCTTTATGCTAGTGGGCAAAATAGAATTCATATATGTCCATTGCAATACTCTAGGAGCAAACACATTGAGTGTAGCCACAAAACCAAATCAAACAAGAAATAATCAAATGTCTCTCCAATCCCTTATCAATCTTACCCAGTATGATATGGAGCGCGTAAATCAATTTATCCTCTCTATGGCAAAATCAGAGGTTGAAATGATCCCTGAAATTTCCAACCATCTTATTTCATCAGGCGGAAAGCGATTACGCCCAATGATCACATTAGCTTCCGCTCATATGTTTGGTTATCAAAACGACGGACATATAAAACTTGCAACCGCTGTTGAATTTATGCATACAGCAACCTTGTTACACGATGACGTGATTGATGAAAGTAATTTACGACGCGGAAAATCTACTGCACGAATGATTTGGGGAAATCAAGCAAGCGTACTTGTTGGTGATTTCCTGTTGGGACAAGCTTTTAAAATGATGGTCGATGTTGGTTCTATAGAAGCGCTCTCTGTCCTAGCAAACGCTGCTGCAATTATTGCTGAGGGGGAAGTTATGCAACTTTCTGCAGCCAAAAATATACAAACCAGTGCTTCGGACTATCTCAAGATCATCAACGCAAAAACAGCAGCACTTTTTTCAGCTGCTGCTGAAGTTGGACCAATTATTGCGGGTTATAAAGATAAAGAGCGTTCTGCATTGCGTGAATATGGAACATTGTTAGGACTAGCTTTCCAATTGATTGATGATGCACTCGACTATGGTGGAGCTGCTAAACAGTTAGGAAAAAATATAGGGGACGATTTTAGAGAAGGCAAAATCACAATGCCTGTTATCCTCGCATATGCACGCAGTAATACGGTAGAAAAAGCATTTTGGGAACAAGCTCTTGAAAACGGCAATAACAATGATGAAGCTTTCGCACATGCGCAATATTTAATAGGAAAATATGATAGCCTCTCAGATACAATAGAGCAAGCACGCATCTATGGAACACGTGCAACCAATGCTCTTGCTTCAATGAACAAAAACCCCGCTCACCATGCTCTCGTTGAGACTGTTGATTTTTGTATTGCGCGCGTAAACTGATTATTTGCAAGAATCAGATATTTTTCAACAAAGTAATTAGATATGATCTATAAACCACAAAATCTATTGATTATCTTGAAAAGGACTAGCTCTATGCACAGTGCAACAGTATCCCGCTTTTTTACTCTCTTTATTGCGGGTATCATGTTAATGCCTTCAGCTACCTACAGCAAAATAAACGCCACTATAAATACAACTTCATTTACAGGCGCCTATTTAGCTGGGAGAGTCGCAAATCATGAAAATAAAACAGATCTTGCTATAAATTATTTTAAACAAGCACTCGCTCATAAACCTGATAACATTGAAACACAAAAAGAGCTCCTTGAAGCCATGCTTTCTGTAGGCACATTCAAAGAAGCTGTTCAGCAAGCAAAAAAACTAAAAGAACAAGATATTATAACTCCCTTTGTTTCCTTGACATTATCGGTAGAAAGTCTCATAAGGAGAGATTACGAAAATGCCAAACTTCTTTTACAATTAAAAGTACCTCCAGAATCCAATAATCCAATAATTGAACTCATTGGTGCATGGGTTACATTCGGATCTGGACAAAAATCTCAAGCAATCGCTGATCTTGAAAAAATCAAAGGGCCTGCTTGGTACGACCTTTTTATACGTTATCATCTCGCACTCATGAGCGATCTAGCAGGACGTACACAAGACGCAAAAAAATATTTCATTCAAGCACTCAATAACAAACAGGGGACTCTTATCGCCCCTAATACCTATGAACGTATTATCATAGCTTACGCTTCATTCCAATTGCGCCATAAGATGCGCAATCAAGCTCTTCAGACTCTCAAGCATGGAGAACAAATGTTGTCAGGCCGAGAAGCACTCAAAAACATACGAGAAAAAGTTGAAAAAAACGCTTCCTTAGAAAAGTTAGTAAAAACACCTCAACAGGGAGCGGGCGAGGTATTGTACAACTTTGGAACAGCCCTCAACTACAAAAACTCAGGACAAATTGCACGTATTTTCAAACAGTTGTCTTTCGCCCTGTACCCTCAAAATGATGCAACATTGTTTCAATTGGCAAATATTTCTACTAAATTGGGGAATCCTAATCAAGCCATTAAACTTTACCGTGCTTTACCATACCAATCCCCTTATTATAGAGATGGACAACTTCAACTTGCATTTCTTCTTGCAAATAATAATAATTATAGTGAAGCCATCAAATTACTCTCGTCATTAAAGAAAAAATTCCCCAACGATCGCGCCGTTCTGATAACGTTAGCCGCTTTTTATATACAAGATAATAAATTTGTCGAAGCTACCCAAATGCTGGATCAGACGATTGCACAGATAAAAAATTTTCAACGAGAGGATTGGAAACTTTTTTACCAACGCGGTATCGCTTTCGAACATTTGCAACAATGGACAAAAGCCGAAATTGACCTGCGAAAAGCACTTGAATTTTTTCCTGATCAACCGCAAATCCTTAACTATTTAGGCTATTCACTTGTTGAACGTGGTGAAAAACTTGAAGAATCACTCCATATGTTGAAAAAGGCCTCTACATTACAACCGCAAAATAGTTACATCCTCGATTCTCTAGGATGGGCCTATTACAAACTTAAACAATATAACCAAGCTGTTCAAATACTAGAAAATGCTGTCAAATTACATCCTGAAGATCCAACATTAAATGATCATTTAGGTGATGCCTATTGGCAAGTTGGACGCAAACGTGAAGCAATATTTCAGTGGAATCATGCAATTGATGGGGAAGCAAAAAACTCGAAGGAAATCCAAAAGAAATTGAAAATTGGTTTGCAATAAATAACGAGGCTTGACCATAATCCTATGAAACAATAGACAGGTATAAAAGCTGAAGTCCCTTTAGTTGCTGTCTATTGGTTAAATGTTAAAGAGTATAAAGCGTGAAACTACCTGAACATCTCAATCCAAAACGTTCTTTTCAGGGACTTATCTTAACTTTGCAAAATTATTGGGCTCATTATGGATGCGCAATTTTGCAACCTTATGATATGGAAGTCGGTGCCGGCACTTTTCATCCGGCCACAACACTGCGCTCATTGGGACCACGCCCTTGGAAAGTGGCATACGTCCAACCTTCTCGACGCCCAACAGATGGTCGATATGGTAAAAATCCAAATCGTTTACAGCACTATTATCAATTCCAAGTTCTCCTCAAGCCTTCCCCCCCCAATTTACAAGAACTTTATATAAAGTCACTACAAGCCATTGGTCTTGATACAAAACTTCATGATATTCGCTTTGTTGAAGATGATTGGGAAAGTCCAACGCTCGGGGCTTGGGGACTTGGATGGGAATGCTGGTGTGATGGAATGGAAATTTCCCAATTTACTTATTTTCAACAGGTTTGCGGCATTGAGTGCGCTCCCGTTTCAGGAGAACTTACCTACGGGCTTGAACGTCTAGCAATGTATATACAGGGTGTTGATAATGTCTATGATCTTAACTTTAATGGTTTAGATGGCGAAAACAAAATAAGTTATGGAGATATTTTTTTACAAGCAGAGCAGGAATATTCATACTACAATTTTGAGTTTGCGGATACCAAATTGCTGCACCAGCATTTTATCGATGCAGAACGCGAATGCATCGCACTTCTTGAGGCTGGACAACCAAATCAAGAAAATGGCTTACATCTGTGCGTTTTTCCAGCTTATGACCAATGTATTAAAGCTAGCCATATCTTTAACCTTTTGCAGGCACGTGGCGTTATTTCTGTGACTGAACGACAAAGTTATATTCTTCGCGTTCGTGATCTCGCGCGCCGTTGTGGAGAAGCTTTCTTGCTAACAAAAGCTGGTCAAATATCCCCTAAAGGAGAAGCCTAATGTCTGATCTTCTTCTGGAACTTTTTAGCGAAGAAATCCCTGCTCGCATGCAACGCAAAGCTGCTGCTGACCTCAAAAAATCTGTTACAGATCAACTTGTGAAGGCAGGATTAACCTATAAAGTTGCCTGTGAATATTGGACACCTCGTCGACTAACATTAGACGTACGTGGAATTTCTATGCGCTCAAAAGATATCTATGAAGAACGCAAAGGACCCAATACAAAATCACCGCAGCACGTAATTGACGGCTTCCTGCGCGCGACAGGACTGAGTAATATTTCTGAAGCACAGATTGCACATGATAATAAAAAAGGTGATTTTTATATCGCTAAAATCATCAAGAAAGGTCGGAAAGCAGAAGAAATTATTGCCGATATTTTACCAAATATTATTCGCAATTTTCCATGGCCAAAGTCTATGCGTTGGGGTGAAGATTCAGCAAAAAGTGGAGTACTAAAGTGGGTTCGATCTTTACAAAACATTCTTTGCGTCTTCGGACCAGAAATTGGTGAAACCTATGTTATTCCATTTACAATTGATTCTCTCAAAAGCAATAATCTAACCTATGGTCATCGCTTCTTAAGTGACGGAAAACCACTCCAAATTCGCCGCTTTGATGATTATATTGCTCAACTTGAAGCCCATAAAGTTATTCTCGATGCTGAAAGGCGAAAGAATATTATTTTGGCGGATGCTCAAAATCTTTGCTTCGCAAACGGTTTAGAACTGGTTCAAGATAATGCCCTTTTAGAAGAGATTGCTGGCCTTGTTGAATGGCCTGTTGTCCTTATAGGTAATTTTGACAAATCTTTCCTTGATATTCCTCCAGAAATCATTCGCTTGACCATTCGAGCTCACCAAAAATGTTTTGTAACCCGTAATCAGGGCGAAAAGATCAAGCTCTCTCATCATTTTATTCTCGTTTCTAATATCCTTGCAAATGATGAAGGAAAAGAAATTTCTAAAGGAAATAGTAAAGTTGTCTGTGCTCGTCTTTCCGATGCACTCTATTTTTGGCAAACAGACCAGCATAATTTACCCGATATCAAGAAGTTGGAATCTTCTGCAAAAAAATTTGATCTTGATTTAAAGAAACCTCTCGATCAAAGGATGGCACGACTTGATCATTTAAATGTAACTTTCCATGCAAAATTAGGTACACAAGGTGCAAGAGTAGAACGAATTGCTACCTTAGCACAAAAAATTGCTCCTTTAGTGCAAACGGACCCTCTCTTAGCTAAACGTGCGGCAGTGCTTGCAAAAGCTGATTTACAGACAGAAGTTGTCGGAGAATTTTCTGAACTGCAAGGTCTAATGGGACGAAAATACGCTCTTCTTCAAGGAGAAAGTCCTCGCGTAGCTGAAGCAATCGAAGACCACTATAAACCCCTAGGACCAACAGATCGTATTCCACATGAACCTCTTGCTATAACAATTGCGCTAGCTGATAAAATTGATACGCTCATTGGTTTTTGGCTCATTAATGAAAAACCAACCGGTTCAAAAGATCCCTATGCGTTAAGACGAGCAGCATTAGGAATTATTAAGCTTGTGCTTTCGCGTGACTGGAAAATCAATCTTATGCCACTGTTTAATCTGGCAATAAATCTTTTTTTACAACAAAAAATAAAACACGAGATATTTCCGATAGAAACTGAACAGTCGCAGAATATACTTCCAGAAAAAGTACAATATATTTTAACAGACCTGCTGTCCTTTTTTCATGAACGTTTGAAAATTTATCTAAAAGAAGAAGGTGCTCGTTATGATGCTATTGAGGCAGTCTTAAACAAAGATGCTGATGACTTTTTGTTAGTCACGCGTCGTGTTGAAGCACTCATTGCTTTTATAAATACAAGTGAGGGAAGCAGCTTTTTAGCCGCTGTAAAACGCACTGTAAATATTCTTGAGAATGCATTCCAAAAAGGCACCATAATAGCAAACGAAATTACTCCTGAACTCTTTATTGAAACAGAAGAAAAACAGCTTTATCAAGAAATCATTGAGGTAGAAAAAAAAGTTCATAATCATATCAGTGCAATAAATTTATCAGGTGCACTCAATACGCTAGCGCCACTCAGAAAATTTATCGATATATTTTTCGAAAAAGTATTGGTGAACGATAAAAATCCTGATATTCGCACTAACCGTCTCGCTCTTCTCAAACGTATCCATACCATTACAGAAGCAGTAGCAGACTTCTCGAAACTTGTAATTTAAAAATTAAACACTCTCTAAACTAAAAGAATAATGAAGATAAAATTCTCCTACTTTTTGTCATTGAACATTAAAAAAACATTGGAAAAATTTCAGTACGAAGCTTGAGACAGTTTTAAGAGCAATTGTAGAACTTATGATGTAAATATTACTTTATAATAATTGGTAAAAAAGTTGCGTAATCATCAAATACAGTAAGAACTTTCAACTCTCTCATTAGAATAACAAATCATTCTCTTGCACTTCACAAGTGGGGTCAATACATGAATAAAAACTATTTGAAAAAAAAGTAAATACACCTCTTATGTAGCATCTAAATGCCACAGCCATAACCTTTTGAGCTTATAAATAAAACAATGGTACTGGCTTGTATTTTCACAAGCAAAAAGATAATAGCATCCTATAGATTTTGCGTTATATCTTTCATAGGTAGGCAAAAAAATGAGCTTGAGGACAAGGCGAGGCGTTTTTTTTAAAACTAAGTGTAGAAATTAGTAGTACAAGAGAAAGTGTAAAAAGATAAAACACTCAATCTTGAAAAGGAACTATGCTGCTAAAATTCAATACTGCAAGCTGCCATTAATTAAGATATGTTTTCATTTTGGTAAGAGATTCTTCACCAAGAGATTCCTTAATAAGTTCATTCGCTTTATTAGAATCTAATTCTTTTGCGATAAGCGTACGTGCAGCGGAAACTGCCAAATCGATAGCAGATGAAGAAACCATACGTATTGCATCAGCTTCTGCTTGAGCAATTTTTTGCTCTGCTAACTTATTGCGATTCTTCACATATTCTTCTGCTTTTGCACGAGCCTGAGCAATAATAGCTGTAACTTCATGCTTAGCTGCTGCAATAATCTCTTGGGCATCCTTCTCTGCTTCCGCATGTTTCCGCTGATATTCAGCCAGAACCTCCTGTGCCTCTTCACGAAGACGCAGAGCTTCATCAAGCTCATCTTTGATACGCTTTGCTCGCGCATCAAGATGGCGCACAACCATTTGTGGAATTTTGAAATAAACCAAAAGAGCCAGAAAAAGAATTAACCCAACAAAAGCCCAAAAAGTATCAGTCATCCTCGTATCCTTCAGTAATCGACAACTTTAATAACTGAATGAACAGCCTCTTTGCTAATATTAACATCAGTCAATTTTTTTACGATTTCAAGAGCCACTTCTTCGGCAATAGAACCAACATTTTGCATAGCCTTATCCCGAATCTTTGTTATCTGTTTTTCAGCATCTGCTAACTTTTTCCCCAAACTTTCTTCAATTTCCTTTCGTTCAAGCTCAACCTTTTCTTTTAACTCTTCACTCGCTACTTGCGCTATATCATGGGCCCGCGAACGAGCCTCTGCCAATTTCCGCTCGTAAGTTTCAACTACGGTATCCGCTTCCTGCTTCATACGCATTGCTTGATCCAAATCAGATGCGATTCGATCTCGACGTGTTTCAATAACACCGCCAATACGCGGTACAATTACACGAGAGATAAAGAGATAAAAAAGACCAAAAGAAATTGCCAACCAAAAAAAGTGCGAACCAAAATACACAAAATCAAAAGGTGGAAACACACGATCCGCATGTTCTGCCACACTCTTGATATGTCCTATAGGCCTTTCAGTGATCTGTGCATAAGCGCTGGAAACAAACATTTTCTTTCATCTTTCAAAAAACTTATTAAAGCCCCCCAACAACTGATGACAACTAACTAACGTTCTTTCCGTTAAGAGAAAAAAGGGATACCTGCCTCTCATACAGAAAACAAGCACCCCTTTGACGATGATCAAACCCCAAAAAGAAGCAATAAAGCAATGAGCAATGAAAAAATACCCAAAGCTTCCGTCACAGCAAAACCAAAGACGAGACGACCAAACTGACTATCTGCTGCTGATGGATTGCGTAATGCACCAGAAAGATAGCTACCAAAAATATTTCCAAGGCCCAAAGCTGTCCCCGCCATACCAAAGCAAGCAAGACCAGCTCCAATATATTTTGCTGCAAGCACTAATTCCATATTATTCTCCTTTTAAGTGAAATTATACCATTCGACGAAAAACCGCCAGTTTTATTAATGTCCTGGATGAACTGCATCATTAAGATACATACAAGTTAGAACCGTAAAGACATAAGCCTGAAGAAATGCAACCAAAAATTCAAGAGCAGTAATCGCTACAGTCATGATAAGCGGTAAAACCGAACCACCAACACCTACAATCCCTACCCCAATCATTGAGACAATAAAACCAGAAAATACTTTGAGAGTAATATGACCAGCGAGCATATTAGCAAAAAGACGAAGTGAAAGACTGATAGGACGAGAAAGAAAAGAAATAACCTCAATCATCGTAACCAAAGGCAAAACTACAACAGGCACGCCACTAGGAACAAACAATCTCAAAAAACTGACTCCATGCTTATAAAAACCATAACCAATGACCGTCAAAATCACTACCATAGCCAAAGAAAACGTGATCATAATCTGAGAGGTAATTGTATAAAAATAAGGGAAAAGACCAATGAAATTAGCAACCAAAATAAAAGTAAATAGGGAAAAAACTAAAGGGAAAAATTGCATTCCCTGCACACCAGATGATTCCCGCAAAGTCGACGCTACAAATTCATACGCCATTTCTGAAAGAGACTGCATTCGTGTTGGGACTAACCCACGACTTGATGATGAAATGAAGAGAAAAACTGAAGTTACAACAACTGTAGCTACTATAAAAAATGATACATTTGTAAACGATAAATCCATATCTCCTATGGAAATCTTAATCAGTCGTGAAACTTCAAACTGATGGATAGGATCTGGAGCGTGCGATGTCACTTCAACCTCATTTATCAGACCGCTTATCGGTCCCTTTATCTTGGCGTAATACGCCCTTTTGCCTTAATTGACTGGAGGTAATATACCCCACAGACCGAAGAACACTTAATACACCAGCAGCAAATCCAAGAAAAAGAAAAAACACCAACCCCCATGGTGATGAACCTGCTAACTTATCAAATCCCAACCCCAAAACAACGCTGACAATAATACTCGCCAGAAACTCACTGGAAAGCTTAATTGCATGCGCCATCCTCCCTTGTTGCTTTTCCACCTCATTCCCATACTCCCGCTTCTTTAATGCTTTCTTACGCATTAAAGCTCTACCTAAATTCTTACTCCGACATTCTAAATCCTCTGAATTAAAGAAGTCTCCTTGCTCTTTTTCTTCAGCTCCCTCCCGTGGCACAACGGGTCTACCGCCCTCCGCCATAATTGGCTCCTTAGTCAAAAAGCAAAGTAAAAATGTATCTCATAAAACCGTAAGCATCATATTGTTCCTGAACTTATTCGTCAAGACGCTAAAAGAAATCTATCACAATTTATCGCATAAATAACATGTTTTTCAATCTTATGCACCCAATTACTAATACACCTTAAAATAATCCAGCTTCACCCGCAAATAATGTGTTTCCACCTCACTTTTAGCCACAATTCTAGAAACATTCCGAAAAAATATCTCCTTATAACAAACCAAATGTTGTACATTGGCATCCATCATTAAATAAAACTATCATCGATGATGACTTCTACATCTTTTAATGCACAACATAGATCTATGATTTAATATACGTTATGCAACAAGGCTACATAAATAGCGCTTTAAACACAAATGTTACACAGCCTTGTACAACTGTAATTAACTTTTTAAGTCCTTATCCCTGCAGTTGAAATATTAATAAATGCAAAAAATACTTTCACTTTTTATTTAAATAGATCGCCACAAATTAGCATTTCTGCCCTACAATTTATAGATACTAAATTTTCCTTTACACAAGCCAGCATCATAGTCTTTGCTTGGCGCTAATTGTTATAATTGCTCTTGCATTAAGAAGATTCATTTCTTTCTGGAGCGTGCTGCAAAAGGATTATCAGATGCTCGTAATGATATGCGAATTGGTACACCAAGCATATCAAATGTATCACGTAATCCATTGGAAAGATACCGTATATATGATTGAGGCATTACCTTTGGTCGTGAGCAAGAAATCACAAATCCAGGAGGACGTGTTTTAACCTGTGTTATATATTTAACCTTAAGGCGACGTCCCGAAACTGCAGGTGGTGGGTGATGCGTAACAACCGTTTCAAGCCATCTGTTTAATTTAGCCGTGGAAATACGGCGATTCCATACACGGTGCATTATCATGACATTTTCCATCAGTTTATCAATGCCTTGACCATATTGCCCCGATAAAGGTACAGCTCTCAAACCACGAACCTGAGGAAGAAGACGAGTACATTTTTCATGCAAATCAATTAATGTTACTTGACTATTTTCAATAAGATCCCATTTATTAAAAGCAATAAGTGGAACCCGTCCTTCACGAATCACAAGATCAACAATTTGTAAATCCTGCTTTTCAAAAGGCGCAGTTGCATCAAAAACGATCACGACCACCTCTGCGAAACGAATTGCACGTAAAGTATCGGCAACGGAAAGTTTTTCTAATTTTTCTTGAATCTTTGATTTGCGACGCAGTCCTGCAGTATCAAAAAGTTTAACGTGACGACCATTCCATTCCCAATCTACAGAAATGGAATCACGCGTAAGCCCCGCTTCAGGTCCTGTCAATAAACGATCTTGTCCCAACATCCTATTGATGAGGGTTGATTTTCCTGTGTTTGGACGACCAGCAACCGCAATTCGAATGGGTTTACTTTCATCGTAAACAGAGCCCTCCTCCTCAAAATCATCCACATCATCACCAACAGATTCTGGCTGTATAGCAGTATGTTCTTCTTTGATCCTACTCTTTAAAGCTTTCTCTCTACCAATAGCATCGATAATTGCATCACGAAGATCTGAGAGACCCAAACCATGTTCAGCAGATATTGGGCAAGGTTCCCCCAAACCTAATAACCACGCTTCATATTCTCCCCCCATAGCTGCTTTTGACTCAGATTTATTAGCAACAAGCACAATCGGTTTCCCTGACTTGCGAACCAATGAAGCAAAATTTAAATCACTCGGGGTTATTCCGCTCTTCGCATCAAACATAAATAAAATGAGATCCGCTTCATCAATGGCAGCCTTTGTATGAGAGCGCATACGACCTTCAAGTGTATGATCACCCGTTTCTTCCAACCCAGCTGTATCAATTACATCAAAACGTAGATCTTGAAGTTTTGCCTTATGAATACGCCGATCACGAGTTACACCTGGCTTATCATCAACCAAAGCCAATTTTTGCCCAACCAAACGATTAAAGAGTGTTGACTTCCCAACATTGGGGCGACCAACTATAGCAATGGTAAGGCTCATAAATTTATTCCTTATTTGCCTTGCCTTCAGCTTGCATAAGCTCAAGCATAATCCGAGCCCGATCAGTTATTTTTAATCCGAGCGCACCTTCTTTAGAAATCTTGCGAAAATAATCAACTGCCTCATCCATCTTATCAGCTTTATATGCTGCTAAACCCAAAACCTCTCTAGCAGACATCCGCATAGGATCAATATCATTTTCCATATCTTTGACACGCTTTTTGACATCATCTAAGGTTCCTGTATCAACCAAAATATAAGCTGCTCGAATTTTTGCAACTTTCCGCAAAATTTGTGGTGCTTTTTCATCAGTTGCAACAGAATCAAAGACCTCCACTGATTTGACAAAATCGCCTTGTTCCATGAGTAAAGAAGCCTCACGCAAACGAGCCAGAAAAGGATATCCCCCAAAGTTAGAGACTTTAACATTTTCTAATTGCTTCATCGCTTCATCAAAATGACGTGTATCTGCAAAATCAAGGCTTTTTACAAATGTATCACCAATATGACCAGCTTTCTTTATTTGCTCATGATGGTAAATTTGATAAATAACGATCATCAGGACAAAAATAATGGCTGCAACAACAACCGAAACACCATAACGTCTCCAAAACGCAAGAGCCTTTTCCTGACGAAATTCAGCATTAACTTCAGCAATAAAACTATCATACGACATGATTCATACCTTGGTAAAAATTTACTTTCTGTGCTTTTACGCATAAATGGACAAAGATGGTAGCCATAATCGACTAAAAACCTTAAAATTACTAGCTTATTCATTTCAAATAGATGTGTATCTGAATTGCTTGAACTTTTGCAACTGTATCAATCAAAAACGATATAACTGCCTTTTTGTTCATATTATAGTGTTTACTTTTACATCTCTTTAAATTTTGTAAAAAAGCTATTATAGCCTGCATGTGCACCATACATGCTGGACTATAATCTCAAGAGCTATTCGTGCCTCACTCCTCGTTACATGACAGACCTCTCTTTAAAAATCTTTTACAGGAAGTGTATCTCTTCAATTTAGCTTCATCTGATTGGCGGCCTTTCGTAATTGATATTTACAGTTTTTGAAAATGTTCTATTGCAATGGCCAAATCCACATGAGCATTGGCACAGCAACAATAACTATCAAGACTGCCAATGGAGCCCCAAAGCGTGGGTAATCACTAAAACGATATCCCCCTGGCGCCATCACGAGCATATTACTTTGATGCCCAATAGGTGTAAGAAACTCACATCCTGCGCCAATTGCAACAGCCATCAGAAAAGCTTCAGGCTTATAATGAAGAGAATGAGCAAAACTTGACGCAATGGGAGCTACCATCATAACTGTTGCTGCATTATTCAAAAATGGTGTTACCAACATGGCTGTAATCAACATAAGAGCTAATGCACCAGACGGTGGGAAAAATACCGCCAATTGGCTAAGCCATTGACCAATGAGATCTGTGCATCCTGTCTTCTCTAGCGCTTCACTCACGGGAATAAGAGTTGCTAATAATACTAATATTTGGCCATCTAATGCTTGATACAAGTCACGCGCTGGCAAAACTCGAAAGATAACCATAGCAGCAGCAGCAGAAAAAAAAGAAAAGGCAACTGGTACGATATGAAAAGCTGTAAAAATAATCGCTATAAAGAGAATAGCTAAAGATACAAAACCATGTCGTAAATTACCAAACACAATATTACGTTTTGCTAAGGGTAAACATTTCAACTCCCGTAATAAATTTGGAATAACCATATCCTGTCCCTGCAAAACAATCACATCTCCAAGATGGAAAACAATATCACCAAGCCTTCCCCGCACCCTTTCATGCTGGCGACTTAACGCAAGCAAATTCACATCATAGTGATCAAATAGCAAAAACTCTTTCGCACTGATACCAATAAGAGGCGAATTATGTGTGATGACTGCCTCAATAATATCTATATCACTATCCTTATCACCCGTAGAAATAGTTCGACCCGTAGAAAATTCTAAACGTGCAAAATTCATCACACTTTCTAATCCTGTATGCGAACCTTCTAGCAAAACAATATCGTTTTCAGATAAAACAAAATCTGGTAATGGTGAAATAGATACTGCGTTTCTTATGATTTGAATCACCATGACATCACCACCTGATGGCTTGACGAGATCAACAATAGTTTTTCCCACAATCGGTGAATTCGTTGGGATATGCACTTCCGAAACATAGTTACGAATATCAATAGCATCATCAAACGATACACCTGAACGTACACGCACAGGTAAACGCCAAGAAAAAAAGATCAAATATAATACACCAGCAGTAGCAACAGCTACACCAACCGGTGTAAAATCAAACATAGTAAAAGGAATCCCCGTTAAACGTTCCTGCATAGCTGAAATGACAACGTTGGGAGACGTCCCTATCTGTGTCATAAGACCGCCCAACAAAGAACCAAATGCCATAGGCATCAAAAAGACAGAGGGTGAAACCTGAGAACGACGAGCAAATTGAAAGGCAATCGGAAGCATGATAGCTAAAGCACCAATGTTTTTAACAAACATCGACAAAACCACTACAGAAATAACTAAAAAAGCCAATTGAAGACGTACTGATTTCACATCTGGCCATATCCGTTGGATAATAAATTCCATTATACCAGAACGCGATACAGCCGTACTGACAACAAACACACTCCCTACAATGATAACAATATCATTACTAAAACCGCTAAAAGCCTCCTTTGGGCTAACAAGACCAACGATGCAAGAAATCAACAATGTACAAATGGCGACAAGATCATAACGGAATCGATCCCAAATAAAAACAACCATCATGAGACCAATTATAGAAAAAGCCATTATTTGATTTTCCGTCATGACTCCCGTCTCTCCCCGTTAGATTACAATAAAAAACACATTTTTTATATTTTAGCTGTTCCTATAAATAGCAGCAAGATAAAAGCAGACATGGGTACACTTTAAAAATACTTTAAAGCGATAAAAATTATGATCAGCATATACTTCCCTTTATTCTGTGCGTAATTTTTATAAAATACTGAAACCAAAGAAAATTGGTGACAGTTTATAAAAGCGTATTGTAAACAATATTAGAATGACTCTACATGTAAAGGGGTTAGAAGTAGATAACTGTTGAAACTGGACACACATACACGCATATTTTGATCTTCACGTTGCTGAAAGAAATTTACCTCTACTTCTCATAAAGAGTGATAAAAGCGAAAGAAAAAATGATGGGCAATCTTAATAGTGGGTATCGAGGAAATCTAAAATACTGGCTAACTTATCTTATTGGATTTATTGCTATTCTGGCAATTATAGTTGTCGGTGGTTTTTATATGGCAAAACCTTATCTCGACAGTTTTGTGAAACAAGAAATAGCCCGCCGTTCAATAAAAGCAGAGACATCCGAAGTCAGCATTATAGGAAAAGTCAATTTAACAAATGTTATACTACCAGTCCCTGCCGGCACATCAGTTAAAATTGGTGCCGTTTCTGCTCGTCCTCCGATCTCCTTTATTCCTGGTACTTTTACCCTTTATAATGTTGACTTACAGCATAATAATATTCATGTACAAATTCCCAAAATCTCTCTTAATGGCGTATCCTTAAAAGAAAAGGACACTACGATCACATCACACCTTTTACAATCAATTATGCGTATTGAACTTGCATCAATTGCTGCTCCAGATATACGCCTTTCTATAAAAAATAAAAATAAACTAACCGAAAAAGTTGAAGTAAAGAATTTTCAGCTCTTTGGTTTTAAAAATGGTCATATCCGTTCTGTTAGCATAAAGAATATGGACCTTACAACGACCGCCGTAAATGGTGCCAAACAAATACACCTTACCGCCAAAAGTGATACAATGAAAGCCCATGATGTTGATATCAATTACGCTTATTCTATCATTTTCGGAAAGAAAACTGCTCTCAATCAAGGAGAATCCATTACTGGTCCCATTTCTCTAAATAATATAATAGTCGATATTTTTGAAGAAACAGAAAAAAACGCCTCTTTCTCTCTCGGACAATTTAAAACATCTGGTCTAAAGATGAAGCCACTCGAACAAACACCTGAAAAATTGTTCAAGGCTTATCTTAACGCAAAGAAAGAAAATAATCAGGTCTCTGAAAAAACAGTACGAAATAATATTCTTCTAAACACACTTCTCGCCATTACCTCGGCTGATGCCAAAGTTGATAATGTCACCATTGATATACCGCAGTTTAAAGCAATGCTCGGATCATTCCAATTCAAACCAAGCTTGTGGAAACAACCTATACCAAAAAAACTTTTCCTTTCCCTTGATAACCTTTCAATTTTACCTAAAAAAATGGAAGAAAAAGACTTAGAATTCCTCAAAAAAATGAACTTTGAACGCTTTGATATTTCAGGAAAACTTGATGTTTCTTATGATGAGGGAAAGCGTACAATCTTTCTGAATGCAATGACTTTCAACATAAAAAATGTTGGTTCTGGAGAAATATCAGCTAAAGTTATTGATGTTGATGAAAAACTCTTTTCTGGTCAGAAAAATGTAATGATCACTGCCTCTCAAAACCTCGGCATTAATAAGATTAACATACGTTATACCGATGCAGGTTTCATTGATAAGCTTTTTTCTTATCTTGCACAAAGTCTTAATGACAGAAAACATGATCTCAAACAGGAGCTTTATGACAATTTTTATCTGATGATGACACAAAGTCCAAAAATATTTCTAAAAGATCATGATGAAGCTGAAAATATTTCAAAATCTCTTGGTAACTTTGCTAAAAATCCCCAAACGTTGATCATTAAAATTAAAGCGAAAGATAACAAAGGCCTCACAACAGCTGATCTCGAATCCGCCCTACAAAATGATTTTTCCACAGCTTTGAGTAAAATACATCTCTCTATCAACAACGAGACCTCA
Source organism: Bartonella taylorii 8TBB (assembly GCF_902825155.1). Taxonomy (GTDB): domain Bacteria; phylum Pseudomonadota; class Alphaproteobacteria; order Rhizobiales; family Rhizobiaceae; genus Bartonella; species Bartonella taylorii_A. The sequence goes on from NZ_CADEAG010000006.1 coordinate 79,747, forward strand.
CCTTAAAAGACATGTTCAACTTTAAAGATGATAATCTTGTCTGTAAATTTAAGTGCTTTATTCCTCTTTGTTTCTTTTGTATGATACAAGAGAGCACTATAGAGTAGTTTACGTAGGAAGTATATGTTCGTAAAATTGTCGATGGTTGGAGTTGTTCATGTCTGATTTATCTTCAAATCGCTTGCCTAATCGCGCTTCTCGTGTCACAAATCAAGCGCTTTCCGCTATCGAGCGTTTTCTCCATATTGAGGCTCTCAGCGGCATTGTGCTTTTATTAGCTGCTGCTGCTGCACTCGTTTTTGCCAATTCTGAATATGCTTCTCTCTATGAATCCTTTTGGCATACACCTTTCGGCTTTAACTTTGGTCATTTCACCCTCTCATGGGATTTACATTTTTGGGTTAATGATGCTCTCATGACTGTTTTCTTTCTCGTCGCGGGAATGGAAATCCGGCGCGAAATTCATGAAGGAGCTCTCGCGGATTTTAAACAAGCAGTTTTGCCAATTGTTGCAGCAATAGGTGGAGTTTGTCTCCCTGCAATTATTTATCTCAGCTTCAACTTTAAAGGGGGGCATACACATGGTTGGGCTGTACCAACAGCCACAGATATTGCCTTTGCGCTAGGTATTCTAGCTCTTCTTGGAAAAAAGATTCCTTCTAATCTTCATATCATTCTCTTATCCCTAGCGATTATTGATGACATTATTGCTGTTCTTATTATTGCTTTCTTCTACTCAACGAACATTGATCCTAGTGGCTTAGTTATTGCAACTACAGGTATTGCCTTAGTTTTGTTTTTTCAATGGATTGGCCTCGCATCAGCATGGCTTTACGTTCTACCCGGTGCAATCATCTGGTGGGGCTTAATGGTAACAGGCGTTCATCCATCACTTGCTGGCGTCATTTTAGGCATGATGACTCCAGTTTTTCCTACTCGTACCCTTGTAGCGCCGCTCACCATGTTAAGTAACGCAATGCAAGTTCTGCAAGAAAAGAATACGAAAACAGACCTGCATCATATCTCGACTGCGTTGAAAAAAATGCGCAAAGGACAACGCGATATGATTGCTCCAGTAACGCGTGTTCAGAAAGCATTGCATCCATGGGTAGCGTACGGCGTTATGCCAATTTTTGCCTTTGCAAATGCTGGTGTTAGTTTTACGAATTTTGACCTTTCTTCTCATGAATCATTCTTGATTGTAATCGGTGTGGTTATTGGTCTCTTTATCGGTAAGCCTTTGGGTATTATCACTGCCAGTTATTTGGCAGTAAAATCAGGACTATGTCGCCTACCTCCTCACATGACATGGTCAGGAATTTTGCTCATTGGACTTTTAGCAGGAATTGGCTTTACAATGTCTATCTTTGTCTCAATGCTTGCTTTTAAAGATATTATTCTGCTTGATTCCGCGAAAATTGGAGTGCTTTGTGGATCTGGTTTATCTGCTCTCGTCGGCCTTGGATATGGAGTTATCTACATTAAGCGCAATAAAAAAATGCCTCATAGCTCCCAATAAACCAAATGACAATGCGCTTTTATACTCATTTTTAAAAGCGCTCGGATTCATTTGTTGCGCTACTTTATTTTTTACATAGTTACAAGAACAAATAAAGAAACTGTTCTGACGTACGGTATCTTTTCGTCCGAACCTATTTCAATCTCATTGATAAACTTTATAAGAGAGATTTAATCAAGAATAATGCGTAATTTGTGTGCAATAATATGCTTTTATTTAATTAAAATATCGAAATCTTGACGGATCAATGCAAATGGATGATGTGTATTAAGATAGTCAACAAATAAACAATACAGAACAAATTGTCCATTGCAAATGTTTATACTAAAATTGTAGATGGCAATTTCAAACATCTCAACTTATTACCATTTTGCAAACTGTGGTTTCGATAACAAAGTACATATCATTTGGTTCATTGAAAACTATAAGAAACTTTTTACTGCATTCGATGTCAATGAATCCATATCCAAATCTAACAATAGGAGACAAATCAAAAGCCATAAAACCAGTATGCCAAGGGAAAAGAAGATTTTAGCGTATTCTTTAAATTGAAAGTGTTTCTTTTATGAGCAATTATTGCGTAAAAACTTCCTACAGATTTTCATTCACTCTTATGAAAAGAATAAAATTAAATCTACAGAATACATATAAAGTTCTCAACAATCATTTGAGAAAAACAAATCACTGATGGAATACATCTCATCAGCTCTGTTTTGCACAGTTGTGCTAATAATCCAATGAAATCTAGCTCGTATTCATAGAAATTCCTACGTAACGTGTATTTGAAAGAGTGGTGTATTTCCCCTCTCCCACTAAACGCTTAGTAAAAAGTTCTCTACTCTCCTACATATAGAATGCTCTATATTATTTGGAAATCTTTTTAGAGCTAAAAAATGTTTAACCCTTCTCAAGCCCATAAACAGCATGTAATGTTCTAACCGCAAGTTCAGTATAAGCGCTATCAATTAAAATAGAAATTTTAATCTCTGAAGTCGTGATTGCTTGAATATTAATACCCTTTTCAGCCAAAGCCTTAAATGCTGTAGCTGCAACACCTGCATGGCTGCGCATTCCAATACCAATAACAGATACCTTGGCAAGATCGCTTTCAAATTGGATAACATCAAACCCAATCTCTTTGCGATTTTTCTCAAGAAGCGCAACAGCTTTATCTACATCTGCTGATGGTACAGTAAAAGTCATATCTGTCTTTGAGCCATCTTCAGAAATATTTTGCACAATCATATCGACATTAATTCGCTCTTCGGCCAGGGGTCCAAAAATTGCTGCGGAGATCCCTGGACGATCTGCAAGTCGACGGAGTGAAATTTGTGCTTCATCCTTAGCAAAAGCAATACCAGTAACATTCTGTTGTTCCACGATTTCATCCTCATCGCAAATAAGTGTTCCAGAAGAATTCATTGGATCACCCATGCTTAATACATCGGGATCTTCAAAACTCGAGCGCACGAAGGTACGAACTTTATGAACCATTGCCAATTCAACAGAACGAACCTGTAAAACCTTTGCTCCAAGAGAAGCCATTTCCAGCATTTCTTCAAAAGCAACTTTTGGTAAACGGCGTGCCTTAGGTTCTATACGCGGATCTGTTGTATAAACGCCATCCACATCTGTATAAATATCGCAACGATCAGCTTGTACAGCTGCCGCTATAGCAACAGCACTCGTATCTGATCCTCCACGCCCTAAGGTGGAAATCCGATTATCAGGAGCTAACCCCTGAAAACCAGCAATAACCGCTACCTGACCTTCCTGAAAACGCTGTATTAAAAAAGAACCATCGATATCTGTAATACGTGCACGACTATGCGCGCTATCTGTATGAATAGGAATTTGCCAACCAAGCCATGAACGCGCATCCACTCCCATTGCTTGGAGTGTAAGAGCCAATAAACCAGCTGTTACCTGCTCACCAGAAGCAACAACTACATCATATTCGTAAGCATCTTTATGTATTGGTGAAGTATCACACGTCCACTGAACAAGCTCATTGGTTTTTCCAGCCATCGCGGATACGACAACCGCAACCTCATTGCCTGCATCCACCTCTCTTTTTACATGCCGTGCAACATTATGAATACACTCAATGTTTGCTACAGATGTTCCGCCAAATTTCATGACTATCCGTGCCATCAATAACACTCTTACCTTTACATTTCTTATCTCAAACGACAGTGCGAATAAGGCCTTACTACCGTATCAACAAAGTACTTTTTCACATACAGAATATCTATCATTTGTGCAAGTTGAGTTATGTTTGTGTTAATTTTTCTTGACTTTAGATAAAATCTACCTGTCTTTATCATAAAAAAGCAAAAGGAGAGCGACATGATAAATGAATCGCGTACCACTATTGATCAGAGTGAAATTGATCACTTTTCGCGTATTGCTGCTGAATGGTGGAATCCACAAGGAAAATTTCGACCACTTCATCAATTCAATCCAACACGTCTTTCTTACATTAGAGAAAAAATCTGTTTAGAATTTCATCGTGATCCTCTTTCACTTATGCCCTTCAAAAATTTGAAAATTCTCGATATTGGTTGTGGAGGTGGTTTGTTATGCGAACCTATAGCACGCCTTGGCGCTACAGTTGTAGGAGCTGATGCGGCACAAACGAATATCGAAGTCGCAAAAATCCACGCAACCCAAAATAACCTTTCAATTGATTACCGCACTACTACTGCAGAATCCTTAGCCAATGAAGGAGAGCAATTCGATATCATCCTCAATATGGAAGTTGTTGAACATGTGGCTGATGTTAACCTCTTTATAGCAGCCACAGCAAAAATGCTCAAACCACAAGGATTGATGTTTGTCTCAACACTCAACCGCACATGGAAAGCATGGGGACTGGCTATTGTAGGTGCTGAATATGTTTTACGTTGGCTTCCAAAAGGAACCCACGATTATAAAAAGTTCCTAAAACCTCAGGAACTTAAAAACCTCTTATCAGAAAATGCTGTGACTGTCATTGATGAGATCGGTATTACTTATAATCCATTAAACGACAGCTGGAATCGCTCAAAAGATATGGATGTTAACTATCTGCTTCTTGCAAAAAAGTCTTAGGTGTAATCTACAATTGCTGTACATCTTGCAACAAAGAATCAAGCTTTCCTTCATTTTCTAAAGCGTAAAGATCATCACAACCGCCGACATGATAATCACCTATAAAAATTTGCGGAAATGTATTGCGTCCATTCGCTCGTTGCACCATTTCTTGACGAAGAGAAGTTGATGCGTCAATATCTATGTATTTTACCCCTTTTTTATCAAGCAAATCACGTGCTTTCATACAGTAAGGGCAGTCAGGACGTGTATAAAGTTTTATCTCTTTCATAGTATTATTCTCCAATGTTTTCAAAATAGTATCAACTTTAAAATCCCCTCAGGAATCAGGAAATATAGAAGCTTCTTTTAGTACACGCGAAAAAGTTAGCACATCAACCTGCCGCGCACCTGCACGTTTTAATGTTGCAGCTGCGGCTGTAACTGTCGCACCTGTTGTGAAAACATCATCAATCAACAAAATAGAACGTCCTTTTAGATATTTTTTAACTTTACGTGGCACCTCAAAAGCATTCAACACATTCAATTTTCGTTCCCTAGCAGATAAACTCACCTGCGGACGCGTATGCCGACAACGCACAAGCCAGCTGGGTTTAAAAATCTTTTTCTGCGCTACTGCAATATAACGAGCAAGCTCAGCAGATTGATTATAACGTCTTTTAAAAAAACGACGAAAATGCAAAGGAACGGAAATAATAACATCACAATCATCAATAATTTCACGGCCAGCAAAAAGCATCCAATTAGCCATAAAAGATGCCAGTTCTATATGATCACCATATTTCAATCGCGTTACCAGAACTTGCGCCACCCCTTTATGAACAATAGCCGAGCGAACACGTGAAAAAGGAAAAGAGTTTTGAAGAGCTTCACCACTGAGAAAACCATCCCCCATATCACAAACAAAAGGCGTTCCCATAACAGGACAATAAGGCTTTGTGATAAATTGCAGACCTTTCCAACATTCAGAGCAAATCGTACCATAAGCAGAAACTCTTTGCTTACATCCAGGGCAAACAGGCGGATATAAAATTGTTAGCAAGCTCTCAATGAACTTACTCAATATATTCCCGCTATTTAAAGCCATTCCTTGAAAGCATAACATCATTAAATTCGGCTTTTATAGCTTCCCTGCACAAAAAAATTCTTTTGTATTTTTTAATTGTAATTCCTTTAAAAATTCTTACTCTCTGTGAATTTGCTTTTCTTTCACACCATAAACGCGCAAAAATGAACCTTCTCAAAATATAACTATATTACAGATCGAAAGACCTTAATTGATATGTCACATCCTCTAATTTTTGATCATGACCGCATTGAACAATACCGCAAACGTGCTTTTCAAAAAGCAAAAGAGGGATATGATTTCTTACTGTCTCATATGGCCGAAGATCTTTATAAACGTCTCAGTACTGTTGATCGTCTCTTTACATTAGCTCTAGATTTACACAGTCATACAGATCTTGCCGCGCAAGTTTTAATGAAATCTGGAAAAGTCCATTCCATAGAACGCGTCGAAACCAATATACTTTATCGAAGCCATGATAAAAAATTTCATTTACGACATCGAGAACTTCTTGATTTTCCTCAAAATTATTGTGACCTTATCGTTTCACTTCTTTCATTACAATTGACCAATGATACCCCTGGTGTTTTGAGTCAGATAAAAAATATCCTTAAACCAGATGGCTTATTTTTGGCTGTTATGGCTGGGGCTGGTACGCTAGTAGAATTACGCGAATGCCTCCTACAAGCTGAAATTGAAATCTATGGCGGAGCAAGCCCTAGAATCTATCCTTTTGCTAACATTCGTGATGTAGGTGCTCTTTTACAGCGTGTTGGTTTTGCTTTGCCTGTAGCAGATATTGAAGATATCACAATACGCTACAATACAATGTTTGATCTTATGCATGACCTTAAAGCTATGGGTATGCAAAATGCACTCATCAATCGTTCACGACGCCCTGTATCCAAGCGCTTTTTTCTTCGCGCGGCTGAAATCTATGCACAACGATTTAGCGATCCTGATGGCCGCATTCGCGCATGTTTTTCTTTCATCTGGCTCTCAGGTTGGGCTCCTCACCCAAATCAGCAAAAGCCTCTACAACCGGGCTCTGCGCAAATATCTCTTGCAGATGTTTTAGCAAAACAGCCGAAAGAACCATAGACACAACATGCAAATTATTTTTCAAAGATGCTTTTATCTGTTGTCCGTAACATCTGACTGGTTATAGTTCCAGCCAGCATTGAATCGCTTACATTTAGAGCTGTACGCCCCATATCAATCAAAGGCTCGATAGACATGAGTACAGCAACTAAAGAAACAGGAAGCCCCATAATTGGCAACACAATCAGTGCAGCGAAAATAGCACCACCCCCAACACCAGCAACACCAATAGAACTTAACGTTACAACACCAACAAGGGTAGCAATCCAAGTAGGATCTAGGGGATTAATCCCCACCGATGGTGCTATCATGGTCGCAAGCATTGCTGGATAAAGGCCAGCACAACCATTTTGTCCAATCGTTGCTCCAAAAGAGGCTGCAAAACTCGCAATTGATTGCGGTACACCAATCCATTGTGTTTGAGCCTCAATGTTCAAGGGAATACTTGCAGCACTTGAACGACTGCTAAAAGCAAATGTTAAAACCGGCAAAACCTTTTTGAAAAAACGGAAGGGATTAATTCCTGATATACCGAGCAACACACCATGAATTATAAACATAAGGATAATACCAACATAGGAAGCGATGATAAAAACCAATAAATTTAAAATATCTGTAACATGCGAGGTTGCTCCTACTTTCGTCATAAGTGCATAAATACCGTAAGGAGTCAAAGCAATCACAATACGGACTAACCGCATAATCCAAGATTGTGCCACTTGAATAAATAAAAGTGCTTTTTCCCCTTTTTCTGGATCATCTTTCTTTAAAAGAAGAACTGCAGCTCCTAAAAAGGATGCAAAAATAACAACACTGATAATTGATGTACGCTTGGCTCCAGTTAACTCAGCAAATGGATTTTTAGGAATCAAGGATAAAATCATTTTTGGGATACTCATATCTCCAAGTTGAGAAATACGATCCCCGAGAATAGTAGAAACATTTTGCCCTTCATGTACCAAACCATTCGCCGTTAATTCAAAAACATTAACGACCAAAACACCAACCAACGCTGAAAGAGCAGTTGTAAAGAGCAATATTGAAATTGTCATTATACTCATTTTACCAACAGCATAAATAGAATGCAAATGAGCAACCGCTGAGACTATAGAGACAAAAACCAATGGCATAACAATCATTTGTAGTAGTAAAATATAGCCATTACCAACAATGTTAAACCATTCAACGGATTTCAACAAAGTGGCCTCACCTTCTCCATAAATAACTTGTAAAATACTTCCAAAGATCAAGCCAAGGATAAGTCCTAGCATAACACGCAATGAGAGGCTCCATTTCATCCTCTTACTTTGAGCAAGCCATAACAAAAAAATAACAAATAGAAATAAATTGATGAAAAAATTAAATGTCATTGTTTATGCCTACTCTTGTTATATTTGATATTAAATAAGATGATGCGTAATAACTGGCAATAAAATATAAAACTTACGAATTTTTTACAAAATCATTATTTTTAATTTATCGGTTAGAAAAGGATTTTTTATCTACTAATAACTGTTTAAAGAAGATAAAAAATTAAATGAAATTATTTTCCTATTATTGATAAATTTTTTTAACAGAGTAAACAGTGCTTATTGCGTCTTAAGGCTAAGAGAACAATTTCTATATATCTTATCACATGAATAGTGTTATTCCTGCTATGTAAAACGATACGCTCTTCAGTAACAATAAATGAATGCCCAAACAATTCTATGGATTATGTTTCTTAACACTCAGATATCAAACCATCCTTGCCAATTTTATTGGCGAAAGTTTCAGCAGCTTTCATCGATATCTGTTTTAAATATGTATCGGTTTGCTGAAAATAGCCTTTATACTTTCTTTCCTAGCTTCTAGTGGAAGCCTCTTTTCTGTTCTTTGAAACATCTGTTGTGAATTCTCTGCAGTCATAAAATATTCCTTCTAAACATAAACGTGAAGATTTTTAGATTCATAATCTCATGTTGACATACAATAGGATACATACTCTACAATCTCTGCAGATTAATTAAGCGTCATCAATACATAAAAATAGTTGTATCCAAAAAATTTTTTATTAAAACAAGAAGCTAAATTTCCTATAATGCACAGTGTAATATTTATATTTTTATTTTCTATCTTATTATTATTTGGAAATACTAAGCCGAACAATCTAAACCAGTAAAATGAATTTTATAAAACCTATCTAAATAAAAACTATAAAGAAACAGAGTACCGCGAAAAGATAGAAATCGCAAAAGAAAATACAATTCTAGATTGATACAGTATCACTATAGTTCTGATCTGTTACTTGTATAAGTAAAGATGACAATGCCCAATAGAATTCATTACACCCTTTATGAATAACACTGGGGGATGCAATGTCTCTTTTAAAAAAAGTCCGTGAATGAGCAACACAAATATACACTTCTCCAAAAGTACAAAGCGTTTTTCTTTTTTCCCAAAATTTAATAGGCGCATTCTAAAAATAGAGGTTCCACAGTTCCATCCCAAATAGAATGATAAAGGGACAAAAATTTATCAGCGTCTGTTTGACCCATTGTGATCACCTCTTCTAGGGAATCCAGAAAATTTGTCTCATCAAAACCATCAGCATCATATTTCCAGCGATTTTTTAAGCCTTTGCGTGAAATAGTAACAGCTTGACGAGCTATTTCTAAAATTATGGTTTGACGAAAAGGTGTCCTTAATCCTTCTTTAGGAACACGTTTGCGCATATCTAAAACTTCTTCAAAACACCAATCTTTTGTCAAAGCTTCTGCTTCATTAAGGGCTTCACTATCATAAAGAAGCCCAACCCAAAAAGCCGACAACGCGCATATACGCTTCCAAGAACCGCAATCAGCACCTCTCATTTCCAAAAATCGTTTTAAGCGCACTTCGGGAAACAAAGTGGATAGATGATTAATCCAATCTCCCATATTAGGCATTGAATTTGCAATCTTATCTCTTAATGCTCCATTCATAAACTGACGAAAAGTTATATTTGTACAATCATAATAACGACCGTCGCGCACAACGAAATACATTGGTACATCAAGTGCCCATTCAACGTAATCAGCAAAACCAAAATGCTCAGAAAATACAAAGGGAAGAACTCCAGACCTCTGATTATCAGTGTCACACCAAATTTCAGAGCGCCAAGATAAAAAGCCATTCGGACTGCCTTCCGTAAAAGGTGAACTGGCAAATAATGCTGTCGCAATGGACTGTAACTTCATTGATACTTGCATTTTTCGCCGCATATCAGTTTCAGATGAAAAATCAAGATTAACCTGAACAGTCGATGTGCGATACATCATATCAAGACCACTGTGACCAACTTTGGGCATATAATCGGCCATAATCTGATAACGTGACTTAGGCATGCGGGGAGTTTCCGCCAAAGTCCACTTTGGACTAGCACCCATACCGAGAAAACCAATCCCCAATGGCCCTGAAATCTTCTTGAGAAGTGCTAAATGTTCCATAACCTCAGAATAAGTATGACAAATCGTTTTCAGCGGTGCACCAGACAATTCAAATTGTCCTCCAGGTTCCAAAGAAATAGCACCTTGATCAACTGATCCAACAAGGCCAATAATATTCCCTTCATCTAGAATAGGCTTCCATCCTAAAGCTTCTTGCATTCCCTCTAGAAGTGCACGAATTCCCCTTGACCCTTCATAGGGGACAGGACGAAAACCATCTCTATAGAAGGGAAACTTTTCATGTTCTGTACCAATACGCCAATCATTTTTTGCCTTACACCCCCCTTGGAAATAACTAACCAAGGAATCTAAGTTATAAATTTCACTTTCATCAGTTATATCAAGCGCCATAACTTATTGTATCCTATTATCAGTTCTATCATTTTTAATGAATTGTTTAGAATAATTTTACAAACTTCTCAATTAATTGACCAATCCCCCACGGTAACATTAAGAAGAGCAAAAGCAGCAACAGCTGCAGTATCGGCGCGTAAAATACGCGGTCCCAAAGATATCGGAATTACAAAAGGGTGCTTTTTTAAAAAGTTCCGCTCTTCTTCACTAAACCCACCTTCTGGTCCAATAAGGACACCAGATGTTGTAATTTCATAACTTTTTAAAAGATGTAGTGGATTATGCGATTTATGCGCTTCATCACAAAAGAACAAAGGTCGTGTCTTATCCCAACGTGCTAAAAGTTCTGCTATCGAGACAGAAGGGACACATTTAGGCAAAGATAAAATGCCACACTGTTCAGAAGCCTCAATAACATTAGCCTCTATACGTGCCATATTGATACGCGTAACCTGTGTGTGATGCGTTATAACAGGCTGCAAAATCGATACCCCCATTTCAACAGCTTTCTGCACCATATAATCCAAACGCGCATTTTTGAGCGGAGCAAAGCAGTAAATGAGATTCGAATGCGTCGTTTGCAATCTTTCTTGCTGGATAAGCTGAACTACAACAAATTTTTTCTTAATGGTGATGAGTTTAGCAAGCCACTCACCATCCTGTCCATTAAAAAGTAAAATTTCGGCTCCTACTTGCATCCGCAAAACACGTATAAGATAAGAAGCTTGTGCTCCTTCTATCTTGATTTCTTTATTCAAAAAAAGAGGCTGCCGGATAAATAATCTTTTAAGTTTATAATTTATGCGCATAAAAAGTCGTATCAAAACTAACTGTAATTATCGAAAAAATGGAGAGAGATATATAACAAAAAGAAAAAAATATATCTATAGAACTATAATAAGAGAAAGAATTATAGAGTTTTTTTAGCTTTATGAGATAATAGTGGAACAAATGGATCGCTAAGTGATTCTTCTTTCACACAATTTTATAAACACACACTATTCACCATTGCAGTCAATCATTGATCGCATGATTTGAGGAAAAATATGTCTGCTAAAAAAGCCACAATTATTACTATTTCTGCCCTCTTAGCTTTTATTCTGATTACTGTAGGAATTGGCTCTGTTGGAGCGGATGGGAAGCATACAATTGCCACAGATGGCTATGGTATTTCTTCTGAGATTCAATAAGCACCGGTTGGCTTATCTCTAAAATTTTATAACAACACAATATTTTCTAGTAACTTTCTACAATTCCTACCAATGCTAAATGAAAAACAGTCATCAATCTGCATTAATATCTTTTTTAACCAAAAAATTGCCGCGACCTTGTTCTGTAGAGCTAAGAGAAAAGGTAAGAGGCCTTACAAGGCTATTAGCGAGACATTGTACATCTCTACATAAAGTTTCTGAGCTATGGCTTTTTCGTAATTGTGCCTGTAATGTAAACTCATTTTTCTGGTCTTTCATGATAGCAGACGCAATTATTCCCCAAACGGATAGCCTCCAATCCTCCGTACGCATTAATGATTCTGTTATCCTTATCGTACCATCTGAAAAGCTTGTTTGAATATCCCAGAGATCAAAAGCTGTTGAAAGGGCATCGTGATCCGTTAAAAAAAATTGTTCACTTTTTGAAAGTTTTGTCTGTAAATCATTCAAATCATATCCTAATAGACGACCAGAAGACATACTCAGCGCCAATTCTCCCTGCATTTTCGTAAAGATTTCTGACCAAGACCTAGCAAGCGTTTGTACCGTCATGGTAAAATTCGCTTTGCTTTGTGCAAATGGGATAATTCCCAGAATCTCTGAAACAGCCTGCATATCAACGGAGGTACCTGAAACACGTCCCTCAAGTCGTACTTTCTGACCAGCTGTTGCAACTTCGATATTGCTTTGGAGTGATCCACCAAAAATATTTGCATGTCCAAGATCAAAAATGCCATGCCCATTTTTTATTTGTATCGCAGCAGCTAAATTTGTGAGCGCGACATTACCTACTTTTGCTTGTGGCGCTGAAAGCCGTACATCCACCCCAATACGATCAAAAATTTCCATAGCTAAGAATGGCTTCTTTTCCTTAACTGAAGAAAACACTGATCCTAAGAGGTTAAAATCTAGGTTATCGAATGCTAAAGAACCCATTATAATTGGTACAGCATCCTGAAAATCAAGTTCTAACCCTCCACGCGCATTTGCTGTACCTATCGTAAATGTAACGTTATTCATTTGAATATGCATTGGCTGCGCTAAAAAACGAGACTCCCATACAATAGGAGTTTTTAATCTATATCCCCAAAACTGGTTACCTCCAATCCAAGCCAATGTCTGATTCCAACCCGGAGAACGCATCGATACCCTTCCGTCAAAAACATAATATTCAGATAATCGTGCCTGCCCTATAAAGGTTATACCACCACGCACAGAATTGAGACTGACCTTCATTTGGCTTTTCCCTCCTGCTAAAAGCAGCAACGCTTGATCGGCATCAATTGATAATTTTGTCAACTCTCCACGCCAACGAGCATCTGCACGAAACTGCACTTCTTGGGTCGATTCGGGCCAATCTAAAGTCGCATTTAATCCCGTTATTTTTTCTGGCAGACCGGAAATACTATCATGATACACAAGTATACCATTTTCGATCACAATCCGCCCGAAGGGTTGCTTTAAAAGGTGCTCTATATCTGACTGATCAGGATTATGTTTAATTATTTCACGAGCATTGCGTATTGCTAATCCTAATGCTCCTTGTGACCGTGAAAATCTATCAAAAAAATCTGCTACTGTTTTAACGGGCTTTTCCATAACAAATTGCGGTTGCACAATTCGTGTCTCTAAAAAAGAAATATGACCCCAAAGAAGATCCATCAAAGAAAGATCAACTTCTATTGATTCAGCTTCCATTAACGGTACAGCATTATTCATTTTTGATGTTAAAGTAACACCGGAAAGATATGCTTTGGGGTAAGGAAAAAGATTCAACCGCGGTGGATCACGCAATTGCACATTATAGCCCGTCCACGCACTCAAATCCTGTGCTAAACGAATACGTATTGTATCTGTAGACACAAGATAAGGTAAAATGAGAATACCAAATCCAAACAGAACAATAATTGTAATGAAAATTTGTCTCAAAAATTTTATTATTCTGGCGTGCACAACATTCCTCTAAAATTTTACCTCTATAACAGATTAAAAGAAAACCTAAATAACTGTTAAAAAGTTTCTTATAACCCTCAAATCCGCCAAATCTCATTTGAGAACTTCATTTCTTGTTCTTATCCAAAGTTTATTGAAACAGCAATGTTGCTGCTTCTTTACAAAGCAATTATTTTAAAGGTTTGCAAAAATTATAAAATACACAAAACTATCGAACCATTCTTATTGTTCTCATATGAATATTGCTAATAAAACTCTATTGTATTGTCAAAAAATGCTTTACAAAAAAAATAAACAGCCTTACCGAAAGGATCTCCCTTATGAATAATATTATCGACGGAAAAAAACTTGCTGAAGAGATTATTACGAAAGTTAAGGCTGAAACGACAAAACTCCGTAATAACTATAATATACAGCCTGGTATCGCCGTTATCATTGTTGGAGAAGACCCCGCAAGTCAAATATATGTCACATCAAAGAGCAGAAAAGCTGAAGAATGTGGTTTTTTTTCAGTAAAACATATGGTTTCCAAAGAAACACAAGAACAAGAACTTCTTCAACTCATTGCAACCTTAAACTCTGACCCTAAAATCCATGGTATTTTGGTGCAACTTCCCTTGCCCCCCCATATTAATACAAACCGCATAACACAAGCCATTGCTTTCCAAAAAGATGTTGATGGCTTTCATTATATCAATGTAGGAAAACTCGCAGCCAATGCATTTGAAGATGCTATCATTCCCTGCACACCAGCTGGTGCCATGATGATGATTGAACAACAATGCGGACGGGATTTATCTGGTCTCGATGCCGTTGTTGTTGGACGCTCTAATATTGTCGGAAAACCTATGGCTACCCTCTTAACAGCGGCAAATGCTACTGTTACGATTGCCCACAGTCGTACACGTGACCTTGATGACGTATGTCGTAGCGCTGACATTTTAGTAGCAGCTGTCGGTCACCCACAAATGATTAAAAAAGACTGGGTTAAAAATGGTGCCATTGTTATTGATGTTGGCATCAACCGCATTGCAGCACCAGAAAATGGTGTGGAAAAAACACGTCTTGTCGGTGATGTTGATTTTGAAGAAATAAAAGGAAAAGCCGCTGCAATCACTCCTGTTCCAGGAGGAGTTGGCCCTATGACAATTGCCATGCTCATGGTTAATACGCTCAAAGCAACCATTCAAGCCCATAATCTACCCGTGCCAAAATTCTAAGCAGTTTTTAGCATGTTCATTGTATGCATATCACTTTAGTTTTTTCGCATTTACTTATATCATCAGAACAGATGCTCCTTGATCTGCACGATTAACCGATTGACGAAAAACACGAAAAAGCTCACGTCCTACACCATGTTCATTCTTTGAAAGGTCAGGAGGCATGATTGTTCGCGCGTTAAATTTTACTCCATCTTCTAAAATGGCTAATTTACCCACATGAGCATCAAGACAAACGATGTCACCATCTTGCAAACGTGCAATGGGCCCCTTCTCCAAAGCTTCTGGTGTTACGTGGATTGCGGCAGGAATTTTTCCTGATGCACCTGACATACGGCCATCCGTTACCAACGCCACTTTTTGTCCCCTATCTTGTAAAACGCCTAAAATTGTTGTTAATTTATGAAGTTCTGGCATACCATTCGCTTTCGGCCCTTGATAACGAATGACAGCAATAAAATCTTTATCATTCAACGCCCCAGATTTAAAAGCCTTTTGCAATTCCTCTTGATCATTAAAAACAAGGACTGGAGCTTCAATCCGCCAATGCTCAGATTTAACAGATGAAACCTTCATAATAGCTGTACCCAAGTCTCCCGATAAAACACGAATACCACCATCAGGCTGAAACGGCTTTCTCCATCCTGCCAATACCCTATGATTAGCGCTTTCATTGAGAGCAGGTTCACGCACCACACTACCATCAGCGTAAAGCTTTACTTCAATTGCATAAGCATTGAGACCTTTACCAAAAACTGTACAGACATCCTCATGTACTAAACCCGCCTCAATGAGCTCGCGAATAACAAATCCCATACCACCAGCTGCATGAAAATGATTTATATCAGCCAAACCGTTAGGATAAATCCGTGCCAAAAGAGGAACAACTGACGAAATTTCTGCAATATCATGCCATGTCAATCGAATACCGCAAGCAGCAGCCATAGCAATCAAATGAATCGCATGATTGGTAGATCCTCCCGTTGCATTTAATCCTACAATAGCATTCACGAAAGAACGCTCATCAACTATTGTACCAAGTGGTTTATAATCATCGCAAAGAGCGGTCATTTCAAGTACACGCTTAGTCGCTTCCTTTGTTAAAGCATCACGTAACGGTGTGTTCGCATTGACGAAAGAGCTTCCCGGCATGTGTAGTCCCATCATCTCCAGTATCACCTGATTTGAGTTAGCAGTCCCATAAAATGTACATGTTCCTGGCTCATGATAAGAACCTGCTTCTGATTCCAGCAATGTTTTGCGATCTATCTTATTTTCTGCGTAAAGTTGGCGTATCTTCACTTTTTCATCATTACCTTGACCACTTGTCATAGGACCAGCAGGAACAAAAATTCCTGGTAAGTGACCAAATGTTAACGCCCCAATGACTAAACCAGGTATGATTTTATCACAAACTCCAAGATACAATGCAGCATCAAACATATCGTGTGATAAGCCTATAGCCGTCGCCATTGCAATCACTTCACGCGAAAAAAGTGAGAGCTCCATCCCTGCATTCCCTTGTGTTACGCCATCGCACATCGCAGGAACACCACCTGCCACTTGTGCTACACCACCAGCCATACGGGCTGCCTCTTTAATTAAGCGAGGAAAAGTCTCAAAAGGTTGATGTGCTGAAAGCATATCATTATATGCAGTAATAATACCAATATTTCCAGCGGTATTAAACTTTAAACGTTCTTTATCTATTGGGCAACAAGCCGCAAAACCATGGGCCTGATTGGCACATCCCAAAAAACTTCGCTTGGGATGCTTTGCCTGTGCTGTAACAATGCGATCTAAATAAATTTCTCGCGTTGGTAGAGAACGTTCATAAATTCTTCGTGTAATCTTAGCAACTGTCTTGGAAAGTGCCATGTTCGTTCCCCATTCCATCATCAAAGATGAGATCGCGTGTCACCTGCATCTGTATCATATTTTCACTTCACTTATTTCATTTTCTTCCGGCGACCAATAAACCTGAACAAGATGATGGGCATTACGTAAAACCGCGCGAACAGGCATTTCCATTTCAGACCCATCTTGACAAACTACTTCAAAAAAATCTCGTTTCTTAAAACCTTCAAAATGAAGAATAATGCAACGAGATTGTATTATAACTGGCAGCGTCAGCGTAAGCCTTGGCTCAAGAGCACTTTTTGCATGAAGTGGTAAAACAAGTGCCCGCGTCCGAAGATCAAGAGCTTCTTTCAAACGATCAGCATCAGGAAAAAAAGAAGCTGTATGTCCATCAACACCCATGCCTAAAACAATAACATCAAAGGGTTTAGGCAAAGTATTAATACGGCTAGCTGCTGAAAAAGCCGCAAGCTCAGCAGTAATTGCCTTCTGATAAAGTCCTACAAAATGTGCTTTAGTCGCAAAATTTTGTAACAAATGCTGCCGTACCATATGTTCATTTGAACGCTCAAGATGAGCAGACACAAAGCGTTCATCGACTAAAGTAATAATAATATTTTGCCAATCAATATCTGCTTTTGATAAATAATGAAAAAACAATTCTGGTGTTTTACCACCAGAAACTGCTAAAATTGCGCGCTTACGCTCAAGAACTGCCACACTAAGCTCTGCTGCAACACGATCAGCCAATGCCAAAGCGAGAGTGGTAGGTGTTTCAAAATTTAAACGGTCAATATTCATTCCATGCATACTTATTGCTCTAAACTAAATTGTTCCATATACGCCCATCACGTTCCATCAAAAGTGTTGAAGCAGACGGTCCCCATGAACCAGCGCTATATCCATAAACAGGCTGATTTATTGCTTTCCATCCCTCAAGAATAGGATCAATCCAACGCCAAGCGGCCTCAACTTCATCACGACGCATAAACAGTGTTTGATCTCCGCGAATAACATCCATCAATAAGCGTTCATAAGCATCAGGATTACGTTCAGAAAACGCAGACGCAAAACTCATGTCCAATGGAATATGACGAAATCGCATACCACCAGGACCCGGATCCTTAATCATCAACCATTGCTTTACCCCCTCATCAGGTTGGAGACGGACAACGAGCCTATTAGAAAAAACTTCATCTGAAGCCGTATTAAAAATATTATGAGGGATGGGTTTGAAAACGACAACAATTTCAGACATACGCGTAGCCATACGCTTACCAGTTCGTAAATAAAAAGGTGTATCCGCCCAACGCCAATTATTAATTTTAACCTTAAGCGCCACAAATGTTTCATTCTTACTGACTTTTTTCCCCAGATCATCAAGATAAGATTCTACAGAAACACCATTCAATATACCAGCAAGATACTGCCCTCGCACAGTATGTTGCTCTACATTATGAATACCAAGAGGTGTTAAAGAATGCAAAACTTTCAGTTTTTCATTACGCACGGCATTTGCTCTATTAGTAAATGGAATTTCCATAGCAACCAGACAGAGCAATTGTAGCATATGATTCTGTACCATATCGCGTAACGCACCCGTACTCTCATAATATTCTGCACGCCCCTCCACTCCTAAAGACTCAGCAACTGTTATCTGAACGTGATCAATGTAGTTAGAATTCCACAACGGCTCATAAAGCGTATTAACAAAGCGCAATGCCATCAAATTTTGAACCGTTTCCTTGCCAAGATAATGATCAATGCGAAAGATTTGATCTTCATCAAATACCTTTGAAAATGTATCATTGAGTTCAACGGCTGTTTTTACATCGCGGCCAATCGGTTTTTCAATAATAATCCGTGTTTGTTGAGTCACCAAACCATTTTGCCCTAATCTCATCGCAATATCGTCAAAAAGTGATGAACCAACTGCTAAATAAAAAGCTCGAATATCAGCTGGATTTTTTGACAGCAGTAGAGCTAAATCCTCCCAACCTCGGTTTGAGGTAATATCAGCAGAAACATAGGCTAAACGTGCAAGAAAACGATTAAGTTGAATCTGATTGAGATCTTTTGGAGAAATATGTTTCTCCAAAGAAGCACGAACAAAACTTTGATACTCTTCACTCCTCAACGAAGAGCGCGCAACCCCGATGATACGCATTGGCTCGTTAAATTGCCCAACACACTGACAATGATAAAGAGCAGGTAAAAGTTTGCGTGATGCCAAATCACCATTGCCACCAAAAATAATACAATCAAAGGGAGAGACTGGAATAATTTTACTCACCATGAACCTGTCTCTCTTCCTCTTCAACTACAAAAGCTTAAACAATTTATAGAAGCTTCAATTATTAAAGCAGATAGATACTAAATAAGCCATTAATTTTCTTTACTGCAAATGATTTCTAGTTAAAAATGATCCATTAAGGAAAACCAATGCATTGCCAAAAATACAAGCGGATAACGTAGGACTCTACTACCTGGGAAAGATGAAATCTTTAAGTCTTGAAAACACGCAAAACGCTCACGCTTCCCAGTCAGCCGTTCAGCATATAATTTTCCCATAAAAGGAGCAAGCATAACTCCATGACCCGAATAACCACCACAATAAGTTACTCCTGCGAAAAGTTGACGAACATAAGGCATACGTTCAACCGTAATAGCAACTGTCGCCCCCCAGTTATGAGTCAAATTTATAGAGTGTAGATGAGGATAAATTTCAGCAATCTGCCGTCGTATACGTTCATCTAAATTTGCAGGATGCTGATTATCATAACTTTCTACTCCGCCAAATAATAAGCGATTATCAATGCTTTTGCGAAAATAGCGAACCATAAAACGAGAATCATCTACCGATTCGCTACCTCGAAGAATCGGACTATCTTTTGATAACGGTTCCGTTGCTCCAATATAAGAGCGGATAGAAACAATATTTTTCTCAACAAAATGCTGAAGTCCAAGCTTATAGGCATTGGTTGCCAATAAAACTTTCTCAGCTGTTACATTTCCCCGTTCTGTTATCACTCTCCAATGGGTATTATTACGCTCTATCCCCGTTACTTGTGTCTTCTCATAAAGCTTAGCACCAACACTTCTTGCTTTCTTTGCCAACCAAATAACCAGCTTTAAAGGATTTATATGGCCGGTGTCCGCATCATGAATACCACCATAATAAAAAGACGAGCCTAACCGTCTGGCCGTTTCATTCCTATCCATAAAAGTAATACCATGATAGCCATAACGCTGCATTGTCTCAACATGCTGTTGATAAGATATAACCTCACGTTTTTTATGAAACACAGAAAGCTGTCCTGCCATAAAATCACACTGACAATCAGGCATAGCGCACCAAGATAAAATATCTCTTTTGGCTTCTTCAGCTAAATCAAACAGCGCTTTACTTCGCTCAAAACCATACTTTTTCTCTAATGTTTCCACCCATTGTCGTTGCCCCGTTCCCAATTGCCCACCATTGCGCCCTGAAGCACCATCACCAAACCGCGAAGCCTCAAACAAAACAACACTCACTCCAGCTTTTGCTAAATGATAAGCAGCCGAAAGCCCTGTAAATCCACCTCCAATAATAACGACATCACACTGTATCTGTCCGCAAAAAAATGGATAAGAGGGGCGTTCTTCTAAAGTATCCTCATACCAAGAAACTCCTGGAGAAATTGGATTACATTCAATCATAGTGATAAACCTCAAACATTAAGCAAGAGATATTCGCGCTCCCACGGGCTAATCACTTCCATAAAAGTTTCAAACTCTTGTCGTTTGATTGCAGCATAAGTACTTACAAATACATCCCCTAGAATAGCACGTATCGCTGTATCTTGTTCAAATAGGTTAACAGCCTCAATAAGTCCACGTGGTAATTCAACATTATCAGCATTCACATTACTTGTTGTTGGCTCATCGGGTTCAAGCTTTTGCTGTAAGCCAATGAGACCACAAGCCAGAGAAGCTGCAAGTGCTAAATAAGGGTTAGCATCTGACGAAGGAATTCTATTCTCAACGCGCCGTCCTTGTGGAGCAGAACGTGGTACACGAAAAGCTGTAGTACGGTTATCATACCCCCACCGCAAATTAACAGGCGCAGAAATATCAGGCATGAGACGTCGATAAGAATTCACATAAGGTGCAAGCATTACAAGCACCCCAGCCATATGTCTTTGTAATCCACCAATAAAATGGCGAAAACAAATACTTTCCCCGCCATCCTCTTCTGTAAAAATATTAGCACCCGTTTTCTTATCAATAACCGATTGGTGAATATGCATAGCAGACCCAGGCTGCCCTTGGATCGGTTTAGCCATAAAAGTTGCGTACATATTATGTTTAAGTGCCGCTTCACGAATTGTTCGCTTAAACATGAAAACTTGATCAGCTAATTCAATCGGGTCACCATGACGTAAATTGATTTCAAACTGACCGGCTCCTTCCTCATGAATGAGCGTATCAATTTCCAATCCCTGCGCTTCTGAAAATTGATAAATATCATCAATGAACTCATCAAATTCATTCACACCAGCAATCGAGTACCCCTGCCCTCCACCAATTGAACGTCCAGACCGACCAACCGGCGGAACTAAAGGATAATCAGGATCGGGATTCTTTTCTACCAAATAAAACTCTATTTCTGGCGAAACAACGGGCTTTATCCCTCTTTGCGTGTAAAAATCAACTACTTTTCGCAAAACATTTCGTGGTGTATAATCCACAACCTGCCCATTTTGATATATAAGATCACAAATCACTTGTGCAGTAGGAGCATCTTCCCATGGAACAATGCTTAACGTAGAAAGATCAGGCTCAAGGCGTAAGTCACCATCTGTTTTAGGATATTCAAAACCATTGCCATCTTCAGGATAATCTCCTGAAATTGTTGCCATAAAAACGGCTGAAGGCAATGCCAATGATGTCTCCGATGTGAATTTTTTAGAAAGCATCATTTTGCCCCGCGGTACACCCGCTTGATCAGGTGTAATACATTCAATATCTTCCACATTACGGAAAGCAAGCCACTGCGAAACTTGCTCCCAATTATTTACACCACGTAAATTTTTGAGGAAACTAGAAACAGGCTTAGAACCCTTGTTTCGCATTT
This sequence comes from Bartonella taylorii 8TBB, assembly GCF_902825155.1. Classification (GTDB taxonomy): domain Bacteria; phylum Pseudomonadota; class Alphaproteobacteria; order Rhizobiales; family Rhizobiaceae; genus Bartonella; species Bartonella taylorii_A. The sequence continues at coordinate 101,707 of NZ_CADEAG010000006.1, forward strand.
GTTTACCATTTTTCACAGTCATAATACACCAACTTTAAAACAACAAAGGTCCGCTTTTATGGTATCATTCCACGCATGAATGTCACGGAAAACTTTATTAACTTAATTTCTAAAGAATGCCAAAACTTTCATCAAGGTAAAAGAGACCTTGTAATCATTATAGGCTGCTTATCATATCAAACATAGTGAAAAAATTGGTACGGTTGGTGGGATTTGAACCTACGACCTCTGGTGCCACAAACCAGCGCTCTAACCAACTGAGCTACAACCGCATAAAAAACAAATGTACCATAACTATTTACTACTTCGTAAACATTTAATTCTCTGTTCGTGTGACATAAGGAAGTTCAGAAGAGTTTGCAAGCCCCTTTAAAAAAATCCTGTACTTTTTATCAAGAAAAAATAGTTTTATCATAAAGGGAGCGCACGTTTTGCCCAATACTCAACACGGTGATCACGATAGGTTTTTATGGCATCAATACCATCTTGCTGCATAAATTGCAAAATGCCTTCCAGAATAGTTACGGCAAGGTCTGGCCCCTCATAAACCATTCCACTATATAATTGAATCAAATCTGCACCAGCTTTCACTTTTTCCAAAGCCGTTTGTGCGTCCTTTACACCACCAACGCCGATGATTGCAATTTCCTTACCTAATTTTTGACGCATTTTTGCAAGTACAATAGTGGAAAGTTCGAAGAGTGGACGCCCAGAAAGCCCCCCCTCCTCACCATTTAGTAGGTTATCCGTAAGTCCTTGACGTGAAAGAGTAGTATTAGAAACAACGAGACCATCAAAATCAGAAAGTTTCATTTCTTCAGCAATATCGTCTAATTCCTTCTCTGATAAATCGGGCGCAATTTTCAAAAAAATGGGAACAGAGAATCCATGTTTTTTCTTTTGCTCATTACGTACTTGCGAAATTTCATTCATCAAAAGATGCAAAGTGTCACGCGCTTGTAAAGCCCGTAGACTAGGCGTATTAGGCGAAGAAATATTAACAGTAAAATAATCAGCAATATCATAAAAATGAGCAATACCAGCAGTATAATCGTCAATCTTATCAACAGTATCCTTATTGGCACCAATATTGATTCCGACAATGCCAAGTTGTTTACGCGCACGAAGCCTGTCGTAAACCATTTGATGCCCGTCATTATTAAAACCCATTCTATTAATAATTGCTTCATCCTCTCTTAAGCGAAAAAGTCGCGGTTTAGGATTTCCAGCCTGAGGCTTTGGCGTAACTGTACCAACTTCAGTAAAACCAAATCCTAAACGAAAAACAGCATCGACAACCTCTGCATTCTTATCAAAACCAGCAGCAAGACCGACAAAGTTTTCAAACTTAAGACCTGCAACAGTCATACACAAACGTTTATCAACGACCTTTTGACAACTGTTCAATCCACTCTTCAGCCCAATAATTGCTAAACGGTGTGCATGTTCTGGATCCAACATAAATAAAGCAGGACGACCAATACAACGAAAGAAACCCATCAACCCTTCTCCAAATATAAAATTGATCCAATGCACCTCATACCAATTATTTTAACACAAAAGATCGTAAATAAAAATGAACCATAATCTAAATTAGAACCTCCCTCCTACTACAAGAAAGTTCATAATATAATCGCTATGTATGTTTACGCACACTATGAAAAACAAGAGCCTTTTAATCTTGAAAAAACTTTCTTTACCTTTTCGCAATGGTTTAAACATTAAAAATTGAAATTATCTGTAAAAAAGAAAAAAAGAATCCTGTGAAATAGCTTTCTTTTTTCAATATGTTGTCATAAAAAATTTTGTAACGCTTTTATAAATTAAGCATGATTGCCTGCTTTTAGTTAAAAAAGGAGATAAAGTTTTTTGCTAAAAGCTTTCCGTCGCGTTGAAATCTACGGTATACTCCTTATTCAAATCAAATAGAGCCCTTTGTTAAGCTTTTTAACATGTCATAATATTCGTGGAAAAGAATATTAGTATTTGTATATAATACTTTATAAGAAAAATAAGAAAATAAAAACCGCCCTTTCCTTTTTCATCAAAAGCGGTAATTAAAATTATCGTGTGTCTTTTATATAAAGGGGAAAATGCAATGCTTAAAGAATTCAAAGAATTTGCCCTAAAGGGAAATATGATTGATCTCGCTATCGGTGTGATCATAGGGGGAGCTTTTGGTAGCTTGGTTAACTCAATTGTTAACGACATTTTTATGCCAATCATTGGGCTTATTACTGGTGGGATTGACTTTTCTAACATGTTTATTCAGCTTGCCGGTGAGAAACAAGCTACACTAAATGCCGCTAAGGCAGCTGGAGCAACCATTAGCTATGGTAACTTTATAACTTTACTTATCAATTTTCTCATTATTGCTTGGGTCTTATTCCTCTTTGTTAAAGCTATGAATAGAGTACGCCGAAAACAAGAAGAAGATGAAAGCTCTAAAAAGATGTCTCTAGAAGAACAACTTTTGTCAGAAATCAGAGATCTTTTAGCTAAGAAAAAATGAATTTATGGATGGTTTGCCTCATGGAACACAGGAAAAAACATTTCCACAGTTGTTCCATGATTGGGTTTTGAAAATAATAAAAATTGACCACCACTTTCTTCTACCATTGCTTTACACAGCGGTAACCCCAAACCAGTTCCCATAAAAGCACTATCACCAGATCTGCCATCTTTACGCTCTACCTGACCATAAGGTTGCAATGCCTGTACAATCTCTTCATCACTCATCCCTATACCGTTATCACTTACTGCAATCTTTACGCGCTCTTTTTTTCCATAAGAAACATGAACAATAATTTGCCCACCCGATGGCGTAAAACGAATGGCATTGGAAAGAAGATTCCATACAATTTGCCGCAATATCTGCTGTGACACCCCAATAAATGGCACATGAGCTGGAGCAACAATACGCATAATAATGCCATTATGATTAGCCTGTGTTTCAAGAAAAGCCATACTAGCACGCAAACAAGATATCACATCAAATGCTTCAGCTATAAGAGGCGTATTGATCTGGTCATTTGAGCCAGAATAATTTGCTTTCGAGCATTCTAGTAATTGATTAACCAACGATAATATATGTTTTCCAGATGAGATAATATCGCGTAAATATCCACGATAACGTTCATTGTCTATCATACCAAAACGGCCATCTTTCATAATTTCTGCAAAACCAATGAGAGCATTCAAAGGCGTCCGCATTTCATGAACAACTCCAACTATTTTATTCTCTTCTGCTTTTTTATCTATTGGTGGAGTTGTTCCTGTCATATCATACAATATAACAGCATAATTGTCTTGCCGTGCCAAAGGTATAATCGTCATAGAAACTGTTATATTTTTATGATTTTTCGTCACCAACTCAGCTGTTTCACGATTAAAAATCCGACTTTTTCCTTTCAGACGGATCAATTTAAAATATTTTTCAACTAAAAATTGGCTCTGCAAAGTAAATAATGATGATAATGGCTGTGCCAGTAATTCATTTATTTCATAGCCAGTTAATGCCAAAGCAGCACTGCTGACCGATTGAATAAAGCCCTGTCCATCTAACCAAAAAACGCTTTTAATCGCTGTATCCAACAATGATAAAACCACTGCTGGCTCTTTTATGAGAGCTTGTTCTATAGTATTTGCCGTCAATGTCTGTGCACTTGGCAACAAAACCGCCGTTTCCTTAACCAAGTGCTCGCATCTTACAGATGAATGCAACTCTCCACGCAATCGTTCTGCGATCTCACGAAAAGCTGAACGCTCACTCTCCGAAAGACTCTGCATTTTGGTATCCGATTCTTTATCTATTTTCTCTTGAACTTTTTCTTGCATTTTCAAACCACGAAAATCCTTAAGCCACTGTTTGGCATAAAAAATTAGAAAAGCAGATAATTCAACACCAAGGTATTGTGGACAATCATCAACAAGCCATTGAACCATCTGTTGCTCTAAAGCGCAGCTGCTTCAATAAAACCACTAAGTAATTGATACCGCTCATCATAAAATTGATTGGCGAATTCATGAAAGTAAGCCCCTAAAATATGAAGACGATATAAGTCCAACAATTTCAGCTAACTCTTTTGAAACATAAAAAAACTGACCGTTTTTATCCATTTTCCAAGTAAAATATCGTAGCAAAAGTTCTGGCATAAAATGAAAAGGTTTCTGCATAATCTTCAACTCATCTGCATTTAATGGCACGCATAAGACCAAAAAACTTGCCGGCTTTACCTCCAAGCGAATTACGAACACTTAAACTATAGGTAAAACAGTTCTTATTGGCATCCCATTATCAATCGTCTGTAGCAAAAATCTGATTGCTTCATCCACAAAACAAAAATGAGATGAAATTTCCAACAACATTGCACGTCCATCAACAACTGCAATAGACATTGTTGCACTATCCAAGTCAGCAATAAAAAAATATTTTCTTCCTGCAAAGCTTCCAAAAAAAACACCTTATCTAAGAGAAACTACAGAAAGTTCAGTGTAGCGCTTTAAATCATCTAACGCAACAAAACTTGCACAATTGAACATCTTTCACTATCTCGTGATGCTCTACTTAATCAAAAAAGGTCTTTCTTTCATCATGTCCGCTACAGAAGAAATCCCCCCAATATGCCACCGTAGCATGTAACCAAAGCATATTTTATAATCAGCGAAAAAAGCTATCTTTCTTCACCTGAAGGCTAGTTTAATTTCTTTACATTCCAGATAATCTAAAAATGGTAAAGACTTCTCCAATCCTTCTTTGTACCATCTTATAATACACACTAGCAGGCTTAATAAATATCGCTTCTATTTTCTTCCTCCCTATTAAATATTTTTAATATTTCACAGTAAAAAAACAAGCATGAGGTAACATCCGCTCTCATAAAATAAAGCAAGCATTAACCATTAAAATAACAATCGTTAGGTATTTTAAAAGTCACGCATCTTTAAAATTGCCTTGCTGATTATTGTACCTCATTGATGAGAATTTCGCGTTTTCCAACATGATTAGCGGCTCCAACAATACCTTTTTCTTCCATGCGCTCAACAAGAGAAGCTGCCTTATTATAACCGATTGCAAGCCGGCGCTGAATATAAGATGTCGAACATTTTCTATCACGCATAACAATTTTTACAGCTTGCATATAAAGTTCTTCACCATCCTCACCAAGATTTTCTGCCGTAGAAACTTCAGCAACTGAATCAGCAAGCTCAACATCTTTGTTATCATCTTCGCTATCCGTTACCGTTGCTAAATAATCAGGCTTTCCTTGCATTTTAAGATGTGCCACAATGGATTCAACTTCTTCATCAGAAACGAAAGGCCCGTGAACGCGTACAATGCGCCCCCCCCCAGCCATATGGAGCATATCGCCTTGGCCCAAAAGCGTCTCAGCTCCTTGTTCTCCCAAAATCGTACGACTGTCAATTTTCGATGTTACTTGAAAAGAAATACGGGTAGGAAAATTCGCTTTAATCGTACCTGTAATGACATCCACAGAAGGACGCTGCGTTGCCATAATAAGATGAATACCTGCCGCACGCGCCATCTGCGCTAAACGCTGAATGGCATTTTCAATTTCTTTACCTGCCACCATCATGAGATCGGCCATCTCATCAACAATCACAACAATATAAGGAAGCTGCGTTAGATCCATTGCTTCTTCATGATAAAGCATTTCCCCACTTTCCTTATCAAAACCCGATTGCACAGTACACATGATTGTTTCACCTTTTTGTGCCGCAAGTGCAACGCGTGCGTTAAAACCATCAATATTACGTACACCTAATTTAGCCATTTTGCGGTAACGCTCTTCCATTTCACGGACCGCCCACTTTAAAGCTGTTACAGCTTTTTTGGGATCCGTCACAACAGGCGTTAAAAGATGTGGAATGCCATCATAAACAGAGAGTTCTAACATCTTAGGGTCAACCATAATCAAACGACACTGCTTTGGTGTCATTCGATAAAGAATCGACAAAATCATTGTATTAATTGCAACGGATTTCCCCGACCCTGTTGTTCCAGCAACCAACAAATGAGGCATTTTCGCTAATTCTGCAATGACAGGCTCACCATTAATTCCCTTCCCTAAAGCAAGAGCTAGTTTAAATTGGCTTTCACGAAAAGAACTTGTTTGAATTAATTCCCGTAAATAAACTGTTTCACGAACCGCATTTGGCAACTCAATCCCAATAACATTGCGTCCAGGAATCACAGCAACACGTGTAGAAATGGCAGACATAGAACGAGCAATATCATCGGAAAGATTAATGACCCGCGATGATTTTACTCCAGCTGCAGGCTCAAATTCATACATTGTCACCACTGGTCCTGGATGAACATGGATAATTTCACCCTTAATGCCAAAATCTTCCAAAACACTTTCCAAAAGCCCAGCACCACGCTCTAATGTTTCCTGTGAAATTATCGTACCTTCATGAAAAACAGGTTCCTGCAATAAATTGATCGGAGGACATTCATAAGTGCCATCATCAAGAGATTGAACGTTGGACATAAAAACAGAATTATAATTGCCTAATGACGTGTTAGCAGACCGCAACGCTTTGCCTTTTTGTTTTATTGCAAGAAAATCTTCTGAACTCTTTGCGACATCTTCTGTTTTACCACCGGTAATATTCTTGGCATTTTTAGTTGTTTTAGGAGTTTCTACATCACTAGCCCCTACATCGCTTAACGTATCAGTAGAATCTTCAACAACGATCTCAGAGTGACGCATTTGATGCTTTCTAACAGAATCACTCTTTACATTCATTAAAGCAGAAATTTTCTCAATTCCTCGGGAACTTTTTTCTGGAGATTCGGATAATATTGAATCGTAAAACTGTGGAAAGCGGCATTCAAGAACACGATAAAGAGCTGTAATTGACTCATCGAATCCAGAAGTAGTATCGGATGTAATTTCATTCCCCATGAACTCAATCGGTGTTACCTCCTCTCCTGAAGGTGTAGTGTCCATCTGTTCTAATATAAAGGATTCACACTCAAAAAATGCGTCATCGGAAAGATGCAAAATAGGCTTTGTTTTTTGCACCACATTTTCTACTTGTAATTTATGCTCCTGTGTATCCTCCTTAAGCAGCGTACTAACAGCTTGCCGTGACAAATGCTCCAAAACCGTTGAATGACAAATTGATGCTTTATTCTCTAGCGATTGAGGATTAATCACCCTTTTGGTTGATGGAGAATTTGTTGTTTTTTTGTTACAGTGTATAATATTCGTAAGGTTGTTTTGCTCTTTCTTGATCAAAACTTTAAACTGTTTGGCAAAAACTGGATCTGTTTCTATACGACGACGCAAAATCTCAACTTCTGGTGTTCGTGTAAAACGCACGTTTTGTCCGAGCGTGAATGCCTTTTTCCATACTTCCGGATAAGGAAATATCTCTGCAATCTTAGTATATGAATTTCTTTCTGATGCATCTTGTACACTCTCATCAGGAAAAGAAGGCGTAGAAATAGATTTTTTTTTCGAATTATGCATGACACCCAACAAACTGATAACAATAAGAACAATTACCTCTTCAAAAAGAATGCATAGAGACTATAGAGTACGAAGGTTAATAACCTTTTGCTGGCTGTCACTTTTAATAAAAAATAATGCTATAATTTCTCTTAATGAGACTTTCTCCACAAATATTGAGCAAATTGCTAAATTCATAGTTTCTATAAGCTGTAAGTCATTTGTTTCGAAGAAAAATCTGTAATAAAAAATTACAGAAAAATCGCCAATTGTTCTCTTTCCTTTCCATTACATAAAAACAGTTAATATAAGAAGCGTTCTTTGAACTCTCCAACCTCATTGTCATGAAACAAATCAATTTTTTACCTTTTATAAGATTATCCTTGTTATTCTTATTTAAAAAGGTTCAAATGGAAAAAATTTAATAAAACAAAAATAGAGAAAAATAGGGAGTGAATCATGTTTAATAAGCGTAAATTTTATATCAATGGTCTATGGGACGATCCAAGCACTCCTCACGATCTACATGTCATTAATCCATCAACAGAAGAGGCTTGTGCTATCATTAGCCTTGGCAGCATAAGAGACGCAGATAAAGCAATTAACGCGGCTAAAATAGCTTTTCAAACTTGGAAAACAACCCAACCTAGTGAACGCCTTAGCTTCGTTGAAAAAATTTTAGAAATCTATGAAAAACGCTCAGGTGATATGGCAAAAACCATTTCAATGGAAATGGGAGCACCTATTGATATGGCGCTCAATGCGCAAACCGCAACCGGCAGTTCTCATATTCGCAACTTTATCAAAGCTTACAAAGAATTTTCATTCCAAGATGTTTTAATAGAAGGAAATGAGCAAGCGATTCTTCATTATGACCCTATCGGCGTCGTAGGGTTGATCACACCATGGAATTGGCCCATGAATCAAGTGACTCTTAAAGTTATTCCTGCTCTCTTGGCTGGCTGTACTATGGTGTTAAAACCCTCTGAAATTGCTCCTCTTTCTGCTATGCTTTTTGCTGAAATTTTAGATGAAGCTGCCCTCCCAGCCGGTGTTTTTAATTTAATCAACGGTGACGGTGCTAACATTGGTTCTTACCTCTCTGCTCATCCAGGCCTAGAAATGATCAGCTTTACCGGATCAACCAGAGCAGGGAAAGATATTTCTAAAAATGCTAGCAACACTTTAAAACGAGTCTGTCTGGAACTTGGAGGTAAAGGAGCTAACATCATCTTTGCTGATGCCGATACAGACGCTATTCAACGCGGTGTACGACACTGCTTTTATAATAGTGGACAAAGCTGTAATGCACCAACACGTATGCTTGTGGAACAAGCCATCTATGACAAAGCCATCGAAACAGCCAAAGATATTGCTGAAAAAACACAAGTGGGGCCAGGGGACCAAGCAGGAAATCACATTGGTCCCGTAGTTTCAAAACAACAATACGACAAAATCCAAGATCTTATCCAATCTGGAATTAATGAAGGTGCAACTCTTGTCGCAGGCGGAACTGGTTTACCAATAGGAATGGAACGCGGTTATTATGTACGCCCAACAGTCTTTGCTGATGTGAAATCTCATATGCGTATTTTTCGAGAAGAAATCTTTGGTCCAGTCCTCTCGATTCTTCCCTTTAATACAGAAGATGAAGCCGTAACTTTGGCCAATGACACCGAATACGGTCTTACAAACTATATACAATCGCAAGATCGCAGCAAATGTCGTCGTATCGCTGCACAAATACGATCTGGAATGGTAGAAGTTAACGGGCATGGATTACCCAGTGGTAGTTACTTTGGAGGCGTAAAATTTTCTGGGCGTGCTCGTGAAGGTGGCCCCTGGGGTATTAAGGAATTTCTCGATACCAAAGCAATTTCATACTGGTAAAAGGATTTTATTCAAAGCTTTATAGGAATTTTATGATAACACAGAGAATAACGGATGGAGATGCTCTTGGACAACGACTCGATCAGTGGCTAGCTAAACAATATCATAATGTGCTGTCACGTTCACGTCTGCAAACCCTCATCCGTGAAGGCTATCTTAAAATTGATGGTCAATTAATAAAGGAGCCTAAAACAAAATTAAAACCTAACCAAATTATAGAGTTGACGATACCTGTCCTTCGTGACGCAGAACCTAGCGGTGAAGCCATTGCATTGGATATTCTCTTTGAAGATGATCATGTCATTGTCATCAATAAACCAGCCGGTCTCGTTGTCCATCCCGGCAATGGCAATTGGAGTGGAACATTAGTTAACGCTCTTGTCTATCATTGTGGTGAAAGTTTGTCTGGTATCGGAGGTGTTAAACGCCCCGGCATTGTGCATCGTCTCGATAAAAATACAAGTGGAGTCATGGTAGTCGCTAAAAATGACCTAGCTCATAAAAGCCTCAGTGCCCAATTTTCTGACCATGGGCGTACCAGCGCATTAGATCGACGATATCATGCTTTGATTTGGGGATTTCCTAACCGTAATGTTTGGACAATTGATGCAGCTCTTGGACGCTCTCCCCATAACCGAACGAAGCAGGCCGTCGTCCATAACAAAAGCCCCCATGCTCGCCACGCTATTACACATTTTTCTCTCTTAGAAAAATATGGAATCGGTACAGATACAGCATCTTTTGCTAGCCTTCTGGAATGTCGTCTAGAAACCGGACGCACACACCAAATTCGTGTTCATATGGCCCATATAGGACATCCACTCGTAGGTGATACTGTTTATGGAAATGCTTTTAAAACAAAATCAAATATATTCGATCCGATTATTAAAAATGCAATTGATCAATTTAACCGACAAGCACTCCATGCAACCAGTCTTACTTTTGAGCATCCCGCTACAGGTAAAGTTATGTCTTTTTCTTCACCACTCCCCCAAGATATGATTGAACTTATCAATCATTTTAAAAAAATTAATTGAAACTTTTAGCCTTCTCAGGATTTCACAATAAAGTATCTCTTTTTGAACAAAATTGAAAATTATGCTAGAATAAAACTAAAGAGATATTTATAATGTCTAGAAATGGAATTTGCCTTATCAGGGAATTCGTGTAAAAGGAGGGTGCTATATGGCCCATATGAATCTGCTATCAGTGACCACAGGTGACGGAGGATTGAATCGTTATCTAGAGGAAGTGCGTCATTTTCCCATGCTTGAGCCCAAAGAAGAATATATGCTGGCTCAACGTTATCGTAAACATAATGATCTAAAAGCTGCGCATAGACTGGTAACAAGTCATTTGCGTCTTGTCGCCAAAATCGCAATGGGGTATCGAGGCTATGGCTTGCCCATTGGGGAGGTCATTTCGGAAGGCAATGTTGGGCTTATGCAAGCTGTTAAGCGTTTCGAACCGGAACGTGGTTTTCGTCTTGCAACCTATGCTATATGGTGGATTAAAGCTTCAATCCAAGAATATGTATTGCGATCTTGGAGCTTGGTAAAAATTGGAACAACTGCCAATCAAAAGCGCTTATTTTTCAACCTTCGTAAATTGAAAAGTAGGCTTCAAGCCCTTGATAATGGTGATCTCAATTCAGAGCAAATTAAAGAGATCTCAACAAAATTGAATGTCACAGAAGATGAAGTTGTATCGATGAATCGTCGACTTTGTGGTGATACTTCACTCAATGCGCCTCTTCGCACAAAAGAAGGTGAAAATGGTGAGTGGCAGGATTGGTTAGTGGATCACTCTGACAACCAAGAACAAGTTTTGATCGAACAAAATGAATTGGAAAATCGTCGTTCCATGCTAACAGATGCTATGGATAATTTGAATGAGCGTGAAAAGCGTATATTTAAAGCACGTCGTTTAAGTGATGAGCCGCTGACGCTAGAAGAACTCTCAAGTGAATTTAACATCAGTCGGGAACGTGTAAGACAAATTGAAATGCGTGCATTTGAAAAAATACAGCATTCTATCAAAGCTTCTGTTTTATCCAAAAATCAGGTGTAAGCCTCCCAAAGGTGGATGTAAATTCAGTGTGTTGATGTATTTTTGAAAAGAACAAGAGCCAATGTATATTGGCTCTCTGTTCTTGAAGCTCAGCTGCTAGATCCTTTTATTAAGGGCTTGTTACGACTTTTTCTTCATATCCATCAATGCTCTATTCTTTTTTATCAAGATGTGTCGGCTTATTTGATTGTGCAAGCCATTGTCCTATAACTTCATTAAAAACAGCTTCACCTTTTGGCCCTTTTGCAAAGGTCAATTCATTTATACGTCCGTTTTTATCAGTCAACACCAAACGCACCCAATCTAATTCTCGCATCAATTGTAGATTTCGGTCAAGAAATGGATGATTACCGCTCAATGCAACAAGAAAAAAATTATCTCCAATCTTCGCTGTAACAGTCCTTGCTAAAGCTTGTCCAATGGAGTGTTCACTTGCCTTAAAAACCAATGTTTGGACATTACTTATAACTTTCCCTGAAAATTTATCAGAAAGATTAAAAATAAGGTCCATAATATAGGCTGCAGGGAGAGACAGATCGGTATTACGACGTAAAATCAACCGTAATGATAACCCTTCATCTGGAATTTTTATATCACCTTGTATAACCAACTCTTCTGGAGCTCCCTTCACATGAGATTCCTTTATAAGCGTCCAACGAGCACTCCCCGTTGCTACTTTTTCTGCATCATAATCTGTACGCGCCTGATAAAAGATAGCCTCACCTACTTGTTCAGTTGACTGCAAATTTGTGGTAACAACTGTTGAGGTTTCTTTCTCATTTGAAGAATTTTCTGTTTGGTCTAAGCCTGTATCAACTTCACTCCCATCCTCTAACAAGCGTTGCGTTAACTTTCTATTAACTGAAAATGCTTTTGGTAACACATGAGAAACTTGAACATTCCCCTCCGACAACTGATCATTATTTGATACAAACATACGCCCACCAACGAAACAAACACCAATGGTTAAAATGACCAGACCAGAAACAATAGCAGCACCTCTCGCTATACGCTTTCGCGCCGAAGACTGATTAGCACGTCGCACAGCTTGAGAAAAAATATGCGAAACAATATGCAGATTATCTATTTGCGAAGTAGAATCTAAAGGTAAAGATTTTAACGTATTCTTATCAAAGTGCTGAGAAGAAAAATGAGCATTCATATTGACAGGTTCAGCATCTGGCAATCCTGATACAGGCTCCTTAAAAACTTCTTTATCTTTTGAATTTGCAACTCTACCCCGTGTTCCTTCTATCACCACCACTGAAAACTCATGATCGTGTGGAAGCACAGAGTTTTTTGTATGTTGATGACTTTCAGCTATGCCCGTAGATTTCCATCCAATAATTGAAGAAAGCAACTCCTTTTCAATCGTTAAATATTCTTCTTCAACAGTTGCAATAGCACTTTGCAAAGTTTGTCTTTGCTCATCTGCCATCGCTTGTGATATTGTTGCTGCGACAAACTGATGTTCTAGTGTTTCGATAGCTCGTTTATAAATTCTCTGACGCACTTGTGGTGTAACATTATTTTGCGCATCTATTGCCTTTTTTAAGATTCCAACGAAATCTACCATATCCTTTATAATCTTTCTCAAACTGAGAAGAAAAATCCCAGCCGCAAGGACGAAAACGCCTTTATTTTAGTCTTCTAAATTGATTGTCATTTACATTGATGCAACTATCGTTGTAGTTTAAAGTGAATATGGAAAATAAACAATGCTCTTTTGTACCTTTCCCTCACTTGCTCTTAAGTCTCTATTTATACAAAAATATCAAGACAACATGAAAAACTCTACAAGAACCTAAAAATAATGATTAATTTACAAAAGGATCAGTAATAAGGATAGTATCTTCACGTTCAGGGCTAGTGGATAATAAAGCCACCCGTGTATTGATCATTTCTTCAATATAGCGTATATATTTAACAGCCTGCACTGGTAAATCTTCCCAGCTCAACGCATGTGCTGTTGCTTCCTTCCAACCTTCTAATGTCTCATAAATAGGCTTCACACGGGCCTGAGCTCCCATGGAAGAAGGTAAATAATCAATTCTTTTACCATCGAGCTCATAACCAATACAGATTTTAATTTCATCTAAACCATCCAAAACATCAAGCTTTGTTAGTGCTATACCCTGAACACCACAAACCGTTACCATCTGACGTACTAAGACAGCATCAAACCAACCACATCGGCGTTTTCGACCTGTTACAACGCCAAATTCACGACCATGCACGCCAAGAAATTCGCCAATATCATTTATCTGCTCTGTCGGAAATGGTCCTTCTCCAACACGTGTTGTATAAGCTTTTGCAATACCTAAAACATAATGAATTGAGCTAGGCCCCATACCTGAACCAGTACATGCCTGCCCAGAAACTGTGTTAGATGACGTCACATAAGGATAAGTCCCAAAATCATTATCTAATAAAGCACCTTGTGCACCTTCAAAAAGAATGCGTTTTCCCATTCTATAACTTTCATCTAAAAGCCGCCACGTACAATCCATAAAGGGTAGAATTTCATCCGCTACTCGCATCAACTCCTCATAAAGTGCTTGAGAATCAATTTCTGCAGCACCCATTCCACGACGCAAAGCATTATGATGTCCTAAAAGCCGTTCGATCTTAGCCATCAGCGTATCAGCTTCCGCCAAATCCATTACTCGGATAGCACGACGTCCCACCTTATCTTCATAAGCCGGGCCAATCCCACGCTTTGTCGTACCAATTTTTAAACCAGATAAGCCGCTTTCCCGAGTTGCATCAAGATCACGATGCAAAGAAAGAATCAATGGGGCATTTTCAGCAATACGTAAGATTTCTGGTGTAATGTTTACACCCTGATCACGTAGCTTTTTTAATTCTGCTACAAAATGATGAGGATCCACAACAACACCATTACCGATAATTGATAACTTCCCACGAACTAAACCAGACGGTAGAAGCGATAATTTATAACTAACCCCATCAACAACCAATGTATGACCTGCATTATGACCACCCTGATATCTTACTACGATATCTGCTCGCTCAGACAACCAATCTACAATTTTACCTTTGCCTTCATCACCCCATTGTGTACCAACTACTACTACATTGGCCATAACTTTCTCCGTCGTGTTTTGTCAAATAAAACCAGTATTCAGAAACAAATATTTCCTTATAACGAAACCTTAGAGCAAGTGCGACTCTTCATTTCAGCTTTTTCCCAATCTTCAGGGACTTAAATTTTCAGATCATGATAATAAAGGCAAACAAATAACCAAGAGATAAAGTATATCTTCATGCTCAATCAGTCATTTTTTCGGTAAAAAGTAGAAATATTTAGAGCTTTTCGTTGTTGCTCTTGCTAGCATCTAAAAAAAATCACTCATAGCCCCCCGTAATTCTTTACAATATGTAACATCAATTGAAGATTGTTTTCTGATACAAGACTACGAGAGATCATTATATCTCTCGTAATTTTTTTGGGCAAAAACACGTTATAAAATCACCAACAGTACCTTAAAGTCGGGCTTTTTCAACCTGAAATGCCCATTCAAGCCATTGTGTTAAAATTTCAAGATCTGAAGCCTCAATTGTTATACCTGTCCAAATCCGAATCCCTGGTGGAGCATCTCGATACGAACCAATATCATAAGCAGCCCCTTCCTCATCAAGACGATTCACTACCGCTTTTATAAAAGATACCCGCTTTTCAGTATCCAAAGCAGTAATCACTGGATCCACAATATCTAAACAAACAGATGTACTAGAACGTACTTGGGGATCTTTTGCTAAATATTCTAACCACGGTGTTTTACGAACAAAGGCATCAAGTACAGCAAAGTTTTTCTCAACACGCGCCCTTAATGCCTGCAAACCACCCTGTGACTTTGCCCACTTCAATGCATCAATAAAATCTTCAACACACAGCAGAGAGGGTGTATTGATGGTTACCCCCTTAAAAATACTTTCGTTCAATTTTTTATCTTTTGTCATACAGAAAATTTGCGGCATAGGCCAAGCCGGAACATAACTCTCTAGCCGTTCAACAGCACGAGGACTTAAAATCAGCATACCATGAGCAGCTTCTCCTCCTAAAACTTTTTGCCATGAAAAAGTAACAACATCTAATTTTGAAAAATCAAGATTTTGTGCAAAAGCTGCTGATGTTGCATCACAAATTGTCAATCCTGCTCGCTTCTCTGGAATAAAATCTGCATTAGGAATACATACACCAGAAGTCGTTCCATTCCATGTAAAAACAACATCACGATCAAAGTCAATTTGTGTTAAGTCTGGTAGTTCACCGTAAGGAGCTTCAAAACAACGCACATCAGAAAGCTTTAATTGCTCAACAACATCTGCCATCCATCCCGATCCAAAACTTTCCCATGCAGCTATATCAACGCCACGCTCACCTAACAAAGACCATAGAGACATCTCAACAGCACCAGTATCTGAAGCAGGAACAATCCCTATACGATAGTCAGAAGGCACTTCAAGAACCTCACGAGTTAAATCAACAACTTCAGCAAGTTTTAGCTCTGCTGCTCTAGAGCGATGTGAACGGCCAACTAATGCATTTTTAAGCACCTCAGGAGTCCACCCAGGTCGCTTACTACAAGGACCTGAAGAAAAATTAGGATTATTTGGACGATAACTTGGTTTTTTAAACATTATCATTATTTCTCCCCTTTGATATATGCTTGTATTTCTTTAAAGAAAAACGAATTAGTACAAAGACTGTGCCAATAGTCTTTTAGACAAAAATCAAAAATGTTTTCTCTTTATTCCGTAAGCTAAAATACGCGGAAACCTTGCAAAACACCCCCTTAATCATGCTGCTAAATTGATTCTTTAAAAAAGATTTCCTCGCGTCATCACCACGATAAGACAGCATCCTGATGATCATACACTAACGTATCGTAATATACCTATCAAGTTTATTTTATGGAAAGAATAATTACAATTACTTAGAATTAAGGAGATAAACTTATAAAAAATCAATTATTTTTCTTTTGATGACTGGACAGAGAAAATTTTAATGTTATAACCGCACACGTTTCACGTGTTTTGTGAAACGTGCCCAGATAGCTCAGTTGGTAGAGCAGCGGACTGAAAATCCGCGTGTCCGTGGTTCGAATCCGCGTCTGGGCACCACTTTTTGTTTTTAACGTATTGAAATATATAGATTTTTTTCTTTAAAGAGCTGTTTTTAGACTACCTTTTAGACCACCCTTTACGGTTTATACAACTTTATCTAATTTACTCCTATTTGTTCCTTATTTTTCTTTGGAGTGAATGTTAAGATCTCTTTCTTTCTCCACCTCACTACTCTCCCTAGCTTATATGGCTCCGGAAACAACCCCTGAAGCACCCAATTGCGAATCGTTGTGTGGATACACTAAAAAGCTGTGCACATTCACGTGTCGTTACATATCTATCTCCATCATTAAATATCATATCATTACCTTTCTCTTTTTTATATTAATTAAATGGGCGGGGGTGCTGGGGGTGGTGGGTTAGAACTGTTGAGTACTTCATCATTGAATCTCACCCATAACGATAAAGTGGTCACCAGTCTAAGCACAACCGGAAGCACATTAAAAGGACCGTTGAAAATCGATGTATTGTAATAATATAGCATATTTTGATTTAATAGTTTTTAAATTCTTTCTTTTTTAAATCAACTAAGAAAGAAAAATTATTACATTGCTTGATATTGGTCTAAATGCTTGTATCACGATGAGTGTTTTTTTTAATTTTCCTATTAACTTATTAAGAGATTTATTAGAACATACGATTACTTTGAAGTTCATATCACAAATTTTATTAAAAATATTGTAACTTTAAGTGTAGAAAAGTTTAATATCGGATGGTTGATATGAATTTATTTTTTAAAAAGAGTCCATTAACTCTTTTTTGCTCTCTCTTTATTTCTAAAGTTGGTGATTATGCTTATGAAGTTGTTTTTGTTTTACTGGTCTTAGAATTAACAGATAACATCTTTTTTACAGGTCTTGTGTATTTTTTTCGATTTATCCCTTTTCTCTTTTTTGGCCCGATAGGAGGTTGGTTAGCTGATAATTTTTCTTTGAAGAAAAATATGATCTTAAGTGAATTGGTGAGATTATTAGCCTCATTATTCGTTTTGATAACCACTATAACAGGGACTGCGCATATTATTGTTCTTATTTTTGCCGCAATATGTACAACGATAGGAAGAAGTATTTTTCAACCAAGTTTTCAAGCTGCCATTCCCAGAATGTTTTCAATAAAGGATCTTACAAAGGCAAATAGCATTGCACAAATTATAGAAGAAACTGCATCCGTAATTGGCCCTTTAGTTTGTTCCCTACTGCTTTTTTTAGCAAATAAATCGGCAGTCCTCATTTTTGATTTCTTTACCTATTTTATAGCTATTATATTGTTATGTAATCTAATGAATTTAAATTCAAGTAAGAATAAACCATTCCATTTTATAAAAATTTATCGAGAAACAGCTTCCTATCTTAAATATATTTCTACAGAAAATAATAATTTATTTATTACGCTCGTTGGCTCATCGTTTGCTATTCTCTTTACAGGAGCAATTTTAAGATTTTTAATTCCAGCTTTTGTGCTTTCTGTGGGTGGAGAGGAAAGCTTTGTGAGTTCACTTTTTTCTCTCATGGCTGTTGGAACTATTGTAGGTGGTTTGTTATATAGTAAAATTATATTAAATGTTACATCATTAAAGCTAATGGTATTTTGGCTTCTGTATGGGGTTATTATGTTTGTTATGCCTTTAGCTGCAATCCTTTATTTAAAACTAATTCTCATGTTAGCCTTTGTTTTAGGATTTATTGGTGCATTTGTGGATATTAGTTTAGTCTCAGCTATTCAATTATATTCTCGTCGTGAAGATTTTGGTAAGAGTTTTGGAACTTTTTCAACTTTAGCGAACTCTGCTGAAGCAGTATCTGGCTTTATTGCTGGACTCTTTGCACTCGTGGGATTAGTGAGCTCTTTTTTAGCTATGTCTGCATTCATTATTTCAACTGGAATGATTGGCGTTATAAAAATTAAGAAAAATAAAGAGTTAACACCCCTTAAAACTACAGTAGATGACGATCATTGATATATTTGATCTGCATGCAGTTTCTTTTTTCTAAGATGGTTAGTTCATTATATTTGAAACAAAAGTATTTATATTCCTAACTGCTTTTTGATGATTTTACGTAGACTGCTGTTCATTTGCCAGATTTTACAACAGTTGCGTTGTCTCCAAAAGTAACGAAGTAATAGGAACTTTTGTCTATATCAGACAAAACTTTGATTTATAAAGATAAATTATCGTTTTGTAACTTGAATGAGACTCCCAAATATCGTATGATTCTCTCATTTCGAACCTGCTTATGATAAATCAATCCAAACCATTCCCTTGCACATCACAAGCGGAGTTAATATGTGGGTAAAAAACTATAAAGAAAGGAGTAGAAATACCTCTTATGAAACATCTTAATGCAAGAACTGTCGTAACATTGGGGAGCGGAGTTTGGGCAGCGTGATGACAGTTTTAAAGCATTTTTAACCTTGGATGACAAGAAAGGTCATGATGAAACCTCTTTGAAACATTCTCCTGTGGTATCGTAATCAGTCTTGATGCCTAAGCATATCATTCTAGCCGTAAGGTTCTAGCAAAAAATATGAATAATATGATTGCTTTTTATAATAGCGAAGTAAAACGTTTCAACGATACCTATCCACATGCTGATCGAAAAACACATGCAAGTACCGTAGATAATTTTGTCAATTCAGACGTAAAAAGGATAAGTTGGAGTTATAATGTTGAGCAAGAACTAATAAGAGGAACGGTTTTTGAATTTGAAAAGGCATGCTTCACGCAAAGTTCGTATCGTCCTTTTGCACAACAATGGCTTTATTATAACCGTATCTTCAAGGACGGAGTTTATCAGATACCATGTATATTCCCTATGGGACAAGCAGTAAAAAATAGAGTAATATAAATTACAGGTATAGGGGTGATAAAAGGCTTTTCTGTTTTTATGAGTAATGCTTTACTTAATCATGATGCGTTGGATAAAGGTCAATGCTTTCCACGTTATTTCTATGCAAATGCTGCTATTTCGAGACATAAAAATGAAAAACCGTCTCATTTGTTTGCAAGTTCTACAGAGGAAAGTAAAAGTGCTGGTTTACAACGTAGTAATGCACTCACTGATGAAAGGTTAGTACATTTTGAATCTGCTTATCCTGATGAAACCATAACAAAAGAAGATATTTTCTATTATGTTTACGGTCTCTTACATTCAGAAGATTACCGTACTCGCTATGCTGATAATTTATGTAAAGAAACTCCCTCGCATCCCTTGTGTAAAGAATGCTGAGGATTTTTGGAAGTTTGTGACAGCAGGGCATGAATTGGGGAATTTGCACGTAAATTATGAAGATATAGAGCCTTATCCTGTTACCTTTAAAAAAGGTGATCCAAAACTTACAGACATTCCTAACCCCGAGAAATTTTACTATGTTACAGAGATGAAATAGGCTGGGAATAGTAAGGAAAAGGATAAAACCACTGTTATTTACAACAGTAATATCACAATGACAGGCATCCTTCTTGAAGCTTATGGTTATATCGTTAACGGTAGACCTACTCTTGAATGGGTTATGGAACGTCAATGTGTAAAGACTGATAAAACAGAGTGAAATTGTTAATGATGCCAATTGCTATGCTGTTGAGACCCTTGGTAATCCGGCTTATTCATTGGAATTGTTTCAAAGGGTTATTACGGTAAGTTTAGAAAAAATGAACCTTGTTAAGAACCTCCCAAAATTGGAATTAAGAGAAACTGAATAAACTTATGAAGCATGCTCACATTATGAGCATGCTAATCTTACAAGGGGTATAGACTTATTAACTGTATATCTCTCTTGTTATGTTGATTATGTACAATCTCAAGAACCCTTTACCATGCGATATTCTAAAAAGAGAGGATTTAAACTTTTAAATACTCCACTCTGGATTGCTTTAAGACTTTAAAAAATCCCATTTTGTCTTTAGTTTTGAGCCAAGATATATCAAGTGATGTGTGGTATTGATAATCACATAGTCAATGGATCAATCAATTTTCAAACGCACCGTTTTGAAAGCAATGGGGCGGATTACCTACGCTTTAAACAATAGCTTTCAAAAATTCTGACGACAACAGATTAATTTGATACAATGTATTTTGAAAGAGTACACCACATGTAAGTACCGATACTACCTATGTTTACGCTGGCTTTTCAGTGACTTTAACAGCTTGGTGTGAGTATAACAGAATTCCTTATAAGAGCATTCCTATTTTAAAAATTAAAAGGCAACAACAGGAAAAGGTAATTTGGCACTTCAAACAAATTATCATCGATTAAGCACTTTGTAAATCCGTTGATATTTGGTCTCACTTATTTATCTCCTGTAGAGGAAAATATTTATATAAGATTGCGGATACACATGCTTTACACTAGTGTACCTCTTTTTCATAATCTTGAGGTATTAGTTTATTACAGCGGTTATTTTGTAAAAAGTTTGAAGCAGTATTAGATATCTTGCTTACAAAAGGATATATCATTCGTTTAACAAATGAGTGTCTGTAGAGATAATGAACTGACAAAGAGCTAAAAAATTGCAATGAAGATTTAGATAAGGTTTAAGAAAGAAAATCAAAAGCAGTACAAGCATGAGAAAACCAACTACATCTTCACAGATAAGAAAGCATTCCGAAAAAGTGAAATGGATTAGAACTAATCAAGAATATCAATTGCTTGAGGACTTCAAACCTGATGACGATTTCTTAATTGGAGAGAATTTTTCTCTAGAACACGAGAAAATCAAGAGCAGAAAATTTAGATATTACTAGCATTCCAAAAGCAGGAACAAATGTAACCAAAACAGATGAACTGGAAACATGGTGCAATCGCATACAGAAGGCTGTTGAGAATTTAGAAAAAACGAAAAACTCTATCAAAAGCAGTGAAAATATGTGAACATAGCAACATCCATTAACCTTTATCTCTAGAGTAAAACTGATACCAGAAACAGAAAAACAAGCTTTTGACATCTGTTAGACTGTTCAAAATTTTTTGTGTTGAGAGCTTTTGTTGATGATATCGCCAATGTTCTTGATGTGCTGGAAGATGCTCTCTATGAAATAGTTGAGAACACACATCGTAAGGCTTTAGGAGATAAATTCATCTCATTCACGAGAATAGAAAAGCTTAGTGAAGAATATCAAGAAAAAACTTTGATAGGGAAAACTGGATAAGCTGAAGCTGATGTTTAATATCTTTGAGCTTGGCTTGCTTGAAATTCTTCCAAAGAACAGTAAAAAGACACCGTACAGAGCGATTGAGTAGTTTTAATACCATATTGGGTGTTAAAATTGCCCTGTACGGCTAAATATGAAGCAAATAGCCTCACTAATAAATTAAGGATTAAAGCATCTATTCTTAACAAAACGTAAACAACCAACACAAAAAAAATTACTGCTATGGCTACCAATCACGCACCATAAAGATTTAGGGTTTCTGAATATTTTTATAACCTTTATAAACACCTAGACAACTCTAGAGAATATGAGAAATTCGATGGTAGACAATACCATGATATCCCTGATAGCAGAGACTTGAGTACAAAAGCGTAAGTGAAAGCGTAGGTTTATGGTACAACCGTAACCTAGAAATGTTATCAATGATGAACTGCTTATGAATGAGATTAACAAGGGAATCAAAAAATGTCAGGGGCTATCAGATATGTTTAAAAAATTGGAATTTTAATAATATACAGCACAGAATTTTTGGGTTTTCAATTTTTATAAATAGAGAAAAACAATAATTTCATTCAAACTGTTTTAATATTTTCATCTATTTTAGAGTAACAATCACTTTCTTAGCAGTTTTTTTAATTCTCTACTTTTTCAAGCGTGAAACTAGATCGATGCTATAATTACCGCATAATAATTTAAGACATGTTATAGAGCTTAATGCACAACGCTAAGATGATTTACAGATTCTGTTACTGCTAACCCTAATTCATCAAGCAATTTCTTTTTCAAAAGAGCACCACAGTTTAAAGTATCGTACATCACAGTATCATAATAATACCTCAAAAATAATGGTAATCTTGATAATCAACAGGTTATATCTGTTAAAACAAACCGAAAAGTAACACGCCAATTTATCTTAACATGAATTGACTAATAGTTGTTAAAATCAACGAATAAGCTTATATAAATGATATGGTTTAATTATTATTTGTATAGGTACAGATATTGTATCTAAAATTACCGAGTAATGTGATCCTCGCCCTGCCCCAAGATCTTAACTGTAATGAATAACTCTGTTTTCTGGCTTCTTTACGCAACTCCCTATATAGATTTTCATTCACCTTCCCATTTCTTCATAAAATTAATATTGTAAAATAAATCTTAATTTCCAACAATAAATAGAGCAAAATTTGCTATATACTTTAAAAATGATATCTTTAGAGCATAAAAATTAGAAAAATAATTATATATAATTAAAAAAACTGACGAAATGATAAATATATTATTTTGTTTTTCAACTTCACATGACGACTTTATTTAAAATAATTATGTTATTGTTTTATCATAGATACCCATAAAAAAATTTTAATTTATATATTAAGTTTAATGAATTTCTGCATTATTTGCACCAAAAGAGATATAAAATATTACTTAACAAAATGATGCTAATTGAGCGTCTTGGTGCTGATCTAGAAGACAAGACAATAACTTCTGATGCTGAAATAGTCGATTTTGGCATGACGACTTCTGATAGTTACAAAGGTATAGCACCCAATCAGAAAGTAAAAAAAACTGAACGGCATTCTATTGTGGTTTTCAATCTACACTTTGCTAAAAAAGCATTTCAATACTTAAGAAAAAGCTCAATCTGCATTCCCTCATCTGTCACTGCTTAAAGTTACTCTATCGCCTCAGATACTACTGGCTATAGTAGACCTGTTAATTATAGTTTTCATTTTGATTGAAAAAATAAGTTAGAGAGAAAAAACATGTAAGGAAACGGCTTGAGCCAATTGATAAATTGGCCAATAAAATGTGAAAAAACGTTTTAATTTGTCGCCAGAAATCGCCAAAAATTTGCTTTTTGTTTCTTATATCGGATAGCTTTATCTGCAAGATAATCTCAGTCAAGATCAGGATGATACTACACAAAAATATCTTGAAGTGGGAAACTATTACTTAGCGCAATTTATGATGAAATGCTTATAATTTCTTATAATAACGTAAGGGAGAAATGAATAAAGATAGCAACAGGACCGTTTTTGAATATATAAAAGATTTTTTAAAAAGATCTATGTTTATACCGCAAATATAACTTTCATGCCATATTATAGTATCCTGTTCTAGAGGATTAATCACTTCCACATCTTGTTGGTTCACAGTATATTGCTCTTAATAGGTTGGATAAATATTTTATACAAAGCCTGTAAATTTCAAGCGTCATCTTGGATATTAATGTAACTTCTTTTCAAAAGCGATAAGTGTAGATTCTAAAGTATCTCATTTTGTTGGGTAATTTAAATCCAATAATCGGTTAATTTGTACTGAGTGAAATCCTAAAAGATACACAAGATTGGCTTTGCATCATTTTTTTCAACCATAGCATCATATACTGTAATTTTTAAAGTCACAAACGAATATACTTCAACGAAAAAATAGGTAATATCCAAAGAGAATAGGACTACGATCTTGGAAATGTCCTATTTTGTTACTTGAAAAGATGAAAAGAAGGACTCTATTTTAAATTTAAGCGACCTTTTTAGCGGAGCTATCCAAACTCGGATTGTAAGCTTTTAACAAAGGGCTTATAATTTTGAAAAATTCCGAAACTCTACAATCTATAAAAGCTGCTAGAATTACGATTAATAAACTGAAATGATGCCTACCTAAAAAACACACAATAAAGTTGTTGCTGCACTTCATTGCATACATCCATGGGTTTTTCTCAAATGTACCAATCACTTTGTGGTGATTGTAGTTGAAGGAGCGCCTTTTCTGTATCCATCAGCTATTTGGATAGTGATAGCAGGACGATCCATGAAATCTTTGTTGATTTTATTCTTATAGGGTAATAGAGAAGCACTTGAAGCACATTGATACACTCAATCATTTTTACGCAAATCATCTGTTAAGTCCTTCTATCTTTGGTTGGGGTTCAGCAACGTAATGGTATTCTTTTGGTTAATTCTCTCTTGTAGATGTATCAAAATACCAAGTAGTATTGAAGGCTTCGAACAGTTAATGTGTGGAGCTACTATTTGCTTTCTCAATTCTAGCATACAGTCAATTATTTTTATACGTAAAAAGTTCTGCAACTAGGTTACGAGAATTAAACATTTGTGCTTCGGGATGTTATGAAAATATACGTCCTTTGAATCTTTATATAAGCCTGTAAATTCACTCAGCCTAAATTGGAGATCAGGAGATTTAATCAATTTATTTGAAAATTATCTAAATTTTCAAGCATTTGCTGATTATCGCGCATAATATGTCAATATTGCTTACTACGTAATCCAGAAATTTTATGGCTGGATATAATTTAAACCGCAGCACTATTAAGAGTATTTTCTGTAATTTCTATGAGGATATTCATAATTGAGCTTTCTTACTGACAGCGCATCTTTGACGTGCAAGTTGGATCTCTGCATTTGTATTTAATTTTTTGATATATTGTGCAATGGCACTCTCAATCTTTAACTTATATATAACTTGAGCAATTGAAGATATTTCTTGTTTAGCAATAGGAAATTTATCACTGTCAGTTTTGGGAATATATTCCCCCCATATTTAAATCAACGCACTTTGAAAGTTTTCTTCTCCAAATAAAAACATGGTTACAATTTCACTTCAGGAAAAGGGGAATATTTGCTTGTAAGCGTGTTTCTAAAAAATCTGTTTTACCTATGCATGGTCTGCGAAAAGAATGAGAAACAGGATGAGTTCAAAAGGTTCTCAAAAATCTTAACTTGAAATAGTCCTTAACTTTAATAAAAGGAGGTTCAAATGAAATATGCAATTAAATTTATCAGAGATGGTAATGATACTTTTCTTGTCATTTCTAAAGATTCTAAAGAATTTATCATCTATGGCCAAAATGAGAAAAAAGCTTTTATAATGTACTAAAATACACTTTATACAAGTCATTAATGGGACATGTAGAACATTATTTTGCCATAAAAAAAATAAAAAATTGTCTGATATCAACTTTTAATGAAGAGTTTCATTATGCCAAAATCAAAAGATAAAATTCATCAAGCAAAAAGTCTATTAGAAGAAGATATAAAAACCGAACCATTAGAAAGTCTTCTTGCACGTTTAGAGGCTAGTGCCCCCGAAAACAAACCAAGCCTCATGTTCAGTAATAGATCATTGAAAAGTATTGTTGCAGATTTAGAGAATGACATCGCCGATGGTAGTTTTGCTAACAAAAATTATGTACATACAGATCGTACAATGATGCCTGTCCTAGTCGAAAAAGCAAATGATAAACATAGAGCTATGAACATTCATCTTGCTATGAACCCTGAAACTCTTGTCGACAAAATAAAAAAACAATCAATAGTGGAGCTGAATCCGCTAAATTTCTAATTGGCACAGAGGGTGAAAACGCCCATTTTGCGGTAATAGATTATCGAAGCTTTTTTAACAAAAAATCCTTGATATTGTTTGAAACTATAAACTTTAGAAATCCAGCAGCACAAATGCTAGCAGTAATGAGTAAATCAGTCATTGAAGATTCTCAGTTAGCTAGTTGTTGTTTTTCCATGGCGGAAATGAGTATTCAGAAGCATTCTTCTGGAAGTGGGATTGTCAGTTTGGCTTTAGCCAAAAAACTTTATTTCGAATATCCTAAATTACTCAGAATGCACATCGATAATATTAATGGTGATTTATGTAAAGAGGGTACTCCTTTATCTCCTGATAAGGTAGACGTGTACCTTCCAGCTAGTTTTTATAAACACGCGCACCGTCAACAACGCATCGAGAAATATATGAAAAAAAATCCGGAAGCTTCACATGAAATCATTAATAAGAAAGGTGACACTCTTCTTGAAAGAGCCTGTAAAAACTTAATTTTTGTGAATAATGAATGTTTCACTGTTTCGACGCACAGAAAAAGAATTCAAGAATATAAATCTTTGATGCGGTGATATAAAAATTAATTTTCTTTTGGTGCGTATAGATATTTAGAAATTTGGAAACAATATACTTATTTAAGCTTACACCATTTTCAGCAGCTTGAATTGCAAGTTTTCTATAGGAGATCTGGTGATGTTTTTCATTGAAAATTATCGCTATATTTAGCATGTGAGAA
Organism: Bartonella taylorii 8TBB; assembly: GCF_902825155.1. Lineage (GTDB taxonomy): Bacteria > Pseudomonadota > Alphaproteobacteria > Rhizobiales > Rhizobiaceae > Bartonella > Bartonella taylorii_A. The sequence goes on from NZ_CADEAG010000006.1 coordinate 128,541, forward strand.
AGGCGTAGGAACTTCTTCTTTGTGTTGCATGTCCTTAACAACTTCTAAGACGAGGTTCACAATGCCTTTTGAAGTTTTCTCTGCTTGAGCAGCTGACCATGAAAGAGATGGGAATTTTGCACACAATTCGACATATTCCTCATCTTTTTGTAACCACAAAATACGATACGTATAATGATTGTTGTTCATATTTTATCTTAACCCTTTTAAAAATCTTCATAAGTGTTTGAAGCAATCGAATACCTATAGATATCTTATTTAGGTGAAAATTCGAAATGAACACATTTAAAACAAGTTAAATCACAATTTGTGAGATCTGGAGCATCAATAAAATTTGCTACTTCTTCATCCTACTTGAAAACGGGTATTGTGTTCAATTGAGAGGGTTTTATGAAAATTCATTTCCTTTTATCACATCTAACCTTCTCCTTATCTTGAAATATAAGAAGAAAATCAATGCTATAACGTATGTATACTTTAAATGTATCCACAAATGTAATTTGTCTAAATAGGAGCGTTTATCCCAAAAAAACGATTAGAAAAATATTTTCTTCGTCGATTAAAGCAGCAAAAACAACTGTTGGCTGCATAAATCAAAAACAACCGCAAAAGATAGGATCTGAAAAGCAAGAAGAGAAAAAAGCAGTCTCCTTATAATCTATCATAATATCCGCAGTGATGAAAAAAGGAGGGAAAAATTGGAAAATTACCTTTTCATGAACTCAAATATACTTGCCACCATCAAGCAGAAGCTGTTGTGGTCGTTGCTGCTTATCACAAAAAAAACGTCATGCAGAAAATCTTCTTTCTCATATGATAGGGGTAGAGGGCCCTTTATGCAAACAGAAGTGAAGCTTATTCAAGAGCCAATTTTTCGGCCTTATATCTCCGCAGAATATTGTATCAAAAATGTCAAATACAAACTTGATAAAATAAGCGGATATACAACAAAAATAGACTGCAAACTTTTTAAGAATACCCAAGCAAAAACCACAGTAAACGTTGCAAACATAACATCAGATACAAATGACACTATTGATCTCAATGCTCAATCCAACGCATTATGCAATAAAAGAAATGTCGTAATCTATATCGATGATGAAGATATATGCTAAAATATTGTTTTTTAAAAGATTAATTAATCTATTTATCTTTTTTAGGACAATTAAGACAATTAGATAGCAAAATAAAGAATAATTAAATTAATTGTAGATTTTTTTGAACAAGATCTATATAACGCGTTGTCTGTTTTTAAAACAGATTTCCAAGTGCGTTTAAATTCAAAATGTTCAATTATAATTTTTTCCTTTGCATTTGTGGCAATTTTTACGGTGTAAGCAGTATATGTTATAATTCTTTAATTTTACTATATTTTATTTTGCTAATTATTATAATTATTACTCTTTATATTTAGTATATTGTTGATTTACTATAAAAATATTTTTTTTCAAATAAAGTTTTTTTTACTTTAAAGGTGTTAATACTGGGAAATGAATTTCAACAAAGTAAATCGTGATTAATGTAATCTTTTTTCTAATGAATAGTGGTATAAGTTTTAACGAACTTTATCGTGAGTTTTTTTACGTCTACTCGATCACTTTGTTATCCCATTCTTTAGAATGGTTGGATGTGTGTTTTAAATTTTTGATTTATGTCCTGCTTTGTGTCGAGCTTTTTACGGGGTAAGAGTGATGCGGAAGATATCAAGAGAAGGACTTGCGTTGATTAATGGGAGGGTTTGCGTTTAAACGCCTATGAGGATTATAACGGTGTGTGAACAATTGGTTATGGGCATACAAGCGCTACCGGAGCGCCACATGTCCACCAAAACATGCAGATTACAGAGATGGAGGCGGAAGAGATTCTTTGTCGAGATTTGAGGCAATTTGAAAAAGTTGTTGAACAAACCGTTACCGTTCCTTTAAGTGATGAACAATTTATCGCACTTGTGTCGTTTGCCTATAAGTTGGAGCAGAAGCTTTTTGTCGCTCTACGCTACTAAAAAAGCTTAATAAAGGAAATTACGAAGCTGTACCAATTGAATTGCAAAAATGGACAAGAGTAGGAGGAAAGCGTCTCAAAGGTCTTGTTAATCATCGGGCAGCTGAAGCAGGATTATGGGCTCAAGGTGCTTATATGTCTCCAAATTATCAAAAAGTAAAATCATAAGGTGTAATGGTTATTTGCAAAGTAGAGGCTCTTGCACCAATCATAAGTTCTTTTTCAGGTCTTAGAGGGCTTTTCGTAGGAAATGGTCCTGTTCAATGGGCTTTAGCAGGTATTGTGGTTTTGGCTGCTTGTACAGCTATGGTGTATATCGCTAAACGCTTTCAGGAGCATCGTCTATGATTTTATCGATAAAAAAATATCTCACAATAACAGTAGCAGTTTTAGCAACTTTTTTTGTAGCTTTAGCAAGAGCTTTTCTCCTTGGAAAAAAATCGAGCAGCAAAAACAAACAGAGGAGACTTTCAAGATAGTAAAAACGCGGTTAGAGGTAGAAAATGAAATTAACAAGAAAAGTGATGCTGATGTGCGTGCTAAGCTTTCTGACTGGTTGTGCAACCAATAAATGGGCTTCTTGTAGTTAGGTGGCTACCAGTTTATTTGAAGCGGTAAGATATCAATATGATGAGCTCAAATTTAGCGAAAGACATTCTAAAATATAATTAATACAGTGTACGTATATGTGAATGGAAACATAAAATAAAGTGATAGAAATATAGAGCTTACAGAAGCAGAAATAGAAATGCTCCAAGAGAAATGATACTTACCTATCAAAGCGTTAAAATGACGTATCGCTTTATGAAATGGGTAATATTTTTCATCTTTTTATTGCTCCTTGATTTTGTTCGCCTCATGGATACGATAGATAATTTTTTGGTACATTTGAAGCAATAGATTTCAAAGAGTTAGCCTTTTTATGGATTTGGGGATTATCATGACATATGATTGACGTGATTAGCTTCCGAAGTTTCACCCTTAAAGGAGGAGGAGGAGGAAGTCAATTTTTTTTAGGACAACATCATTTTTTGTCCTTATATCATCATAGTGAAGTATAATGAGAGCAAATAAATGGCCGCGTAAGAAATACGTCTTTACCAAAAACGCATGCTTTTCTGCCTATTTTTGAAACAGTTGTGAACTCTATTCATTTCATTAAAAAAATAGGAAATGATTTTTCCTCAAGCCATATTACAATTTCAATAATAAGATCGGACCAAGCTTCTCTACCACTTGAAAAAGACACAGAAACACTAGATGATAAAGGAATTGTAGGTTTTAAAATAATCGACAATGGTATAGGTTTTAATGATCCTAATTTACAATCATTTGAAACTTTAGACTCAGATAATAAAATAGAAAAAGGCTGTCGTGGTGTAGGACGGCTTTTATAGCTTAAAGCTTTTGATGATATAAACATCAAAAGAGTATTTATGAAAAAAATAAAGGGCTAAAAGAGCGTGAATTTTCATTCAACGCTGTTGAAGCGTGTAAAAGCATTACACAATTTTCAAGGTAACTGTACAACAAAAGAAACCATTGTTGAGCTAAAAGATTTAAAAAAAGAATATAAAAATTATATTCCTAAAACACTACAGTCTATTTCGAAAGCATTATTAGAACATTGTCTCTGGTATTTTGCGTGAGATGACGGTTGCCCCTTTATAACTATTGAAGATAAGTCAAAAAAGACGCTGTTGAATGATCTCTATAAGCAGTACCTACATGGAATAAGTTTTCGTGAAAAAATAAAAATAGAAAAATATTCAAGACTGTAAGGAGAGAGTGAAAAATTTACGCACAACGTACCACGTTATCGCTCAATCATGAAGTATTTAACTGACGATGATTATATGGTTTCATCTACAACAACCGATCAAAACTTGAAACTGCATTTGTATAAATATTTTGCTAGAGTAGAAAATAAGATTTGAAGAAGATCAGAATGTTTTAGTATTTCAACAAGGCAAAAATTCAATAAACTATAGCAAAAGAATTAGTAAATATGTAAACACTGTAGGTGATCTTAAAAAAAATCCGATTTGCCAAATTACTTGTGTCATAGAAAGATTATCATAGAGCTTTTGAAGGAATTATTACATTCTCTTTCTATAGATGATAAAAAAGGATATATTAAAGGAAACTGTTATTCATCAGCTCATAGTGCCACGATTTTAGCTCTGTCGCTATGAGTAGTTGTAACTTATGATTTGATTGATGAAAAAGTGGCGTTTCATGATTATTGAGCCTCTGATCTTTCATTGAATAAGATATCTTTCACAGGACTACGGATAAGGAGAGACCTGATATATGTGCTTTAAATGTGTATAATAATTCTGCCTATTGCACTCCTCTATTAGTATCAAACAGCAAAAAAATTCAACATCCCCTACTTTAGCATCTCTTACTATAGTGGAAATTAAGCATCCAATGAAAAATGATGCAAAACAAGGTACTAAAACAATGCTATTGATTAGGTCATCATTTATTTAGAAAAAATTCGCAAAGGTGAAGCACACACCTTTAAGGAACGTTCAAATTTTCCTGAAGAATTTCCCAGATACCGTTATCTCATCTGTGATATCACTCAAAAAATAAAAAAGCGTTGTAAACATTGAAATTTAACAGAGCTAGGTGATCATATGGGACATTTTGAATATCACAACAGATACAAATCCTCTATAGAGTTAATGTTATTTTATAAGCTTATAGCTAGTGTAGAGAAAAAGCATCAACAACTCTTTGAAGCTTTAAGACTGCTATTACTATAGACCGACAGAAGTTATATTTATATAGTTCTTAATTATACAGAATTTAGAAGAATGTAAAGAATTGTTAGAAAAAGTTGGTAAAAAAGAAAGTGCTTTGTAGAATGCATGTCAGAACATCCTATTCCTTACGTTCATTCTAAAATAAAAGATGACCACATTTCCAATGATATACGCAATTGTTCTAAAAAGTCTGTTCGCATGTAAGCTTTTGTCACTAAACGACCAACTGAATGCGCAAGAATAGTTTCGGCGATTTCAAAGGGAGTGAAGATTGATCTGCTATCCAATCCCGTGAGCTTAAGCGAAAACCATGATGACGATAGATTAAACTGCGGAGTTTTATATATATTTTGCCATGCTTGCACCAGAAATCAGCTTTTCTTTCTCAGATAATAATATGCTCCCACCTAAATTACCTTCTCATCCAGCTTTAATTTTTGATATGAGATTTTTTATTGAATTATAAAAAGCCATAGACATAAAGATGTCCTTGTGCATTTTTCTATAATTTTATTCACATTGCTGCGCCATGCTTTGCTATGTCTGGCACCACGCTCTTTTTTATCACATATAATCTCTTATTTTCACTAGCATTTCAAATGTAAGAGATGCGTAAATAAAAGTGAGGGAACAGAATTTTCAACATTCCCTTGGAAGACTTTAAGAATAAATATCATTTTATAAAGTTTTTCAAGAAAACCACCAGAGCTGTAACACTCTTTCTTTGTAATCTATAGTGGTTTAAACAAAATAACTACCTAGAGTACCAAAAGCTAAATGATGCATTCTTTTGCACTCTACCAATTGAATATGGAGAATATGGAGTTGTATAAATATGATCCTAAATTAGCATATACACGTCTCACTTTCTCAAAGATCGACACTATACTGCTCCAAAAAATATTATGATTACCTGGATAGGTGGTTATAACAACTTTATTCAATAAAGAATTCAGCTGACCATCACAAAATATATTTTTCCCCAGAACAGTATGAGCAATAATAACGGATTCCTCTCTCTGAAAAACTTCATGCTCAGATGCTTTTACAACAGACGAAAAACCTAAAACAATAGTGCATATAGCGAAGTAATATCTTATATTCATAACTTTTTATCCTTATCTTCTTCAAGAAAGATACAAAATGTATATAATATAATGCTATTTTTATGTATATATCATAAATAGTATTATACAAAAAGAATAAAAATACAATCATTATTTACAATTATTCATTTTTATTGTTAAAATAACCTACAATTTTGTTGATAGAAAAAATTAAAATTTTTATTATTTGTGCTAAATACAACACTTTAATCTTCTGCAATGAATTTGTTCAAAATAAAAAGGAGGAAATGGTATCTGCTGTTTATCAGAGATATTTTGTAAATTTTACATCTCTTAAATAATATTCTATATGTATTTTATATTACCACTTTTTAGACAGTAATTTATATAGTAGTATAATAGGATTATTTTTTCCTAGTATATACCCTCTCATTATAGCGCAAAATAAGACAAGAAAATTTTAGCATATTTTCTCTTTTTATCTTCATATAACCGCTTACGCCCTCTCAACTCAAAATAAGAACTACACTTTCTTTGGCGTAATGAGAGGCACGGATTTTTTCACTGCCACTGCGACAGAAGATGCAATCAGTACTTTTACAAAATCGCCAATCAAAAAACCTAATGAAGTTGTTAAAGCTGTTAGCAAAGGAACCTGAGTAATATAAGCCATCCATGGTATTCCAAAAAGGAAAACAATCCCAACTCCACCTACAGTATTTATCACAAACAATATAATAAAATTTAGCCGACGCCAAAGCAGCTCGACCATAAAACCAATAAAAAACGCAGCAACTGGATAACCAATCATATAGCCGCCACCAGCACCTAAAAAAACACCAATACCTCCACGTCCACCAGCTAATAAAGGTAACCCAATGGCCACAAGTACAAGAAAAAGGAGTGATGCTAAAGCACCTCTTTTTGCACCAAGTATAGACCCTGCTAACATCGGTCCCATTGACTGAGCGGTAATAGGAAGCCCAAGAAAAATAGGAAGAAAAATAGGAGGAAAAAGGCCTAAAATCGCGTAAATAGCCGCAAATAAAGCAATATAAGTGAGATCTTTTGTATTCATTGAAGAATTCTCCTGTACTATAAGTTCACTGTATTATCGTTAGATATTTTATCATCAGTATCGCCGTCATAAGAACGCGCCTCTAGTGCTTCAGCAACTTCTGAAGCCATCCTTATTGTTCGTATAATCAACGGCATTGCAAGGGCAGCAATATTCGTATCAAGTCCACGTGCCCGCTGCGCTTCACGTACTTCATTGAATTTTTCACTGACAACTGGAATAAATCTGATTGCCATAGATAGTGCCATACTAAATTTTGATGGATTTATACCAAAGCGTCGAAATGGTTGAAGACATGTTTCAATTACACTCACCATATCTGAAACTTTAGTCGTTAAAGACACAAGTGATGCCAAAAAAATGAGAGAAAGAAGACGCAATACAATCTCAAAACCTGTAAGCCAACTTTTAAAAATAACTTGAAAAACAAATATAAGGATTAAAAATAGACCCATTGCTTTAAGCTGCTTTAACACATTGTTAAAAGGAACCTTAGCAACTTTATAAAGCAGCGCCACAAACAATAAAAAGAGCAAAAGAACAGGTATCGCTGACACCATAAATAGAATGGTTGCAAATATAGTAAGGAATAAAAGCTTAATCCCTGGTCTAAGCCTATGAACAAATGTATCCTGAGAAAGATATAAACCGATCACGACATTCTTCTTACATATTCTTTGATCGCAACAAGCGGTACATCATCAACAACTATTTCTCCCTTCTCAAAAACTAGCACTCTATCAAACTTTCTGAGAAACTCCAAATCATGTGATACAACAATCGCCGTTTGCGATAATTCTTCTATAACGTGCGTAACGCGGCGCTTATTCCGTAAATCAAGTAATGTCGTCGGCTCATCAAAAACAATATAGTCTGGTTGCATTGCAACTACACTGGAAATGGCAACAAGTTGTTTTTGTCCGCCACTTAATAAATGAACTGCGTGATTTCTGAAAGCTTGAAGGTTATAGCGCTGCAAAATCTCATCTACACGCTCCTTAATTTCATCTTTACTAAGTTTTAGATTTTTGAGACCAAAAGATAAATCTTCTTCCACTAAGGGTAAAACAATTTGATTATCAGGATTTTGAAAAACAAACCCTACTTTACGCCTTACCGCTTTTGCATCACGCTTTGTATCAAGCCCATCAACGCTTACACAACCATGAGACGGTAATTGTAGCCCATTGATAAGACGAACAAATGTACTTTTTCCGGAACCATTCGCACCAATAACAGCGACTCGTCTTTCGGTAAGCTCTACAGTAATATCCTTCAAAACACACAAGTCACCAAAGACCTGTGTTACCTTATCGAACTTTATAATCCTCAAGATTTATTCCAATCAATCCCTTTTAGTACCTCTTCTACCGCTATCGCTTAAGTTTATAGCCTAAAAGTAATAACAAGTACCATAGAGGAATAATAATAACTGCTAAACTCATATCAGGCATCTGTACAGGGATATATGTTTCAAGAAACGGCACCCTTATTCCTATCGTATCAAAAAATTGCGACATTAATCCATTTTGCCCAAAACCACTGATAAACATAATACAAAATAATAAAGCAAGAAAGCAGAGGCAAAGGTAGTTAGCGTAAGGATATAAACCAAATGCATAAATGAAGTCGCCTTTTCTGTTTTTATGTGCCTTGCGAAATTTCAGATGAACAATAACAATAATAGCCCAAGTAATCACTGCTGCTGCAGTTGCAAGAGCCATGATCCGCATGAAGCTACCATCAGGGACAAGAGCATTAACAACGATAATCAACGCCGTACAGAATGATGAAAAAAGGGTAGCAACATAAGGAATACGAGCAGTGCTTAGCTTACTGAAAATATGTGGTGCATTTTTTTGCATCGCTAAACTATAAAGCATACGACCATTAGAATAAATGCCACTATTGTAGACAGAAATAGCAGCCATAATGACCACAAAATTTAAAATATGACCAGCTGCAGGAATTCTTATCGTCTCGAAAATTGTAACAAAAGGACTACCGTTTTTTCCAATCATACTCCACGGGCTGATTATCATAATAACGCTGATAGAACCAATATAAAAAATTATAATTTTCCACATAACTTGACGGATAGCCGCTGGAATTGTTTTTTGTGGATTAGATGCCTCACCAGCAGCAATACCGATAAGCTCTGTTCCTCCAAAAGAAAACATTACTACAGAAGTCGCCAAAATAACTCCTATTACTCCATAAGGGAAAAAACCGCCATGGTCCCAAAGATAATGAATACTCGCTTGATTTTCCCCTACTCCAGTGACAATGAGAAAAATCCCCAAAATAATCATACCAATAACAGCAGCTACCTTGATCAAAGCGCAAACAAATTCAAATTCTCCATAAAAACGAACATTAAACAAGTTAACAAATGTAACAAATAAAAGAACAATGAAAGATGATTTCCAATGATCAATAGAAATCCAATAATCAAGGTAAAACCCTATCACTGTAAGTTCAGCCATACTCACAAGAATATAAAGAAACCAATAATTCCAGCCTGTTATGAAACCAGCCAATCTTCCCCAATATTTATAAGCAAAAAAACTAAACGCTCCTGAAGACGGTTCTTCTACTGACATTTCACCAAGCATTCGCATAATGAAATACATAATAAGTCCGCCGATAAGATAAGCTAAAATAACTGAAGGACCAGCTAATTGAATTGCCTCGGTTGATCCATAAAAAAGTCCTGTCCCAATAATGCCACCCAGAGCAATCATTTGAATATGGCGATTTTGAAGGCTACGCTTCAATTCATTATTTGCATTCTTAAGCATTATTCCCTACTTTACCTCGCTCGATATTGATTTTAAACTTTATGCAAAAAGCTGATAATATCTTTGACATATTTTTTTCAACAGAAATTATAAAAGAGAACATAAACTTATTTTTATTGCCATAATGCAACTCCTTCTCTTTCTGTGCATTATGCGATTGTTCTATTGAAATTACAGGAAGAAATATGCTTCGTTCTTTACTCAAATTAATGGCTTTTATTTTCGTTACACTAACAATTATAGCATCAGTCATTGATAGCGTACACTCTATGAGCACATTACACTGGACGGCAACCTCTTTAAATAAAATATTAGCAAACCTCCTGAAAACAGATATCTATAGCCTTAACCAGTCTATAAATAACATGATACCTGCTCCTCTATCTTCAATTTGCATTAATTTTATTTATTTACCAGTATGGTCTATCTTTGGTGCTTTAGCAATAACATTTTGTATTTTGAATCATGAAAAACAAAAGCCTTTTCAAAAAATATCGTATACTTAAAAGAAAAATAAATTTGATTTTGATGTTGCAAAGATTCTTCTAAGATCCACTGTGCCATATATAATCGACACACTTTAAGAGGACTTAATTCTATTAAAATAGCTGAAAGCTACTTTGTTAAGAAGAATACAGATTAAAAACACCTTATTATAAACACACACACTAATCCATGACTACTATAAGCAACAGCAATATCAAATCAGTTTTGTCAATTAAAAGAAAATCTTTACAGTGAAACTAGAACATGTTGTAATGACTAGACTTTCTGTGATCGCTTATTTATCCCCTTTAAAAGATTCTTTCTGTTTTTCAACACTATAGACTGTATACAGAAAACGTTTTCTTATAACATAAGCATCTCTTATAAGATTGAAATTTCCTGAAATAATGAGGAAAATTTTGCATTTGCCCTGCATGCCTAACAGAATGCACTAAATAAAAAACTGAACGACAAACAACTGCTGTGATAAAAATTGCACACTCACTGTGGAGTGCATTCTGTTATACCTTGAAAAAACTAATAGGATTTTCACTGGAAAAAATTTGTTTCAAAAAAAATATAAAACATCCCTATTTATGTGGAGATTGCGGAATAACAGCTTCAGGTCCACTCCGTTCTTCTAAATCCAAAAACCGCTTCGTTAAGGCATCTAATTTTTTAGATATATTATTTAAACTTTTCCATTGATCAGTCACTACGGAAGAAAGTTCGTCAACAAGCCTTTCCTGATAAACTAGCTTCTTTTCCAGTTCTATCAACTGATTTTTATCTGACATGGCTCTTACTCCATCTTAAATAGAAAAACGTTTTTGATTTTATCAAATAATCATTTTTATCATCATTTTTATAAGAATGATAAGTAATTTTTTACCAATTCCACTGTTTTTATCCTTGCATCATAAAGGTCAATGATGTCTTTTATTTTCAATTTCTTGTCCAATAAATATCTTCCTTTCTTAGGAGCACAATATTTCGTCTTACGAAGATACCCTGATATCACTTTCCACTCCGAAGATATGCTTTTCATGCCAGTTTCTAAATTTGAACGTAGTGTGAATCAAAACGCACTTTTAACATCAAGATCAAAAAATATTGTTCTGCTCTGGACCTTTGTACTGCCCTCTTCCTACCTCAATAATAACTACATCTTATAAATTATTGAAAAAAATGCATACTTGCTTTTGTACGTACTTTTGGCTATTACCCTCAAACTGACTTTTTTTAATTAAATACACAAGCCTATGCCGCATTAGCTCAGTTGGTAGAGCACATCATTCGTAATGATGGGGTCGCTGGTTCGAATCCGGCATGCGGCACCATTTTTTGTTTTTAACGTATTGAAATATATAGATTTTTTCTTTAAAGAGCTGTTTTTAGACTACCTTTTAGACCACCCTTTACGGTTTATACAACTTTATCTAATTTACTCCTATTTGTTCCTTATTTTTCTTTGGAGTGAATGCTAAGATCTCTTTCTTTCTCCACCTCACTGCTCTCCCTAGCTTATATGGCTCCGGCCCCCCCTGAAGCATCCAGTTGCGAATCGTTGTGTGGATACACTAAAAAGCTGTGCACACTCACGTGTCGTTACATATCTATCTCCATCATCAAATATCATCTCATTACCTTTCTCTTTTTTATATTAATTAAATGGGCGGGGGTGCTGGGGGGAGAGAGCACCCCCATAGGTTCAAGCAGCTTTTGTCAAAATCTTTTGCATCTCTTGATCTATTTCCCCTAAAAAGATTTCGACCGCTTTATTAATCTCTTCAATGTGTTTTTCATCACGGAGGACGCGTTTGATTTTCATTCTCAAACCAGTAGATCTGCCTACAAAGTTTGGATTATAGCTCATGAAATGACACCATTTTCGCCCCGTGCACGCCATTTGGAATTGCATCTGTGCGATATATTCAGGCTTGATTTCGTCATATATAAAGAAGCGCAAATGCGTGGTTGATTGTGGGCATTTGACCTCAACTAAGCCGTCCTCTCCAATGAACCCATCAGGACTTGCACCCGCCATTTTCATTTTTGGGTGTTGGA
>NZ_CADEAG010000007.1 GCF_902825155.1 Bartonella taylorii 8TBB
TCCAACACCCAAAAATGAAAATGGCGGGTGCAAGTCCTGATGGGTTCATTGGAGAGGACGGCTTAGTTGAGGTCAAATGCCCACAATCAACCACGCATTTGCGCTTCTTTATATATGACGAAATCAAACCTGAATATATCGCACAGATGCAATTCCAAATGGCGTGCACGGGGCGAAAATGGTGTCATTTCATGAGCTATAATCCAAACTTTGTAGGCAGATCTACTGGTTTGAGAATGAAAATCAAACGTGTCAACCGTGATGAGAAACACATTGAAGAGATTAATAAAGCGGTCGAAATCTTTTTAGGGGAAATAGAACAAGAGATGCAAAAGATTTTGACAAAAGCTGCTTGAACCTATGGGGGTGCTTTCTCCTCCCAGCACCCCCGCCCATTTAATTAATATAAAAAAGAGAAAGGTAATGAGATGATATTTGATGATGGAGATAGATATGTAACGACACGTGAATGTGCACAGCTTTTTAGTGTATCCACAACAACGATTCGCAATTGGGTGCTTCAGGGGTTGTTTCCGGAGCCATATAAGCTAGGGAGGGCAGTGAGGTGGAGAAAGAAAGAGATCTTAGCTTTCACTCCAAAGAAAAATAAGGAGTAAATTAGATAAAGTTGTATAAACCGTAAAGGGTGGTCTAAAAGGTGGTCTAAAAACAGCTCTTTAAAGAAAAAATCTATATATTTCAATACATTAAAGATAAAAAATGGTGCCCCCAGAGAGACTCGAACTCCCGACCCCCTGATTACAAATCAGGTGCTCTACCAACTGAGCTATAAGGGCATAACCACATAGCAAGTAGCACAAACTTACAAAAAGGAAAATAGAAAATTATCGGTTTTGGAGCATATTTTTTAAAACTTATATCACAAATTACAAAATAATCAGTTTCTTTATTTTCTTACTATCGTTTACAGTAATGTTGGATGTTATTCCTATGTATGCTCTTCATAGAGAAGCGTTGATGAAAATACATCATTTTCTTATCGAATTATGAATCTGAAGGAGTTGATTGGTTGGAAAGATATTTTTCTAGCCAGTGGATATTATAATTGCCCTCTGCAATATCTTGATTGTTAATGAGATCGCGAAAGAGAGGCAATGTGGTTTCTATTCCATCGACAACAAATTCATCTAAAGCACGTCGTAAACGCATCATGCATTCTAAACGAGTACGCCCATGAACAATCAGCTTTCCAATCATGCTATCATAATAAGGGGGAATACGGTAACCTGAATAAGCACCTGAATCAACGCGAATTCCTAAACCTCCAGGTGTATGAAAATGTGTAATAGTCCCTGGTGACGGCGTAAAGTTAATAGGATCTTCGGCATTGATACGACATTCAATAGCATGGCCAGAGAAGCAGACATCATCTTGAGTAACGGAAAGTTTTTCACCTGATGCAATATGAATTTGCTCATGAACTAAGTCTATACCTGTAATCGCTTCTGTTACAGGATGTTCAACTTGTAAACGCGTATTCATCTCAATGAAGTAGAATTCACCATTTTCATAAAGAAACTCAATGGTACCAGCACCACGATATTCAAGTTGTGCACAAGCATTTGCGACAATATCACCAATCTTTTTCCGTTCAGTTTCATTAAGAGCTGGTGACGTGGCTTCTTCCCATATTTTTTGATGACGTCGTTGAAGTGAACAATCACGTTCTCCTAAATGAATAGCATTCCCCACTCCATCGCCTATCACTTGAATTTCAATATGACGGGGCTTTTCTAGATATTTTTCGATATAAACTGCATCATCACCGAAAGCTGATGCTGCCTCTGAACGAGTTGTTTTGAGAGCTATAGCAAACTCTTGTTCAGAATGGACGACTTTCATACCGCGTCCACCACCACCTGCAGAAGCCTTAATAATAACTGGATAACCAATTTCGCAAGCTGTGCGTAAAGCTTCTGCTTCTTCAGTGACTGCTCCATCTGAACCAGGGACTACAGGAATTCCAAGTTTTTTAGCGGTTTTTTTTGCTTCAATTTTATCGCCCATGGTTCGAATATGCGCAGCCGTTGGGCCGATGAATGTAATATCATGGGCTTCGAGAACATCTGCAAATTTTGCATTCTCAGAAAGAAAGCCATAGCCTGGATGAACAGCATCAGCCCCTGTGATCTCGCAAGCTGCAATAATTTGATGAATGCTTAAATACGAATCGCGCGCTGGAGGAGGACCAATACAGACACTTTCGTCAGCAAGACGAACGTGCATTGCATCGGCGTCAGCAGTGGAGTGAACGGCTACAGTTTTTATTCCAAGTTCTCTGCAGGCTCGCAGAACGCGAAGAGCAATTTCTCCCCGATTAGCAATGAGGATTTTTCGAATCATGGTAGCCCCTCGCTTTATTCAACAACAATAAGTGGTTCACCAAACTCAACAGGTTGACCATCTTTAACAAAAATAGAGGTCACTGTACCTGAGCGTGGTGATGAAATTTGATTCATCGTTTTCATTGCTTCAATGATAAGTAATGCTTGTCCTTCAGAAACATTTTGCCCTATTTCTACAAAAGGTTGTGCGCCTGGTGAAGGTGCAAGATAAGCTGTTCCAACCATTGGAGACGTTATTGCGTTTTTTGATTTATCTTCTTGTATAGGAGTTTCAGCTATTGAGGCAGAGGGAGGAGTTACGGCAAGAGTAGGGGTGGAAACAGGGGCATAAATTGTTTGTTCAGGAATGGCTGAGGTATTTTGACGTGATACACAAATACGAAGTTCACCTTGTTGGAGTTCAATGTTTGTTAAATTGGTATCATTTAAAATTTCAGCAAGATCACGGATAATTTTCGTGTCAATTGTGGTATGTTTTACCTTATCCATTTTTTTTGTGGTCATTTTGTCACTAACTCCTTGATCAATGAAGATCGTCATTACTTAATTCTTATGACTGAATATCTCTAGACTACGGATGATCTTTTTTAAGGCTTTGCTAAAAGCTCTTTACTTTTTTAGAATTATATTTTGCAATTTTTAAACCAGTACCTGCTATGCGAAACTGCATTTATAAGCCTGTTATTAAAAAAGAGAAAGCATAAAATTATTTCATTTACGGGATTCTTCATAAAATGACGAGGTAAGGAAAAATATTCATTGTATATTTTCTATGGCTTCTTTCAAAATATTTTGATCCACGGCTCCGATAAATACTTTATCACCAATAATATAAGAAGGTGTTCCCGTAATATTAAGTGTAGATGCAATCTGAATATTTTCTTTAAAGGAATTTTGGAGATTAGAATCTTTTATTGCATTGCGCAGCTTTTTCTCATCTGCTCCTAATGAAACTGCTATTTTTATAGCTTTAGTTTCATTTACTCGACTTTTACTCGTTAAAAGGGCTTTATGAAACTGAGGATATTTCTCTGGGAATTGTTTACGGAAAACATAGGCAACAGTATGCGCAGCCATAGAATCAGTGCCCAAAATTGGTAAATCTTTGATAATCACTCGGAGGTCTGGGTGTTCTTTTATTAAGT
Organism: Bartonella taylorii 8TBB; assembly: GCF_902825155.1. Taxonomy (GTDB): domain Bacteria; phylum Pseudomonadota; class Alphaproteobacteria; order Rhizobiales; family Rhizobiaceae; genus Bartonella; species Bartonella taylorii_A. The sequence goes on from NZ_CADEAG010000007.1 coordinate 3,512, forward strand.
TTTCTATGTACGAATAAGACATCTTACAATAGCCACAATTATAATCAAAGAAATCAACAAGTACTTTCTTACCATTTGGGTTTCCTAAAAGGGCATCGTGAGGAGATTGAAAAATTTCTTTTTTCAACAAATTGATGATTGAAGCTTGTTTTTTGGCTTTTTGTTCACTTTTCTTTTCCAGTTTTTCTTCGAGGCTAAGCTGCATTTCTATCATGATCTCTGGATGAGTAAGCAAATAGTCTCTTATAATTTTTCGAATATCGTGATCATCAATACGCGGTGTGATCTTTTCTTTGAGCTTCGATAAAAAAGTGGGATCTTCCAAAAGCTGTGTTTTCAGGCTTTCTGCGTTTACATAATTTGCTGTTTTCTCGCGTGATGTTGCGTTTGATAAAAAAGATGAGCAGATAAAAATACTCAACATAATTGTTGCTGACAATTTTGCAATGAACGTTATCTTTGAGGATTGAGGCTGATGGGTCATTTATATGGCTTCTTATTTCTATTTTTCACTGTCATGTTGAGCAGACTGTATGAGATCTATTGCTTACGTGCAATAAAGCATTTGACTATAGTGTAAATTTAGTAGTTTGCTGAGAAAACATCAATTTTTTTCTCTTGGAAGATTTTATATTGTACATATTTTGCACTAATTGTGTTCTTTAATTGCTAAAATTTTTTATGTGCATTTGCTGTGGATAAAGCTTGTTAATAATCCAATTAACAGCATTTGTCTTGACTTTTTACTGTTGCTTTATTGGGCACGGTGGAACAAATTAAATTGAATGATGAAAAGTAAAATTATGAAAACTACAACGCATTATGATCTGTTTATTATTGGTGGAGGAATAAACGGAAGTGGATTGGCGAGAGATGCAGCTGGACGCGGGTTTAAAGTAGGATTGGCGGAGATGAATGATTTGGCTTCAGGGACATCAAGTGCATCAACAAAGCTTATTCATGGCGGTCTTCGTTATCTTGAACACTATGAATTCAGATTGGTTCGAGAAGCGTTAAAAGAACGCGAAATCATTTGGCGTATGGCTCCCCACATTGTGCGTCCTTTGCGTTTTCTTCTCCCTTATCATAAAAATTTGCGTCCTGCTTGGATGTTACGTTTTGGACTTTTCATTTATGATTATCTAGGGAATTGGAATCAAAAACTGTGGCGCAGTAAAACAGTTAATTTTTCAAAAAATTTTTGCTCTACACTTAAGGAAGAGTATCGTATAGGTTTTGAATATTCTGATGCAAGAGTAGATGATGCGCGTCTAGTGATTGCTAATGCGCGTGACGCAGAAAAGCAGGGCGCCGATATAAAAGTGCGGACAGAAGTGCTCTCCTTAAAGAAAGAAGAAAAAAAATGGCTTATAATTCTTCGAAATAGATTAAGCGGTAAAGAATATAGTGTTAGTGCTTCTTATGTTGCGAATATGACGGGTCCTTGGATTAATCATATTTTGGCAGACGTATTAAACTGTCAAGATAAAGAGAATCCGCCTGTGCGACTTGTCAGGGGATCTCATATTCTGGTTCCCAAGCTTTATACCCATGATCGTGCTTATATTTTTCAAAACGGTGATGGGCGTATTATATTTTCTATTCCGTATCAAGAAGAATTTACATTGCTTGGAACGACCGATTGTGATTATCAGGGTGATCCTGCTGATGTTCATATTACGGATACAGAGATTGATTATATCTGTACAGCAGCGAGTGAATATTTCATACAACCTGTATTGCGTGAGAATATTGTCTGGACTTACTCTGGTGTTCGTCCGCTCTATGATGATGGAGCTTCAAAAGCACAAGAAATCACACGTGACTACATTCTGAAAGAAATGGGGTCAGAAGGTCTACCACGGATTCTTAATCTTTATGGTGGTAAAATTACAACGTATCGCAAGTTGGCTGAAGATGCAATGAAATTTGTTGAAGAAGCGCTTGGAACAAAGGGAGCGCCATGGACAGCAAATTCAACGCTTCCTGGAGGTGATTTTCCGTATAATGGGCTAGATACAATTGAAAATAAAATCGCTCTTTTGATTCCAGATTTAGATGTTTTTACATACCGCAGACTTGCACGGTCTTATGGTTCGGAGGCGCTGGTGATATTTGCAAATGGTAAGGCGAATAAAGGAAAAGATTTTGGACATGGACTCTATGAAGTAGAGGTCAAATGGTTAATGGAAAAAGAATGGGCTAAAACATGTGAAGATGTATTATGGCGCCGTTCAAAACTTGGACTTCTATTTAATGATAAAGAGATTGGCGTTCTTTCTGCTTATATGCAAAGTCAAAAAGAGAGCAAACAAGATTTGTTATAATTTGGCTTTGCGATAGCCATCTTATTATGGCATCTATTCGCACAATAAGTTGAAAATACTGAAGGGAGATAAGCCATAATGATGAGAATTATATATAATGCTTTTTTATTGTTTATCAGACACAGCAATATTTTAGATATTGGATAACGCAGATATAATCTTTAAAGACTCATATGAGAGAAAAGGCATTCAAATAAAAACATTTCTATATATCCGGAAGTCGTTCGGTTAGAAACGGTATATTGCTTTTTTCTTTTGATTTTAGCAAAATTTTGGTCAATTAAAGAAGACAATAGGATAGAGAGTGTATTTCTACACCTTTAAGTGGTGGTAAAGAGAATAAAGTTTTCTATGGAGTAGAAAAAGTGGTGGCTTTGTATAGACGAATAGGGCGCATTTAATAGAGATGAGAGAGTAAACTTTTTATGATACTTTATGGTTCTCCATCATCAGTAAAATTTGCAGTAGCACCAATGTTGGGCTGGACAGACAAGCATTGCAGGTTTTTTTATCGTCTTTTAACAAAAAAGGCACTCCTTTATACAGAAATGATTGTAGCCGATGCTGTAATCCATGGTGTTCGTAAACAATTGTTGGCTTTGAACTATACAGAACATCCAATTGCGTTGCAATTAGGGGGGGCAGATCCCCAAAAACTGGCAGAGGCGGCACGAATTGCTGAAGGATTTGGTTATGACGAAATAAATCTCAATGTTGGTTGTCCATCAAATCGTGTTCAAGCGGGTGTATTTGGTGCTTGTTTGATGTTACATCCTGACATTGTAGCAAATGCTGTGGAAGCGATGAAAGAAGTCGTTACTATACCTGTCACTGTCAAATGTCGTGTTGGTGTGGATGAGCAGGATGAAGAATTAACTTTAGATCTTTTTGCTGATCAAGTTTGGAATGCTGGGTGTGATGCATTCTGGGTTCATGCACGCAAAGCATGGTTAAAAGGATTAAGTCCGAAAGAAAATCGTAATATTCCTCCACTTAATTATGAAAGAGTTTATAAATTAAAACGTAAATATTCTCATAAATTCATTGGGATAAATGGTGGAATTAAATTGATTAATGAAATAAAAGAGCATTTAATTTTCTGTGATGCTACTATGGTTGGTCGACAAGTGTATCATGATCCAACTTTGTTAAAGCATATTGATTTTGAAATATATGGTGAACCGCAGAGTGAACTGAGTGATAGTGAGCTTATTGAGGTCATGTGTGATTATGCTGCTCGGCATATTGCATTAGGAGGGCGGCTTTCTCATGTAACGCGTCATATGATTGGTTTATTTCATGGTCGAGACGGGGCACGTCGATGGCGGCAAATATTATCAAATGATGCAATAAAAGCTAATGCGGGCGTGCACGTTTTGAAAGAAGCTTTTTCTGCTCTCATGTAACAACAGTTTACAGATTAATCCATGTTAGAGCTTAGATTCCTTAAAGCTTTACTTTTTTACGTGGATTGTGAACAAACAAGTTTCGTAAATTTCAGAAAGTCATTATCTTTGTTATGGAGGAAATGTTGGTAGCACATGTTAAACAGTATGTGGATCAATATTCTTCAATATAGAAAAATTAAGAATGTAATATAAAAATATAGTATAAGATATTGATAATATTTGTAATATGTAAATTATTAAAACAGTTATTTTGTTAGAAAATAGAGTACAAAGATAATTCTCTCATAACATTTAACTTTAAAATGCTGCTTAAAAACCAACAAATTATTCATATCCTGTATATATGAAAAGATTCTCATTCAAGATTGTAGATTTGAAAAGGTAACTTCATGACCGTTAGTCCATTTGATGATTTTCGTGCTTTACTCACAAATTTACCTATTGCTGATGCATTTTCTATAACTTTGGCAAAAAAAAGGCAAGAAAAATTAACGAACGCTCGAGGAGCGCTAGGAAAATTAGGAGATATTGCGGTTTGGTATGCAGGATGGAGAGGAACAGAAAAACCGCTTGTAATGCGCCCCTTGGTTGCGATTTTTTCTGGGAATCATGGGATTACAGAAGAAAATGTTACGCCGTTACCACAATCTATGACACAAAAGATGGTACAAAATTTTGCAGTTGGTGGTGCTGCTATTAATCAAATATGCATAGCTTATGATCTTGGACTGAAGATATTTGATTTAGCACTGGAATATCCAACAATGAATATTACCAAAGATGCAGCAATGGACGAGCGTAGTGCAGCTGCTACTATGGCGTTTGGAATGGAATCCATTGCTGGTGGAACGGATCTCTTGTGTATAGGTGAATTGGGTATTGGAAACACAACGATAGCTTCAGCTTTGTGTTTAGCATTGTTTGGTGGAGAAGTTGAGGAATGGACAGGAAGTGGTGATACGGGATCTGAAGGGGAATTTCATCAACGTAAAATAGCAGCGGTCAAGACAGCTATTTCTTTACATAAGAAGCATTTTAAAGATCCTTTTGAAATAATGCGCCGTCTAGGAGGGCGTGAAATTGCTGCTATGATTGGTGCCATTTTAGCGGCAAGGATGGAAAAAGTACCAGTTATTTTAGATGGTTTTGTAGCAACAGCAGCAGCAGCAGTACTGTATAAAATAAATCCAAGAACTCTTGATCATGCTCTTGTTGGACATGTTTCCTCTGAGTCAGTACATCGTAAACTTTTAAAAAAAATTGGCAAAGAACCGCTTTTAGATCTAGGGATGCGTCTTGGCGAAGGGACAGGTGCGGCTTTAGCGGCTGGTATTGTCAAGGCTGCTGTTTTGGCACATACACAAATGGCAGTTTTGGAAAAAGAAGGCTCGATTGCCTAAAGGGTGATAACATCTTTAAAGATTGAAGTAAGCCTTTAAGAGTTTTATTCGTTGGTTTTTTCGTGTAATTTTATATAATCGAGCGGAAGTTCCGTTGTGTATTTAATCTGTTCCATTGCAAAAGAGGATGAGACGTCACGGATATCAATCTTAGCAATTAATTTCTTATAAAAAAGATCATAAGCTTCAATATTGGGAACAACAACACGTAATAAATAGTCAATATCTCCACTCATCCGATAAAATTCAATCACTTCACGAAATTCCTGTACAATTTTAGAAAAACGCTTAAACCATTCATGGCTGTGTGTGTTTGTACGAATAGACACAAAAACAGTAACGTGTGCATTTACTTTTTCTGGAGAAAGAACAGCAACACGACGTTGAATAACACCATCTTCTTCAAGTTTTTGAATTCTGCGCCAGCAAGGAGTGGTTGAAAGACCAACTTTTTTAGCAATATCAGCGACAGACAGAGTCGCATTTTCTTGCAAAAGATGTAAAATTTTTCGATCAAGACGATCCATGTTTTTTCTCAATATTCAGTTTATAAAAATTTGCGCACCAAACTGCGCAGGCACACGATAAGCTCATCGTTAAACCAAGAGTTTTTCTGTAACCAAGAAGTGTTCCGCCATGATGGATGAGGTAAAGGCATGACATTATAGCCTCGTGGTTGACGTATGGAAAGAATATTCCTCCAATCACTGACGGTTTCTGAAACAGTTTTATGTTTTAACTCTGTAATATGCCACTTTTGCGCATAACTTCCAATAGCAAGGACAAGTTTTATTTGTGGCATAGCCTGAAAGACCTTATCGTGCCATATTTCATGACATTCACGCCTTGGTGGTAAATCAGATTTATTTTGATCATAGCCTGGAAAACAAAATCCCATAGGAATAATAGCAAAGAGAGATCTGTTATAAAATTCTTCTTTTGTTACGTTGAGCCAATTACGCAATCTTTCGCCAGAGCGATCATTAAAAGGAATAGAACTTTCATGTACACGTAGACCCGGTGCTTGCCCTGCGATTGCAATCGAAGCTGTATCGGATAAATAAGCAACAGGTTTTGGTTCGTGAGGAAGAGGAGGAGGATAATGTGGTTGTTGGGTACAAATGCGACAAGAATAAATTCTCTTTTCAAGTTCGATAATTTGGCTAGAGTCTGCTTGATTCATTGGAAAATAGGAGATCAAAGAAATTTTTTCTTATTCTATTCGAGGATGTGCTCTTCGCCATTCTCTCGGTCGTTGAAAATTTGATTGCCATATTCCTTTTTTTCTCTCTTTCGCTTCTTGTTCTTCTTTAGGATAAGCGTGGTAACTTACTGCCCAACCATTACGTACAAGCGTTGCGTTGATATTGCTGACTTGTTTTGTTTTACATGTCGCAAGAATACGGCGATATTTATCTTTTTTGTGCCAATGACATATGACAGGATGGTTTGCTATGAGTTTTTCTAAATATTTTTTTGCTTCAAGCCCACAGGGATAGCGTGCGTCTTTTTTACCACAAAATTGTTGGAGTTCCGGAGCATCAATTCCTTCAAGCCGGATTATGACAGAAGAAATCATGATTGAATCGCCATCAATAACAAATGCATGACCTTCGAGTGATGTTTTAGAAGAAAAGACTGCTTTTTGAGGGAGTACATATTTAAAATAAATTATCATAATGATAAGGATAGTAGCAGCAAGAAGAATGCTAAAACCTATAATCTTTAGGTTAAGGTTTCTTAGATTAAAATGGGAAAACTTCTTTTTCATGAAATAAAGAAACTGCTACTATGTATATTTTATTTAGTGGAAATTACTTATAATTTTTGTGAAAAATTTCTATTCCTTCAATAAAAACACCCTCTCATTTTCATGAGAAAATTTTGTTATAGTTAATGTGCTTTGCATTTTAGCTGCTTATCAAAATAGATCAAATACAATATTACGACAAGACTTTATGACTATGAAGTAAATAGGCAACCAAAAAATAAATCAATCCATTTAATTGTGTACAAGGCATAGGAATTACAGATCCACACATCGTGTTACTTAAATAACAAAAAGACCCCCACAAAAAATAACTCTGAGGAGTAATGAAACCGCATTTACCTTTGGTTGCATAATCTAACAGTTAAACGCTGTAGCCCATTATTTAATTTTTGTTTCTTTAAATTCAACGTGTTTTTTTACAACAGGGTCATATTTACGTTTGCTCATTTTTTCTGTCATTGTACGGCTATTTTTCTTTGTCACATAGAAAAAACCAGTATCCGCTGTTGACAAAAGCTTGATCTTAATGGTTGCTGCTTTGGCCATAATTTATGAATCCTATTTATCCTGAAAACGATATCATCTTACTATAAAAATCTATTTCCGATGTAACCAGATTTTACGGCAACACTACGGATGTTCTAAGAAAAGTCAAGAGCTGATTAATTTTCTCATGAGTTGTACAAACATCTAAATAATATATAAGCTAAAAAAACAAGCTATTTTTACTAAAAAATCAAATGGTCTTAAAATATTTATGGACTATTCAATAATGGTTAGCCAATGAGCATCTCGATTCCATAACAAAAAATAAAAAAAGAATGAACAGAGCCAAATTCATATCCTTTGAGGCGTGCACTTAGACGTACAAACCAGATTATATAAAGACTGGCAGATACGCCTCTGAGAAGAAAGAGGTCAAACTTATCAAAAGCCATTGATGTTTTGTTATCTATGGTATCATAAAATTTTAACAAAGCCTAAGATAGCAAAGCTCATAAGAAAATAATGTCAATCTTTTGCATCATTGCTTACAACGTTGCTAGGAATTAAAAAATATGACCAAGTGCGAGAATTACCATAAAGTGTGTAGTCTTATTTTCATTATATCCAATGGATAAACTATACAGGACGTTATAAGTGGCAATGCTCTTATTTGGATAGCATCGTTAAACGAGTACTACCATCATTGAGTTTGGAACATGGAAAAGATAGGGAACAAATAATATATGTTGGGTTATCTTGAAATTCTGGACTTAATTTCCGATTGCGAGATTGATATAGCAGCAAGTACAATAAGGACGTAGTTCGTGGTAAAAGGTGTAAATCTTTTGTACCCATTCCTAATGTTATTCCAACGATATAAATAATTGTGATGGTTGCAATGATTGCATCATAAAACATTATTTTGAGGGTTCAAAGCTTTTTGATCATAAGGATGACTGAGTTGTGCCTTCGTTCGTTCATTATACAAATCTATCCTTTACAGATTTTCTCGTTTATATAGTATAATAATTTTTTTCAGATTTTTATAAGCGTTGTTATTGATCAAATAACAAAATATCTGACTTTATGTGATAAAGAAGGGCAATTGTATAAAAATACAGATAAAGTATATTTTGGTTTTAAATTATCGCTTATTTTGTATTTTTAGTTAATATTTTTTCTTCCATAAAAAGCATGCTTGCGTTTTTTTGTTATAAATTTACTTTTATGGTAGGATGTAGATGAAAATGGTATTGGACGAGGTTCTGTTAACAGCTCAAAGCATACAGCACCAGCAAAAGGCTGTACTGTTATAAGCTTCACCTCTACTATATCACTCAGTTGATAGCCTTTATGACTGCGTTTTCCTACAAGAATATGTTGGACTTCATCAAAATAATAATAATCATTTTTAAGTGTAGAAATATGCACAAAACCATCTGTATTGAGTTTATCAAGAGAGATAAAAAGACCTGCTTTTGTCACTCCGGAAATACGACCTGTAAAGGTACGTCCGATTTTATTGGTTAAATAGTGAGCGACAAGTCGGTCAATGGTTTCTCTTTCAGCCGTCATTGCACGGCGCTCATATAAAGAAATTTGTGCAGCTATTTCTGCGAGATTTTGTTCTTGTTTCTCGGTTAGTTGGTCATCCCCTAGTTTTAGGGCTTTAATGAGTGCGCGATGAATAATAAGATCCGCATAACGACGGATCGGTGATGTAAAATGTGTATAGTTATGTAAGTTCAAACCAAAATGGCCGATATTTTTAGGATTATATTCTGCTTGAGATTGTGCGCGTAAAATAACCTGATTGATCAATTCTTGTTGCTGACTATTCATGACTTTTGCTAAAATGCTATTAAAGTGTGCTGATGTAAGCTCTGAACTTCGAGAGAGTGCTATCCCAAGACTTTGAAGAAAAGTTCGCAGGATTTCTTGTTTTGCAAGAGAGGGTTTGTCATGAATACGATAGATAAAGGGTTGATGATGTTCTTTTAATGTTTCAGAAGCTGCGATATTTGCTTGTATCATGAATTCTTCAATCAAACGATGTGATTCTAGATGTGGTTCACTTACCACATCTTTGATGCATCCATTTTGATCAAGAATAATTTTTTTTTCTGCTATTTCTAATTCCAGTGGTTGTCGACGATTGCGTGCGATTTTGAGACACCCATAAGCTTGCCATAAGGGCTGCAAGACACTCTTGATAAGAGGAGCACTTTTTTCATTTATTTTTCCTTCAATGGCTTGTTGTACTTCTTGATAAGAGAGTTTAGCTACTACACGTACCATAATACGATGAAAACTATGTTTTCGTTTCTTGCCATTTGCATCAAAAATCATGCGAACGGCTAAAGCAGGCCTTTCTTTTCCTTCACGTAGAGAACATAAATTATTAGAAATGCGTTCTGGCAACATTGGCACAACGTGATCCGGAAAATAAACAGAGTTTCCCCGTTTTAATGCTTCTTTATCTAAAGCACTTCCCGTTTTGATATAGTAAGAAACATCTGCAATTGCGACGATAATAATCCAACCGCCGCTGTTTGTAGGATCTTTATCTTTTGTTGCATAAACGGCATCATCATGGTCTTTGGCATCTGGTGGATCAATTGTAACTAGAGGTAATTGCCGCCAATCTTCACGATTTTCTACGCTGGCAGGTTTTATGTTTTTTACTTGCTCCAAAACATCTTCAGGAAAAATATAAGGAATTCCTTTTGAAAGAAGAGCAATCATTGACAGTTTTTTTTCACTTCCAATATGTCCTAAAACATTCTTTATTTGTGCGCTTTTCAAGCCATAACCAGTATTTTTTTTAATTTCAACTTCAACAAGATCTCCAGATTCTATCTTCATTTTTGAAGATAAGTCAGAGGTATCAAGAATCAGTTTGTTTGTTTTGCGATCTATAGGTTCCAGTCGCCATTGGTCAGTGTTTAACTTTTGTACCACTCCAAATGTGCTCCTTGGAGATATATCAATTTTACGAATAATTCGTCCTGTATAAGGAATGTTTTGAGACGTTTTATTTCGAAAAATTTTTACAAGAATATGATCTCCAACGCCAACGCTCACCCCTTTTATACGATAAAAAGGGCGTATTTCAATATTTGGTTTTGGATCCTCTTCCCATTCAAGAGGTTGTGCAATAAAACTGCCATCTTCATCGCGCCCACTAATTTTGACTAAAGCAACCGGCGGTAATTTTGCTTTTTTGACTGCCCTTTTACACTGTTTTAATATGAGGTTTTGATCCTTTAGCTCACGTAATATATCTCTTAACCAGATACGAGAATCGCCTTTTAAGTTAAATGCTTTAGCAATTTCACGTTTACTTGATCGGTCAGGGTTCTCATGAATAAAGGAAAGTATTTCCGCTTTGTTAGGCAGTCGTTCTATATTAAATGATTGGAAATACTTTGTTTTTTTTTCGCCTTTAACCAAAATTTATGTCTCTTTTCTTTTGGAAGGAGCTCTTTTGGTGGTTACTTTTTTACTGGAAGCTTTACCGGTTATTTTTTTACTAGATGCTTTAGCCGATATAAGTTCTAATGCTTCTGAAAGTGTTACACTAATTGGTTCTTTATCTTTTGGCAATGTTGCATTAATTTTACCCCAATTAACATACGGACCATATCGCCCATCGCGTATAGTTACAGTCCCTCCATCTGGGTGATCTCCTAATGTTGCAAGGGTTGCGGATGCTGTTCTATTTCGCGTTGTTTTATTTTCTTGTCTTTCGGCAAGCACTGTAACAGCGCGATTGATGCCAATATCAAAAACTTCATCTGCATGAAGAAGGGGCGCTGATTTGCCATCATGACTAAGGTAAGGGCCATAGCGTCCAATTGTGGCTGTAATTATTTTACCTGTTTCAGGATGTGTTCCAATTTCACGGGGGAGTGATAGTAAGGCCAAAGCTCTATTGAGAGTTATATTTTCTGTTTGCCATTCTTTTGGTAGTCCTGCACGCTTCACTTCTTTGCTTTCACCAAGTTGAATATAGGGGCCAAAACGACCATTGCGAAAAGAGATCTCTTTTCCTGTTTTAGGGTCGACACCAAGTATAACAGGTTCATCATTATGCATGGCTTCATTCTCTTCTCCTGTATCTGTTCCAAGTTGGTGTGTGTATTTGCATTCGGGATAATTAGAACAGCCAACAAATGCACCATAACGCCCAAGTTTTAAGGATAATTGGCCGTTTGTACAGAGAGGACAAGAACGGATATCACTTCCATCTTCACGTACAGGGAAAGCGAGAGGCGCTAATGTCACGTTTAAAACGTCAAGGACATTAGTGATACGCAGTTCTTTGATACTAGTAATAGACGCGTTAAATCCATCCCAAAAATCGCGCATTACATCTTTCCAAGAAAGTTTTCCATCCGATATAAGATCCAGTTTTTCCTCAAGATCAGCTGTGAAACCATATTCTACATAGCGATTAAAAAAATTTTCAAGAAAGGCTGTAACAATACGTCCTTTAGCATCAGGAATAAGCTTTCGTTTATCAATTACAATATATCCACGGTCACAAAGTGTGGACAGTGTAGATGCATAGGTTGAAGGACGTCCAATTCCTAGCTCTTCCAATTTTTTAATTAAGGAAGCTTCAGAATAACGGGGAGGTGGTTCTGTGGTATGTTGTACAGATTCAACTTTTTCTTTTGTAAGCGTTTCACTAGTGTTTATTTGTGGCAAACGTGTTGCTTCATTTTCTTCACTATTTTCTTCCTCTCGTTGATCAGTGTAGACAGAAATAAAACCATCAAAACGAATAACAGAACCTGTTGCACGTAGATTTGCGCAGTTTTGTCCTTGCTGTGCTTCAATTTCAACAGTTGTGCGTTCAATTTCAGCAGAACGCATTTGGCTAGCAATGGCACGTTTCCATATCAGCTCATAAAGCTTTACCTGATCACTGTCGAGAAAATTGCGTACTTGATTGGGAATGCGTTGAAAATCTGTTGGGCGTATAGCTTCATGTGCTTCCTGTGCATTCTTTGCTTTTGTTGAATAAAAACGTGGTCTTTCAGGAACATAGTCACTACCAAAGGATTCATGAATGACTTTTCGTGCTGAAACAATCGCTTCCGGTGCTATTTGCACACCATCAGTACGCATATAGGTAATAAGTCCAGCCATTTCACCATTAATTTCAATACCTTCATAAAGTTTTTGAGCAATTTGCATGGTGCGAGAGGCTGAGAATCCTAGTTTTGAAGAAGCCGCTTGCTGTAAAGTGGATGTTGTAAACGGAGGAGAAGGATTTCTCTTTGTGGGTTTTGCTTCAACACTAAGTGTACGATATTTTGCTTCCTCTAACATAAGGCGAATTTGATCTGCTTGTTCTTGAGATTGAATGTCCAGTCTACCAATCTTTTTTTGATTAAACATTGTTAATCTTGCTTGAAAAGTATCATTTCGGATGGTTTTTAAGTCTGTTGTAATGGACCAATAATCTTCTTTGACAAAATGCTCTATTTCTGATTCACGATCACAAATAATACGTAAAGCAACCGATTGAACACGACCAGCCGAACGTGCACCGGGAAGTTTACGCCATAAAACAGGTGAAAGTGTAAAACCTACAAGATAATCAAGAGCGCGACGTGCAAGGTAGGCATCTACAAGTGATGTATCAATATCACGTGGATTGTCCATAGCATCAAGCACAGACTTTTTGGTGATGGCATTGAACACAACGCGTTTTACAGGTTTATCTTTTAAAACTTTTTTTTGACGAAGAATATCCAGAATGTGCCAAGAAATAGCTTCCCCTTCACGATCAGGGTCCGTTGCTAAGATGAGGCTATCGGCTTCTTTGACTGCTTTTGCTATTTCATTCAAACGCTTAGCGGCAGTAGAATCTATATCCCATTTCATAGAAAAATCTTGATCAGGTAGAACAGAACCATCTTTTGCAGGCAAATCACGAACATGTCCGAATGATGCCACTACTTTATATTGAGATCCAAGATATTTATTAATTGTTTTTGCTTTTGCTGGAGATTCAACGATAACGATATTCATAATTTTACCCGAATGTTGAAATGAAAGCCTTTTTATAACTCCCTTTCACACGAATAGCTAATAGCAATTAGTTAAAAGCACATAAAAAAAATATTAGCCATATAAAAAACATTAATATTGTACAACTTATGATTGTTATTATTAAAATATACCCTATATGAAACTATACAATTTACTTTTTACTGTTAATACAAAAACATACGGCAAAATACTAAGATAACATCTATTGAGAAGTAGGAAAGGAAATGCTCAAGGATAGAGGATTATGTTTATAAATAATTTAAAAGTTATCCAATATATTACAGATATGTCAAAACAAATGAATCAGATGGCACGTCAAGCACATAGCCCGCTTTTAGCATTGCTTTTGGACATGGTTGCCAAAGAAGGGCAAAGCATTATTAATAGTGCGGAGGCTCTTGGGGAAGATCCGGACTCGACAATGACACATAACCACCAGAGTGTCGAATAAGCTTTCCAGCAAGCTCGAGCTCCACCAACAAGAGATAGAGGTTTGGGAGTGAAATATCTGAATGGGTGCGAAGTGTGTCTAAATCGATTGGAGTTGTGGAAAGGGCGGAAAGAACAGCTGCGCGTTCTTTTTCGTCCCCAACGCAAGAGTGACGGCTGTTTTTTTCATCAGTTACACTCGAACTGTCTTTTTCAAGTTGTAGCGAAACTGATTTTCCTTCCTCAAAAAAATTGAGTTGAGAATGAGTGACTGCTGGAGTTAATGGTGTGAGTGTTTCTATAATGTCAGAAGGATGGGTGGTGAGCAGGGCACCTTCCTTGATGAGATTGTTTGTACCAACAGACCTTGGATCAAGTGGAGAACCGGGAATGGCGAAAGTCAAACGTCCCATTTCAGCAGCTTGGCGTGCGGTAATTAAGGAGCCTGACCGTAGAGCGGCTTCTACGACCAAGAGCCCAAGTGATAGCCCTGCAATAATACGGTTTCTTCTCGGAAAGTCGATAGCACGCGGTTTCCAAGCAATGGGCATTTCACTGATAATCGCTCCACCGTTACTGATAATATCTTCATGCAGTTTTTTGTTTTCAGGAGGATAGATGTGATCAATTCCACCAGCCATTACTGCAACTGTGCCTGTTAATATGCTTGCTTGATGTGCAATACTATCAATGCCACGCGCTAATCCAGAAATTGTTGTAAAGCCAGCTTCCCCAAGAAAATTCGCAAATTGAGCAGTGAGCTTTTTGCCAGCAGCTGAGGCATTTCGAGATCCAACAATTCCAACAGAAGGTTTCTGAAAAACCAAAATATTGCCTTTTATGGCAATAAGCGGTGGAGATGCTTCTGTTACCTTAAGAAAAGCTGGATAATCTGGTTCTCCTATACCAACAAACCGAATACCTAATCTTTCGGCTTCTTGCATTTCTTTCTCTGCTTCTTCTATTGTTGTTATTCGAACAGACGTAGGAAGACCACCCTTTCTACTAAGCTCGGGAAGCGCTTCCAAAGCATTTTCTGCCGTTTTATAATGATCAATAAGGTTACGAAAACTGACTGCTCCAATATTTTCGCTACGCAACAACCGTAACCAGTTTAAACGTTGACGGTCAGTGAGCAGGATTCCCTTATTCATCCCCGTTTTAAGTGCCAATCTTGCTTTCTTTCCCAACTAATAATTTACTGATATTTGTATGATGTTTTATAATCACCAAGATGCTCATCGTAATTACCATACAATGGGCATAGAGATAAGGATAGGAAAAATACACAA
Organism: Bartonella taylorii 8TBB; assembly: GCF_902825155.1. Lineage (GTDB taxonomy): Bacteria > Pseudomonadota > Alphaproteobacteria > Rhizobiales > Rhizobiaceae > Bartonella > Bartonella taylorii_A. The sequence goes on from NZ_CADEAG010000007.1 coordinate 18,692, forward strand.
ATATTGGAGTGATAATAACAGAAACGAGTGCGGATAATGAAGAGTAGCGCGTGAGTAGAAAAATCACCATCCACACAATAATGAAAACAATTGCTGCTGGCCAGTAGAATCCTAAGCATATACCCAAATAGGTGGCAACACCTTTACCACCTTTAAATTTGAGCCATATGGGACAAAGATGGCCTAATAAAGCAAAAAAACCAGCTAGAAAGATAACAATACTGTTTTCTATTGGATTACTCAAAAATTTTATAACAAGAATAACAACGGTTCCCTTCAATATATCGCAAAGAAGTGTGAGAGCAGCAACTTTTTTATTTCCTGTTCGTAGAACATTGGTAGCTCCAATATTTCCGGAACCAATCGTTCTCACATCACCAAGTTTGGCTAATCGCGTAAAAAGAAAACCAAATGGGATTGATCCCATAAGATAGGACATTAGAAATATAAACCATGTAGTGAACTGTAAAAGTGTCTCACCTTCATTCATTAAAAATCTCATTAAGTTTATTGATCAAGTTTAAAAATTGATTGTCCTTTAACAAAGGTTTGGATAACACGTCCTTGGAAGCGTGCATTTTCAAAAGGTGTATTTTTTGAGCGTGAATACAGCCTCTCTGTAGAAACGGCCCATGGCTCCTCAAGATCAACCAAAATAAGATCTGCATGAACACCTTTTTTGAGTGTTCCTGCATTAAGTCCAAAGAGTTTTGCAGGTGTGGTTGATAAAAGTTCCGTTAATCGTAGAAGGGATATACTTCCATTATGGTAAAGACGTAAAGCAGCACTCAATAAGGTTTCCATACCAATGGCGCCTGCGGCCGCATCGTTAAATGGTAAACGTTTTTTGTCAATACTCTGGGGATCATGGGAAGAGACGATAATGTCTACTGTTCCATCTTTTATTGCTTCAATCATTGCCATACGATCTTCTTCTGTGCGTAGTGGGGGGATAAGACGGAAAGAGGTACGATATTCACCGATGTCATTTTCATTAAGAGATAAGTGATTAATGGATACGCCGGCTGAAATCTTCTCACTTCGCTGCTTTGCTAAGTGAAGTGCGTCAGCAGATAATTTTGTCGATATTTGTGCAGCATGATAGCGTGTTTGTGTTAATGCCGCTAGGCGCAAATCTCTTTCGAGTGGGATGATTTCTGCTTCGCGAGGTATTCCAGAAAGACCAAGCCAACTCGCTAATAGACCTTCATTGATAACACCTTTTCCTGTAAGGTCCTTATCTTGCGTTTCATGCATCAATGGAACATCGAAGTCACGTGCGTAAGTCATTGCACGACGCATAACAGATGAATTTTGAAGTGTTTTTTTTCCTTCACTAAAAGCAACCACTCCTGCTTCTTTGAGTAAGCCAAATTCGGTTATTTCTTGTCCGTTGAAACCTTGCGTGATCGCAGCAACGGGATAAATATTGACCGATGACATTTCTTGTGCTGTACGCTTAATGAATTCAACAAGGGGTATATTATCAATGACTGGATTTGTGTCCGGCATCATAAGGAAGGAAGTAATACCACCTGCTGCTGCTGATTGGCTTGCTGATGCAATTGTTTCAAGACGTTCATTTCCTGGTTCTCCAACAAAAACGCGAGCATCAACAAGTCCGGGTAGAATTGCTTTATTTTGTGCGTTAATAATCTCTGCCCCATCGGGAACTCCCTGATTCAAGGCTTCTTTTCCAGCAGCTGTAATTAGTCCATTTTCAACAATAACTGTGCCAATTTCGTCGATTGCGCGTGAAGGATCAATAATGCGGGCGTTTTGAAAGACAATTGGCTTTGTCATATTTTGTCTCCACTTGGCTGAAGGCGTGAATCCAATAAAGCTTCCATGACAGCCATACGCACAGCGATTCCCATTTCTACTTGTGTATGAATCATACTTTGTGGTCCATCGGCTATATCAGATGCGATCTCTACACCACGGTTTATTGGACCAGGATGCAGAATAATGCAATCATTTTTAGCGTAGGCTAAATTTTCTTTATGTAAGCCAAAATAATGAAAATATTCACGAATGGAGGGAATAAAGGAACCTGTCATACGTTCATGTTGTAAGCGTAGCATCATAATGACATCGGCACCTTTAAGTCCTTCTTTCATTGTGTTAAAAACCTCAACGCTCATATCAGCAACTCCTGCGGGCAAGAGTGTTGAAGGAGCGACAGCACGAACCCGAGCTCCCAAAGCATTGAGACTGAGGATATTGGAACGGGCAACACGTGAGTGCAGAATATCTCCACAAATCGCAACGGTTAATCCTTCAATACGGCCTTTTGTTTTTTTTATGGTCAAAGCATCTAATAAAGCCTGTGTTGGATGTTCATGGGCACCATCACCTGCATTAATAACACAGCAATTCACTTTTTGTGCCAACAAAGCGGCTGCTCCAGCGCTACTATGGCGAATGACGAGTATATCTGGTTTCATTGCATTGAGGGTTGTAGCTGTGTCAATTAATGTTTCCCCCTTTTTTACAGATGAATTGCCAATGGCCATACTCATCACATCGGCTCCTAATCGTTTTCCAGCTAATTCGAAGGAAGATTGTGTTCGCGTAGAAGCTTCAAAGAAGAGATTAATTTGGGTACGCCCAAATAACAGAGATTTTGTTTTATCAATTTTTTGAGAAAGGGTAATATGTGCATCTGCGCGATCAAGTAATGTGGTAAGGTCTTGTATACTTAATCCTTTAATGCCTAAAAGATGTTGGTGGGGGAAAAGGGGAAAAAAAGTGTTTTGAGTCATAGCATTCTTTTTTATCTCTCTCTAAACAGATTAAACAAGCATTTGTTTGAATATAATAAATGTTTTTTTAACTGCAAAACGACAAATAGTCTATGATATGAATGATTTGAATAATAGGAATATGCCTATGAGTGCTGTGTCTGCGCAAAATGTTCGCCGAAAAAATACGTTTCTCAGTGATACGCTTATGTTTCGTATTGCTTCTACTTTGCCTAAGTTTTTATTAACAAGTTTTGAAGAAATAGGAGATTTTGTAGCAAGTCGTGAAGCGTGGGAACATTCCTTTTTAGCGAATCGTTATCGGCCAGTATTGCGCTATAATGACGAATGGGGACTGACAACAGAAAAATTAGAGATACATTCCTCTTATCAAGCTCTTCAAAAGTATTCTAGACAAGCTGGTCTTGTCACATCGCTTTGGGAAAATACTTCTTCAGAAAATGGGGTGCGCTATCAAGCGCGTGCTATCCGCTTGGCTTTATCTGCTAGTTTGGAAACAGGACATTTGAATGAGATTATTATAACAAGTGCTGCTATTGCAGTCTTAATTAGTGATGTGGAGCTTTTTAAAAAATGGCAAAATGTACTCTTATCACGTCAATATGATTTATCGTCCAAGCCGATTAATAGTAAAAAGGCTGCTTCACTTACTTTTGCTTTTGATGATGTTGAACAACGCGAAAAATATTCTTTCAATTTTCCAAGTGTTAAGAAAATTTCTTTTGATGAGAACATAGGGCGTGATTTGTATCGTTTAAATGTTGTAAAAACCAATGTTATTAACCCTATAGCAGATGGATATCTTGTGAGTGCAGAGTTAGATGGTCATTTAAGCTGCTTTTTCGTTCCCCGTATACAAGAAAATGGTGCATTAAATGGTATCATATCAGTTCGCCATTTGGTGCAGCGTTCTGGAGAAGCTTTAACGCCAGAGGGGGTTGTCGGTTTCCAAGGGTGTTATGGTTGGCTTTTGGGAAATGTTGGAGAGGGAATTAAAGTCATTAAGGATATCGAAACAATGATGCGTTTTGATCAATCTGTTGTATCGGCAGGTGTTCTGCGGGCAGCCCTTCAATTTGGTATAGATTTTTTTCGGCAAAAAATGCCAGATCAGGCTTTACCACCACTGACAGAACGTATTTTTGCAGATATTGCACTGGATATTGCAGCTGCACAAGCATTGGTTTTACGTTTAGCGCGAGCATTTGATAACGCTGCAAATGATCGCTCTGAAGCAGCTTTTGCGCGAATCATGACGCCTATTATTTCTTATCACGTAAGCCAATTAGTTATTCCTATTATTGGTGAAATTATTGCACAGCTTGGCATTGAAAGCTTTGTAGAGGGTAATCCATTATCGCAAATGTTGTGTAATGGCCCTGCACGAATTGTGAGAAATAGTTCTTCTAATCAATTGGTAAAGGATGCAATTCTCATTGCTGAAAAAGCACCAGGATTGTTCCAAAAACTGTTAGAAAAAATTGCTCTTGATATTGGTCCAGCAGGACCACGAGCCATTGAGATTATTAAGTCTGCTGTAGAGATGGTATCGACAAACGAGGGAGCCGGAAGATTTTTTGTTGAACAAGTGGCCTATGCAGCGGCAGCAGCAGCGTTACGTTCTACTGACATAGAGCATGTTGCAAATGCTTATATGGAAAGCCGCCTTGGAGGACAATGGAGATCCTCTTATGGAATGCTCATTGCACGATATAATGCTGGACATTTGTTAAATGTTCTTTATCCTTCTATATGATGGAGGCTTTGTATTCTGTTAAGAGCGCCTTGTAATATGAAAGCGGCAGCAGCCGAATCAATACGGGTTGCTCTTTTAGCACGCGATACATCCATTTCTAGAAGAAAACGTTCTGCGGCAATTGTCGATAAACGTTCGTCCCAAAAAACAAATGGGATTTCTGTATGTGTTTCCATATTGCTCACAAAAGTTCTGGTTGCTTGAGCACGAGGACCGCTGCTGCCATTCATGTTAAGAGGTAAGCCAATGATAACAGCTCCAACGTTTTCACGATCAAAAATCTGTATAAGCGCATGAGCATCTAGCGTAAATTTTTTTCGTTGAAGTACAGGACGCGGATTTGAAAAAGTTAGTCCCATATCAGAAACCGCAATTCCGACAGTTTTTGTGCCCAAATCTAAGCCTGCTATTGTTTGCCTAGGTAAGAGATGTGTAATAACTTCATTTATGTTAATAATGGTCATGAGGTTTATAATTTAGATCTTTTCGTGTTTCAGGTTCATAGTTATATTCTTTATTTGCGTTATCAATACTCTTGCGCTTGCAAATGCAGCCTTGTATAGCCGATAAATGAATATCAAAATAAAAAGCAGAAAGGCATAGTATGTCTGTTGATCAAGAAACCGTCAAGCGGATAGCACATTTAGCACGTATTGCTGTTCATGACGATGAAGCAGAGCGTATGACAAAAGAACTCAATGTCATTTTAGGTTTTGTAGAACAATTGAATGAAGTCGATGTCAGTCGTGTTGAACCATTAACCTCAGTGATGCCAATGACACTACGAATGCGTGAAGATAGTATCACAGATGGTGATAAAGTCGCAGATATCGTAGCAAATGCACCTGTTACGGAGGAAAACTTCTTTCTTGTCTCAAAAATCATTGAGTAATTTTTTATATTTTAAAAACTTGAGAACCAATATGACCGATTTAACAACTTTCACAATTGCACAAGCCCGTGATGCTCTCATAAAGAAAGAGTTTAAAGCAACTGAATTAACAGAAGCTTATTTAAAAGCGGTTGAACTGGCGAATCCAACTTTGAACGCTTATGTGGTAATAACAGCAGAACAAGCAAGAAAAATGGCTACTGAATCAGATAGCCGTTTAGCTAGAGGGCAGGGGAGGATTTTAGAAGGAATCCCTTTGGGAATTAAGGATCTTTTTGCAACACAAGGTGTTCATACACAAGCCTGTTCACACATCCTTGATGGTTTTAAGCCGCATTATGAATCAACCGTAACTGCTAATTTATGGCAAGATGGAGCCGTTATGTTAGGTAAGCTTAATATGGATGAGTTTGCTATGGGATCCTCCAATGAAACGTCATATTATGGTCCAGTTGTTAGCCCATGGAGAAAAAAGGGTTCTCATGAAAAGCTCGTACCTGGTGGTTCTTCAGGTGGTTCTGCAGCTGCTGTTGCAGCACGGATTTGTGCTGGTGCAACAGCAACAGATACAGGTGGTTCAATACGTCAACCAGCGGCATTTACTGGGACGGTAGGGATTAAACCAACTTATGGACGTTGTTCACGGTGGGGAACCATCGCTTTTGCCTCATCACTTGATCAAGCTGGGCCTATCGGGCGAGATGTTCGTGATTGTGCTATTTTACTTCAATCAATGGCTTCTTTTGATGAAAAAGATTCTACTTCCGTGAATTTGCCCGTTCCTGATTATGAAAGTTATCTTGGTCAATCAATCAAAGGAATGAAAATTGGTATTCCGAAAGAATACCATCTGGAAGGAATGTCTCCTGAAATTGTCGAACTTTGGCAAAAAGGAATGAGTTGGCTAAAAGAAGCAGGTGCTGAAATTAAAGATATTTCGTTACCACATACAAAATATGCCTTGCCTGCTTATTATATTGTTGCTCCTGCAGAAGCATCTTCTAACTTAGCACGCTATGATGGTGTTCGTTTTGGTCTCCGTGAACCGGGAAAAGATATCATTGAAATGTATGAGAAAACTCGTTCAGTTGGTTTTGGAGATGAAGTCAAGCGGCGTATTTTGATTGGTACTTATGTTCTCTCATCAGGTTATTATGATGCTTATTATCTTAGAGCTCAGAAAGTACGAACATTAGTGAAGCATGATTTTGATCAGTGTTTTGCTTCTGGCGTTGATGCTATCCTCACACCCGCAACACCAACACCAGCTTTTGGCATCGCTGATGAAAAAATAAAACATGATACTGTAGCAATGTATCTCAATGATATTTTTACTGTACCAGTTAATATGGCAGGTTTACCAGGAATATCTATTCCTGCTGGTCTCTCATCAAATGGTCTACCACTAGGATTGCAATTGATTGGTAAACCTTTTGCTGAAGAAGTTATTTTTCAGATAGCACACATTATAGAACAAGCAGCGGGAACATTTAACTCTGAAAAATGGTGGGTATAATAAAGAAAACCTTCATCAAAAAAGCATTTCTCTAACAGAGAGATGCTTCAGAAGAGAATGAGCCTATTGTTTTTTTAACATTGTGTAGTTTTTATCCACCAAGATATGCTTCTTTAACACGTGGATCAGAAAGCATAGCTTTACCTTCACCATGAAATAAAATATGCCCTACTTCTAGAATATAAGCATAGTCAGCAATAGAAAGTGCAGCAAATGCATTTTGTTCAATAAGAAGAACAGTTTTTCCCATATCATTAATTTTTCGGATAATCGAAAAAAGTTCCTTTACAAGAAGCGGTGCTAAACCCAGAGAGGGTTCATCTAATATTATCATGTCAGGATTACTCATAAGTGCACGGCCTACAGCAAGCATTTGTTGTTCACCACCTGACATTGTTCCTCCCAATTGTTTTGCTCTTTCACGTAAGCGGGGAAAAAGATCGAATATCCATTCGATATCACGGGCAATCCTTAGTTTATCATGACATATATAGGCACCTAAACGTAAATTTTCTAAAACAGTAAAATGCGGCATAATGCGCCGTCCTTCAGGACTTAGAGCAATCCCCAACCGCAAGATTTTTTCCGGTGATTTTTTAACAATTGATTCGCCTTTATAGATAATCTCTCCATAAACAGATCGATTAAGTCCTGTAATGGAACGTACAATGCTGCTTTTTCCTGCTCCATTGGCACCAATTAAAGTTACTATACTTCCCTTTTTTATAGACATAGAAAGATTTTGGATAGCTTTAATGGCGCCATAATGAACGTGAAGATTTTTGATTTTAAGAATATCCATAGACATCTCCGCCAAGATAAGCTTCAATAACTTTAGGGTTGTTACGAATTTCATCTGGTGTGCCATTGGCTATGCAACAGCCATACTCCATTACCCAAATATATTGACAAAGCCCCATAACAACTTTCATATCGTGTTCAATAAGCAGAATAGTAAGATCGAAGTCTTTTTGCACTTTTGCTATGAATTTTCTAAGATCTTCACTTTCCTGTGGATTCATTCCAGCCGCAGGTTCATCAAGAAGAAGTAATTTGGGCTTTGTTGCTAGAGCACGCGCAATTTCTAGACGACGTTGTACACCATAGGGCAGAGTCATTGCGGATTGATTAGCAATGTGATCAAGTTGTAACCGTTCAAGAAGTTCCATTGAATTTTTATGGATTTCTCTTTTTTCTTTCAGTGCTTTTGGAAAAAACAAAGCTGAAGAAAACCATGGATATTTTTGTCTGACATGAGCTCCCACCATAACATTTTGCAAGACCGTTAATCCTGAAAACAGGCGAATATTTTGAAATGTTCGTGCAATATGACGCCTGCAGATAATGTAAGGAGGGGCTCCAGAAACTTTTTTCTCCTCAAAAAGAATTGTTCCACTTGTGGGAGTATAAAATCCTGAAATCATGTTAAAAACAGTTGTTTTTCCAGCACCATTTGGACCAATTAATCCAGTAATGGTACCACGTTTGATTGCTATATTAATGTTATTTACAGCAACCAACCCACCAAAACGCATCACGATATTATCGAGTGAAAGGATGGTGTCGTTCATAGTTTTCCCTCACTATTAGGGAACTTCTTGCGTGTTAAAAAGCAATAAATCCCATTCCACGAGAATTCATGTTGCCCCAACAATCCTTTTCGCCAAAATAAGATAATCATTAACAATAACAGAGAAAAAACAACCATACGGAGTCCTGGTATCCCTGGAATATGTATAAAACCTAAGTCAAGCGGACTTTCAATAATACGAAGCCATTCAAGCATGACTGTAATAATAATGCTACCAATAATGCTCCCTGTAATTGAACCAAGACCACCAGCAACAACAATCATCAAAATATTAAAGGTTAGGAGAAAGTTAAACATTTTTGGATCAATCGTTGAAATAAGGGCAGCCATCAATGCTCCTCCTATACCGGCAAAAAATGCACCAACAGCAAAGGAAAAGCTACGGTAAAAAAAAGCGTTAATCCCCATCGTTTTCGCGGCTATTTCATCGTCACGAATAGCACGCAATACGTTACCAGTATTGCTTCGCAGTAAGAAAATAATAAAGATAACTGTAAATGCTAACCAACCATAGTTCCACCATAATGTCGCATTTTGAGGTATTCCTTTGATCCCCAAAGAACCATTTGTTAGGGATGTCGTGTTCGTAATAATAATTCGAATAATTTCTGCAAAACCTAATGTTGCAATTCCAAGATAATCGCCACCAAGACGTAACACTGGAAGAGCAATCAATAAACCTACGATTGCAGCACACAGACCACTTATAACAACAGCTACAAAAAAAGGTAATTGCAAATAATGCAGCGGCTCAGCTATAGGTTCGAGAATCCACATCATTTCTTTTTGTTCAGGGGAAAGAAGTAAAATTGCACATACATAAGCACCAATGGCTATGAAGCCAGCATGCCCAAGAGAAAACATACCTGTGAAGCCATAAATTAAATTAAGTGAAATTGCTAATATCGCATTAATAGCAATAAGATTAATAACACGAAGTGTATAGTCGTTAAAATAGTTGTTTGCATAAAATAAAAAACCAATAAAAATCAAAATACTGGCACATGACAGAAAAGTTGTAGCTAATTTTGCCATTAAATTTTCTCCTGACTTTTTTTGCCCATTAAACCAGTGGGCATTACCAATAAAATCAGAATCAATAAAATAAATGCGAAGGCATCTCGATATCCAGATAAAGCAGGAAAGAATGCAATAATCATAATTTCAATAAATCCTAGTAATAATCCACCTAACATCGCTCCTGGAATTGAGCCAATACCTCCGATAACGGCTGCAATAAATGCTTTTAGTCCAGGAAGAACGCCCATATAAGGTTGAATTTGAGGGTAGCGCAGAGACCACATGATTCCAGCAATAGCAGCAAGTGCTGAGCCTATCCCAAATGTGAATGCAATGACTTTATTGACGGAAACACCCATCAAACGAGTCGTTTCAATATCATATGAGATTGCACGCATAGCGAGACCAGGCTTTGTTTTATGGATAATCCATAGCAATAATACAATCAGAAAAAATGACACAGTAGGAACAATCAGGGACATAGGAGCAATTCTAATGATTCCTTCTGAGTTTTGTCCTACATGCCATAGAATCGGCTTTACAAGAAAATCTGGCTGCTTTACCCCTTTGGGAACACCACTAAAGAGTACGGTAGCAAGATTTTCAATAAAAAAGGAAACTCCTATTGCACCAATAAGTGCTGAGATACGTGGAGCATGACGCAGAGGTCTATAGGCAAATTGGTCAACAGTAACACCTACTGCACTTGTGATAAAAACTGAAAAACAAATAGCTAAAATCCAAATTGGTGTAAAATCTTGTGGAGCAATTTTAAAATAATAAATGAACCCTAGAGCAAGAATTAAAAAAACAGCTATCCAATACACTGGAGGCCGTTTTTTAAACCCTATAAATACCGAGTAATAAATGAGAACGGCTAGTAACACAAGAAGGATAGCGCCCCACGCAGGCATAAAGCTAATTGTGGAAAAGAAAACAAAATACGCTCCCAGCATAAAAATATCACCGTGAGCAAAATTAATGAGTCTCAGGATACCATAAACCATGGTGTAACCAATAGCGATAAGCCCGTAAAGTGACCCTAATGCCAGTGCATTAAAAAAATACTGGATGAACATTTCAGTGCTCATCTCTTGTCCTTCCACATTTGTTAATTCATACAAGATGAAACATGAAGCCTTTAAACTTTTAGTTGAGAAAAAATCCTCAACTACTTTCTGTATTTTTATGAGTAAAACTTCCTGATTTTTTAAAAAGCAGGTTTAACTTCATCCAAATAGACCCGTTTCCCACCCTTTATTTCAATTATACCGATAGGAATTTTAGGATTATGGTTTTCATCCATAGACATAGCACCGAAAGGTGTTTGAAAATCTTTTAATCTGCTAAGTTCTAAAGTGATCTTTTCGCGATCATCACTACCAGCATTTTCAATAGCTTTCATAAACATCATATAACTTGTATATCCTAAAACAGAATTGATATTTGGCTCCTTATCAGGATAGTTTGCATACCACTCATTTGTGAATTCTTGTGCAGCTGCTGACATGTTTGGCATATCTACACTGTAGGGAAGTGTTGTATGTAAGAAACCTTCTGCAGCCTTTCCTGCGATTGTAGTAGTTTCTGGATTATCCATAGCATCTCCACCCATAATCCGAAACTTTGCACCTAACTCACGCGCTTGTTTCATGATGATAGCACCTTCGGAAAAATAGGAGGGAATAAATAGAATATCAGGTTTTTGCGCTATAATCTGTGTGAGAACAGCTGAAAAATCCTGATCTCCGGAATTATAGTTTAAGTTTGAGATAACTTCACCACCTAGTTTTTTGAAAGCGCGTGCAAAATAACTTGCGAGGCCAATCGCGTAATCGCTTGATATATCTTTGAGGATAGCTGCCTTTTTTACCTGTAAAGTCTGAGCTACATAGGTTGCAATTCCTATACCTTGATAGGAGTCAATAAAGCAAGCACGAAAATAATATTTTTTGCCTTGTGTAACAAGCGGACTCGTTGAAGAGGTTGCAATAGCCGGAGTCTTTTCTTTTTCAGATATTTCTCCACCAGCCAACGAGAGTGAAGAGCCATAACTACCAATGATTCCGCTAACTTTCTCACTAGCAGTTAAGCGCATAACAGCGTTAGCTGCTTCTACTTTATCGGATTTATTATCAATGATAATGAGTTCTACTTTACGTCCCAGTATTTCTGGGATTTTTTTATGTGCCAGCTGTATACCTCTCATTTCAAGCTGACCTCCAAATGCATTTTGTCCACTTAATGGAAGGTAAACACCAATTTTAATAGGCTCACTCGCGCAGACATTCGCTACAAACGCTGTTACAGCAGCGAGTGTAGTAAATATTTTTCTTAATTGCATTGTACACCTGCCTTAGTTTAGTTGTGGATCTTTATCGTAACTTTTAGTCCTTCTTATATTGAACTTCCTCATCATGCAAGCTACACGTTATGCAAATATCGCTATGTGAAAAACCTTAGCTATATTACCTCTTGTAAAACGCGTGTTGTGAGATATTTGAAACAGACGATCAAACATTTTTGTAAATATTCAGATTTATGGAGTGATATTAATATTAAGAGATGCGACAATATGGGGAAATCTTATCTTGGGGCTTGCGTGTTGATACAAGAGCAATGTTTACTTAAAAGTAGAGAATCAATATCGTGTAATTAGACCTACAGGATCACATTTTATTATGACAAGTAAGGATGCATTAAAGGATTATTCCCTGTCTGAAGACAGTTTAGGTGCTTGTGGTGAGATTATTGAAATTAGCGGTGTCATTAAGTGGTTTGATGGTAGTAAGGGGTATGGGTTTATTATACCTGATTTGCCTGGTTTTCCTGATATATTGTTGCATGTTACGGTAATGCGAAGGGATGGGTTTCAAACAGCTCTGGAGGGTGCCAAAGTTGTCTGTGCTGTGGAAAAAACTGAGCGAGGGTTAAAGTGTGTTCAAGTAAAATCCATAGATTGTTCTTCAGCGGTTCATCCGTCAGAGATTCCAGTCCGTACACATGTTGTTGTCACTCCAGAAAGTGGTTTAGAGCGCGCTATTGTTAAGTGGTTTAATCGAGATAAAGGATTCGGTTTTCTCAGCCGTGGACAGGGAACAGAAGATATTTTTGTTCATATGGAAACATTGCGTCGTTTTGGTTTAGCAGAGCTTCGTTCTGGTCAGGTTGTCCTTGTGCGTTTTGGTAAAGGGGATAAAGGCTTAATGACAGCAGAAATTTATCCAGATATAGGGATTCCGTTTGTTACGCATTGAATTTCCTCTTGATGTCAAATGCTCTCTTTGTTTTTTTTAGAGAGAGCTGTTGCTGTGCAAATATGACCAGAAGTAACTATGAAGCCAGCAAGTCCAAGAAGAAATATATCTGTAAAGCCGTAAATCAAATGAGGTGCGTTGCGAGCTTTTTAAAATTCTGGTGTTTTTTATGTAATAAAATTGAAGAATTATCTGTGGTGGTGATAAAAATGTTAAAGCCTTTTAAAAGAGGGTGCGTTGTTGTATTAACTCTGCTTTATATGTTAGAGTTGAGTGTAGCTGTAGCAAAGAAACCCATGGAGCTTCCTCTTCATCCTGTTCCTTTAAGGATACAGACAAAGCAAGGGACGGTCTCTTATAGGGTAGAGATTGCTTTTACGCAATCTCAAGCGGCAGCTGGTTTAATGTATCGTACTGATTTTCCGCGTAATCACGCAATGCTCTTTAGGCAGCAGGAAAGTAAGAAATTAAAGGACAAGCAGAAATTTTTCATGTGGATGGCAAATACGCCTTTATCCTTAGATATGATTTTTTTAAACGCTGAGGGAGTTATTGTATCTATTGTCGAAAAAACTTCTCCATTTTCAACGGATATTATTTCATCAGTAGTTCCTGCAACTTTTGCACTTGAAGTTAACGCTGGTGAAGTTTCTGAAAAACAAATAGAGAAGGGACAACGTGTTATTCATCCTGCTATTTGTGGAAAGTGCGAAGGCATAAATAATGACGGCTGAAGATATTCGTTTTTTTGAATATGACGCTTTGCGCTTTGCTTACCGAGAAGAAGGGCAGGGAACGCCTATTTTGTTAATTCATGGTTTTGGTTCTTCCGCACGTGTAAATTGGTATTCAACGGGTTGGTTTCGCACCCTTACTGAAGCGGGATATCGTGTTATTGCTCTTGATAATCGAGGACATGGAGATTCAGTTAAAAGTTACGATCCTTCTTTTTATACGCCTCAAGCTATGGCTGGTGATGCCGTGAGATTGTTGCAGCATTTAAAATTGTCTAAAGCACATGTCATGGGATATTCTATGGGTGCTCGAATTAGCGCATTTATGGCTCTTTTGTATCCAACATATGTACACAGTGTTATTTTTGGTGGTTTAGGTATTGGTATGGTAACAGGAGCAGGGGATTGGCAACCTGTTGCTGAGGCGCTTGTAGCAGAAGATATTTCTACCATTACCAATCCACGTGGTTTGATGTTCCGTAAATTTGCAGATCAAACTAAAAGCGATAGGTGTGCTCTGGCTGCTTGTATTATCACATCAAAACAGGAATTAACAGCATCTGAGGTTTATAAAATTAAACAACCTGCACTTGTTGCTGTTGGTTCATTAGATGAAATTGGTGGTGAAGCAGAACCATTAGCGGCTTTGTTGCCCTATGGCGAAGCATTACTAATTCCTAATCGAGATCATATGTTTGCTGTGGGAGATAAAGTCTATAAAAAAGGCGTTATCGATTTTCTTTCTCGTTATCCTATCATATGATGAATTATTCATAAGTTTGAGAGTTTGTGAATAATTTAATATGTTTTATATCGAGTAAGGCAGAAAGTTTATTCAGATGATTAATACTTCGTCAAAATATGTTTATGAGTGCGGGTATTAAAATTGAGAATAAGGTGGAAATCATTAAAAATTTACGGTTTTCTAACCGTTTTTTTGTTTTTTAATCTATACGGTTATATTTCAACAATAGACTTTTTAACAAAGACCTTTATTAAAAATTTGTCAAGACAGTGCTATTTTGAGTGTGAATAATACATATAAGCAAAGATTGAAACTAAGATTTTTTACTATCTTTACAGAATCATAGGAGTACCTTATTTGCTACCCAAGAATTAATTTAAAAATCTCAAAAGATAGGAGAGCATGGTGGATGCTGATGAAATAAAAAAACTTGATAGTTATTTTAAAAACATATTCCGAAATTCAGCATTGCAAGTGAAAACACGGCCTAAAAAGGATGATTCTTGTGAGGTTTATATTGGAGATGAGTTTTTAGGTATTATCTATCGAGATGAAGATGAAAATGAACTATCATACAATTTCTCAATGGCCATATTAGATATTGATTTAGAAAATTGATTCGTTATAAATAATTGAATAAAATCTTTCTTCATTCAATAAGATTTATATGATTTTTAATGCTTTAAAACTTGTATGCGTGTTTCGTGCAATAATAAGGTGGTCATGAATAACAATGCCTAACGCGTTTGCTGCATCTTTTAATCTATATGTCATTGTTATATCTGCTTTAGAAGGTGTCGCATCACCAGAGGGGTGATTGTGTACTAAGATAAGTCCTGATGCGGATAATTCCAAAGCTCGAGAAATTACTTCACGTGGATAGACAGGAGTATGATCAATGGTTCCAGTTTGTTGTACTTCATCAGCAAGTAAACCATTTTTCTTATCAAGAAATAAAACGCGAAATTGTTCGCGTGTTTCATGAGCCATGACAGCTTTACAATAAGCGAGTACTTTATCCCATGATGAAAAGATATCACGTTTAAATAACTCTGCACGAACAATGCGTCCAGCAACGTCTGAAATAATTTTCAAATCAGTTGCAGTTGCTGGCCCACATCCTTGAATTTCTTGAAGTCGATGAATATCAGCACCCAATACATCAGCTAATGAGCCAAAACGTGCTATCAAGCTCTTGGCTATTGGTTTTGTATTTGCTCGGGGGATAGTGCGAAAAAGCAGTAATTCAAGGTATTCATAATCCTCAATTGCATTTCCTTTTGACTTTAAATAGCGTTTACGGAGTCGTTCACGATGTCCTTGGTAATGCTTATGTGTTTGCAAGCTTTTCTGTAGGTTTTCATTTTTGGTTTTTGATATTGGAGTAAGTGGAGAGCATGATGTTAAAGCAAAATGGTTGCTTTCGATGTCTCCTTTTTTATTTATTTTTTTAGCCATGTTGTTTCTACATTATTTAGGCATGTAAATTGGGAATATAAAAAATATCTTTAGGAGATTGTGTAAAAATTTCGTATCCTTCATTTGTTACACCAATTGTATGTTCGTACTGTGCGGTAAGAGATCGATCGCGTGTAACGGCAGTCCAGCCATCAGATAAAATCTTAACCTGTGGCTTTCCAAGATTGATCATGGGCTCAATTGTAAACATCATACCCTGTTTTAGTTCGATCCCTTCTCCTGGGTTTCCATAATGGAGAATATTGGGCGCATCATGAAAAAGCTGACCAATTCCATGACCACAAAAATCTTTTACAATTGAGCAGCGTTCAGATTCTGCATACTGTTGAATGGCAGCGCCAATATCACCTGTGGTTGCTCCAGGTTTGACTGCAGCAATTCCTCTCATAAGACTTTCATGTGTTATTTTTAGCAAACGTTCGGCAGCACGTCTGATTTTTCCCACAGGGTACATGCGGCTTGAATCTCCATGCCAACCATCGAGAATAAAAGTTACATCAACATTAACGACGTCACCTTCTTGTAAAGGCTTTTTATTGGGAATCCCATGGCAAACAACGTGGTTGATGGATGTACAGCATGAATGTCCGTATCCATGATAATTCAGGTCAGCAGGAAGTGCTCCCTGCTTAGCACCAAAAATAAACACGAAATCATCAATTTCTTGCGTAGTAACACCAGGCTTAATAATATCCGTGAGTGCATCGAGACATTCTGCAGCAATGCGACCAACTTCACGCATTTTAACAAAAGCGTGCTCATCAAAAATGCGGATTTGCCCATTAAATTTTAAGGGTACTTTATTATAGTCAATATATTCAATCATTGCTTTTTCTGTTTTCTATTTTTACTCGATGAATCGGAAAAATACCTTCTATATTTACGTGACATTTTACAGCATAAAATTCTACCCCTGATTTTAATGCTAAATCAAACTTACGTCCATAAGTTGGATCAAGATCATGGCAAATTGTGAAAGATGAACAATCTTCCCGTTGAATTATATAAAGCATAGCGGCTCGTTTTCCTTGTTGCACAATTTTTATGAGCTCTTCAAGATGGCGTGTGCCGCGTTTTGTTACGGTATCAGGAAATTCTGCTAATCCTTTTTGGCGAATAAAGTGGACATTTTTGACTTCTAGGTAACAGTCAGGTTGAACGCCATCACGCAGAAGAAAGTCAATCCGTGATTGTGTACCATAGTTTTGTTCTTTCAAAATTGTTTTGTACCCGCTTAATTCCGGTAATAATCTATTTTGAATTGCTTCCAATGCAAGTTTATTGGGTAAAGTTGTATTGATACCAACCAAAGTATTATTTGCCTCGATAATTTCTAATCGATATGTGTATTTTCGCTTGGAATTGTTGTTACGTGAAAGCCAAATATTGGAGTTTGGAGTCGTCAATCCAAGCATCGATCCTGTGTTAGGAACTGATACCGTGAAGATTTGTTGATCGTCCCATTTAACATCAGCAAGAAAACGTTTATAACGACGGATGAGTTTTGCAGGAAAAAGTTTGGGAATAAAGAGCATATACCTTTTTTAGAATGTATAATTTTTTAGTTCAACTCAGATTGCTATTTGTAAGTGTTATAGAATATTAAATAACGCGCTGTGGATGCAAAAAACATTAAGGTAATTCGTATAACCGCTCTAAGACTTAAAATGAAAGTTCATTTTTTTCACAATTCATTGTTAATCCTTTTAAAATTATTATTTCATAAACTCTTAATGAAAAGATAATATGCACCGTAACTTGTTATTTAAAAGGTTGTTTTGGGGCATATTCTATTAAAAGGTTGTATTCAAAAACAGTTATAGGGGCAGAATGTTTGGAATTAGGTAAGACTGATGGCTGGAACTGATAAGAATCGTACAAATTTAACAAGTGGTCCAACTATTATTTTAGTTGAACCGCAGTTGCCTGAAAATATTGGTATGGTAGCAAGGGCTATGGCAAATTTTGGGCTCTCTAAGCTCCGGTTAGTTAAACCTCGAGAAGCATTTCCAAATGAAAAAGCCAGAGCTGCAGCTAGTAAAGCAGATCATGTCATTAATGATACAATGATTTTTAATACGTTGCGTGATGCTATTGCGGATTTACAGTATGTTTTTGCTACAACGGCACGTGAAAGATGTGGTTTTAAAACTGTAAAAAGTGCTGTTGAAGCAGCGTGTATGTTACGTCAGTATGAGAATATTGGACATAAAACGGGTATTTTATTTGGAAGAGAGAGATGGGGACTAGAAAATGATGAAATCAGTCTTGTTGATGAAATTATCACTTTTCCAGTCAATCCTGCTTTTGCATCACTTAATATTGCACAAGCAGTTTTGCTTATATCTTACGAATGGATGAAATCAGGTTTGGAAGATGTGAGAGATACAGCTTTTCGTGCAATAGAGATGAAGCCAGCGAATAAAGCAACCTTTCATGGTTTTTTATCTCAGTTAGAAGGTGCTTTGGATATCCGTGGATATTTTAGACCCCGAGAGCGCAAAGAAGTGATGGTTGCAAATCTGCGCTCTGTTTTCACGCGTGCTCATTTTAGTGAATCTGAGATTCGCTTGCTACGGGGAGTTATATCTTCATTGGATCATTTTTCGCCTAAATTTCCACGAGGAAGTGGTGCGCCTGTAGATCGTGATCGCAAAAAATTAAAAACAAGTGTGAATACTGATGGATGAACGGCCTGTTCTTTTTTTTGATAGTGGTATTGGCGGTTTAACGGTGTTGAGGGAAGTCCGCGTTCTTATCCCTGAAAGACAATTTATTTATGTTGCTGACGATACGGGATTTCCTTATGGAAGTTGGGAAGAAAATGTTCTGAAAACCCGCATTTTAAAGATTTTTAAAATTCTTTTAACACTTTATAACCCTGCTTTATGTGTAATCGCTTGCAATACTGTTTCTACACTGATGATGGCAGATTTACGACAAAAATTTCCCCATATTCTTTTTGTAGGAACAGTTCCTGCAATTAAATCAGCGGCAGAACAAACAAAATCTGGCTTTATTTCAGTATTAGCTACTCCTGGGACAGTTAAACGTGCTTATACACATGAATTAATCAATTCTTTTGCTGCTCAGTGTCATGTTCAGCTTGTTGGAAGTGAAAAACTTGCTGGATTTGCTGAAGATTATTTACGTGGAAAATCTATCGATTTAAGAGAATTACGTCACGAAATTCTTCCGTGTTTTGTTGAAAAAAATGGTAAATATACTGATATCATTGTGTTAGCTTGTACACATTATCCTTTTTTGATTAACTTCTTTCGTGAACAAGCTTTATGGCCTGTTGAATGGATTGATCCAGCAAAAGCTGTAGCTAAATACACAAGATCATTATTACCGGCAAGAATGCATCAGCAAAACAAAAAAAAGCATCATAAAGATTTTGCGTTGTTTACATCGCAAAATATAACTTCTTCAACGAAGCATTTGTTAAAAGGATTTGGCTTAAATATTGTGAAAGGAGTTGACTTTTGGGTATGAGATCAATAAAGTTATTTTAGCTGTTTTCTTTCGAGAAAGCAGTATCAATTGACGTGTCCCGTGGATGACTTTGCATATTATTTATTAAAGTGTCCTGTCGGTCTTTTTATTTAAAGGCAGAGGAGGGTGCGTTTCCTTGGGGTCTACTATAAGGCCTTGTGTTTTATTTTTAAGGAAATGCGATGAGTAAACGCGAAACAACGAAGTATAAAATTGACCGTCGTATGGGAGAAAATATTTGGGGGCGTCCAAAATCTCCTGTGAATCGCCGTGATTATGGTCCAGGTCAGCATGGACAGCGCCGTAAAGGGAAGCTTTCTGACTATGGTGTGCAATTGCGTGCTAAGCAGAAACTAAAGGGTTTTTACGGTGATATTTCAGAAAAACAATTCCGTAAAACTTATGCAGAAGCTTCTCGTCGGCGTGGCGATACTGGTGAAAATCTTATCGGCCTTTTAGAATCACGTTTGGATGCGGTCGTTTACCGTGCAAAATTTGTACCTACAATTTTTGCTTCTCGCCAATTTATCAATCATGGTCATGTTAAGGTAAATGGTCGGCGCACGAATATTCAATCGTATCGCTGTAAACCAGGTGACGTTATTGAGATTCGTGAAAAATCAAAACAGCTTGTTTTGGTTTTGGAATCTGTGCAATTGGCAGAGCGTGATGTGCCTGAATATATTGAAGCGGATCATAATCAAATGAAAGCAACATTTATGCGTATTCCTGCTTTTGCAGATGTTCCTTATGCTGTACGAATGGAACCTAATTTAGTTGTTGAATTTTATTCTCGTTAAATTCTCTATGAGAGAGGCTATTACTCTTTCTGCTTTTTTATATGCTCAAATTCATTATATTGCTTTATAGCCATTAATGAAGTGTCTTTTATAAGACGGTGTTGTATTGAGTTTATTTTTTATATTTTATAGCAATGGGGTTTGTATAGCCCATTGCTTTTCTATGTATCTCATCTTATAGATTGAATTAGGCTGCACTACACTCGTTGTTGTTTCTGTTACTTTTGTAGAATTTGCTATTTAATGCAGTATTATGGGTAATGTTTCAGTTGAATATCAGGTAATGGAAGAGAATGTAAAGAGAACTGATTCTTTATTGAGTGAAGTTGATGATTGTCATCCAATATTTCGGATTGCTCCTTCGACTGTGGAATTTAATAAATTACGTAAACGGCTTTTACGTCATATGCGGCAAGCATTGGATGATTTTTCTATGCTTTCTTCAGGAGACAAATGGCTTATCGCTTTATCGGGCGGAAAAGATTCTTACGGCTTACTAGCGCTTCTTTTAGATTTAAAATGGCGCGGTTTTTTACCTGTTGAAATTCTAGCTTGTAATCTTGATCAAGGACAACCAGGCTTCCCAAAGCATATTCTTCCAGACTTTTTAAACTCTTATCAAATTCCATATCGCATTGAGTATCAGGATACTTATTCCATTGTTACAGATAAATTGACACATACGCAAACATATTGTTCGCTTTGTTCTCGGTTGCGACGTGGTAACTTATACCGCATCGCTCGTGAAGAGGGATGTTCTGCATTAGTTCTCGGACATCATCGTGATGATGTTTTAGAGACATTTTTTATGAATTTGTTTCATGGTGGACGATTAGCAGCCATGCCTGGAAAGCTTATCAACGATGAAGGAGATCTTTTTGTTTTACGCCCTCTTGTTTATGCTGCTGAGGAAGATATGGAAAAGTTTTCTCAAGCAATGCAATTTCCTATCATTCCTTGCAATCTTTGTGGTAGCCAAGATGGTTTGCAACGCAATACAATGAAAGAAATGCTTAGAGATATTGAAAGAAGGATGCCGGGGCGTAAGGATACCATGATTCGTGCTTTGACAAATGTTCGTCCAAGCCATTTGCTTGATAAAAATTTCTTCGATTTTAAAACTTTCTTATGATTATGAAGATTATTTATTAAGCGCAATAAGTCTGAGATTTACCTTCAAACTGCTATACCATAAAGATCATAAGCATCCGATTCTTCGATTTTTACGGTAACAAATTCACCTACACGTAACGGTCGTCGTGATGATATATGCACAATGCCATCTATTTCTGGAGCATCATATTGACTACGGCCTTTAGCGGTTTTTCCTTGACTTTCATCAATCAGAACTTGGAGTCTTTTTCCAATTTTTTTCTTCAAAAGAAGAGCTGAAATTTGTTGTTGTTTTGCCATAAAGCGATGCCAGCGGCTTTCTTTTACTTCTTCGGCAATATTTTCTAAACCCAAATCATTGGCAGCAGCACCTTTTACTTCTTCATATTTAAAACAGCCGGCACGTTCAATTTTTGTTTCCTCTAACCATTCGAGAAGTATATTAAAATCTTCATTCGTTTCTCCTGGAAACCCGACAATAAATGTTGATCGTAAAGTGAGGTCTGGACAAATTTTTCTCCACTTTTCAATTCTACGATTTGTTTTTTCCATATGTGCAGGACGCTTCATGTTACGTAAAACCGTTGGTGATGCGTGTTGAAAAGGAATATCCAGATAAGGGAGAATTTTTCTTTCCGCCATAAGTTCAATAACTTCATCAACATGAGGATAAGGATAGACATAATGCATGCGTATCCAAATACCCATGTTGCCTAACTCGCAACAAAGATCGAAAAATTTGGTTCTTACTGTGCGATCTTTCCAAGGACTTTCGCGATATTTAATATCAATACCGTAAGCACTTGTATCTTGTGAAATAACCAAAAGTTCTTTTACGCCGGCTTGGACGAGTTTTTCAGCTTCGCGAAGAACATCATTGATAGGGCGTGAAGTAAGGTTACCACGTAGAGTAGGGATAATGCAAAAACTACATCGATTAGAACATCCTTCAGAAATTTTTAAATAAGCATAATGGCGAGGTGTTAAGCGAATACCTTGCGGGGGAACTAAATCAATAAAGGGATCATGAATTGGAGGAATTACTGTATGAACAGCTTGTATAACACTTTCATAGGCCTGTGGCCCTGTAATAGCTAATACATTAGGATGTGCTTGACGAATAACATCAGGATCAGCACCAAGACACCCAGTTACAATAACCTTCCCATTTTCTTTGAGGGCTTCACCAATATTAGCTAATGATTCATTTCGAGCAGAATCAATAAAACCACAGGTATTCACAATGACAAGATCAGCACGTTGATGCTTATGTGAGATTTCATAACCTTCAGATCGTAGTCTAGTAATAATTCGCTCAGAATCTACAAGTGCTTTTGGACATCCTAGGGAGACAAAACTAATACGAGGTGCTGCCATGATAAATCCTGCAACTTTATGACAATTAAATTTTATTTGCTGTTTTTACTTCATTGAGAATAAAAAACGCTCTTTATCCTTGATACATATGCAACACGACTTGTTACAAAATTATTTGTTTTCTTGCTAAGACATTTTATAGGTGCATACGTTATTGTTGATGAGTGTGGCACAATATGGAAAAAATACCAAACAATTTTTGCTAAATGTATGAACGTATTAAGAAAATTTCTTCATTTTTTAATATTTGCGGATAAGTCCGATAAGTTTACCTTGTATCTGTACACGCTCAGATCCGTATATGCGTGTTTCGTAGTGAGGATTTGCAGCTTCTAATGTAATAGAGGTTCCTTTGCGTCGATAACGTTTTAAAGTTGCTTCTTCTTTATCAATGAATGCTACAACAATTTCACCTGATATTGCTGTACTTTGACATTTAACAATTATAGTATCTTTATCAAGAATACCAGCTTCAATCATAGAATCATCTCTGACTTCTAAAGCGTAGTGCTCGCCTGAATTAATCATATCTTGTGGTAAAGAGAGCGTGTTTGTTTGTTGCAATATAGCGGAGGCAGGCACACTTGCAGCAATGCGACCCATAATAGGAATGGTAATATTCTTTTTGTTTTCTATCTTAAAGTTATCAAGATCATCAAAATTTTTTGATATTTCTCTTTTGTTCTTCTCTATCTTACTGGGAGAAATTTTACGCGCTAGAGAAAGATTAAATGTTATTTTCTCGGGGAGTCGAATTACCTCTACTGCACGGGCACGATTTGGCAAACGGCGTATAAAACCTCTTTGTTCTAAGGCTACCATGAGCCTATGAATACCAGACTTTGAAGAAAGCTCTAATGCAATTTTCATTTCATCAAAGGAGGGAGGAATGCCTGTTTCTTTCATATGATTATGAATAAATAAGAGTAGCTCATATTGTTTACATGTCAGCATTCAATATTCCAATCAAAAGAATCAAAAGCAAGATAAATAGAAAATAAAATATATATATCTATAAATATTTTAATTTTTTTGATATAAGTTTATAAGAAATTATTTGTTTTTAGTTTATAATTGATATTAATAAACTAATATTTGTTTATTATTATCGTATATATAAAATAATATTTTTGAATATATTTTACTCATTTTAATTGAGATGAGCTCTCTTAAGTTAAATTATGCAATCCATTTTGAAAAAAATTATCCATCTCTTCTTAAAAGAGATTTGCGTGCCCGGATCATTCCACATATTATTCATGCTCTTTATTTTCAGTAATTTATCTATATCTCAAATATTGAGCGTGTTTTTTATTGTTATTTTAATTTAGATAAACTTCCGATTTATATTTATCTTATTTTTTTTATAAAAACGAATTTCTTCGTTATATCTCCATTGTGTATTACTAAAATTGCACTCATATCTGAAAATTGGAAAAAAATACTTAAAGATATAAAAATAGATAATTATACTTTTAGGAAAATAATATAATATCTATAACTTTCGATAACTATATTTCTTTTTTGTTTTATCCATTAAACTTAACAACAAAACACACAGCTGCTTTGTTTCTTATTTTCTTTGGTTGTTTATCAACACATTTTACCGTTTGTACAAATTTTCTGCTTTTCCCATAACTTTGAAATATTCACTCTTTTATGCTTCAGAAGCTGTGATGCCTTTTATGTTGAAATTATCCCTTTTATTCCAATTTAAAACAGGGGAAAAATTGTATACATTAGTAATGGAAAAAACAGAAAAGACAGAAAATTATTGATAACTAAACTGAATAATAATATTTTTTTCGAAAGGTGTTGACCAAATGAAAAGTCAACCGTATGTTCCACTCACTTTCTGCAAGCGAAATGACTTGTGTGGGAGCGCGTAGCTCAGCTGGTAGAGCAACTGACTTTTAATCAGTAGGTCCAGGGTTCGAATCCCTGCGCGCTCACCAATTATCAGTAAAATCAATAGTTTATATAAAAGTTCGGCAATTTTTGTTCCTTTGATTCTGTTAGCTTATTTTTCTGTATGCCCGAACCTTTTTGAAGTTTTTTATTGATTCTATTGCTAGGCATTTTCTATCGGTTGTTTTAGTATAAAGTGGTGTCATGCTGTCTTCTGTCCAGCCAAAAAATGCTTTCAGTTGTGATTACTGTATCTCCTGCGTTTACTGCACGTGTTGCTGCTAACTTTCACAATCCATGTACTGATTTTTATTTTAGCTGTATTACATGCTTCGCGAAACGTGGTACCAAAGCATTCTTTAACAAGCTTATTTTCGCTTTTGCCACAAATGAATGTTTCATTACCAATGGGACTCATTTCAAGTGTTGTGGCTAGTTCCTGTAAAATTGGAAGAAAAACAATTGACTTTTTTCTGTTTTGAGATGGATGATGTTATCTTCAGCGTCTTTCCAACTAATGCGAACGGCGTCACCACGGCACAAGCCAGTATAAAAAAGGACGTCAATCCAAACACGCTCGTGCCTGCCTAGCTGCCAACAACGGTAGTATTGGTCGATATCTGCATCTGACCAAGGTATAAAGCCTTCTGCGTTAAAGGATTTAGGCGTTTTAATATTAAGGGCAGAATTTTTGTTTAAAAGCGCACTATCAACCGCTTAATTAAAAGAACTATTTAAAGCTGTTAAGAAGTGTCTTGCTGTTGTGGGTGTTGCACGTCTTCTTTCTATGATATCAAAAATATGTTGTTTTTCATGCAATGTTTCCGATATTTGTGGTATTTGTACTGTCATGTTGGTATCATTTTATTTTTAAAATATTTTTGTAGTTTGATAAATCGTTTGTATCTCATGCTCTTCTTATGCGCTGAAAAAAGATTGTAGTGATTGTAGATATATAGATATCATGAGTGCTATATAGCATTTTTGGTGTCTTTTCCCTCTTTATTAGTTATTTGTTGTATAATTGATTCGTTTAGGTGATACAATTTTGAGTTGTTGATTATAAAAACACCAGATTTAGGTAAGAAAGTAAAAAAACATACAATATCGTGATTTTTGTTGACAGGATGTGAGAAACAGAATTTTACGTCGCTGCTGTACCAGCTGGGTTGTGTCTAAAATTACAGTAAAGGTATAACCTCTCTTATAAGTTTATATGATTGTCCTGATTCCTGTGTTTGCGGTTTTTTATTGTCTTGTTCACAAAAAGAAACACACATGAAAACCATTGAAAAAACTGCAAAAAGAATGCCTCCAAAGATAGGTCAAGGGCGGAAAAAAGCGTACCAAATAAAACGACACGTATTTTGAAAGAAGTGGTGCTTAAAGCAGCAGAACACGCTGGTAAAGAAATATGGTGATGACGGTTTGATCTTTTACCTCGAAAAATAAGCACTCAAATGTCCCGCTGATTACCTGTCATTGTTGGGGAAGATTTTGCCTCTTCAAGTGATAGGCGCGGATGGCGAAGCTATTAAGATGATAACGCGTGTGGAAATTGTAGCCCCTGATTTTGAGAGGAATACTTTAGAGTAAGATGGCTGTAAGGCAAGTTATATTAGTTCCAAAGCTTATACCGATATTTACAGGCAGTGCGGCGGTACATGCGGATTGAGGAGAGAGAGGATCTGGAAAAACAAGATCATTTGCGTCTTGATGGCGGCTTTGAAAGGCTATCAGTTTGGCATGGAAGACATTTCAAGGACCATTTTTGTGCACAGCGGTTCCAAAATTCGCTAGCTGAAAGTTCTCTGGAAGAGATCAAACGCACATTGAAGTGCATGACTTTTTAAATGACTATTGTAAGGTTGGGGAGTCGTCGATTAAGATTGATGCTTGTATCGCTTTTCAGTTTTCTGAACTAGACCGCAATATTGTAAGTATCAAGTCTATGGAGCGACTTTTGCTTTTTTTTGGGGTTGATGGAAGCAGAGCCTGTTACAGAGACGGCTTGGCAAACGCTTATACCGACTTTACGTGAAGAGGGGGAGGGATGGAGAGCAGAGTTGTGGGTCACATGGAAACCGTTACGTGAGGATGTCCCCGTTGAGAGGCGGTTTCGTTTTTCCAACAATGAGGCAATTAAGTGTGTTGAGATCAACTAGTCAGATAATTCGAAATTTCCAAAGATCTCGAATGAAGCGCGGTTGGATGATCTTAACAATCGTCCAGAGAACTACAAACATATTTGGGAAGGGGATTATCTGAAAGCCGTTCAGAGTGCCTATTATCAAAAGGAAATGTTGGCAGTTGAGTAGGAGGGACGAATAGGGCGTGGTTGCTCGTGACCCCTTGATACAAATGCGTGCTTTTTGGGACATTGGGGGAACAGGCAGCAAGGCAGATGCAACAGCGATATGTATTGCAATACACAAAGTGGACAATGCTTAGACATTACTAAAGATGATATTTCAAACTTTCAAGAAAATGGTCCGTAATTATTGGATTGTTCTATTAATTTACGTTTTTTTTGCATTAATTAGAGTGATTTACTACTCGTTATACAGAATCATCATACTTATTCACAGTTTATATTATGAAATCATATTTTTTATGAAGATATTGATTTCTTTATTCTTTAATTCATCCATAACGTCTATGAGATTGCATTTATTTCTTGCGAAAAATCATAAAAAGATTAATAATATATTAATTTCTTGATAAAAGGTACTTTTTTGGGCTATTATAGCTGTGCGTGGGGAATTATCCGAAAATGTGAATTTCTCTGTCGCATATAGAAGGTGCGATGTGATTTTTTTGCAGTAAATATTTAATTAAAAATAAGCGGGATGATAAATGCTTTTAATTAGCAAAGAGAAGTTTACTTCTATTCTTAACTCAACATTTCAATTTGTTTCTGTAGTAGTTGTTTCCCAGTTATTGGTATCTTGCTGTGCAAGCCAAACAGCACATTTTACAATAAAAAGTTTTTACAATAATAGAGCAACCAACGTAAAAACTGCTGTTCTTCCTAAAAAAAATGCACGTGGGCAAAATCAGTTAAAAGAAAAGAAAAATGGGCAGGCTATTGTCGGTAAACCTTACCAAGTAAACGGAAAGTGGTACTATCCCCAAAATGATCCAACCTATCAGCGTGTTGGAGAAGCATCATGGTATGGTGCAGATTTTCACGGGCGTTTAACTGCAAACGGTGAGATTTATAACATGAATCTTTTGACTGCTGCTCATCCTACAATGCCTTTACCAAGTTATGCTCGTGTTACTAATCTGAAAAACGGATCTTCACTCATTGTTAGGGTGAATGATCGGGGTCCTTTTATGAAAGATAGAATCATTGATTTATCAAAGCAAGCTGCAGAAATACTTGGATATGCAAGTGCAGGCGTAACAAATGTTAAAGTGGAATATATTTCTGAAGCGCCTGTTGGTTATTATGATGGTGCTTATTTAATGGCTTCTTATACATCAGGGAATGAGGGTCCATCCTCATTGGTATTGGCGAATATTTCGAAAGAAAGAAAAAATATTGTGCTAGAAAGAATCGGTGCAGATAATCAAAAACGATTAGATGAATCTGCAATTGAACAAAAACAACTCAATAAAACTCTTTCAGTAAGATTGCCAGAAAATGGTCCAGTTTTGATTGATAAGCCGATGTCCTTTGATCAAGTGGCTTTCATAAATAAACCAAGCAAAAAGATACGCGTTAATTAATTGCAGGTATTTTAAACAAAAAGATGAAGCTGCATATTGTTATGAAAAAGGTAACGCTTAAGAGCATCAATTACGCTTTGTAGGCATTTAAAACATTAAAAATAAATTCTACGTGAGAAATGAAAAGGGAAATGCAGCATGCTTGTTTATTTTGATGATAGTGAGCAAAAATAAGAAACTGTTCTCATTTTTTGGTGATTTTTAATTTACAAGAAAACAAATCTTTTCTTGCATAAGGAGATTCTTTATGCTGCTCCTTTAGATATAGGAGAAACGGTTATGCGCACAGCATTAAGGGTTTTATTCACCTTATTTTGGATGTTGACATTGGAAGGGTGGGGGAGAGCACAAAATTTTCAAGATTCTGCACCGCAATTACTATTATTGGATAATGATACAGATACAATACTTCTTGAAAAACAAAGTGACATTACTTTTTTTCCTGCTTCATTAGTAAAATTGATGACGGCTGAAGTTATATTTCATCAATTAAAAGAAGGCTTGTTAAGTGATACACAAAAATTCAAGGTAAGTGAGAATGCTTGGCGCAAAGGTGGAGCACCTTCCGGTACAACTACCATGTTTGCAAAAGTAAAGACAGAAATTAGTGTTTCTGACCTTTTGCGCGGTTTAATTATTGTTAATGGCAATGATGCTGCTATTATTCTTGCTGAGGGAATAGCGGGAAGTGAGGCTAATTTCGCAAAGCTGATGAATCAGAGGGCTAAAATACTCGGATTATCACATAGCTGTTTTGTTAATGCGACAGGGCTTCCTGAAGAAGGGCAGTTTGTAACATTGCGTGATATGATCGTACTAACACGTCATATTGTTCATGAATACCCCTCTTATTATGCCCTTTATCGTGAACCTTACTTTACTTGGAATAAGATTTTTCAACGGAACAAAAATCCTCTTATTTCTAAGAAAATTGGTGCAGAAGGGTTTGGTTTTGGCTATAGTGAAAAAGAAGGTTTTTCAATGGTTGCTTCCGTTTATAAAAATCATAGGCGCCTTTTTTTAGCAGTAAATGGTTTGCAAGATGGTAAAGGATATGCAAAAGAAGTAGAACGCATTCTTCAATGGGGAATGACAGCTTTTGATCTTAAAACGGTTTTTACAGAAGGAGAAACAGTTGGCTATGCTTCTGTTTATGGTGGAATACACAATTCTGTTCCACTTATTGTTAAAAAGCCAGTAAGTTTTATGCTTTTGAATGAAAAAAAAATCAATGTTAAAGCAAAAATTAAATACCGTGGTCCATTGAAAGCTCCTATTGCTTTAGGGCAGCCAATTGGTGTTATTCAAATTTTAGAAGATAAAAAACTTCTTCTTGAAAAGCCAGTTTTTGCTGGAATCAATATTCAGGAGGGAAGTTTCTTTAAAAAAGTAAAAGATGCATTCTATGAAATAACAATTGGATGGTTACGAGAATATTTCTAGTGCATGCTTCATAAGGATTAAGGTTTACACGTGTCAGGTTATTTTATCACATTTGAAGGGGGGGACGGAGTAGGAAAAACAACACAAATTTCTTTCCTTGCTGACCATCTCAAGGGAAAAGGCTATGAAGTTGTTATGACACGAGAACCAGGAGGAACGCTAGGTGCAGAAATAATACGTCATATTTTATTGTCTGGTCAGATACAACAGTATGAGCCTTTAATTGAAGCTGTCTTATTTACAGCCGCACGCATCGATCATGTTACTGAGGTTATCACGCCTTCTTTGCAAGAAGGAAAAGTCGTTTTATGTGATCGCTTTATTGATTCTACACGTGTTTATCAAGGACTCCATAATAAAATAAGTTCTTCTATTCTTTCCGTTTTAGAACGTGTTGCACTCAATGGAATAATGCCTCATTTAACATTTTTATTAGATATATCAGCAAAATATGCTATGAAACGTGCAAATAATCGAAGATTCTTGGAAGATGTAAATTACATAAAGAAAACAAAAACGATCGATTATTTTGAAAAAGATAGTTTTGAGATTCAAGAACAAAGGCGCAAAGCTTTTCTTCGACTGGCAGAACAAGAACCTCATAGATTTCGTGTGATTGATGCAACAAATACAATGCACGTTGTTGCAGACCAAATAAAAAGTATTTGTGATCAAGCAATGATGGACCATTTTACATGAATGACGTCAATTCTTTACGCCAATATGATAATATTGATACAGTTTTATCACCTTCACAAAATAGTATGATCTTTGGCCATGAGGATGCTCGTCATTTTTTGGCACAAATGCATAAGGAAGGACGTTTACACCATGCATTATTATTTGAAGGAGAACATGGGATTGGAAAGGCTACATTGGCGTTTCATCTTGCGTGGAATATTTTAAGCTCTCAAAAGAGTGATTTCCTGCAACCAGAGTCTAATTCTAGTACGTGGCGCCAAATTATGCAGGGCAGTCATCCTGGTCTTTTGCACATTTCACGTCGCTTTGATTTAAAAAACCAAAAGTTCAAAACAGGTATACTTATTGATGATATCCGCGATGTTATGCATTTTTTAAACCAGACATCGCGAGATAATGGGTGGCGTATCGTTATCATTGATTCCGCCGATGATATGAATAGAAGTGCGGCTAATGCAATTCTTAAAATGCTTGAGGAACCTCCTGCAAAAACTTTATTCATTATTATTACACACTCCTTAGGAAGACTGCTTCCAACAATTCGCTCACGATGCCAACAGATCTCTTTACGACCATTGCATAATGATGAGATGAAACAAGTCATTACACATGTTTTTTCCAATCACGATTTAAATGATGAAGAAGCTATTGAAGTGATTATTCAAAAATCTAAAGGAAATCCTCGAAAAGCTGCCTTACTTATTTTTCACGGTGGATTTGAAATTGTTCAAACCATTGATACTCTCTTTAAGCAATCTGTTTGCAATCCCGCTATCGTACACGTTCTTGCTCAAACACTTTCTTCAGATGTTCAATTTCAACAGTTTAGCGATGAAATTCTTGATAAAATTCAAGAAAGAGCTATCATGCTCGTTGAAAGAGGAGATTTGTTGCTCTCAAAAAATTGTGCGCAAGTGTGGCAAGAGATTCATCAAAAAATAAGAGAAATACAATCGTTTAATCTTGATAAGAAGCAATTTATTATAAATCTGCTTTTTAAAATCCATAAGATCATTCGCGAGAGTGAGATTTTTGCGTGACAATGTGATTAACAGACGTTATGCCATTTGTAATCTTTGATTGCGTTTTATAACGAGTATGACATGCGTGATATATATTATATAACAACTCCAATCTTTTATCCTAATGGTACTCCACATATTGGACATGCCTATAGTGCAATTGCAAGTGATGCTTTGGCTCGTTTTCAACGATTAGATGGCCAAGTTGTATTTTTTCTTTCTGGTACGGATGAACATGGTTTAAAAATGCAACAGACAGCAGAAGCGTTGGGAATGACGCCTAAGCAACTTGCGGATCGTAATAGCGCTGTGTTTCAAAAAATGCTTGCAGTATTAAATTGTTCTAACGATGATTTTATTCGTACAACAGAAGATCGCCATTATCAAGCTTGTCAAGAAATCTGGAAAAAGATGGAAGCGAATGGCGATATTTATCTTGGCCGTTATACGGGCTGGTATTCGGTTCGTCAGGAAGCGTATTATGAAGAGAAGGATACGGAGGTTGGAGAAGATAACATCCGTCGTGAAAAGGAATTAGGCTCTCCAGTTGAATGGAACGAAGAAGAGAGTTATTTTTTTAGACTTTCCCGTTATGAAAAAGCCCTTCTTGAATATTATGAAAAACATTTTGATTTTATTGCTCCACTCGAACGACGTAATGAAGTTATAAGTTTTATCAAATCAGGTTTAAAAGATATTTCTATTTCACGGACAAATTTTGATTGGGGAGTTACTGTTCCAAGTAATCCAAAACACGTGATGTACGTTTGGGTTGATGCACTAACAAATTATTTGTCAGCAATTGGCTTTTTCGATGAGAGTTCAAAAAAACATAATTTTTGGCCTGCGAACACTCATATCATTGGTAAAGATATTATTCGTTTTCATGCAGTTTATTGGCCAGCATTTTTAATGTCTGCTGGAATTGAATTACCTAAGCATATTTTTGCTCATGGTTTTTTACTCAATCGCGGTACAAAAATGTCAAAGTCCATTGGAAACGTTATTGATCCTTTTGAAATGGTCAATCACTATGGTCTTGATCAGCTCCGTTATTTTCTTCTTCGTGAAGTACCATTTGGACAAGATGGCAGTTATAGCCATGATAGTTTTGTGAACCGCATTAATGCAGATCTTGCGAATGATCTTGGTAATTTAGCGCAGCGCTCTTTGTCTATGATTGCCAAAAATTGCGATGCAAAAATTCCTATACCAGCTGCATTTTTAGATCAAGATGAACAGCTTTTAAAACAATCTCTTCGAGCACTTGAGACTGTACGCCAAGCTATGTCTTGTCATGAGGTGCATTTAGCACTTTCAGCTATTTTTTCAGTTGTAGCAGATGCAAATCGCTATTTTGCCAACGAACAACCTTGGAGTTTACGGAAAAATAATCCAGAAAGATTTTCTACAGTTCTTTATATAACTGTAGAAATCTTGCGACGAATAGGAATTATGCTGTTACCTTTCATTCCACAATCAGCAGACAAGCTTCTTGACAGCCTCGCTGTTGCTAAAGACGATCGGTTATTGCATCATATAAGCCATTCAAAGATTCAAGAAGGTCTTGATCTTCCGACACCAGAACCAATTTTTCCTCGTTATATCTTGAAGAAAGACGATATTCATCATGTTGATTGATACACACTGTCATCTTGATTTTGAGGATTTTGCGCAAGATTTTGATGATGTCATACAACGGGCTTTAGATGCTAATGTTAAACGTATGATAACGATTTCAACACATGTTCGTAAGTTGGATAAGCTTTTGGCAATTACACAAGCCTATAATCAAGTATTTTGTTCCGTTGGTACCCATCCCAATAATGCCCATGAAGAACAAAAGATTACAGCTGAAAGTCTTATCAATCTATCCAAGCATCCCAAGATTGTTGCGTTTGGGGAAGTGGGGCTGGATTATCATTATGATTATTCTTCACCAAAAGAGCAAAAAAAAATTTTCCACGAACATATTATAGCTTCTAGAGAAACGCAGCTACCTCTTGTTATACATTCACGCAATGCAGATGGAGATATGGAGCAAATATTACGCGAACAGATAAAAGAAGGGGCTTTTCCATTTGTACTTCACTGTTATTCGTCTGGGATGCAACTTGCTCGTGCTGGTATTGAACTTGGTGGTTATATTTCCTTTTCAGGTATTCTTACTTTTAAAAATGCGCTTGAAATCCGTGAAATAGCAAAAATTGTACCTCATGAGCATTTATTGGTGGAAACGGATGCACCATTTTTAGCACCTGTTCCTCATCGAGGGAAAAGAAATGAACCATCTTTTGTACGTTATACGGCTACTACTTTGGCTGAAACAATTGGTTTAAGTATTGAGGAAATATCTCAAATAACAACACGCAATGCTTTTCATTTATTTAGTAAAATGAAATGAGGCAAAAGGCATGTGTGATCGGTACCGATTTACAATATTAGGCTGTGGTTCCTCTCCAGGAGTTCCACGCCCTAATGGTGATTGGGGAGCTTGTGATCCTAATAATCCTAAAAATAAACGCTACAGAAGTTCTTTATTAGTCGAGCGTATTCATACATCAGGAAAAAAAACAACCGTCGTCATAGATACTGGTCCAGATTTTCGATCACAAATGATCGAAGCCCGCGTAAGTCATCTTAATGCCGCCCTTTATACGCATTCTCACGCAGACCATATTCATGGTATTGATGATTTACGCAGTTATGCACTTGCGCAAAAATGTTTAATAGATATTTATGCAGATGAGTTTACACTAGAGCATTTGAAAAACGCATTCGGATATTGTTTTCAGAAGCCAAGAGGTTCATCTTATTCACCCATTTTAAAAGCGCATACTATCAATGAAGATAGCCAATTTATAATTCAAGGGCAGGGAGGAGCAATAACCGTCAATACGCATTTACAATGTCACGGTAATATTTACTCTTTAGGTTTTCGTATTGGCAATGTTGCTTACTGTACAGATGTTAGTAAATTTCCTGAAAAAACGTTACTAAAATTAATGAATTTGGATGTTTTAATTATTGAGGCTCTGCAATTTGAAGCTCACCCAAGTCATCTTTCTGTTGATCAAGCGTTACAATGGATAAAATATTTAAAACCTCAAAAAGCTATACTCACACATATGGATAGATCACTTGATTACAATAAAGTTGTAAATTATGTCCCACCATATGTTGAGCCCGCACATCAAGGACTTGTTTTTGAAACAGATGTACAAATCTAAAAAAACAATATTTCCTGTTAACTAAAACATTCTTTAAAATTCTAGTCTTTATTTTGTATCATTTTTGACATAGTTGTGTCTTTTTTATGTTAAAAGTGAGGTTTTATGTATAAGTGTTTTAAGCGGGCAATATGTGTTGTGGTTTTAGCGGTCTCTTTATCAGCATGTGGGGGACGTTTAGAAAAAAATATTTCAGTTACAACATTACACGATGGGGCAATGAGCTGCGCCGATATTCAACGGGAGCTTTGGGCTAATAAACGCCAAATTGAAGCGACAATAGCAGAACGTTCTAGAGCAAGAAATAAAAATGTAGCTTTAACTGCAGCAAGTGTTGTATTTGTTCCTGCCTTGTTTTTTCTTGATGTAAAGTCAAGTGAAAGCAATGAAATTTCAGCTTTAAATAACCGCAATGCTGTTTTGAGTGATCTCGCACATATGAAACGTTGTAAATTATCACAATAGTTTTTTTATATTATATTTTATTAGTTATTCCTTTTTGGCTTTAAGTAATATTACTTAAAGCCAAATTTTTTTTTAATAGATATACTATTCCGTTGTCAAATTTTTGACATACTTTTGTTTAAAAAGTGAATTATGCGACATAAATACGATTAATGTATCTAAATTAGGATTTGCTCTGTTTTGATCAGGCCCCTCTATTTTTTACTCTACATCATTATTTATCGCATAATATATATTATGGAACTTTTATAAATAGAAAGGATATGTTACATGGCAATGGCACTCTGGGGAACTATCTCGACATTACTATGGATATTTTGTTCAAAAGCGACTAGCCCTTGGGATTTATGGTGGGTACCTTTTGTTTAAGAAAACTTTACGACCTTTTAAGACTGAAAATCGGGGCAGTTATTCTCTGGCTGGCCCGAAAGCCTGAATCGCAATGGTTTCTTTAATTTTTAATCTAGTACTCTCTTGCATGATTCCTTTTTAAAAAGATCATTATAATTTGTAGTATTATAAAAGTTAAAAATAATATTCCATAAAACAATGGTATAAACGGCTGATAATCGGAATAATACCTCGTTAATATTTCGGTAAATGCTGCAACGCACCATAAAACAACTCCCCACAGTGAATACATCCAAAGTCCAATTAAGGCGATAGGATAAACAACGGCTAATATGGCTGATGCAAACTGCCACTGCCATGGCATAAGATCAAAACGCCATAGAACACCTGGAAATATACCAATAAGACGCACCCAATAAAAAACACTTAAACCTAAGCAAATGAGTGCTAAAAATCGCAAATAGCACTTATAAATTAAAGTGATTTTTGAAATCTGTTTTTGAAGTTTCTTTTTCAAAATAATAATTCTTTTTCAACAGGTTGAAAGTAAGCATCTATCATTTCATCTGTTACAGATGAAAGTTTGTTTGGTTGCCATTTAGGTGTTTTGTCTTTATCAATTAACATTGCACGCACACCTTCACGGAAATCATGTGAACTGATCATATGATGTGCGATGCGGTTTTCAATTTTCATACAATCTTCCAAAGTTTGAAATAGGTTCTGTTTCATTTGTTTCCAAATAATTTTTAAACTTGTTGGAGAACGCGACTGCAAAATATCATAACATTCTTTGGCGAATAAGACCCCTTGATTACTTTTTTTATAAAGTAATTCAATACATTCCTCCAATATGTGGGTACTAAAACAAGCGCTGATAACACGACGTATTTTATGGCTTGTTTCATAGTCTTTTATAATCGCTTGTTTATCTAAAGCTAATTTAGGGTTTCCTTGCTCAATAATAGCTTTTCTAATGTATTCTAATTCAACTGCAGGAACAGCATGTGTTGCTAACCCTAAATTTAAGCAATCCCCCCATTTTATGCGTGCACCGGTCAATGCAAGATAAATGCCAAAATGATCAGGAAGAGATGGTAAAAAAAAGCTTGCGCCAACATCTGGAAAAAATCCAATAGCGCCTTCTGGCATAGCAAAGATTGTATTTTCTGTAACAATTCGGTGTGAACCGTATATAGAAATACCTACCCCTCCTCCCATCCAAATACCGTTCAAGAAAGAAATGTAGGGTTTTGGAAAACGCTTAATGTAAGCGTTTAAGCGGTATTCATCTCTAAAATATTGGTAAGAAGAGTCTTTCTTTCCCATATGATAAATTTCTACAACATCTCCACCAGCACAAAAAGCACGCCCCTCTCCTTCAACCAAGACGCAAGAAACATCATCATCTGTTTCCCATGTATTAAGAGCTTTTTGAAAAGCAAACACCATTCGTTGATTAAGAGCGTTTAATGCTGAAGGGCGTGTGAGCTTTATAATACCAGCATGCCCTTCTTTTGTAAAAGAGATATCATTCCCTGCTCCAAAATCAATTTGCATTTTATCCCCGTCTTTAAATATCTATTATCTTATTGTTTTATTATGCTTTTTGCTCCAAATTGGGGAAATAGTTGCATGACAGCACCAATACAATACATATAAATACCTGTTACTGAAATCCCTATCTTAACCCAATATGGAGCATTAAGCTGATAAAAGAAGGCAACAACACCAAAAGAACACCATAAGAGAAAAATTGGAAAATTAAGCCACCGCAAACGGATAACTCTTACTGGGTGAATGAAATAAATTGGTAAAAAAGATATAACTGCTGATAAGACAATAATAGTAAAAGTAATCCATTCTCTTGGATTCACTACAAAAAGCGTGAAAACCATCATATTCCAAACTACAGGAAACCCTTTAAAAAAGTTTTCTTTGGTTTTCATTCCGGTATCTGCATAATAAATAGCTGATGAAATGACAATGATAGCACTCAATAAAAATGACAATCCTGAACCTATCAAACCACTTTGATAAAGCGCGAAAGCTGGAATTAAAACATAAGTTACATAATCAATGATATTATCTAAAAGTTCTCCAGACCATGTTGGAAGTACGTATTTAACATCAAGTTTGCGTGCAATTGGCCCGTCAATACCATCAACGAGAAGTGCAAGCCCAAGCCAACAAAACATGGCAGTCCATTCTTTTTGAGACGCCGATATAAGGGAAAGAAATGCTAAAAATGAACCCGAGGCTGTGAGTAAATGGACAGAAAAGGCTTTTGCTTGTGGCATCGTTACTTTTTTATGGCGCAATCGATCAGCATTTGTTTTAATTTTTTTTGCTAGCTTACGTTTCAAGGTTTTCTTATCCTCGTTTTTAAAATTTTTATCCATATAACCAGTACGCCATTTTTTCCATGATATGATTTTAATTGTAAAAAAAAATCACAAAAAGGTTACTTTTTTATATCGCATTATTTATTACATAATATAATAGAATAACTTCATATAATAAAAAGAGATTATTCATATAGAAATGTTAAAATATTTGATAAATGGGGAAAGGTTCAAGTAATTGTGACATTAAAAAGAAACGATCATAAAGATATTGCTATCATTGGTGCAGGCCCAGTCGGCATGTTAGCAGCACTTAGTCTTGCAGATAAAGGGCACTCTATTTGTCTTATTGGTCCACCTTCTCATGCAAATGAATTACGGACAACCACTCTTATGATGCCAGCAATACGTGTCCTTCAAAAACTCAATATTTGGAATATTCTTAAAGGTCATGCAGCCGCTTTATCTTTTATTAGAATCATAGATATAACTTCTAGGATTGTACGCGCTCCTACTGTGGATTTTTCTTCTGCTGAAATTGGTGAGGAAGCTTTTGGTTA
This sequence comes from Bartonella taylorii 8TBB, assembly GCF_902825155.1. Taxonomy (GTDB): domain Bacteria; phylum Pseudomonadota; class Alphaproteobacteria; order Rhizobiales; family Rhizobiaceae; genus Bartonella; species Bartonella taylorii_A. The sequence goes on from NZ_CADEAG010000007.1 coordinate 56,996, forward strand.
TAATATTCCTAATATAGAGTTAAACAATGCTTTAGCTTGTCGTATCACACATACGCCCAATATTACAAGATTTGTTTCTTCGGCAAAATCTTTCCACCACCAAAAGAGTCATGTACGGATTACCCTTGCAGATGAGAGGGTTATTCAAACATCACTTGTTGTCGCTGCTGATGGACGCCGTTCTCTAACACGAGCGGCAGCGGGTATAGGTGTTAAACAGTGGGATTATCCACAAAAAGCACTGATTCTCAATTTTTCTCATGATTTTTCTCATCAAAATACATCAACTGAATTTCATACAGAACATGGTCCATTTACACAGGTTCCACTACCAGGAAAAAGATCCAGTCTTGTATGGGTCGTTAGTCCTTGTCGTGCTGAAAAATTATTGAATATGAAGGAAAAAACAATTGCAAAAGTCATAGAAGACCAGATGCAATCAATGCTTGGAAAGTTAACATTAGAAACGGCAATTCAGGTATGGCCACTTTCAGGACTTATTTCTCATCGTTTTGCTGCCAATCGAACGATTTTAGTGGGTGAAACAGCCCATGTCTTTCCTCCTATTGGAGCGCAAGGATTAAATTTAGGGTTTCGTGATGTGCAAACTTTGATTGATATTTTACCTAAGAAAATATCCAATTATAATTCTGAAATGATTGTTGCACGTTATAACAAGTGTCGAAAACCTGATATATTGATCCGAAGTGGATCTGTTCATATGCTCAACTCTACTCTCCTTTCTAATATGTTACCTGTTCATATCGTACGAAGCCTTGGTCTCGGATTATTACGTAGTTGCTCACCGTTACGTAATTTATTCATGCGAGAAGGAATGTATCCTGGTCACGGATTCAAAGAAATTATACAAATATTTCCGATTAAATAGCCTAAAAAATTCCATTAATATGAAAAAATAACTGATACCAATGAAGTAAACTAATGAACAATAATAACAAGAATAATATTTAATTTTGCAGATAAATTTACTAATTAAATCAAGCAAATATAAATTATTTTATACAGTGCATAAAGCAAAAAAAGAAAAAATTATTTTAGCACCAAAACATAATAATTATTGATAAGAAAAATATTTCTGATTTTTACATTTTACTTAGACATTTAAACTTAAGCACTGTTTTATTTTTTACACTGTTTTTTTCACTTCTGAAAAACAAATAAAATTGGAAAAAGAAGAAATTATATGCAGGAGTTATTAAAACATTCTGATATCTCACATTCTCTTAGATAAGAATTCTTACGTAATAGATTTTTTTATATCAGAGTTGATGATATGAGTACTGTAAAATCGTATATTTGAATAAATAACGAGATAGAAAAATTCTTTTAAAATAGTTAATTGCGTTATTTTGTTTCATAAAAAAATAAAGAAAAAAATGACTTTGGTTAAGCAATATAGATTTTCATAAGTTTTCTTCGTTAAGTATAATATTAAAATAAAATATTATTGGGAACCTGTTATCAATATAAAGGTTAATGAGTTAGTATTTTAACATATGGTAATAAGATGATATTAAGTAGAATTTTAAAATTAATTATTTTTTTTATAATTGTTATATGTCTATCGTCTATAGTTACGGCTTCAATAAGTAAAGTTTTTTATGCCCCCTATTGTCAAACTTCTGCATATAGCTTCACTAAAGACATTACTAAACCAGGACAAAATTCGTTTACTGCTTCACAAATTAGAAACTGCTTCATGCAAAATGGTTTCACAAATGTTAAACGATTGCGTTTAGACGATAAAGGCATTTGGCGTGCTTTAGTAGAATTTAAAAAGTGCTATTTTATCGTATCAGTTGATTATTCTGGAACAGTTAGCGTTCAAAATGAAAGAAAAAAATGTGATTGATTTTAAAATCTATAGTAATGTTGCTTCTAATAGCTATAAAAGAACTTTTTTTAAAAAAATCTTTCACTCTATTAAAGAACCAGCTTTTATTGGAAGTGTAAATGGCAGTATATCAGGAGCAATCGCAGCAATTCTTGCAACTTATGGTTATATTGCTCTGCCAGGATTTGGTCCAATTATCGCAATGGGTATAGGTATAGCATTTTCGATCGGAATAATAATTGGTGCAATGATAGGATCAATAATGGGTATTTTGGTCGGTACATTTTGTGTTTTCATGGGAAATTTATACACATCACAATAATTATTTCTTTGTATAAACTTCATAATAAAAAAATCGCGTTACCTTATGACCAAGGTATTAGCTAATTTATTAAAATTACTTACTTGATTTCTCATGAGACATTAAAAATCTCTGTTTTTTTAGAACCGTCTCTTGAATAAATGTAAGTGAAATATAATTATCAGTCTATAAAAGCTGCATTATTTAAGAGATATGAAATATTATTTTAGATATTCTTAGAAATGTGTAAAAAGAGTGACTTTGAACTTATAAAGTTTTCTCTCTTAATCATACTTTTTAAGCAAAGTATTGTTAGAATTATTTTAGAAAATAGCAAAACACGTATAATACAAAAACACTCTTTATCAAGCATAGCACTGCATTTACATTTTATACTTAATGTAAAGACTTTATCAAAATAAATATTTTTAAATTTATAAAAGTTGTTTAAAATGAATAGAAAAAAATACTCTATAAATAAAATTTTCCTTCCATTCTTAGCTTTACTAACGTTTTGCATTTATCATAATACTGTATTAGCAAAATCTATAAAAGTAAAAATTTATGAGATACAAAAGAACAACATAAAGAACCCTATTGGTACAATTGAAATTGAAGAAAATGCACATGGTCTGATTTTTACACCAAATTTGTCCACCTTACCGGAAGGTTTGCACGGCTTTCATGTGCATGAAAATCCTTCATGTGATACGAAAGAGGGTGTGATTGGTGGTGCTGCAGGTGGACACTATGACCCGAACCATACTTATAAACATCTTGGACCTTATAATATGAATGGTCACTTGGGTGATTTACCTGTACTTTACGTCGATGATAAAGGCGATTCAACAATGAGTGTTCTTGCTCCACGAATTAAAAAACTTTCAGAAATTACAGGGCGCTCGTTAATAATTCATATAGGGGGAGATAATCAATCCGATAAGCCATTACCACTTGGCGGAGGTGGTGCACGTTTGGCGTGTGGTATTATAGAAGAATAAGACTGACATCACGATGAACTATGAAACTATAAGATTCTCTATAATAGTAGATTGTCCTTAAATTTAAATGATTGCAGAAAATCAATAAATTTACTTATAAATGCATTAAATAAGAATAGTATCAGTACCATCCGACAGCAATTTGCGCTTCTTCTGACATACAATCAGGTGTCCATGGTGGATCAAACGTCATGGTGACTTCAACATGTGAAATACCTTCAACTGCGCTTACAGCATTTTCTACCCATCCTGGCATTTCACCAGCAACGGGGCACCCTGGTGCTGTGAGTGTCATTTCAATTTTTACTGAACGATCATCTTCAATATCAATACGATAAATCAATCCTAGCTCATAAATATCAGCAGGAATTTCCGGATCATAAACTGTTTTAAGAGCAGCAATAATATCATTGGTCATACGATCAATTTCATCTGCCGGAATTGTTGATATATAGGATTTTTTATTTTCCCTTACAGTTTCAACAGATTCTGTAGAATGATGCTCTTCAATTGATTTAGCCATTAAAAAATGTCCTTGCTTTTTCTAATGCTTCGACTAACTGGTCAATGTCTTCATGATTACTATACATGGCTAATGATGCACGACAAGCAGATATTAAACCAAAATGTTGTAATAAAGGTTGTGCACAATGCGTTCCTGCACGTATAGCAACACCTTGCCTATCAATAAACATAGCGATGTCATGCGCATGAATGCCTTCTATTTCAAAAGATATAATAGTGCCTTTATGAGGAGAACGGCCGTAAATACACAATGATTTAACCGTTTCAAGTCTTTCATGTGCATAGGATAAAAGCGCTTTTTCATGTGCGTGAATAGCATTTCTATCTTTTTTCTCTATATAATCAATAGCAGCCGCCAATCCAATGGCTTCAGCTATAGGAGGAGTGCCCGCTTCAAAGCGATAAGGGGGAGCATTATAAAAAACCTTATCAATAGTTACATCCTCAATCATTTCCCCTCCCCCTTGAAAAGGGTGCATTTCCTCTAGCCTATATTCTTTACCATAAAGAACGCCAATACCTGTAGGACCATAAAGCTTATGTCCCGTAAAGACGTACCAGTCACAATCAAGGTTTTGCACATCAACTGTTAAATGTACAGCAGCCTGAGAACCATCAACAAGAACAGGAATACCATTTTGGTGCGCTAGCTTAACAATCTCTTTAACAGGAGTAATAGTCCCCAATATATTGGACATATGCGTAATAGCAACAAGCTTCGTTCTATCAGTTAAAGCCTTTCTAAAATCTTCAATATGTAAGATACCATTCTCATCCACTGGTACAAACACAAGTTTAACACCTTTTTGTTCACGAATAAAATGCCACGGAATAATATTGGAATGATGTTCCATAATAGTGAGAACAATTTCATCACCTTTATTTAATTTTGACATCCCCCAACCATAAGCAACGGTATTAATAGCTTCTGTCGCACTTTTCGTAAAAACAATTTCTTTCACAGTTTGAGCATTTAAAAAAGCACGAACCGTTTCGCGAGCATTTTCATAAGATTGTGTTGCTGCATTCGATAAAAAATGTATCCCTCGATGCACATTTGCATAACGACATTGATAGAAATTATTCATCGCATCAAGCACAGCTTGCGGTTTTTGAGCAGATGCACCACTATCAAGATAAGCCAATCGCTTACCATAAACACTATGGTGCAAAAGAGGAAAATCATGCCGAATTGCTTCTACATCATAATTTAATGTTTGTACGTTATTTCCCATTTTGTACCTTAAACATTTTTTTCTAACCACGTACTCATAATATTTTCCAAAATAGTTTGAATATTATCCTGCTTAATGTCTTCAATAAGCTCGAAGACAAATCCTTTAATTAAAAGTGCACAAGCTGCTTTAAAAGGAATACCGCGCGCCATGAGATAAAAGAGATGATCATGATTAATGTTGGCAACTGTCGCACCATGACCACATGCCACATCATCAGCAAAAATTTCTAATTCAGGTTTTGCATTAAATTCTGCATCATCTGAAAGAATAAGACTATTACAAGCCATGCGCGCATCTGTTTTTTGCGCTTTTTGAGCAACGCGTATTATTCCTTGAAAAACACCAACTGCTTTATCCGTAACCACATTGCGTATAATTTCAGTTGAAGTTGATTTTTCTTCAACATGATGAACGTTCATTGTAAGATCGCTATGCGTTTGCCCCGATAGCAAATTTATTGCTCGTAATTGAAAATCAGCCTCTTCTCCCTGTAATTCAATATCAATTTCGTGTCGATTAAGTTGACTACCTATATTAATCACATAAAGCGATAATTTAGCTCCTTGACCAAGAACCGCACGAAATCGGCCAAACTGTGTAGAACTGAAACCACGATTTCGAATAATTATCCATGTAATATCACTATAAGCCGCAATGTCTAAAGAAAATATCGAACTGACAAAGGTATCTTTATCATTACCAATCTGATGTTCAACAAACACAGCTTGACTGTTTTTATCAATTTTTATGTCTGAAAAAATGTGGGATTGCCCACCCATTTGAATATTTTGTAATTCGATGGGAACAGCTAACTTCGTATTTTCAGGAATGTGAAAAAGCCAACCATCCGTAACAAAAGCTGTATTTAATTGTCCAATAAAATCGTCATTAGAAATAATTTGATCTATCTTTACAGGATTTTCTTTTAATGCATCTGCAAGACGTTCTACTGTAATACTTTCCATGTTTGACGCTGTAGATGTTTTTCCATTCTTAATAGAAAAAACAATTCCTTCTGGAAATAAGGGATCAACAAATTTCCCATCATTTAGTTCTGAAAAATTATTAACAGATTTTAATAACGTGCGAAGATTCGTATAGTGCCAACTTTCGATTTTACGTGAAGGAAGCCGTGTATTTTGAAACAATTCAATAGCTCTCTTACGGACTGCCCGCACCGCCCTATCGCCGGGTAAATTGCTTATAGATCGGTTGAAATTATTGAGTATATCTTTTTCAACCTCTAACAATTCTTGCTGTGCGTTCACGCTCATATTCAATGACCTCAAGCCGCTTCATGGATAATATCAGCATATCCATTTTGTTCTAAATAAAGTGCTAACGATTTATCGCCGCTTTTAATAATGCGTCCTTTATAAAGAACATGTACCGTATCAGGGATAATATAATTAAGCAGACGTTGATAATGAGTAATAACCAAGAATGAACGCTTTGAATCTCGAAGTTTATTAACACCATCTGCAACAATTTTTAACGCATCAATATCTAGACCAGAATCTGTTTCGTCTAAAATACAAAGTTTAGGTTCAAGAAGTGCCATTTGTAGAATTTCAGCTCGTTTTTTTTCTCCACCTGAAAAACCTACATTTAATGGACGTTTTAGCATGTTCATATCTATTTCAAGTTTTGAAGAAATCTCTTTAACATATTTTATAAATTCAGGAATTTTAAGCTCTTCATCACCACGTGCTTTGCGTTGAGAATTCATCGCAACTTTTAAAAACTCCATCGTTGCTACTCCAGGTATTTCCATTGGATATTGAAATGCAAGAAAAATACCATATGCCGCACGTTCTGCTGGATCCATGTCTAAAATGGATTGTCCATTGTAAAGAATATCACCTTCTATCACTTCATAATCCTCACGACCAGCAAGCAAATAAGACAAAGTCGATTTTCCAGCTCCATTTTGTCCCATGATAGCAGCAACTTCACCATCTTGAATCGTCAAATTCAAACCGCGAATAACTTCTGTATCGGTCCCAACAATCCGGGCACGTAAATTTTTTATCTCTAACATAATTAAATCCTGTTTTGGCCGTTTTACGTTAAGCACGCTCTTACCTAAACAATTACCCAACGCTACCTTCGAGGCTAATACCAATGAGTTTTTGTGCTTCAACAGCAAATTCCATTGGAAGTTTTTGAATAACTTCTTTTACAAAACCATTCACAATTAACGCTATTGCTTCTTCCTCGGGAATTCCCCGCTGCATAACATAAAAAAGCTGATCATCAGAAATTTTTGATGTCGTCGCTTCATGTTCAAATTGTGCTGTTGCGTTTTTTGCTTCAATATAAGGTACTGTATGGGCACCACAATCATTCCCAATTAGTAAACTATCACATTGCGTAAAATTACGCGCATTTTGCGCTTTTCGATGTGCTGTAACTTGCCCCCGATATGTATTATTTGAAAAACCAGCAGAAATACCTTTAGAAACAATACGACTTGATGTATTTTTTCCCAAGTGAATCATTTTGGTACCGGAATCAATCTGTTGATAACCATTTGCAACGGCAATGGAATAAAATTCCCCACGTGAATTATCACCACGCAATAAACAAGATGGATATTTCCAAGTAATTGCAGAACCAGTTTCAACTTGTGTCCATGAAATCTTAGAATTATCCCCTCGACAATCTCCTCGCTTCGTTACAAAATTATAAATGCCACCCTTACCTTCTTTGTCACCAGGATACCAATTTTGTACTGTGGAGTATTTAATTTCTGCATTTTTTAACGCAATAAGTTCAACAACAGCAGCGTGAAGTTGGTTTTCATCACGTTGAGGTGCTGTGCAACCCTCAAGATAAGAAACGTAAGAATCTTCATCGGCAATAATCAGTGTTCTTTCAAACTGGCCTGTGTTACGTTCATTAATTCTAAAATAGGTTGAAAGTTCCATGGGGCAGTGAACCCCTTTTGGGATATAAACAAATGAGCCATCTGTAAAAACAGCTGCATTTAAGGCAGCATAATAATTATCACCCGCTGGTACAACTGCTCCTAAATATTCCTTAATAAGATCAGGATGTTCTATAATTGCTTCTGAAATAGAGCAAAAAATAACGCCAGAACGTGCCAACTCTTTTTTAAATGTTGTCACAACAGAAACAGAATCAAAGACCGCATCAACAGCTACTTGTCCTGATGTATAAATACTATCATCAAAAGCAGAAGGATCAGATTGTTTTCTTACTCCTGCCAAAATTTCTTGCTCCTTGAGAGGAATGCCAAGTTTTTCATAGGTTGCCAACAATTCTGGGTCTACTTCATCTAAAGATTTTGGTCCTGTATGATTTTTAGGAGCAGCGTAATAATAAAGCTCTTGAAAATCAATTTTGGGGTATTCAATACGCGCCCAATTGGGCTCTTGCATTGTCAACCAACGGTGAAAAGCTTGTAAACGCCATGTCAACATCCATTCAGGTTCACCTTTTTTAGCAGAAATAAATCTGATAATATTTTCATCTAAACCTTTGGGAGCTTTATCTGTCTCAATATTGGTTTCGAAACCATATTTATATTGATCAACATCTATTTCACGTACTTGGCGTATTGTTTCTTGTACTGCCGGCATAAACTTTCTCCATTTTTTGGCATCAAGAACCGGTGACTAAAAGCCCTGTTTTTTTCACAAGATTAAAGTGCGCAATCCATTCTCTAGGCTATAGATAAAGTGGGAAAATTTCAATCAAGCTTATTTTATTTTTTAAAATAATTCTAATTTATAAGTATCAAATGATAAATTCTACTCTTTATCTATTACTGATAATTTGAGAAAAAAACAATAGAAAATCATCAATATCTTGAGAAGTTGTGCACCGTCCTATTGAAATGCGAATTGCTCCATTTGGAACATGATGCCCCATTGCTTCCAAAACTTTGCTTTTTTTTACTTTTCCCGAAGAACAAGCAGAACCTGCAGATACAGAAAACCCAGCCAAATCAAAACCAATTTGCAGAGTTTCAGCTTTTATATTGTGCACAGTGAAATAAGTTGTGTTTGGCAAACGCTGAACTCTTTTGCCAAAAATTTCAACATCACTGCACATTTTCTGTATTCCATCTTCTAATTTATTGCGTAAACACATTAGTTGCTTTATCTCTTCTTGGGTGAAACAATCAGCCATCGCTGCTCCAAAAGCAGCAATAAGCGGCAATGCTTCTGTTCCTCCACGTAAACCTTTTTCTTGCCCACCTCCCATAATAAGAGGATGTGGCATCAAAAGGTTCCCACATGAAACAAAAGCACCTACTCCCTTAGGTCCACCAATCTTATGCGCAGATAGTATGAAAAAATCCCCTCCTATCTGTTTAATATCAACAAAGTTTTTGTCTACATATTGTGTCAAATCAACAATAAGAATGCCTCCAGAATCCCGAACAATAGCAGCTATTTCTTTTATTTGTTGAATAACACCAGTTTCACCATTTGCAGCTTGAATAGCAACAAGAGGGAGGCCTTTTGTTTTATCGTGAACGCTTAAGAGAGAGGCTAATTTATCTTGTTGAATGAGACCATCTTGATCAACAGCAACCGTGCTGATGCATTCTTTAGAAAAACGTCCCCCTTCTGCAACAGATGGATGTTCAGTAGCGCCAATGTAAAGATGAGAAAATTTGACTTTAGAGCTCCCCATGTTATAAAAGGGTGTTAATAAAGTCATTGCTGCTTCACTCGCACCAGACGTAAATACAATATGGTCTGGATGTGTGTTAAGATTTTTAGCGATTTGTCGGCGCGCTTTTTGCAACAAAGCTTTAGCAGCACGTCCTTCTGCATGAACAGATGACGGATTACCAAAGATCTCTAAGGCTTCCAGTAATGCCACCCGTGCCGTTTTCTTGAGCGGTGTTGTCGCATTATGATCAAAATATCGGCGTCTTACAACCATTTTACATAACAACCATTCATCTTATGCATTGATTAAAAAAATAGTGCAATTTTCTTGAAAAATGCACTTAAAAAAGAATATCTAGTGATTAATTAAAAGATTCTATGGTAAAAGTCGACTAAGGTTAACGAAAGCCATTATAGCATTTAAGGAGCATTTAATGCCAGAAATTATTTTTAATGGTCCTGCAGGTCGGCTGGAAGGACGTTATCAACCTTCACAACAAAGAAATGCACCAATTGCGATTATTTTACATCCTCATCCCCAATTTGGTGGAACAATGAACAATAAAATTGTTTATGATCTCTTTTACATGTTCCAACAACGTGGCTTTACGTCATTACGTTTTAACTTTCGTGGTATTGGCCGTAGCCAAGGCGAATTTGATTATGGAATAGGAGAACTTTCAGATGCTGCAGCTGCACTCGATTGGGTGCAAACACAGCACCCTGATTCTAAAAATTGCTGGGTAGCGGGATATTCATTTGGTGCTTGGATTGGTATGCAGCTTTTAATGCGTCGACCAGAAATTGAGGGCTTTATATCTGTTGCTCCTCAACCTAATGTTTATGACTTTTCATTTCTTGCCCCTTGTCCTTCCTCTGGGCTTATTATTCACGGTGATATCGATAAAGTTGCTCCTCCAAAAGATGTACAAACGCTTGTGGATAAATTGAAAACACAAAAAGGCATTACCATTACACAAGAAATACTGGAAGGTGCTAATCACTTTTTTAGTGGGTGCAATCAAGAACTTATTGAACGATGCGCACAATATTTAGACAATCATATTACAGGTGAATTCCTCACTCCTCCCCCTGAAATACTTTCACTTACTTAAAAGCGCTAGAAATTTATAAAAAATGAAAAAAATCTTTCTGATAGCAAGGTGCCTTCTTGTTTTTTACATTGTTTTCTAGCTTTTCTATATCCACCTGCATTTAGGAAGAAAAACAACACCTTCCCTCTCAATGAGAAGAATGTTTCCCTAAAATATACAAGCAAAATAGTATCTGTATTATCTTTCGTTGCCAATATTGTCTGTTCTCTTGTGAGATACGCATTATTTATGGTAGAGAAAATGCACTAACGATCCATTAATAAACGAATGCAATATTAGTCAGGAAATAAAATTCGTGCTTGCCTTTAAATCTGATTTTTTACACATTATGAGCGAACGTGGCTTTATTCACCAAATTTCGGATGAAAAAGGCTTAGATGATCTTTTTTCAAAAGAAGTTGTAAGCGCTTATATTGGATTTGATCCTACAGCATCAAGTCTACATGCCGGAAGTCTTCTTCAAATTATGATGCTTTATTGGTTACAAAAAACCGGACATCGCCCTATTGCTTTGATGGGTGGAGGAACAGGGCTGATCGGCGATCCTTCTTTCAAAGATGAAGCTCGACGGCTTCTGACACAAGATGATATTGCTTCAAACATCGCTAGTATTAAAAAGGTATTTGCTCACTATTTAACCTTTGGTGATAAAAATAACGATGCATGCATTGTCAATAATGCTGAATGGTTATGCAATTTAAACTACTTAGAATTTTTACGTGATGTAGGAAAACATTTTTCAGTCAACCGTATGTTGTCGTTTGATTCTGTCAGGCTGAGACTTGAACGTGAACATTCTTTGTCATTCTTAGAGTTTAATTATATGATCCTACAAGCTTATGATTTTGTTGAACTTTATAAGCGCTATGGTCTTCGTATGCAAATGGGTGGCTCTGATCAATGGGGCAATATTATCAACGGAATTGAGTTAGGACATCGGTTAGGAACAACGCAGTTGTATGCATTAACCTCGCCATTGCTGACAACTTCTTCCGGTGCAAAAATGGGTAAGTCATTGAATGGCGCCGTATGGCTTAATGCAGATATGCTTTCGCCTTATCAATTTTGGCAATATTGGCGCAATACAGAAGATGCTGATGTTATACGATTTTTAAAGCTTTATACCACATTGCCAATGGATGAGATTCTTAAGCTTTCTACATTGCAAGGGACTGAAATTAACGAAGCAAAGAAAATTCTTGCAACAGAAATTACAGCAATGTTGCATGGACGTAGTCTTGCGGAAGCAGCAGCAGAAACCGCTCGTAAAACTTTTGAAGAAAAAGCACACGGGGAAAATCTTCCAACTGTTGATATTAATACAGCAAAATTAAAAACAGGTGTTGGCTTACTAACTCTTTTAGTACAAGCAGGATTAGCCAAATCTAACAGTGAAGCGCGCCGACATGTTCAAGGCGGAAGTGTGCGTATCAATGATAAAATCATTGAAGATGAAACACATCTTGTTTTTGAAGGAGATGTCAACATATCAGGAATGATTAAACTTTCCTTCGGTAAGAAAAAACACGTGATACTGAAACCAGTATAATTTCTTTATAATTCTTTGTCTTCTTTCTCTAATCTTTATGTTCTTTTGTTACGTAATAATATCTTGATGCTTATGGTTTTTCACACGAACTTTCTTTTCTCAATTTAACCTTTATGATATAAAGTTGAAGAGTGATTTCTTCTCTGTATTTTTATACGCAATGCTTACGAAAAAAAGAAAGACAAAAAATGACAAGATTGATGAAAGGCTCCTCTGCTCCTAATTTTGATTTACCACGCGATGGTGGAGGGAAATTATGTCTTTCTGATCTTCAAGGAAAAATCGTTGTTTTATATTTTTATCCGAAGGACGATACTAGTGGGTGCACGAGTGAAGCGATTGATTTTACCAGATTGAAAAAAAAATTTGATGAAATCGGAGTTGTTATTATTGGAATATCTCCAGATAGTATTCGAAAACATGATAAATTCAAAACAAAACACGCGCTTGATATCATCCTTGTTTCCGATGAAGAAAAAACGACACTTGAGGCTTACGGTGTTTGGGTTGAAAAAAGCATGTATGGGCGCAAATATATGGGTGTTGAACGAAGCACTTTTCTGATTGATACAACTGGAAAAATAGCAGAAGAATGGCGTAAAGTTAGCGTACCTAGACATGCCGAAGAGGTGTTAGCTGCTGCTGCGCTTTTACATCGTAATGATTTATAAGTTTTGTTATTCGAGCGGCTATAAGGCGTAAGAACCACCCTCCCATAGGCTTTAATGAATTTGGGTATATGGATTGAATTTAATACACAAAGTGATGAACTTATAAGATCTTAAAAAAGATTGTATCTGATTAATCAGTATCTTCAATTTCTTGGCCTTTTCCATAAAGGCGTTGAGCAAGTGTTGCTTCTATAAATGCATCTAAATTTCCATTAAGTACAGATTGTGGATCAGTATTTTCAACACCTGTGCGTAAATCTTTGACAAGCTGATAGGGTTGAAGAACATAAGATCTAATTTGATGTCCCCACCCGATTTCTGTTTTAGAAGCTTCAACAGCATTTGTTTCTTCTTCTCTCTTTTTGAGTTCTTCTTCATAAAGTCTTGCCCGCAACATCGACCACGCAGTTGCCCGATTTTTATGTTGAGAACGCTCCGTTTGACATTGTACAACAATACCTGTTTTTATATGCGTAATGCGCACTGCGGAATCTGTCGTATTGACATGCTGCCCTCCAGCTCCTGATGCACGATATGTATCAATACGAACATCTGCTTCTGAAACATCAACTTCAATATTATCATCAATGACTGGATAAACCCAGATGCTTGCAAAAGAGGTATGGCGCTTTGCATTCGAATCAAATGGCGAAATACGTACCAAACGATGAACACCTGATTCTGTTTTCAACATACCATAAGCGTTATGCCCTTTTACAAGAATAGTCGCTGATTTTATTCCTGCTTCTTCTCCATCGTGAATTTCTAATATCTCAACCTTCATTTTATGCTGTTCAGCCCAGCGCGTATACATGCGTAATAACATAGAAGCCCAATCTTGGCTTTCCGTGCCTCCTGCACCAGCATGAACTTCCAGATAAGTATCATTCGGATCGACTTCTCCGGAAAGAAGCACATCAATTTGTCTCTTATCTATCTCACTCTTAAGATTACGTATTGAATTTTCTGCATCAGTGATAATTTCGACATCGCCTTCCTCTTCACCCATCGCGATTAACTCAATGCACTCTTCGAGTGTTTTTGTAAATGAACGAATGCCATTGATTGAATCATCAAGATGTTGACGTTCACGCATCATATCTTGCGCTTGTTGTGCATTATCCCAAAGTGTTGGATCTTCTGCTTTTTGATTGAGATATTCGAGACGTTTTAGCGACTGATCCCAGTCAAAGATGCCCCCTTAGCAACTTAATTGCTTTTTGGATTTCATCGACTAATGTTTCTATTTCTGCTCGCATAACTTAACACTATAGTTTTTATTTTTAAACGATCTTTTTAGTTTATCCTTTTTAGGCATTTTATACATACTTATAGATTGTAAAAATGAACAACATGGTTTCATCAATCTATTTACCGTAGCTACTTACGAAAAAACAGATAAAAACATTTGCCTCTGCCACTTATGTCAAGGGATTCTTTTATCGATTAATACAACCCACCCGTACCACTTTCAAGAGCCTTGTTGACCTGTGGAGAAGTTGTTCCTGAAGGTACACCTTCTTGAAAAGAATCCGTACTACCAATTACCTGGTATATATCAGCAGGTCCAGTCCCTGGCTTAAATGCTTCTATAATGACATCATGATCTCCTCTTTCCGCGAGCATGCCTGTCTTACGATTAATAGGCATTAAAATCATACCTTCTGGCATCTTGAATGGTACATCTGGTTTTCCTTTCAGAGCTTCTCCCACAAATTCACCAAAAATAGGTGCTGCCAATGAACTTCCTGTTCCGTTGTATCCTAATGGTGCTGGTTGATCGTAACCAATAAAAATACCAACGACAAGATCAGGGGTAAAACCCATAAACCACACATCTTTAGAATCATTGGTGGTTCCTGTTTTAGCGGCAATATGTCGATTGAGGTAACGTAAACGTGCAGCTGTACCGCGCTGAACAACTCCTTCCATCATTGATGTAATCTGATAGGCCGTCATAGGGTCAAGAACTTGATCTCGCTCATCGAGCAATGTAGGCTCACTTTGATTATCCCATGACTGAGCATGACAATTCTCACAGATACGATCATCATGACGATAAATCGTTTTCCCATAACGATCTTGAATTCTATCTATCAGAGAAGGCTTAATAGAGCGCCCCCCATTGGCAATAACTGAATAAGCTGTAACCATTCGTAAAACTGTTGTTTCAGCAGCTCCTAAGGCCATAGGAAGATAAGGCTGTAATTTATCTACAATACCAAAACGCTCTGCATATTCAGCTACAAGAGGCATTCCCATATCATAGGCAAGTCGTATTGTCATAAGATTACGGGAATGTTCAATGCCATAACGCAGTGTTGAAGGCCCAGCAAATGTACCACCATAATTTTTAGGTTGCCAAATATCGCCATTATATTGACGAATTTCAATGGGGCCATCTAAAACAACAGATGCTGGTGTATATCCATTATCGAGTGCCGCTGCATACACAAAGGGCTTAAAAGCTGAACCAGGCTGACGATAGGCTTGTGTTGCACGATTAAATTCAGATGCAGCAAAAGAAAAACCTCCCACCATTGCAAGAACACGCCCTGTGTGAGGCTCCATAGCAACAACTGCACCTTCAACTTTTGGAATTTGTTGTAAGCGATAAACGCTGTTTGTATTGGGTACTTTTTCAACAAAAACCACATCTCCAACTTGCAGGACATGAGATAAATTCTGAACAACTCTTCGATGGCCATTCTCTTTCACAACATTTAGTGCCCATTTTGAATCGGCTTCAGATAAAATAGCAGTTTCCCGTTTTTTTGATAATAAACCTGAGGCTTCACGCTCTGGCTGTAAACCAATCTCCACTTTATTATCGTTTGTAGAAAGAACAACGGCTAAACGCCATTCAGGAACATCACTTAACCCTGTGATATTTGCAAGTTCTATACCCCAATCATCTTTCTTATCAATATTATCATAAGCTCCCCGCCAACCTTGTGAATGATCAAATTTAATTAACCCATTGTGTAAAGCTCGCCGCGCAAGAAGTTGCAAATGTGGATCAAGCGTTGTACGAATTGAAAGCCCACCTTCGTAAAGTGTTTTAGCGCCATAACGATACATTAAACGGCGACGCACCTCTTCAGTAAAATAGTCAGCAGCAAAAACATAACTATCACTACCACGCATTGTTGCTCCTAAGGGATTCGCTTTAGCTTTTTCACCTTGTTCACGCGTTATATATCCATTTGCAATCATGCGATCTATAACCCAATTGCGCCGACTAATAGCACGTTTTGTATTTTTGAACGGATCATAATTCGCCGGACCTTTTGGAAGAGCAGCCAAATAAGCACACTGTTCTAGAGTAAGATCATTGACGGATTTATTGAAATAAGTCAAAGAAGCTGCTGCAATACCATAAGTACCACGGCCAAGATAAATTTCGTTGAGATAAAGTTCAAGAATATGATCTTTTGAATAGGTCTTTTCAATACGCATCGCCAGAATAGCTTCTTTTAATTTACGCTCTAATGTTGTTTCTGAGTTTAAAAGGAAGTTTTTAGCGACTTGTTGTGTAATGGTTGACGCCCCCTCTGGGCGTTTTCCAGAACCAATATTCCGGATATTATTGATTAAAGCTCGAGAAAGCCCTTCGGGATCTAAGCCGAAATGACGATAAAAATTTTTGTCTTCAGCAGAAATAAAAGCCTCTTTAAGAATCTTTGGTATTGACTGAATTGGTAAATAAAGGCGATGTTTTGTTGCAAACTCTGCCATAAGACTACCATCAGCAGCATGGACGCGTGTCATCACAGATGGTTCATAGAGGGAAAGAACTTCATAATCAGGAAGTGCACTTGTCTGCTCCTGTGCTATCGCGCCCTGTATCACTGCTTCCCCAACCACAACAGTGATAACAAAACTAAGAAAATATCTAAAAAAAATCATCATCAAAACGGCTATCGCTTTCTTTAAAATTGATCAGAGAAAAAATATGTTATCTTACTAACACCATGCGGATATCTCTGCTAGACTGAGCTAAAGAAAAAGCTGTTTTCTCTCTTTTACCTAGAGGCCAACATTGATACTCTATTTTCTCATAAATTTAAAGAGGCTGTATAATTTTCTGCCTATACTCAGCAAATTGACGAATAGAATACGCAAGAGAAGTTGCCATTTGTTTTCTCCATTGAGGATTACTTAATAATTTTTCATCCTCTTTATTCGATAAATAACCTATCTCTATCAAAACAGACGGTATATCTGAAGCCCTTAACACTTGAAAATCAGCATACCGATGAGGGTTATTTATCAGATTAATATTGTTTTTTAATAAGTTTGAAACAACACTATTCGCAAAATTCACCGAAAATGCATGCGTTTCACGTCGGGTAAGATCGATCAAAATATCTGTAACTTCAAGCGATTCATCTGCAGGCAAACCATCCAGAAGATCAACTTTATTTTCACTTTCCGCTAAGGACTTTGCAATTGCATCAGATGCCTTATCTGATATGGTATAAACTGTAGCACCGCGAAGAGAGTGTACATTAATGGTATCTGCGTGAATGGATATAAAAAGATCAGCGCCGAACTCTCGGGCTTTTTTAACTCTTTCACTTAATCTTAAAAAGATATTAGAATCGCGTGTTAAAGTAACCATGATATGAGAATCCTTTTTTAATTCATCTCGTAGAACACGTGCAAAGGCTAGTGTTACATCTTTTTCTAAAATGCCGCTAATACCTCGTGCACCACCATCAATTCCACCGTGTCCAGGATCAAGAACAACACGAAAATTACGTGTCGACATTCTTTGTGTTTTTATATCGAGATTGACTTTTTGTTGTTTTTTAAATATCTCGTCGAATTTTTCTTGTGTACTTTTACTAATATCAATCAGCAGTTGCCATAAACCATTCTCTAATTTTCGTACTGTAGTCTTTTCAACAACAAAAGCAATTTTGCTTGTCAAAATAATACGTGAAGTCCGTACGTCAGATAAACCGTAACGCACGTTTGATAACATGCCTGATAATATATTCTGTTTCTTTAAAGGCGTACTTTGTGCTGAAAAATCAACTGTAGGTAAATTAATAACTAAACGCGCAGGTTTATCCAAAATCTGCAAACGAACATTTGGTTCAGCATTAAAAACTGCAATAATACGCGTATGGGCACTATCACCAATAGCCCGCAAATTGATAAGTTTAAGAGCACCTGCAGCTCGGATATCTGTTTGGAATATTAAAAAAAACAACAAACAATATGGGATGCATAACAAAACACCCCACCACACCATTTTCAGCTTTTTGGTAGAAAACCCTCTTATCATAAGCGAAATATTTGATATCCTACATTATAAACAACTCGTATCACCCCTATAAAAGCGACGCTCAAATCTACCCAATCTTCTTCAATAAATGCTGAATTTTTTAATGGTAAGCAATAAAAAAAACTAAATTAAGGCAATAAAGACATTATAATGATATGTATCTATATTGTTACTTGCCAAAACCATGATATCAACATAAAAGAATATTTACGCTTTCTAGCAAATAGTAACCATCTGAATTATCTGTAATCCATATTAAGTTGTCTTTAGAAGATTTTTTGCACATTACACATTTAGGCTTTTTATGGATGAAAATTTTTTATGTCACAAAAGCTAAGATTGCGCTATTTAAGATTCGCGAGTTCGGATATCCGAACTATTTTAAAGATTGTTTTACCGGAGACTTAAAAAAATTATGAGTCATATAAAACAAATGGAGATGACGATTAGAAATACTGTAAATGCGACCATGCATCTGCACGTAGTGTCCCATTCTGTTTTGCTGGTACCTCCCTTTTATGGCAGACCGCCTCTCACCTTTGCGAATAATCATACTATTCGTTTGAATAAAGTTGCGCATGTCGCCTTCAGGATTTTAGCTTATGTCAAACAAAATGCTTATAGATGCCTCCCATCCGGAGGAAACACGTGTTGTTGTTGTTCACGGCAACAAAATTGAAGAACTTGATTTTGAATCAGAACATAAAAAGCAGCTCAAAGGGAATATTTATCTAGCACGTATTACACGTGTAGAGCCATCACTCCAAGCAGCTTTTGTCGAATACGGTGGTAACCGCCATGGTTTCTTGACGTTTTCTGAAATTCATCCTGATTATTATCAAATTCCTATCGCTGACCGTCTTGCTCTCCTTGAAGAAGAGGAGAAGGCTGCTATCGGGGAAAACTATGTAGATAGTTCTACTGAAGAAACAAACAAGCATAAAAAACATTCCAGAAAAACAAAAAAAGATGCGCGTAACAATGTCATGGCAGCAGATATTGAAGATGATATAATATCTGAAGAAATAGCAGTTGATGAAACAGAAGAAGTATTTAGTGCAAGTGTTTCTCATGATGATATTGAAATGGTTGGTGCCGACGATGTGCGTGAAGAACTCCCTACCTATCAACGAAAACAAGGACGTCAATATAAAATTCAAGAGGTGATTAAACGACGTCAAATTTTGTTGGTACAAGTCATCAAGGAAGAACGTGGTAATAAAGGCGCTGCACTTACAACATATTTATCTTTAGCAGGCCGTTATTCTGTTTTAATGCCTAATACAGCACGTGGTGGTGGTATTTCACGAAAAATCACAAATATACAAGATCGCAAGCGTCTTAAAGAAATTGTAAAAGAATTAGCAGTTCCCAAAGGTATGGGCGTTATCTTACGAACTGCTGGAGCGAATAGAACAAAAGCTGAAATTAAACGTGATTATGAATATCTTACGCGGCTATGGGATACTGTGCGCACTTTGACACTCAAATCAACGGCACCGTGTCTTGTTCATGAAGAAAGCAATCTCATAAAACGTTCTATACGAGATCTTTATAATAAGAATATCGATGAAATTCTTGTTTCTGGTGACCAAGGATATCGTGAAGCAAAAGACTTTATGCGTATGCTCATGCCAAGTCATGCAAAAGTTGTACAACCTTACCGCGATCCTATCCCTATTTTCGCACGCAACAATATCGAAATTCAACTTGATAAAATGTTACATCCACAAGTTTCTTTAAAATCTGGTGGTTATCTTGTTATTAATCAAACAGAAGCGCTTGTTGCTATTGATGTAAATTCTGGTCGCTCTACCAAAGAACTTTCTGTAGAAAAAACAGCATTACAAACCAACCTTGAAGCCGCGGAAGAAATAGCGCGTCAACTACGTTTACGTGATCTTGCTGGTTTGATTGTGATTGATTTCATTGACATGCTTGAAGAGCGTAATGTGAAGCTGGTAGAAAAAAAGTTGAAGGATTGCTTAAAAAGTGATCGTGCCCGTATTCAGGTTGGCCATATTTCACACTTTGGCCTTTTGGAAATGAGTCGTCAGCGTATTCGTGTATCAGTTTTAGAGAGTACAACACAACCCTGCCCACATTGTGCTGGAACAGGAAATATCCGTTCTGAATCCTCAATTGCCTTACATGTTATGCGCTCAATTGAAGAATATCTTCTTCATAATCCTCAACACAACATTATTGTACGAACGCCTGTAACAACAGCGCTTTATGTATTAAACCACAAACGCAATATTCTTGTTAATCTAGAAGCGCGCTTTAAACTTAATATTAGTATTGAAGCAGATGATAGCATTGGAACGCAACATCTTATTATTTCTAAAGGTACAATAGCAGAAGCAGTTTCTCAACCTCCATTGACCTTTGAAGATAACAATAAAGAAGAAGTTGAGGATGCAATTTTAATAGACAACCTTTCTATCGAAAATAAAATACCCGTTGAAACAAACCAAAAACGTCGGCGTAAAAATCCTCACGATGAGATTAATGACAATTCTCTTTCCACCACTCATAAAAAAGACGATACACTAAATGATGACTCTCGTCGTCGAGTCCGTCGTCGGGGGCGTCGTGGCGGTCGCCGTAATCAGGACAATAGTTTTTATCAACTTCGTATTCCTTATGCAGAACCGGTAGGAGATTTTGCTAAACAAGCCTTAGAAGAAATTAAAACAGCGTATCGCAAACGCCGTGTTCCAGTTGCAAAATCTGTTCCATTGGAAGAAGCGAAAAGCGATATACAACACTTGAGTATACAACAAGATGAAACGGTAAAAGTTGATACGGTTGTTAAGCCCAAGAAACGTAAAGTGCGTTCTTCAAAAACAGTGCAAAATCAGCAAACCATTGAAAATGCTCAGAATGTAGCGGCACCAGAATCTTCAGAAGAAAAATCTACAACCGACTCGATACATAAAGCTAAAACAAAAAAAATCTCTGAATCTGCTCATGAGATGGTCGAAAAAACTCCTAAAAATAGCAAAAAAACAACACGTAAAACATATAAAAAATTACTCTCTAAAGAATCAATAGCAACAAAAGAAACCTCAAAGCAGAAAACTGTAAGTGAAGAATCTTTCGAACAAACTCCACTCAAAGCCGATCACCCTGTTGTTATACCATCAACACCTAATGATGCTCCCAAAACTGAACGTATTGGTTGGTGGAAACGTAGAAGTCTTTCTAAAAGCTAAACATAAAAAAAACGCCACAAATATTTTGTGGCGGTTTAAATAAATAAACATAAACAAAACTTCAAAAAATGCTCTTGTTATGTCGTATATTGATTAGTTTTGTTTAGCTTTCTCTTGTTCAGCACGCATACGATCTTCAATCTCTTTTTGCTTTGATTGAATAGCTTGTTGCAGCTTTATTTGTTCTTGTTGAAAATCTTTTTCTTCCATACCAGGACCTGTGTATGCAGCTGTGAAGCCATTAAGAGAAAATTCAATAGGATTAGCCGAACCACGGAAATTAATTGTGGTTACAACCATTTTTGAACCACTTTTCATAGCAGTAATGAGCTTATCATCTAAGATATCGTTGGCAATACAGCTCGGCCCATTACAAATAATATAAGGAATTTTCTTAGAGAAATTATCCCCTATTTGAATATGAACACCCTCTGGCAAAAAACGACCTGTAGGCACTTGAATGCCTATGCGTTTTTCATTTTGTTTCCCTTTTATTTCAACGAGATTAAAAGCCGTCAAAGGCTGTCCAGTATTTGACACAACAGTGTTCATTGTATTACAAACATCAACATCATGCTGCTTACTACAAACCTTATACCAACCTTGAGATAAAGTCTGCGCACTCGTAGAAGTGTGAATTGTAAGAAAAAGAGCAGCAGCTCCCGCTAATACTGAAACAACAGAATAAACATTTTTATGCGACATGATTAAGTGAATCCTTTCAACGCGCTTTTACAATAACCCCAACATTAGGAATATTAAATATATTTTAATTAAGTGTATTAAATTAAACCAATGAAATGACACCCTCTTTTACGCTTCTTACTTCAATATAAAGAGAAAAGTCAAATTTGGAGAAAAAAGCTACAAATAGCTAATCAAATTCTTATGCACTCATATACAGCATCCCCCTTATAATATTGGCCTTTTATGAATCTATCGATAAAAGCCTCTAGTGCAATGGAACAAAGTAAAATTGTATAAACGAATCAATACTGCGATATAACTAAAGTAAATTACTATGTTATTCTATAGTTTATTAATTTAAAATTTTCTTTATATTTATAGTTTTTTTAAGCTATGCAGCTTTAGCAACAGGCATTGCAATGTATCGAGCTCTTAAATTTCCAGACAAAATTGAAAATTTTTCTTATGCCTCTCCTAATGCAAACAGAAAAGGTAAAGTTGCTTATGGTGTTGTTGGAGCATTTGATAAACCAAAATTCCTTTTTCATCTGTAATTTTAGAACAACTGAAAAAGAAGTGTTTTTGGATGAATTTTCCTAGTTTTATTATGATAACAGTAATTGTAGATTTCTCATGGTGAAGCTTCTGCCATTTATAGCTTCATAACAGAAGAAGTTGAATACATAATGAATGCATTAAAATTACTTTTTTTCTTAATCCAAAGGCACGCTTTTCAGATGAAAATCCTATAATAGTCGAAAGCGTTTTATTTACAAAAAAACTTCTATCCTGATGCAATTCTTTCTGAAGTTATGAATAAAATTGTGTATTTTCAAAACAGATGAATCAAGTATAGACCGATCAACTGCAAAAAAGCTTGGAAATTCCTACAAGAAGCAGGTTTAGCCAAAAACAACAGAATTATTGCTTCTCGTGATTTGGCTTTCCATTTTGAAATTATGACTCAATCTCTTGGAGAAAAAAAGTTGCACTTGTATTTCAAAGCATTTTATCACCCATTGGTATCCATGCTGAAATAAGAACCGTTGATGATAGCCAATATCAATATCGCTTAGGAATGTTTGATTTTTACTTGATTATAAAGAAATTAAAAAAAACTCTCTTTCACCAAAAAACGAACAAATAAATCGTTGAAGTTCGTATTCCAGAAATTTGAAAGGGAATTTTAATTTTTCTGGAGCGTTTGATCGTATACACTATAGATGCGATGCTTAACACGCACTCAGATGCTGATTTCATCGCAGCAGTTTGAGCTTTATCCTAATTTTTATACTTTTTTACAATATCTCATAATAAAATAATCGAATATAAGTATACCATGAAAATATCGTAAAAACAATGAATTAATTACTTTTGTTTAAACAACTCTTTAATATAAAAAAGCATACGATTTATAATTGTCTTTCTCTTATTTGGAAGCATTATATTGTGTACTTTTCTCATAGTTCTACACAATAGAGGCGTGCTTTTTACGAGCGAAGGGTTTGCGCGTTTATCCTGTCCTTGTATCCTTCGCCCACCTAAAATCTTCTCGTCTCCAACTAAAATCTTTTTTTACATCACCGTACAACATACTCTCCTGAATTTTGCAACTAATAATAAAAATGAGATAATTCTTTCTTATTTCATCAATCTCTTCATCATATCCTCTGCATCACCATTTAATCTCAATTCATAAGTGCATCGAGATTCATATATTTTCTTACTTCACTTACTTTTTCTTTATACTCCCCTACTTCATACCCCCTTGCTCTATGCACTCTATATGCTAATTCTCCTTTTTCTTTAGCTAAATCACTTGATTTAAATTTAAGACTGAGGTTTAAGGCGTTCTTCAACGAGATCGTTCTGCTCCCGTATAAGTTGATCGTGTTGTGTCTTAGAAACGCGTATTTGTGAAAAGCATTAAATCAGTAAATGTTTTTTCAATAAATTTTATTTTTTTAATAACTTGCAATCTTTCTTTAAGATACTGGTATTTTTCATCAAGTGTTAAATCAGAAAGAGATAACTCAGTTAAAAAAGCTTCGGCATGAGTATTTTTTTATGCCACATATTAAAGTGAATAACAAAAAGGCTATAATATAGTAAGCAACCTTTTTAATGAAAAAATCATATTACTCTATTTTTGTTTGTGTTTTAGAAAATTTACAAAATTCCATTAATAGCACATATATGTGCATTCTCGTGTTATGAATGCGCTGTTTAATCTATTTCATTTATTGCATCAATGTGTGTTATAATATAATTCTATAAAAATAGATGATAGCTTTAAAAGAATGGAAAAATTTCTAAGCAGAATGTTGTTCTGCCATTTCTACGAGCTGTGTCATAACAGTCGCTGCTCCAGCAAGTCTTTCATCGACTGTTGCCCAATCACGAATAAGAACGATACTTTGATCTGGTCGAATTTTTGCCATCGAGCCTTGCTTTCCAACCCACTGAACAAGAGCAACACTATTTGCAAAATAATTATTGCGAAACTGTATAACAACACCCTTTGGTCCAGTATCCAATTTTTCTACATGCGCTTTTCGACACAATGTTTTTATGTAAAAGACTTTAAGAAGATGTTGAACTTCAAGGGGTAAAGGACCAAAGCGATCAATTAACTCTGCTGCAAATTCATCAATTTGTTCTAAATCATCAAGTTCTGTTAAACGACGATAAAGCCCCATACGTAATGGTAAATCAGGTACAAAACTTTCTGGTATCATCACTGTTGTACCAAGTGAAATTTGAGGTGACCATTGCCTATCTTCATTTTGTTCGCCATCTTTTAACTCAGCAATGGCTTCTTCAAGCATTTTTTGATAGAGTTCAAATCCAACTTCTTTGATATGCCCCGATTGCTCTTCACCCAAGAAATTACCTGAACCGCGAATATCCATATCGTGACTTGCTAATTGAAAACCAGCTCCCAAGGTATCAAGAGATTGTAAAACTTTAAGACGACGATCAGCAGCAGTTGTTAAAACTTTACCAGAAGGAAAGGTAAAGAGTGCGTAAGCACGTTGTTTTGAACGCCCTACCCTACCACGCAATTGGTAGAGAGCTGCAAGACCAAACATCTCAGCACGATGTACGATTAATGTATTAGCTGTTGGGATATCAAGACCTGATTCAATAATGGTAGTTGACAGGAGAACATCATATTGCCCATCATAAAATGCATTCATAATATCATCAAGTTGTCCGGCTGGCATTTGCCCATGCGCTACAATAAATTTGAGTTCGGGAATATGTGTTTTGAGGTATTCTTCTACAGAAGTAAGATCAGAAATGCGAGGACAAACATAAAAGCTTTGTCCACCACGATAATATTCTCGAAGCAATGTTTCGCGTATAACGAGTGAATCAAATGGTGAAATAAAAGTGCGTACCGCCATTCTATCAATGGGTGGAGTCGTTATCAATGAAAGTTCACGTACTCCTGATAATGCTAACCCTAAAGTTCGAGGTATGGGAGTCGCTGAAAGGGTGAGAACATGAATATCACTTTTAAGCTTTTTTAACCTCTCTTTGTGTTTTACGCCAAAATGCTGCTCCTCATCAATAATAAGAAGTCCTAATCGTGAAAAATTAACTGCATCGCTTAATAATGCATGTGTTCCAATGACAATATCAATTGTACCATCTGCAATACCCTTTTTCACTTGTGTAAGTTCTTTAGTCTTCACAAGTCTTGAAGCATGGCCAATTTTAACAGGTAATCCTTGAAAGCGTGAAATAAAAGTTTTGTAATGTTGTCGTGAAAGCAAAGTTGTCGGCACAACAACAGCAACCTGATATCCATTTAATGCTGCAACAAAAGCACTTCGAATGGCAATTTCTGTTTTTCCAAAACCAACATCACCACATATTAAGCGATCCATTGGTTTTCCTGATGCCAAATCGTCTAAAACCGCATCAATTGCATCCATTTGATCTTCCGTCTCTTCATAAGGAAAGCATGCAACGAACTCATCAAATGGTCCAATTGGTGGAACCAAAGCAGGTGCAGACCGCGTAGCACGCTCTGCAGCTATACGGATCAGCTGGCCTGCCATTTCCAATAAATGTTTCTTTAGTCGTGTTTTACGTGCTTGCCAAGCAACACCACCTAATTTATCTAACGTTACATCTGTTCTCTCTGATCCGTAACGTGAAAGAAGCTCAATATTTTCAACGGGTAAAAAAAGTCTATCACCGTCAGCATACTTAATTTCAAGACAATCTCGTAAAATTCCAGTGGTCGTGATGGTTTTAAGACCAACAAATTGTCCAATACCATGGTCAATATGCACAACAATATCACCAGAATTTAAAGCAGAAATTTCAGAGATAAAATTTGCATTGTGTTTACGCCGCTGTGGTGATCTTATTAACCGATCGCCAAGGATATCCTGCTCTGCTATAATAACAAAATCTTCCACTTCAAAACCATGCTCAATCATTATAACCGCCGCAGTTATATGATCTCGGGGTGTTGCTCTTACAGTTTGTAATGATTTGACAATTTCTATTTTTTTCAATCCATACTCATCGAGAACCTGCAACAAACGATTCATTGATCCTTCGCTCCAACAAGCTAAGAGAACCTTCTTGCCAGCAGCACGCAATGAAGCAATATGATGAACCACACTTGAAAAAACATTTTTTTCTTGCGCATTACGCTCTTTTACAAAGTCATATCCTAGTTTAATATTCGCGTGAACAACAGTTTGTCCAAAAGTTTGTAGAACATCAAAAGGTGTGAAATCAACACGCTGTCCGGATTGTTGCGCGCGCTCTAAAACACGCTCTGGTGTTAAATAGAGAAGATTAGGTTCTATTGGATGGTAAGAAGCAGGATTCTTTTTATCGGTTTCAAGCTCTTTGCGTGCATCATAATAATCTTCAATAAGGCGATAGCGTTCAATAAGCACTTCTTCTATGAGATGTTCAAAGACAATAGGTAAATTACCGCAATGGTCAAAAAAAGTGTCAAGTTTTTCGTAAAAAAATGGTAACCAATGTTCCATACCGGCAAAACGTCGCCCTTGAGAAAGAGCTTCATAAAGCATGTTATTTTTTTGTGACACACCAAATGTACGAATATAATTGCTTTTAAATCGACTCACACGCTCAGGTGTAAGAACAACTTCACTCATTGAGTGTAAAAAAAAATCAGTTCTTTTATTTGTTGTTCTTTGTGTTGCCGTTTCAAATACGCGGATGGTTTCCAAAGTGTCACCAAAAAAATCAAGCCGTAAAGGTTCAGTATCAATAGGAGAAAAAATATCAAGAATTCCTCCTCTCACAGCAAATTCACCAACATCACGTACAACCGTAACGCGTTCAAAACCATTGGATTCTAAAAATTGAATTAAATGCCCCATGTTAGCACGCTGACCAACACGTACATGAATCATTTGATTTTCAATCATTTCATGAGGAGGTAGTTTTTGAATAATTGCATTTGCTGTTGTTAATATAATTGCAGCACGTGGATTCTTACGTAAATTTGCTATATGTGCCAAAGCTGAGAACCGACGTGCCATAACAGAAATCCCAGGAGATACTCTGTCATAGGGTAAACAATCCCATGCAGGAAATTGAAGTACAGGCAAATTTGGCTCAATAAAATTTAAAACTTGCTGTAAATGAACAATTTTTGTTCCATCACGGACAACATAGATAAGTGGTTTATTTTGTGCAATTTCTGAACTCAATTTGGCAAGTGCAAAAGCTTCAAATCCATCAGTAATTCCATCAAAAATTATATGAGCAGAAACGTTTTTGGGAATGACAATTTTTTTAAATATAGGCATAGAAATCAATTTAAATTTATGCAAAGATGGTAGTTTACAACGTCACGAAAAAGTGGACCATCAACTTCAGAAGGTGGTGAAATTTCTCCCGTAACCCATGCAAATAAATCGCGATCATCAAAAGACATAATATACTCAAGTTCAGAAATCGTTTTAGCATTCATTCCAGCAATATGGGAATCTACGTAGTGTCCAAAAATTAAATCCATTTCACGAATACCACGGTGCCATGCACGAAAAACCAATCGGCGGCGGCGCACGTCCAGTTGATCTTCGTCAACGACAAAAACTGTCATAAAAGTCTCCTTGAATTAAGTAAAAAGTGATATAAATCGAGTTTTTAATTTGTAAAATAAATTTTGCACCTTAATCTAGGGAAGTTCAATAATCCTTTTTTCTTTAAGCGTAATTCGACGATGCATTTGTTTAGCCAAAGCGTAATTATGTGTTGCAATAAGAGCAGAAAGGCCAGATTGACGAACAAGCGCAGATAAGGCTTGAAATACATAAGCTGAAGTTACAGGATCAAGATTTCCTGTAGGCTCATCAGCCAAAAGAACTGAAGGACCATTTGCGACTGCACGTGCAATAGCAACACGTTGTTGTTCGCCACCCGATAATTCTGATGGGCGATGATTAGCGCGATGAGAAACACGCAGATATGTAAGCAATTTAAGTGCACGATCTTCTGCTATAGATTTTTTAAATCCTGCTATCATTTGCGGGATCATAACATTTTCTAAAGCCGTAAATTCTGGAAGCAGATGATGAAATTGATAGACAAAACCAATATCATTTCGTCTTATAGCTGTTCGTTCATTATCAGAGCGCTTTGCACAAGAAATTCCCCGTAACATCACATCTCCAGCCGTTGGTTTTTCTAATAATCCAGCGATATGAAGAAGTGTAGATTTCCCAGCACCAGATGGTGCTACAAGTGCTACAAGTTCCCCACGATTAAGGATAAAATTCGCTTTATCTAAAATAATGAGAGGTTTATTACTTTCAAAAAAATGTCTCTCAATCTCTACAAGCTCTAAAACAGCCGTCATTATTCATACCTTAAAGCTTGTACAGGATCCAGTTTAGCAGCCCGCCATGCCGGCACAAGTGCTGCAAGAAATGACAAAAATAAAGCCATTACAGCAACCATAGCTGTTTGTCCCCACTCAATTTGCGCAGGCAATTTTGTTAAAAAATAAAGTTGAGGATTAAAGACATTAACATTAAATAACCAAGATACAAAATCCTGAATATGATTAATATTCGCGGTCGCTATAACACCCAAAATTAAACCCAATATTGTTCCAACAAATCCAATCATCATACCAGTGACGATAAATATACGAAGAATTGCACTTTGTTGTGCGCCCATCGTACGTAAAATTGCAATATCATGGCTTTTATCTTTTACAAGCATAATTAACCCTGAAATAATATTTAAAGCAGCAACAAGAACAATAAGAGAAAGAATAAAAAACATAACATTCCGTTCAATCTGTAAAGCTGAAAAAAAAGCCTGATTGCGTTCACGCCAATCAATTAAATAGATCTGTTGTTCAACAATTTTTTCTACAACTGGTTTTATTTTCTCAACAACATCAGGATTATTTAGAAATAATTCTAAAGACTTAACCTGATCTCCTAAATTAAAAAACATTTGCGCTTCATGGAGAGGCATAAAAACGAATATTGAATCATATTCAGACATGCCCACTTCAAAAATAGCAGTCACTTTATAAGCCTTAACACGTGGCGTAACTCCAAAAGGAGTCTCATCACCATCTGGTGTAATAATACGAAGATCACTCCCAACGGTAAGGCCTAATTTTGATGCTAAACCACTTCCAATTGCAACACCTTCCTCTTTATCAAATTGAGCAAGCGAACCTAACCTAATATTTTGGGATACTGCTTTAAGCTTTTCTAAATCTTGTTTGCGCATACCACGAACTAATGCACCAGACCCTCCTTCAAGTTCACCTTGAACGAGCGCTTGACCTTCAATAACAGGTAAAGCAAATTTTATACCATTCACAGATTCTAAAGAAGAAATAAGTGTCTTATAATCAGAAAAACCAGAATGAACTGCCTGAACAATAAGGTGTCCATTCATGCCAAGAATACGATTGAGAAGCTCTGTACGAAAACCATTCATCACTGCCATAACAACAACGAGAGCAAACACCCCTAACATAATTCCAATGAGAGAAATAATTGAAATAACAGATGCAACGACATGTTTTTTATTGGGAATCATATAACGAAAAGCAATCATCCATTCATAAGATGAAAACCATTTATTTCTCAACCTCTTCATAATATTGCCTATCAAATCACAGAAAACTGTTTGAGTACATCTTCAACTGTTAGAGACTTTTTAATGCCCGTTTTGCGATCTTTCATTTCAACTTCATTTTGTGCAATGCTTTTAGGTCCAACAATTATTTGTGTTGGTAAACCAATTAAATCCATTGTTGCAAATTTGGTTCCGGGACGCTCATTTCTATCATCTAATAATGGGTCAAAACCAGCATGTCTTAATCCCTGATACAGAGTTTCACACGCATGCGTACATTTCTCATCATCTGGTTTCATATTGATTATAGCAAAATCAAACGGTGCCATAGAGCTTGGCCAAATAATACCATTTTCATCATGAGAAGCTTCAATAGCTGCTGCAACAAGGCGTGAAGGTCCAATGCCATAAGATCCCATAGAGACAACATGCTCTTTTCCATCTTGTCCCATAACTTTCGCTTTCATCGGAGCAGAATATTTCGTGCCAAAGTGGAAAATATGCCCTACTTCAATACCACGCGCTGAAAGACGATTTTTATCAGGAACTTTAGCCCACTCTTCTTCATTATGCATTTCCTCTGTTGCTGCATAAAAAGATGTCCACTGTTTAACAATATTAGCTAAAACAGTTTTATCATTAAAATCGATCAAACTGTGTGGAACAGTAAGTTCAAGAAATTGTTTATCACAAAATATAGCACTCTCTCCCGTTTCAGCCAAAATAATAAATTCATGGCTGAGTTCACCGCCAATTGGTCCTGTATCAGCACGCATAGGAATTGCTTTTAAGCCAAGACGAGAAAAAGTACGTAAATAAGCAATAAACATACGATTATAAGATGTTTGAGAACCTTCATAATCAAGATCAAACGAATAAGCATCTTTCATTAAAAACTCTCGTGAACGCATCACACCAAAACGTGGACGGATTTCATCACGAAACTTCCATTGAATATGGTACAAATTGAGTGGGAGATCTTTGTAAGAATGGACATAAGAACGGAAAATATCTGTTACCATCTCTTCATTTGTCGGACCATAAAGCAAATCACGCTTTTGACGATCTTTAATACGGAGCATTTCCAAACCATAATCATCATAACGATTACTTTCACGCCAAAGCTCTGCAGATTGAATTGTAGGCATTAATATTTCTATAGCACCAGCTCGTTCTTGTTCCTCACGAATAATCTTACAAACTTTATCAAGTACCTTTTTGCCTAAGGGAAGCCAAGAATAAATCCCTGATGTTTGTTGGCGAATCATACCTGCACGCAACATCAATCGATGAGAAACAATCTCCGCTTCCTTAGGATTCTCTTTTAAAAGTGGAAGGAAATATTGAGAAAGACGCATTGAAATAATTAACTCCTAATCAGACCCATCATATTGGAATAATTTAAATATAATATATGCTTATCTATAACTACATTCTGCATGCTTGCAAACATAACGATCGTATTGTTGAAAAATTTATGTGCTCTATTCCTTATTGGGCTTATTTTTAGCGATAAAATGATCTGACAATTTTATTGTCTCTTCCTTTCATTAAAAAGAAAATAACCTAATATTAAAACGCTTTATTTTGACCGATGTAAAAAAACCGTACAGATAGGTTTTTTTCGCCAAATTTCATTAACAGCTGCTCTCACTGCACGCCGCGTCGCTTCCCGAATAAGTTCATTGTTTTTTCGTTTATTGCGAGGAATGTTATAAAGTGTATTTTCTACAATATCTAAAAGAATATCTCTCAAACTTTTCTCTTTTCCATTCTTTTCAGGTAATCCGTATGTGATTAAACCAATATCATCTAATAACTCATCTTTGCTGTTCATATGGAGGGAAATGGCAATGTAACCAGCATAACTTAGTTTGCGACGTTCGCGAATTCCTAATTCATCTTCATTCCCAATAAGGCAACCATCTTTATAGATGCGACCAACAGGAACTTGATCAATGACTTCTACAGGCTCTGGAGCAAGACGTAGTATACTACCATTTCTAATATCCCTAACAATTTTAATACCTGCTTGACGCGCTAAAGTCGCGTGAGCAGTAAGATGCATTGCCTCACCATGCACAGGAACAAGTATCTTTGGTTTTATCCAATCATACATCTGTAAAAGTTCTGAACGACGAGGATGACCAGAAACATGAACAAGTGCATCTTCATTTGTGATCGTTTTAATTCCCAGATCTATGAAACGATTTTGTATTTCAAGAATAGCTTTTTCATTTCCTGGTATACTTCGTGATGAATAAATAACGGTATCACCAGCAGAAAGCATAATCTTTCCCATTCCATTTCGCGATAGTTTAGCTAGGGCCGCACACGGTTCACCTTGACTCCCCGTCACAACTAAAATAATATTTTTCCGCGGAATATGTGCATAATCATCTTCCGTAATAAATGGTGCCAAGCCTTTCATATAACCAAGCTCTTCCGCAACCATAATACTTCGCTTAAGAGAGCGCCCAATGACAAGAACTTTGCGACCAACAGATTCAGCAGCAAGAGCAATTGAACGTATCCGACCAATATTAGAGGCAAAAGTTGCAAACGCAACACGCCCTTCAGCTTTCGAAATAATTTCAGAAAGGCTTCTCTGAACTTGCTGTTCTGATGGTGATATACCATCCCGACATGCATTTGTGGAATCACAAAGTAAGGCTAAAACACCTTGATTCCCTAAAGCACGAAACCGTTTTTCATCTGTTACAGGACCAAGCGAAGGTGTATGGTCTATTTTCCAATCACCAGTATGAATCACAGTGCCTAAAGATGTTGTAAGTGCCAAAGATACAGATTCTGGAATCGAATGATTAACGGCTATAGCCTCAATTGAAAAAGAACCAACCTGAAAGCAATCACCAGCTTGAAAAATATTGAGTGAAATTTTAGGAGATTCAAAATCTGATTGTCTTTTACTCTCCAATAATCCCGCCGTGAAAGAAGTACAGTAAAGCGGAACTTTAAGCTTTGGTAATAAATCAAGGACAGCACCATAATGATCTTCATGAGCATGAGTCAAAACAAGACCAGATATATTATGTTTTTCACTTTCTAGAAAACGAATATCAGGTAAAATAAGATCTGCTCCCGGTAATTCAGGACCAGCAAAACTAACCCCCATATCAACAAGTAACCATTCACGAAGATTTTTGGGACCAAATCCGTAAGCAGCCAGATTCATCCCTATTTCACCGACTCCTCCTAAAGGTAAAAAAACTAATTCATTCTCACTGGCTGCAACCATAAACATCTCCCAAATCATTAAGGTAATCTGATGGTGAAATAAAAATTTTTAATAACGACCTGCATTAACAGAAGCAGCCGAACCAAAATGAACATCTCCAGCTGTTATAATGACTGCCTGACCATTTTTTTGCTTTATGATGCAATTAAAATCACTATCAAGACCATCAAAAATACCCTCAATGATTTTTTCATCATTCACTACTTTGACATGCTGTCCAAGGTGAGCAGAATATAAAAGCCATTTTTTTCGGATTATTTCACATCCTTTTGGTTGTTTCCAAAGAAAGTAATTTTTAGAAAAACACTCCGTCAAAACTGTAAATAGCTGTTCTACTTCAATATGCAAACCAATATTCTTTAAACTTGAAGTAGGATATGGCGCATCTTCATAGTGATACTTTACATTTATTCCAATACCAATAATCAATGCGTACTTTTGTGGTGTCACTTTAAAAATCTCGAGCAAAACTCCAGAGCTTTTAGCCCCTCCTAGCAAAATATCATTTGGCCATTTTAAACAAACAATACTGTCTGTTTGCTTTTCACCCTTTATAAATTGTTTTATTGCCTCTGCCACACTTACTCCAGCAACAAAACCAAGTTGAGCAGCAGTTTTATGAAAAATATCATCAGTTAACAAAAGACTAGAATAAAGGTTCCCTTTCGGACTAGACCAAGTCCTCCCTCTTCTCGCTCTTCCCTGTGATTGTTCCTGCGCAACAATCCAAAGATAACCTCGATGACCAGTTTGCGCTTTTTTTTGCGCAATAAAATTGGTTGAATCAACACTTTTGTACGCTTCAACAGTGTATCCTTGTTTTTGTGCAAAATCCGATAAAATATAAACCATATTCATTAAAACAATGCGGCGGCTGCTTTTTCTGCTAACTCAGCAAACCAAACTCCAAAAAGCGTATAAAATAAAACAAAAAATGCAGAAAGACCGAGACAAAATTTAAGTTCATTCGATAAAACAACAAAATGCGCTTTTGCGTCATCAAACCACATAATTTTAATAACTCTCAAATAGTAAAAAGCCCCAACAACAGACGCTATCATCCCAACGATAGCAAGCGAAGTAAGTCCAGCATGAACAGCAGCCGAAAATGTATACCATTTCCCAAAAAAACCAGCCATAGGGGGGATACTCGCTAAAGAAAAAAGTTGTATTGTCATCACAACAGCCATAAACGGATTAGTCTTTATTAACCCTGAAAGATCATAAATATTTTCAACATTTCCAACACTAGACCGCATTCCAAGAATAAAAGCAAATGAACCAAGCGTCATGCCAAGATAAATAGTCATATAAAGAATAACACTTTTTATCCCAAGAATATCTCCAGCAGCTAAACCAACAAGTGCATACCCCATATGACTGATTGACGAATAAGCCATTAAACGCTTAATATTGCTCTGGCCAATTGCAGCGAATGCACCAAGTATCATCGACGCAATCGCCATGAACACCAAAATTTGCTGCCATGCAGGCATAGAACCATCAGTACCACCTAGTGGAATAAAGGTCGCAACAATAACACGAATAATGAGTGCCATCGCAGCAACTTTAGGAGCACCCGCAAAAAATGCTGTAATAGGTGTTGGCGCTCCTTCATAAACATCAGGTGTCCACATATGAAATGGAACTGCAGAAATTTTGAAAGCCAAACCCGCTAAAATAAAAACAATTCCAAAAATAACTCCCAATTGTAAATTTTCACCTTTTAAAGCAATAGAAATTTCGCGAAAACCAATTTGACCGGTAAAACCATAAAGCAAAGAAATGCCATAAAGCAGTAATCCTGAAGATAACGCCCCTAAAACAAAATACTTTATACCTGCTTCAGAAGATTTGATATTATCACGATTGATTGCAGCTAAAACGTATAAAGCTAAGGATTGTAGTTCTAATCCCATATAAAGCGATAACATATTACCAGCTGAAATCATCAGCATCATGCCAAGGGTTGCTAAAAGAACGAGCACTGGAAATTCAAATATATCAAGCTTTTGCGCACAAGTAAAACCAACAGACATAATAAGAGCAAAGAGTGCACCAATAAGCGTTAAAATTTTCATATAACGGCCAAAAGAGTCTATAATGAGCGCATTGGTTTGAAATACACCACTTTTCGGAAAAACAACGATAATAACAATAGCTGCTACAAGAAGAGCAATGGCCAAACCAATCACAGTTAAAGAGGAACGTGCATTGGAATAAACACCAATCAAAAGCAATACTATTCCTCCCAATACTATTAAAATCTCTGGAATAATTAATACTAATTGGGCTATTATTTCGGTTTGCATGTGCATTCTTCCCTTATCTAATGCAGTTTATTGATGAGGGCTTCTACAGAAAACGCCGTCGCTTTAAGAATAGGCGTTGGATAGATACCAAAAAATATTGTAAGAATAACCATCGGATACAGGATGAATTTTTCTCTTGAAGAAAGATCAATGAGTACTTTTAAATTTTCTTTGTCCAAGGAACCAAAAACTACACGCCGATAAAGATAAAGCGCATAGGCAGCCGATAAAATAATGCCAGTTGTAGCAAAAACAACAACCAATTTATTCACTTGAAAAACACCTATTAAAGTTAAAAATTCACCCAAAAATCCTGAACTTCCAGGTAAGCCTACATTGGCCATAGTGAAGATCAAAAAGACAACCGCATATTTGGGCATGTTATTTACTAAACCGCCAAAAGCTGAAATTTCACGTGTATGTAAACGATCGTAAATAACCCCAACACAAAGAAATAAAGCTGCTGAAACAATCCCATGCGATAACATCTGATAAATAGCACCTTGGATACCTTGTGCATTTGCAGCAAAAATACCCATCGTCACGTATCCCATATGTGCTATTGAGGAATACGCAATAAGTTTTTTTATGTCATTTTGTACAAGTGCAATCAGTGATGTATAAATAATAGCGATAAGCGATAATGTGAAAACTAAAGGTGCAAAATCAGCTGAGGCAATAGGAAACATTGGTAAAGAAAAACGAAGAAAACCATAACCGCCTAATTTGAGTAAGACACCAGCCAAAATAACCGAACCGGCTGTCGGTGCTTCTACATGAGCATCAGGGAGCCAAGTGTGAACCGGCCACATCGGCATTTTAACCGCAAAAGAAGCAAAAAAAGCAAGCCATAACCACATTTGCATATGCGCGGGAAACTGATAATTTAGTAAAGTCGGTATATCAAGTGTTCCAACTTTCCAGTACATAGCCATAAGAGCAACCAGCATAAGAACTGAACCAAGTAAAGTGTATAGGAAAAATTTTATACTTGCATAAACACGACGTGTACCACCCCAAACACCTATAATAATAAACATTGGAATAAGGCTGCCTTCAAAAAAAACATAAAACAGCATCGCATCAAGAGCACAAAAGACTCCAATAACAGCAACCTCAAGAAGAAGAAACGCAATCATATAAGCTTTTAATCTATCTTTAATATTTTCCCAACTTGCTAAAACACAGAAAGGCAAAAGAAAAGCTGAAAGAACCACAAAAAGAACAGAAATACCATCAATGCCCATATGGTAGTGAATACCACTACCTAACCAATTAAATTTCTCAACCATTTGAAAACTAGGATTTGTATTATCAAATCCTGCCCAAATAATTAAGGAAATAATAAAAACAAATACGGTCGTAAAAAATGCTACATTGCGTATATTATGCCGTGCTACTTCGCTATCGTCTTTGATAAATAAAATCAGAAGCACACCAATAAGCGGTAAAAATGTAACCGTAGAAAGAATAGGCCAATCAATCATCAGTTTACGCCCCCGATCATCATCCATGTGATCAGCAATGCAACGCCTATAAGCATTGCAAATGCATAGTGATAAAGATAGCCTGTCTGCATCCGAACAACTCTATTTGTAATATCAACAACACGCGCTGCAATACCATTTGGACCTAGACCATCAATAATTTTACCATCACCCACCTTCCAAAAAAAGAAACTAATTTTGAAAGCAGAACGAACAAACAAAAAATGATATAATTGATCAAAATACCATTTTTGGTAAAGAAAATGATACACTCTTGGCATAACTCCAGCCAACTTTTTGGGAAGAGAAGGAAAAGAAATATAGAATAAATAGGCTAACATAAATCCAAGAACCATTGCTATAAATGGCGACCATTTTACCCAATTAAACACATGGTGGGCATCATGAAGAATGTGATTGTGGCTGCTTGTAAATAACGCTCCCTTCCAAAAAGCGTCATAAAAATCACCAAAAAAGTAAGGTTGAAAAACAATACCAGCAAACATTGCGCCAACAGATAAAATAAAGAGTGGAATCAACATAACTGGAGGAGATTCATGAACATGATGCATAACGTCAACAGTGGCTCGGGGTTTACCATGAAATGTCATAAATATAAGCCGCCATGAGTAAAAACTTGTTAATAAAGCAGCAAAAACAAGAAGATAGAAAGCATATCCTGAAGCAATATTATGTGATGCAAAAGCGGATTCTATAATCGCATCCTTGGAGAAAAAACCAGCGGTCCCGAAAAGTGTTCCTGGAATCCCAACACCTGTCAATGCAATGGTTCCTATTATCATCATCCAATAAGTTACCTTTATATGCTTACGTAACCCACCCATTTTTCGCATATCTTGTTCATCAGACACTGCATGAATTACAGAGCCAGCGCCAAGAAACAATAAGGCTTTAAAAAAAGCATGCGTAAAAAGGTGAAAAACAGCTGCTCCATAAGCTCCAACACCTAATGCAACAAACATATAACCAAGTTGTGAACATGTAGAATAAGCTATAACACGCTTAATATCATTCTGCACTAACCCCACAGTTGCTGCAAAAAACGCAGTCGTTGCTCCAACAATAATAATTACTGTCAAAGCAGTAGAAGAAAGTTCAAAAATTGGAGACATACGCGCAACCATAAAAACACCAGCTGTTACCATTGTTGCAGCATGAATCAGTGCCGATACAGGCGTTGGTCCCTCCATTGCATCAGGGAGCCATGTATGTAAAAGAAATTGTGCTGATTTTCCCATCGCACCAATAAACAACAAAAGACATGTAATAGTAATTGCTGTCTGTCCATCAAACTTCCAACCTAAAAATGTCATATTTTGTACAAAGCTATTGTCTGCAGCTTTTAAAAAAATAGAAGCAAAATCAACCGATTGGAATAAAACAAAAATACTAAAGATTCCTAAGAGAAAACCAAAATCTCCAACACGATTAACCACAAAAGCTTTCATTGCGGCCTTATTAGCAGAATCTCGCTGAAACCAAAAGCCAATGAGTAAATAAGAAGCAAGACCCACACCTTCCCATCCAAAAAACATCTGAATCAAGTTATTGGATGTCACCAACATAAGCATCATAAATGTAAATAAGGAAAGATAAGAAAAAAACCGAGACCTTGATGGATCATGATGCATATAACCAACTGAATAAATATGCACTAATGCTGAAACACTATTTACAACAATAAGCATAACAGCTGTTAATGTATCAATATGTAAAGCCCAATCAAAAGTTAAACCACCGACAGTGAGCCAATGTAATACTAATATATCAACTACTGGAGCATGACCAAAAGCAATATTAAAAAATGCTACCCACGAGAATACGGCAACAACTACCATAAAACTACATGTTATTAATTCATTCGCACGATCTCCTATAGTTTTCCCACCTATAGAAGCAATTAAAAAGCCCAAAAGTGGAAGAAAGACAATCGTATAATACATCACTGGTTAGCCTTTCATTACATTAACATCTTCAACAGCAATAGAACCACGATTGCGGAAAAAAACGACAAGAATTGCTAGACCAATTGCGGCTTCAGCAGCTGCTACCGTTAAGATAAACAAAGCGAATATTTGACCAACAAGATCATGAAGAAATGCTGAAAATGCAACAAAATTGAGATTCACTGAAAGCAATATAAGCTCAATGGACATCAAGATAATAATCACATTCTTTCTGTTAAGAAAAATTCCAGCAATACCGATTGTAAACATCAAAGCAGAAACAATGAGATAATGTGTGATATCAATGTGCATAGCCCCCCCCTTAAACGCCCTTGCCTGATTCAACTTGCTTGATTTCAATTGCATCTTCTACTGTTCGAGAAACCTGCACTGCAATAGATTGTCGCTTGACACCTGATTTATGACGGAGTGTTAAAACAATTGCGCCAATCATTGCAGTCAACAAAATTATCCCAGCAATCTGAAAATAAAAAACATAATCCGTATAAAGAACATCTCCCAATGCCTGTGTATTTGTTCGTTGCAGTAAGTCCGGCATGGGTTGCGTAATGTGTGTTCTAACGACTGGAGAAAAACGGTTACTCACAAAAACAACAATCAATTCTACAGCAACAATACCACCAACAAGAGCTCCAATAGGAGCGTACCGAAGTGCACCACTTTTTAACTCAGCAAAATCAACATCAAGCATCATAACTACAAATAAAAACAAGACTGCCACAGCACCAACATAAACAACAAGCAGAATAAGCCCCAAAAACTCTGCTCCTGCAAGCAAAAATAAAGCCGCAGCATTAAAAAATGCTAATATTAAAAACAAAACTGAATGCACAGGATTGCGCACTGTAATAACAATAAAGCCACTCGCAAGCATAATAAAAGCAAATAAATAGAAAAATGCCGCCGCTAGATCCGTTAGCATAGGCTTCTCCTCAATTAACCAAAAAATTGGTATAAAATTTCATACCAGATTACAATTTATCGGAAATATTATCCGACACCTCACTCAATGATACACTTAACGATAAGGTGCATCCATCAATATATTTCGAGCAATTTCTCGCTCCCAGCGATCTCCATTCATTAAAAGCTTCTCTTTATCATAATAAAGTTCCTCACGCGTTTCTGTTGCAAACTCAAAATTTGGACCTTCTACAATAGCTTCAACTGGACAGGCTTCTTGACAAAAACCGCAATAAATACACTTAACCATATCTATATCATAACGAACAGTTCTACGTGTACCATCATTGCGCCGCGGCCCTGCTTCAATTGTAATAGCTTGCGCAGGGCAAATCGCTTCACATAATTTACAAGCAATACACCGCTCTTCACCATTCGGATAACGACGTAGTGCGTGTTCCCCACGGAACCGCTGAGAAACAAAGCCCTTCTCATAAGGATAGTTAATCGTAGGTTTTGGTGAGAAAAACTGACGCATTGCTAAGAAAAAAGCACTCACAAATTCCAAAAGAAGGAGCGATTTTGCTGCTTGAATAAAACCTGACACAGTAAAACCTCCTCTTAAGCAAAACCAATATATTTTAAAAAACTAGCAGTTATCACGACCATCGCCAATGAAAGAGGAAGAAACACCTTCCAACCAAGGCGCATGAGCTGATCATAGCGATAACGTGGAACAAATGCTTTGACCATAGCAAACCAAAAAAATACAAAGCAAACTTTTAGAACAAACCAAATGACACCAGGAACCCAATTAAGCCACCAAACATCCAAAGGAGGTAACCACCCCCCTAAAAATAAGATGGTTGTTAATGCGCACATTAAAACAATAGCAACATACTCTCCAAGAAAAAAGAGCATATAAGGCGTTGAAGAATACTCCACCATATGACCTGCAACAAGTTCAGATTCTGCTTCCACCAAATCAAAGGGAGGGCGGTTTGTTTCTGCGAGTGCAGAAATAAAAAATATAATAAACATTGGAAAAAGAACGAGCCAATTCCAATCAAGAAAACTGCTAAAAGGAAGACCAAGAGTCGTCCCAAATCCATGACTTTGTTTATGAACAATCGTTGTGAGATCCAGTGAACCACTTATCAAAATGACCGTTACAAGTACAAATCCTATGGAAACCTCATAAGAAACCATCTGCGCTGCCGAACGAAGAGCTCCTAAGAAAGGATATTTTGAATTTGATGCCCACCCTCCCATAATAACGCCATAAACTTCAAGAGATGAGATGGCTAAAATATAAAGCAAACCAACATTAATTTTTGCAACTTCCCAGCCTTCATTGACTGGAATAACCGCCCAGGTTGATAAAGCAAGCGTAGCAGAAACAAAAGGTGCCAAAAGAAAAACACCCTTATTAGCACCAGCAGGTATAATAGGCTCCTTAACAACAAATTTAATTAAATCCGCAAAAGACTGTAATAAACCCCATGGACCGACAACGTTTGGTCCACGACGCAATTGTACAGCCGCCCAAATTTTCCTGTCTGCATAAAGAAGATACGCAACTAAGACCAAAAGAACAACTAAAAGGAGAAGTGTTTTTCCAACTATAATGAGCAATGGCAATAACCAAGTCATAAAGAAATCATACATCATTACTCCTTTGCCCTTACTCTACGGCTTGCGTAATACGGTTCTTGGCAAAAGATGAACATTCAGCCATAACCGCAGAAGCACGCGCTATCGGATTTGTTAAATAAAAGTCTTTAACCATAGAAGTAAATGCTTGCCTCTCTAGTGCAATCATTTGTGAACCAAGCGCTTTAAGATTGCTTATACCAGAAGGCTCTATATCATCAATGGAACAAAGATGTGGATAATCATTAAACAAACTCTGTCTTAATTGAGAAAGCGAATCAAAAGGAAGCCTTCTTCCTAAAACATCCGATAAAGCACGCAAAATAGCCCAATCTTCTTTTGCTTCACCAGGGGCAAACCCAGCCCGATTTGTCATTTGAACACGTCCTTCTGTATTTACATAAAGTCCTGATTTTTCAGTGTAAGCCGATGCTGGCAAAATAACATCAGCAGCGTGTGCACCATTATCACCATGACTCCCAATATAGATTGTAAAAGCTTTTGTATTGGCTAATTCTATTTCATCCGCACCAAGCAAAAATAAAACTTCACAGGTTTTAATAATATTTGCAACCCCCAATTCAGAAATAAAACCAATGTCCAATCCTCCCACAGCCGATGCTGCATTGTGAAGAACACCAAACCCATTCCATTCTTCGTTAAGAGCTCCAATACTATCAGCTAATTTTGCAAGATTTTTTAAAACAGATAAACCTTCTTTACCTGAAAGAGCTCCCTCTCCAATAAGAATAAGTGGCCTTTTCGCCTCTTTTAACACATTTAAAAACGCATCCTCTCCACGAATAAGTGCACTCAATGCATCAGTACCATCTCCAAGATAAGAATATGGATAACGTAAATCGACCCTTTCCCCAATTAATGCAATGGGAAACTGTCCCTTTCGTTGGCGCTTTAAAATACGTGCATTTAAAACAGCGGCCTCATGACGTGGATTAGACCCCACGATAAGCAATGCATCAGCTTGCTCAATGCCTACAATTGTTGGATTAAAAATGTAACTCGAACGCCCTAATTCAGAGGATAAGGCCATTCCTCTTTGACGACAATCAAAAAACTTTGATCCCAATGAAAGCAGCAATGTTTTAAGTGCATACATTTCCTCAACGGATGCAAGATCTCCTGCAACTGCCCCAATTTTTTCTGGCAAGGTTTTGGAAACCACCATTTTAATCGTTGCAAAAGCTTCCGTCCAACTTACAGGTTGAAACTTTCCATCTTTGCGTACATACGGCTTATCAAGCCGCTGAGTGCGTAATCCATCCCAAATA
The DNA here is from genome assembly GCF_902825155.1 of Bartonella taylorii 8TBB. Lineage (GTDB taxonomy): Bacteria > Pseudomonadota > Alphaproteobacteria > Rhizobiales > Rhizobiaceae > Bartonella > Bartonella taylorii_A. Next base: position 100,104 of record NZ_CADEAG010000007.1, read on the forward strand.
AAACGCGTTTTATCAGAAATCCACTCCTCATTTATATCTTCATTTGTACGCGGCATAATCCGCATCACTTCACGACCACGACTGTCAATGCGGATCGCACTACCAAGTGCATCCATTACATCAATTGATTCCGTTTTCACCAATTCCCATGGACGTGCATGAAACGCATAGGGTTTTGAAGTTAAAGCCCCCACAGGACACAGATCAATAACATTTCCCTGTAACTCAGATGTCATTGCTTTTTCAAGATATGTCGTAATTTCAGCATCTTCACCACGACCTATCAAACCAAGCTCAGAAATACCCGCCACTTCCGTCATAAAACGAACACAACGTGTACAATGAATACATCGTGTCATAACAGTTTTCACAAGTGGTCCAATATACTTATCTTCTACCGCACGCTTATTTTCTGTATAACGAGAACAATCACGCCCATAAAGCATTGCTTGATCCTGAAGATCGCATTCCCCCCCTTGATCACATACAGGACAATCCAAAGGATGATTGATGAGAAGAAACTCCATAACACCTTCACGTGCTTTTTTCACCATCTCTGTGTTGGTAAAAATTTCTGGCGCTTCACCATTAGGCCCTAACCGTAAATCACGGACTCCCATAGCACAAGAAGCCTGGGGTTTTGGAGGACCGCCTTTGACTTCAACTAAGCACATGCGACAATTCCCAGCAATTGATAAAGATTCATGAAAACAAAAACGGGGTACTTCCGCGCCCGCTGCCTCAGCTGCCTGAAGCAACGTATAGTAATCAGGAACTTCAATCTCTTTACCATCAACTTTGATATTTATCATGTTTCATCCAGCCTGCAGATAATCCACTTAAAACTTGCATTCTGTTGCTCTAAAAACAAAATTCTCTACCCAACTGCTTCCAAAGCAATATTTTTTCTTTGAACTATATTTCGCGTATAATCATCAATTCTACGCTCGATTTCTGGACGAAAATTACGTATCAACCCCTGTATAGGCCATGCGGCTGCATCACCGAGTGCGCAAATAGTGTGTCCTTCAACCTGTTGAGATACTTCAAACAAAAGATCAATCTCGCGTTTTTGCGCTCTTCCTTCAACCATACGCCCCAAAAGACGCATCATCCACCCCGTCCCTTCACGACACGGTGTACATTGCCCACAACTTTCATGCTTAAAAAAAGCGGCTATACGCCAAATTGCCTTGATAATATCGGTCGATTTATCCATAACAATCACACCACCTGTACCAAAAGAAGATCCGACATCTCGCATCCCATCAAAATCCATGATCGCATCGATCATATCCTCACCACGAACGACTGGACAAGAAGCCCCTCCTGGAATAACTGCCAAAAGATTATCCCATCCGCCACGAATACCGCCTGTATGTTTTTCAATTAATTCGCGGAATGAAACACCAAGAGCTTCTTCAAATGTACAAGGTGCATTAACATGCCCAGAAACCATAAACAATTTTGTTCCAACATTATTTGCACGTCCAATTGAGGAAAACCACGAAGCGCCCCGACGCAAAATCGTTGGAACAACAGCTATGGATTCTACATTATTTACTGTTGTTGGACAGCCATAAATTCCCATGTTTGCAGGAAATGGCGGCTTAAGCCGAGGTTGTCCCTTTTTCCCCTCAAGACTTTCAAGAAGAGCCGTTTCTTCACCACAAATATAAGCACCTGCACCATGATGAATAATGATATCGCAGGCATGCCCATATTTTGTTTTTTTGCCAAGTAAACCCGCATCATAACATTCATCGACAGCAGCTTGAAGCGCTTCACGCTCACGAATATATTCACCACGAATATAAATAAAAGCGACATTTGCTCCCATCGCAAAAGTAGCAAGTGCACATCCTTCAATTAAAGTATGAGGATCATGTCGTAAAATATCACGGTCTTTACATGTTCCAGGTTCTGATTCATCTGCATTCACAACCAAATAATGGGGACGACCATCACTCTCTTTAGGCATAAAAGACCACTTCATTCCAGTAGGAAAACCAGCACCACCACGACCACGCAAACCCGATGCCTTCATTTCATCAATGATCCAGTCACGGCCTTTTTCGATAATTGACCTAGTCCCATCCCAATGCCCACGCGACATTGCAGCTTTTAATGATTTATCTTTTAAACCATAAATATTGGTGAAAATGCGATCTTTATCCGCCAGCATACCCCACCTTCTTTTCTATAGCCCATAACATTGTTAGTATTTCCTCAAACGCAATTTTTAAATAACTTCTCAAAACTCTTTATTTTAATCAGATGCTGCTTTAATGGGTAGAATAATAAACAACCTCTCAAGAAAAATATTTATTACCTTCCCATTTTCTCATCACTCTTTTTATTCTTTGGAAATTTGAGTGATTTCTTTTTTTCTTCATCCGTATCAATAAGAGAAGTTAAACCACTAATCGGTTCCGATGATTTACGACTACTTTGCGGACCGACCGCTATCTCAGAACCTTTACCTGCTTCAAATGCATCAATAATCTCTTCAAGGCGCTCAGCTGTAAGATCTTCATAAGTATCTTTAAAAATCATAACCATTGGAGCATTCACACAAGCACCAAGGCATTCCACTTCTTCCCACGATAATGTTCCATCTCGATTAGTAACAAAAGGCTCATGATGAATTTTTTTCTGGCAAACTTTAATCAATTCACCAGAACCACGTAACATACAAGGAGTTGTACCACAAACCTGAATATGTGCCTTTGTTCCGACTGGCTGGAGCTGAAACTGAGTGTAAAAAGTCGCAACCTCTAGAACACGAATATAAGCCATAGAAAGAATCTGAGCAATATGTTCAATCGCGGCACGTGTCACCCAACCATCTTGCTCTTGAGCACGCATTAATAATGGAATTACAGCAGACTGCTCACGCCCTACAGGATACTTTTCTATGGTATTTTTGACCCATATCTGATTTTCTCTTGTGAAAGAAAACTCAGCGGGTTGGTAAATATCATCTGCAAGACGGCGCACGGACATTAGCGATCAACCTCCCCAAAAACAATATCAATCGATCCCAAAATAGCTGTAGCATCTGCCAGCATATGACCTCGGGTTAAAAAATCCATGGCTTGAAGATGAGCAAAGCCAGGAGCACGCAACTTGACACGATAAGGCTTGTTCGTTCCATCAGAAACAAGATAAACTCCAAACTCACCCTTAGGAGCTTCTACAGCAACATATACCTCACCAGGAGGAGTATGAAAACCTTCCGTATAAAGTTTAAAATGATGAATAAGCGCTTCCATTGAACTTTTCATTTCGCACCGCTTTGGGGGAACGATTTTGCGATCTAAGCTCGAAACCGGTCCATTTTTTTCAGTACTCAGTAAACGATTCACACATTGGCGCATAATTTTTGCTGATTGGCGCATTTCTTCCATACGAATCAGATAACGATCATAACAGTCACTGTTTTTACCTACAGGAATATCAAAATCCATTTCATCATAACATTCATAAGGTTGACTTTTACGCAAATCCCATGGCATACCGGCCCCGCGAATCATAACCCCGGAAAAACCACGTGCCCAAGCTTCATCAATACTCACTACGCCAATATCCACGTTACGCTGCTTAAAAATTCGATTTGGCGTCACAAGTGCATCCAGTTTACTAAGAGCAATAAGAAACGGATCAATAAAATTACCAATATCTTCAATTAAAGATTCTGGTAAGTCTTGATGCACACCACCAGGACGAAAATAATTTGCATGAAGGCGTGCACCACATGCACGCTCATAAAAAATCATCAATCTTTCACGTTGCTCGAATCCCCAAAGTGGTGGAGTCAAAGCACCAACATCCATTGCCTGCGTTGTTACATTAAGCAAATGATTAAGTATGCGCCCAATTTCAGAAAACAAAACACGTATTAACTGCCCTCGCTTGGGAACCTCAACACCCAATAATTTTTCAATAGCAAGTACGAAAGCATGCTCCTGATTCATAGGAGCAACATAATCTAAACGATCTAGATAAGGAGCAGCCTGAAGGTAAGTTTTTGTTTCCATTAATTTTTCGGTACCGCGATGCAATAATCCAATATGCGGATCTACACGCTCAACAACTTCACCGTCCAATTCCAGAACCATGCGCAAAACCCCATGCGCAGCAGGATGCTGCGGTCCAAAATTGATATTAAAGTTCCGAACATTGACCTCAGCCACAATCAACCCCTTATTTTTTCAAAAAAACTTCACATCAAATGTTATTATTAAAGAATCTTATCATACTAAAAATATTTAATTATTTAAAAAAACGATTATTCTAATTTCAAGCCTTATAAGCTCCAATATTATTTTTTGACATTTAACTCTTTATCACACGGTAAAACATATTGTCCTCCTTCCCAAGGAGAAAGAAAATCAAAATTACGCATTTCTTGTCTCAAGACGACAGGTTCATAAATCACCCTTTTTGCTTCATTGTCATAACGACATTCAACAAACCCTGTTACAGGAAAATCTTTGCGCAAAGGATGTCCTTCGAATCCATAATCAGTTAAAATCCGCCTTAAATCAGGATGACCTGAAAATAAAATTCCATACATATCGTACGTCTCACGCTCATACCACTCTGCTCCAGGATAAACCGAGCAAGCAGAAGCAACGGGAGTATTTTCATCTGTACGTACCTTCACACGCAAACGTAAATTCTCGCGAGGAGATAAGAGTTGGTAAGAGACATCAAAACGTTTATCACGAGATGGATAATCAACACCACTAATATCCGTAATATTAATAAACTGACAGCGAGAATCATCACGAACAAACATTAAGACATCCGTAATTGCATCCAAACGCGATACAATCGTTAATTCACCAAATGCAAGAATGGTCTCCTCAAGCTTATCTCCTAATTTGTTTTTTAAATAGGTAGCAAGTTCAACTAATGATTCATTCACCATAATAATGAAAGTCCTATCGCTCTATGGAACCAGTACGACGGATTTTTTTCTGCAGCAATAATATACCGTATAGCAATGCCTCCGCCGTAGGAGGACACCCCGGAACATAAATATCCACAGGCACAATACGATCGCATCCACGTACAACTGAATAAGAATAATGGTAATACCCGCCACCATTCGCACATGACCCCATAGAAATCACATAACGCGGCTCCGGCATTTGATCGTATACTTTCCTTAACGCAGGTGCCATTTTATTTGTCAGAGTGCCCGCTACCACCATTACATCTGATTGGCGAGGTGACGCGCGTGGCGCATATCCAAAACGCTCATTATCATAGTGAGGCATTGAACACTGCATCATCTCGACAGCACAACAAGCCAAACCAAAACTCATCCACATTAAAGAACCGGTGCGTGCCCAAGTGATCAAAGCATCTGCTGAGGTAACTAAGAAACCCTTATCCGATAATTGAGCATTAATATCACCGAAGAATTTATCGTCAGAACCTATCAACTCACCTGTATTTGGATTAATAATCCCTTTTGGGTTTGGAGCAGTAATCGTTGAATTGTTAGATATTAATCCCATTCAAGAGCTCCTTTTTTCCATTCATATATAAAACCAATTGTCAAAAGCGCTAAAAACACAATCATCGACCAAAAGCCGAACATACCTATTGAGCCAAATGAAACTGCCCAAGGAAAAAGAAACGCAACTTCAAGATCAAAGATAATAAACAAAATCGATACTAAATAAAAACGAATATCAAACTTCATGCGCGCATCATCAAATGAATTAAATCCGCATTCATAAGCTGATAATTTTTCAGGATCGGGGGAACGATAAGCAACTATATAAGGCGTAATTAAAAGAACCCCCGCAATAACTGCAGAAACAATGATAAAGATCAAAACCGGTAAATAAGAGCTCAATAAATGAGTCATAATCCTCTTCCACCTTAATGAAATGACCTGATTTAACGCAATCACTTCACATTATTACATCAAACAGATAAATATATAACCGCTCTATTAAATTCGCTCGTACTGCTTGAAAAGCACATCGAGCGATGCTTTTCTTATCGGCATAGGTAACGCAGAGCAAACAAAGACGCAAGCCCTATTCTTATAAACCACCTAAAAAGGAGGAAAAGCCACATTCTAAGAAACACACTAAAGTCTGTACTCTCATGGCTATATGCCTCGCACATACGATATATATGCTTAAAAACAGAAATTTCATAAAGGTATCAGAAAATGGCGCGAGTGACGGGGCTCGAACCCGCGACCTCCGGCGTGACAGGCCAGCACTCTAACCAACTGAGCTACACCCGCGCATTTTTTCAAACCAATTTATTATTGGTATAAGCCGTCGTGTAAGGTGTTCATTCATTTATGTCAAGCAGACTTATACATTTTTTCAAAAAAATCATCAAACACTATCTTTATTCTTGCGTTTGTAAAAATTTTTCCTTAAAGAGTGCCTACTCAATTGCTGATCATTGCATCGGGCGATTAGCTCAGCTGGTAGAGCGCCTCGTTTACACCGAGGATGTCGGGAGTTCGAGTCTCTCATCGCCCACCATTTAGCTTTGCCTCCTTTATAGTATTTACCTTTGCTTTTTTAAGATTAAGGGCTAATGTTGAGGTTAAAGAATAAGATATTACAACTTTCCTGCGAATCGAATTCCTCCTGAATCTTGAATCGTTATAATTAAGAATGAGATGTTTCTTCATGGTTTTAAAGGAAAATAGTTCATTTGAAGCTATTATATAGCCATCTTATAGAAAAGGAGGAAACTATTTTGGAAAAAGAATTGAGTTTGCCCAAGAATTACTATTGCTTCAGTGAGTAATGGGATGTAAAATCCCATTAAATATTTTGTTTCTTTCTGAAAAAGCTGTTCGCACTATAATGTGATTATTGATATGAAAAAATCTTCAAAAGAACTTATTTCGATTGAGATATAAGTGGTTCTATTAAAAGCGTTCAGAAATCTATTTAAATGATTGACCTTTTGCAAGAACTTTGTAAAAAGGCATACTTAGTTTGGAGGGGTGGCCGAGCGGTTTAAGGCACCGGTCTTGAAAACCGGCGTGCAGGAGACTGTACCGTGGGTTCGAATCCCACCCCCTCCGCCACAGCACTTTTGTCGTGTGTAGCTTGCCAGCTGTAGCTTGTCGGCTGTAGCTTGCCAGCAGGTTTTGTATATTTTGACACTAGGTTTTGTACCAATTTATTTTTTTTCACAGGATTTTTAAGGGGTTCTCAAAGGGTCTTCAAAGACCTTTCAAAGGGTATTTAAAGCCTCTTTTATGATCTGTTCCTAACAGCCTCTATTCTTCGCTGTTTTCTTTTCCCTTGTCTGGTGCTTCTAGTGTAATTTCTGTGGTGTATCCGCTTTGCTTCTCATAGCAGTGGGTGACAGTGGAAGCTTTCCATGGACCATTGATTTGCCCACGAAACCCTTGCAATAAAAGAGGTTGGTCGGCCATGATTTCTGGTCGCCCCGCAAGGGTCAAAGAACCACTGCCCACAGCACGGCAAAGTCGGTCTGATTCTGAGGCAGCAGCAGCTTGTGCTTCTTCTTTACAAGTGTAACAACCACGCAGACGCCGCACGGGACCGCTAACCCCTGTCTGATGCTTAACTTGGCATTGCTGCCCTTTTGAGCGATCAAAATAAGCAGCTTCAATGGTGCCATATTGCGTACGTGGCTCTAACGTGAACTCCCAGCTGGAGCAGTCATGTTTATGAATGTCGAGGGCTGGTAAATTGTCTCCACTTAAAAATAAAAATTTATTGTCTTTGATTAAAAAACGTGCCCGCATGCGGTCAGCAAGGCGGGTTAAAAAATCAACAGCTGATTGATCTGTACGAATCACATAAGGCAAAGTCTGTTTGCTAAACTGGGGACTGACCTTTGCTTGATAGCCATGGCGTTTGGCTAAGGTTTCAACAATCTCCCCAACAGTTTTGTGATCAAAATGCTCACTCGCCTGTTCTTTGAGTTCTTTACGCATCGAGGCACTTTTGCCGCAAAGCCGCAAGATCTCTCCATCACTGCTCCCTGAACTTACAACCGACTCCACAACAAAACGCCCCATAAAAGCACTGATGCTGTTCTCATAGCCAAAGATCACCTGCAGCGCGTTGCCCGTTTGCGGAACCTCTAAGTCATTGCCACCATCATCAAATTCTGCTTCAAATGTATCGGCTTCATTACCGGCATGATCGGTGATGGTTGCGGTTAAAAGACGCTGGTAAAAAACCTCATGAACAGGTTTGTCTCCCACCTTGACCACAATAAAAGGGTATGTGCGCATTAATCCCATAGCCGCTTCACCATGCTTTGGGGATTAGACAACACAAATTCAGGCAGAGTAACCTTTAAACCTCGTGGTAAAAATACACCATATTTAGCAATCTCTGGATTGGCTTCCAAGGTGGCTTCTAAATAGCCTTTTAGTGCCCCAACTTGAGAACGGTCTCCTAACACAGCCATGGCATGGTGAAAGCAGATGAGATCGAGACTCATATCCTCTAACTCTACAACAACATGCTTTGCTGGTATCTTCATTGTGTATATCCTTGGGGTTTTCCCCCACCAAAAAAGGGCAAAAGACTAATGGAATAACGAATGCGCTGGGATTGACCAGAGCGGCTGATATAGTCGTGGTCTTTACTGACACTGGTGATCACCACGGGTCCATGGAGAAGGACACTATAGGTGGTATCATTGATCCAACGAAGCATCTGGACAGGTTTGGCTCTGCGAATGGTTCTGGTGATGGCGTCAATGGCTACCCGATCACCAAATTCTTCTGGAAACAACACACCATGAATGGTTTTTGCATCATTGCCATAACCGGTAAATTGCAAACTGGGGGACCTTCCAAAACGCTCCATACAAACCCATGAGGCAGAAAACTCTTCTTCAA
>NZ_CADEAG010000008.1 GCF_902825155.1 Bartonella taylorii 8TBB
ATATCCGTCCTGTCCAGGCGGGTTGAAAGCGTGCCGAAATCCCTAGCCATTCAAGCCCCAACTCTATTGCCGCAAGTGAGCCACGAATATTTTGCCATGCAAGACCCTGATCAATTAAATCATAAAGGTTAGAGAAATAAGGGCTTAATTCTTGTAAGCCATATTCGTCTATTAAAAAGGGCAACCAAGAAGGCGGACGCGTAATAAATTTCGCACGTGGTATTTCTTCGAGTGCAGTTTTAACGTGAGGGTCAAAAGCCATTGCTTCTGCAAAACAACGTTCAAACAAGCTCGAATTTGGGGGCAAAAGTGAGGAAAGCATCAATAAGCACGCCCCCGTTCAGACAAGACAATATCCCCCAAAGCCACTGCTTCATCGGGTGCGACCAAAATATCTGTTAAGGGGGATGTTATGTTCACATGGTGAACACCCTCAACCATCAAGCGGCTTAATATCCAACTTAAAGACAGATCACGCCCAAGCCTTTGCGCACGTGCCCATTCTGCTCTTAAATTCTGCTCCGCTTTTTCCAAAACAAAGGTGCCTTCATCCGGTAACAACCAAAAATCAGCAGAAATATCGATCATCCGCTGTACCGCGCTTTTCACAAGGATGTGATCATTGGTCATTTTAACATGAGGCTCATCAAGAGCTGCTTGCACCTTAGCAATTAAAGCCTCATCAGCCACCCCTGAAGGGCTATCACTAAAAAGCGCAACATGAATAAGCGGGCTTTTACCCACACGATAAACAAAAGCATCTTTGACATGGATGTCGCTTGAGAGGGCAAAATATTGATACCGTGGTACCGTGCCCCCTGTAGAATGTCCTTGTCTATTCAAGCGAATACGGCGGCGAAAACGCGCATCATCTTCATCCAAAAGGCGCGTGACCCCATGAAAATCCCCCAAATAATCTAAACTTGTTCCACGGGCAAATGTGAGTAAATTATCGCGCGCCACTTCATTAATCCGCTGGCGCAAAAGCAACTCTTCATAAGCGGCCGCTTGCAATTGAATGACTACCGGATCATAAGCCGTCTTTTCCACATTATAAGGAATATGATGCGCTGCAAAAAGCTCAGTCAAACGCGTGATCTTTTGCTCTAAAATTGCTTCAACAGAAAGCTCTTCAATAATTTGTGGCAAAGGGAGTTGTGGGAGAGGAAAAGGTTCAAACTCTGTCATCACCAACCTCTAAATTGATGCTCATTGGCTCTTTGTGTGACCAATCCCCCAAATGCCCATCGGGATAAAAAACACCCGTTAAAACAAAATGAAAAGTGCCTTCACGCGTTGCTTTTGTCAGATCAATCCTCTGCAACGAAAACCCAGGCTCTCCACACTCTGGATCATCTAGCGCTTCAACAATTGCTTGATAAAGCTGCATCATCGTTGCAGGGTCAGCATTGGCATCTTGGTAGGCCCCAACATCACACCCATAATGACGACGCAAAACCCGTGTCCCAATTCTTGTCGTCAGACATTTACGCAGTGACTGTTGGCAATGGTCCCAACCATATAAAAGAGAGCCATCCTTTTCGCTCATCCCGCACCGCATGCTTTAAGCACCCTTCGTTGTCTTTGTGGAAGAAACAGTTGGGGCCGCAGAAACAACAGGTGCTGGTTTTTCAGCAATCTGACCAAGCAGCAACGGATATTTTGCCGCTTCCTCACTTAAACAAATTTCTTTACCTTTTCCCGGTGAACGCTTGCCTGCAACAAAGTCTGCATTGGTTAAAATAACATAAGTGTTCTCACGCATGATAAACTCCTTTAAAGGAGGCGAGAGGTTGTGGAGGGACCCATTTTGACCCCACCGTGTTTGTGGCTTGCGCCAACAGATTTTTGATTGTGCTGCAAATCTTCTGCTTGAATGTGCACACTACCCGTCAATTCAACACGGGTTGATTGATGAGAAAGCACCAAACCTTGGCTACTCAAATGGATTTGGTTTTGCCCATGGGAGAGAATGAGTTCATCCTTCGTGATACGCAAAGCGCCACCGGCATAACACAGAGCAAATTCTTGGAAAGAGCGTGCGGGATTAGGCGCATCCTCACTATAGCTATCGCGCACCACCAGAGAGGCAGAACCAATTTCGCCATGGGGGTTTAACAACCGCACCGGATCACCAACATGGAGGGGCATATTGCTTGAGAGAGCGCCAGAAGCCTCTTGCGCTTGTAGCCAAGGCGATAAAACCGCTTGTCCATTGGAACCCTGTTCGGAAAGTTTCACCCGAACCCTATGGCCATCAACTTCTGCAACCCGACCGATCATGTGCTGGTTGGCAAGACAGCGTTCAAGCGCATCAAGACGCTTCATTATTTGCCGCAAGGTGTCACTCAAAAGATGCGCATCATTCATGCCCCACCTCATCATCACATGAAATCAAACCACTTTTGAGTTGTCCTTCATTACAAAAAATATTCTGTCCCAACTGATGCAAATCTTGGTGCCATTCCACCACGCTTATCGATACACCACGCTGCTTAATCGCCACAGAGACAATCGGTTCAATTTGTACATCTCGCGGGGCGCTCAAATGCGTTAGCCCCCACAATTGCCCGCTATGACAAAGCACCGCAATAGCTTCTGCTAAAAGCCAACTGGAAACATCACGCTCTTTGCCTGTGGTGATAATAAAAGCCCCTAAATGAAGATCAGCACTCATGTGCCCAGAAGCAACAGAAATTAAACGGCTTTCTAACACCGCAACCCGTATTGCTGGTGCCACCAGCATCTGTGTTTCCAATTCTTCTAAATTAAAACGTCCAAATTGACAGCCGCAATCGCGCACATCTGGAAAAGCGCCTTTAAGACTCCTTATCACCGCCTCACGAAACGCATTAATGCGCCCTGCTTGCTTGACTGTTTGACTCATGAAAAGACCCTTTCCAGCCAATCTTCTGCCGCTTTGACAATTTCCACTTTATTGTGCTCTGAAAGCCCCAAATAAGGGCGTGCGGGCATGGTCACTTGATGCACACAAACAAAGCGGTGTGCATTGCCGCTTTTAAGAAAAAAGCGCAGTGTCTTGCCATTTCTCGGGCGAATAACCCCACCCAATTGGTGAATCCGCGCATAAACCAACCCAGAGCCCACAATCACCTGTTCTGGTGAAGCTTTCATATCAATGGAGCGTGAAAGCGCCCCACTGGCATAAAGAATAGAGGTACGGGCATAATTGTTTTTCCACTTCTCTCCTTGGGGAGAGGTTTTTTCGCTTTGAATCCGCCGCCTTGTGCTCTCTTGAATGAGGCGCCCAACCCCTTGTGCCAAAGTCCCCATCGAGCTATCAGCGCCCTTTTGCAAAAAGGATAAAGCCGCTTCAAGCCCCATCTCTTTAATCTCAATATGGGTTGAAACAGACATGTTACCTTCCCATCAAACGCGGCTTAGCATGAAAAAAAGCCCCATCACGCACGGGGCCATCTTCGCTCATAATTTTAGGTTCATCGACCCCTAAACCCGCTTTGCCTTCCGCAATGCGTTTCAAAAGTTCAACCGCCTGTTTGTAACGATCTTCAATGGTCGTGGTCAGTGCCGTATGGCGTATGGCTAAATTATAAACAGCAATATTGACACAGATCATGCCCAAAGCCGCTGGCTGTCCAGCAATCGGGACCACGTAGCGATGAGACAAATGCACATCAATCTCACCGCTTGCCTGTTCGAGCGCGCGGGCAATGGCTTGCTCTGAAAAAACTGGATCAGAATTCTCATCCATTCCACATAAGTCATCCAAGAAGTCATCACCCCAGAGCTCTTCAATCAATGTTTTGCTTGCATAAGCCATATTTCAAAGTTTCCCTTAGACAACTTCTTGCAATAAAACGCCGGCATCTTTTGCTGCCACCAATTCGCACACACGTTCCCCCACACGCACCCGTTTACCGCCTGACAAGCCGATATCTGGATCTTGGATCACCCCTGATAAACGTTCACCCAATTGGGCGCTAAAACCCCAACTGATGACCGATCCATCCGCCTGTTGTTTGGTAGGATCAATATAAAGCAGTGCAATCTTATTGCCCCAAACACGTGCCAATTGCGCCGAACGCCCTTTGCGGGCCAAATTCACTTGCGATTCACCAATGAGTAAACGTTCAGGGTGTATTTCCATCAGATCAGCAAATTGCGCCTTGGTGACAAAACCATCAGCAGTGCCACCTCCTTTAACAGCTTTAATGATTTTAGGATGGCGTTTGAGTTTTGACCAAACAACTTTGCCCATCACAATGGTGTTGGGCGTATAGACGAGAGCTTTATCCATCGCCTCATCTAAAGTGGCATAAGGGTCAGATTTTTCATAATCGCTAAATTTATTTTCACCTTTGAGAGTAATCACCCGCTCTGGTGCGTAATTTTCACTTCTTTGCACAAGGGCTGCAACACGTACTTCACGCCCCAATTCTAGCAAATTGGCAAGTCCCTCTACAGCTGTCTTTTCGGGGTTATAACGTGAGCGTCGCTCCGCCCGTGCACGCGCCGCTGCTTCAATATCTGAATTGGGGATGAGATCATCCAATCCGTAATCTTTAACACTGGCTTCCCGTTCAAAGGCAGAAAATTCCACCACATTCGGGCGCCCTTTCCGCCCTATCTCAAGTTCAGGCACGGTAAAATTTTCCGCTAAAGGAAATTCACTATATTTAAACACCTCACTTAAAACACAAACGCGTGGCAAAACTTTATCGCCAATAAGAGAACCTGCTGGATTGCGATAACCAATAGCAATAGCAGTGAGTGTTGGATCAATGGGAAAAGGTCTGTTCATTTTAAGCCTCGATTAATTCATTTTAAAAGGAATAACATCACCAGCAGAGCCATCACTCATGGCAATGCCAATGGTGCGATCTGCTGCTTCTGCCTTAATGGCGTGCCCCTTTGGGTCAGAGGTCAAAAAATCACCAAAGGAAACATTGCCCCCACAAACCACTTCGCCCCAACCACATTGGCCAACATCAATCATCTCACCAGCCTTTGCGCCAAGAGAGCCAGCACTGCCTAATAATTTATCACCCTTACCAGAAGCCGTTGCCACCGAACCATCGGTGCGCGCCGCAACAATGCAATAAGGTGAGATCACATCGGTGGCGCGAAAAGATTTAATCAAAATCATCGTACTCATGATTGGCGCTCCTTTTGTTCGCAAATATAATCAACCGCTTGGCTAATGGTGATGTCGAAGCCTTTTTGCTTCTGCTCTTCTTGATAATGGCGTGCCGCAAGAGCAACCTCTTCTGGAGCAAGCTTTTGTTCTTGCACCAAAGCACACGCCTCTAAAGGGCTTGTTGAGGCAAGCGCCGGCAACTTCTCGACCAAACTTTTAAAATGCTCGATGCCCCCTTTAAGGCTACATAACGCACGATATTCCTCGCGCGCAGCCGGCAAAATCTTGCCCTCTTCAATTGTCTTGTCTAAAAGACTCTCAATGGCACTGTTTTTTTGCTCTTCTTGCAAAAGCGCTAAATCTTCTCGCGCTTTTGTTAATTGGGCATTTAATTCCACGCGTTCCTTTTCGCGCGCTTTAAGCGTTGCTAAAACCTCATCCGCTTTAGCATCTTCTGCCAGCGATAGTGCACTGGCAATGGCTGTCAAATCCATCATTTTCTCCGTCAAAGTTATAGGGGAAGGCTGTTCACGGCTTAAAGCCGTCATGACAAGGGCTGGACGATTGACCAGTCCTGCACCTGCTAAATGCAAAATTTCACCTTTCTTGGAATGGCGAAACTCAGGCGAAAGATAGCGATATTCTCGGGAAATAATTTTTTGGGTAGCCATATCGGTCCATTTAACACGCCCCCAAATCGCACCATCCCGCTCTGCTAATTCTTCAATCCAGCCACTGGCAGGCGCTTCTAAACCATTTCTCGCACGGTGATGTTGCCCATGCTCATAATCAATCACAAGCGGTCCTTTATTGGCTGCAAAGGCTTTTAAAATCGTTTGCGGGTTATAATGCCATTGTCGTCCATCACGTGCCTTCACATGAGGCGCTTTGGGCAAAAGCTCTACCCATTCAGGCGCTTGGCTAACGGTGGCGTCTTCACATGAAATGTCTTGGCATAAAACGTCTTTGTATAAAACGTCTGGGCAAAGATCTATTAACGCAGCATGAAATATCTCAGCATGCTCATCTTCGCCATTTTCGTGAAATTCCTGTTTCATCATTGCCTATTGCTTTACAATTGTTATTGGCAATACAATGCATGAAACTTACTCCCACTATAAGTCTGACACTGTCAGTCAAAAGAGCATTTCTCAAAAAAGCACTCTTTTCCCTATTATTCTCCTTGTAAGAAAAACCTCCGTGCCAAACCATCCCATAAAATCGTTTTCAAAGGCACTTCAAAGGCGATAGAGCGCCGTTGTGAAGTGAGAGGTACAATTTATCGTCTTATACAAAAGAAGCTTCTCTCGAGCCATTTTTTTAAAGATTGCTTTTAAACTGTTAAACTGTTATTTCTATCCACGAGGCGTGAGCCAGTTATACCAGGACGGTTTTACCGGATCTGCGAGGAGTTGACCGCCCTCCACGCCTTCTCATTTTCCTCGCCTCTTTTCCGTTAAGAACACAAGACTTTCTTCCTGTTATTTTCTTTACAACAACCTCTCGCCCTTTTTTTCAGCCGCATCCAATAAGCGTTCAATTTCTCTAGAGCTTTTTTTATGCATGGAGGTCAACCACCATTCTTGTTTGCTTGCCACAAATTTAACCGCTAAGCGCCACCATACCCCATCATTTTCACCCAAAAACACAACGCTCGGTACACCTTTTCGCCTGATAATTCCATGGGGGCGGATGAGTGTTTGAATGGCGCCTCGAAAATCATCCAAGTGAAGAGCTCGCACTTGATGCTCTAACAAAATATGTTTCACACTGTCTGAGGATAAGCGAATAAGAGAATTTTCCGCTGCAAAAACATCACCCACCTTTTGTGGTATAGGTGCAATGGGTATAAACCCACGCGGCAAACGTCCTTCAAACATGGCTTCCAAAAGCGGCGAACCCACAATATCTTCAATGGCAATGCGCTTGTCATTGTCCCCCATCACAGAGACTTTATCACTTAAAAAACTGCTTAAATTTTGCGCCCGATGTTTCCCAGGGTTCAAATGCCATCCAGGATCAATCCCCTTTGGTATCTTTTCAACTTGTCCCGTTCGCTTATTGTGCCAAACCTTCTGTTCCACTTGAAGTGGCTCCGCCCCCTCTTCATAGCCTAAATCTTCTGCTTCATAACGGCTTACCTGTCGCACACTGCATTTACACCGCCAGCCATTCGGTGGATAAAGCCAATCCCAAACCGGATCATCAACGGGTGCGGTAAACCCCACCCAACTTTCATGTTCTAAACGCTTATGTTCTGAACTGGACAAAGCATAGGTGAGATAGGGCAAAAATTCTTTATTATTTTGCGTACGCTCCCATTCACCTGCCGCATGGGCACTCATGGTATTAGCCCAATAGACCGTTTCTAAACGCCGTGGACTCCCCAATTGCACCACGCTCTTTTCACCAGTTTTGGGATCAATGCTGGTCTTTTTCCCCCACCAACCCTTTTCCTGTAAAATCGGCATCAAATTTTTTTGAAAATCTTGAAAAGGAACTTGATGTTTTATGGCTTCTCCAACCGCTCGCTTAAAATCATCCAAAATGTCATAGCCCACCGATTTTGCCACCGTAAAGGAAAAAGCATGCTCTTCTGGTGCCACATCACGCCAATCAAAGCTTGGAACAAGTGCCTTGGCTTCAAAATAACGGGTGACCTCTTTGGGAGCAGTTTTAAAAAGTTCCTCATCCATGATACCCAAGCCCACGTGCAATCATTTGTACTTTTGCCAAGCGCGCTGCTAATGCGTGATGATCCATCTCACCTAGCAACTCATCCAAGCCTTTAAGGATATCCTCATAACTGGTTGCTTCTCTTACAAGCTTTTTAAAGGGCTCTAAAAGGGGTTCTAAGTCCTCTTCCCAGTCGCTTAAAGCTTCTTCAGAAAGCTGGTCCAATTCGTCGTGATGTTTCCCAGCCTGCTCTTTTCCACCCTTACCCTCTCTTGTCATAGAAACATCAACACCCCCACAATCAGCACAAATACCAGCCTTTTGCCTTGCCTCATCATCCTCTTGCCCCCTCTCATCATCAGGCGCATTATCAAGAGCCTTTAAAACATCTTCTCCCCTTTTTGGTTGCGAAAAGCCAATCTTATTGCGCACTTCTTGCACCCCAACACGCAATCCCAAGGGCACGAGTTTTTCCAGCGCATCACTAATGGCTTTAATATCTTCATTTTCCGAAATCGGCCAATAGACAAGGGGGATACGCTCTTGGCGCCCAAAATTAATCTCAACAAAAGGCGCTATCAAATCACGGTTAGCCGTCAACGCCAGTTGGCGGGCGTCAGCTCTGGCAATATCATGGCGCACATTTTCATGAATACGCGCTTGTGAAAAGGACGACCCATCATCCGTCGTCATCGTTTGTCCCAACACACCCTTTGAGATTTGCCGATCTAAATATTCGGCTTTTGCGGCAAAAACCGCATTGCCACTCCCCCCTGCCGCTTCAATAAACTCAATCTCCATCTCTTTGGGAATAACGGCGGCCGCATCACTGGATAAATCACGCACAGCCTTCATGAGAACCCGCCGTTCCTCATGAGAAGAGCTCGCACCATATTTGCCCACGCGCAAAGGCATGCCGTAAACTTCTAAAAATGCCATCCAATCTTTCAGTGTATAAGACTTAAACAAAAACGCCCAAGCCGCAAGTCTGGCAAGTCCCGTGCGGATAGGCAAACCGCTTTTCAGCTTTGGTCGATGAATGGAAAATTTATAAGCAGGCAATTCAATACCATAGTGAGACCCCTCTTCTTTTAAACGCAAATGAAAACCATCCCGCCGGTCCAATTGAAAAAACCTCTGGTCACGCCATTTCCAAGCAACCGGCCACCATTCCTTAGCGCTCTTGTCCCACAAGGTTTCAACAACAGCATAACCTTTTCCCAAAGCATCTAACAAATCCGTCACATAATCATCAACAAAGGTGGGTGCTGTAATCACTTCTCGCACCGCATCCGCAATCTTTTTGTCCTGTGCACTGTCGCTTGCGGCAATCACTCCAGGCTCCACCCCTGTCAGAGCATTTTTACGCATGCCAAGCACAGCACGATAATGCAAATCACGCTCTT
Organism: Bartonella taylorii 8TBB; assembly: GCF_902825155.1. Classification (GTDB taxonomy): domain Bacteria; phylum Pseudomonadota; class Alphaproteobacteria; order Rhizobiales; family Rhizobiaceae; genus Bartonella; species Bartonella taylorii_A. Next base: position 9,202 of record NZ_CADEAG010000008.1, read on the forward strand.
CCATATCATCGGCAAGCTGGAAAAACTGTTCTGGATGCCCTCGTGCTGCCTGTTGTAAAATCTCAGCAAGTTGCGCAGGGGTGAGACCACTCACAATGGTTTGTGACCACACATTACGAACACCGCCAATGGTAGGGCTTGCGACTTCTCGCTCCAACCCTTTGATATTAAGCGCCCTACCCCACTGATCTAAAAGTTTTACCATCTCATCATTCCATCAATAAATCTTTGATCGCATTGTTGAAAAAAAAGGGGTTGAAAAGAGCGGGCTTTCATCAAAACCATAAGCCTCTCTCACAGGTGTATAATCATAAATTTCAGGAGTCTGGCGGCTAGCAAAATAAGCCAAAGCACAAGCAATCGCGCTATCCCCATGGCGCATAAAACCATCACTGCCTTTAAAACGATGATTGTCTGGAATTTTCACAATGCCATTGACATAAGCAAGCGCTTGATGATCCGCAACAATGTCACTATCGCGCGGCAAAACAATGGACCCATCCCCAAAAGCTTCTAAATAAGCCGGCATTTCTTTGCCATACCAACTTTGCGACAATTGCACTTCCCTCACACAAGCCCCATAACGCTGTGCTGCTTTTTCCGCTAAATAAGCTCCATTGCCCCGTGCATCCAAAGCGCCCCCCAACAAACGCGGCAAGCCATTCACCACATAAAATAAAATCTCTCTTTGTTGGTCAAACGGCGTATTGCGCAATTCCACCATAAACCGGACACGGCGCACCAGATCTTGCCCAATTTCCATCACCACAATCGACGTCGCATCGCCCGATCTGGCAAAATCAACGCCAAAAACATGTTGGCGCCGTCGGTCAAGCCCAATATGAAGAGGTTTTAAGCGCCCCTCACACCAATTAAAAGCAGCTTGACTTCGTTGATAATCCGATTGATTTTTAAAATTATCCACACAAGCAAAACGCAACACCGCAATATCAGGCGCACAACAATTTTCAATCTGTAAGCGTGTTAAAGCCGCCCCTTCTTGATCGGCTGGTATAGCATCTAATTCTTGGCGCATAGCAGCCAAACGCACCCCATAAGAGGCACGGATTTGCTTTTCCCATTGTTGTTCAGATGCTAAACTCCACACCTCCCCCTTCATGGCACAAACCCGTTTAAACAAGCCATTTTTAACCGCCTCACCAAAGGGGTAACAATGCACCGAAAAAGGAACTTTGCCTGCACGCGCTTCACGGATCAATTCATTGAAAGGATTGAGCACACCATTATGCGTTGAGATCACACGGATCTTGCCACCCCAAATCAACAAAGCATTGACCGCATCCAAAACAGAGCGCACATCTTGATGAAAAGCAGCCTCATCAATCACCACAATGCCTTGTAGACCACGAATATTTTCAGGGCGGCTAGAAAGCGCTTCAATGCGAAATCCTGAAGCAAAACGCACGCGGTAAGCAGAGATATATTTTGTTGAACCATCCGCCCTTTGATCAGAGAATAAAAACTCCTCCACGTCCCCACTATTACTGGTTATAGCTGAAGCAAAATTGCTCACATAACCAATAAATTCACGTCCCTTTTCTTTGGTGTCTCCAATGTAAAAAACATTATCGCCACCAGCCTCACGCGTCGCTGCAGCAATAAGGGTATCATCCAAAGCTTCCGCAAAAGTAATGCCGGTGCGCCGCCCCTTTTCAACCAATTTTAACGGTGACTTATCTTCAATCCATGCGCGTTGATGTGCCATCAAAATCCCTTCCGCTAAAGGATCTTGCTCTTGAGGGAAAGCACTTTCCTGCCAAATATCAAAACCACTTTGATGATCAAAGACATGACTTTTTGAGAGAGGCTGTTCAGCCATTTTTCACCCCCAACACTTGCGCACGAATAGCGCGCGCTGTTTCTTCTGAGAGCCCCGCCGCGACTGCTGCCATCTCAACCGCTTTATTTGCTTTAGAGGCAAAATCCTTTTCCAACTTTTGCCGCCTCGTAGTGGACAAATGTTCCGCTGCCAAAACCCCTTTGAGCGCATTGGCCAATTCTTGTGCCGCTTTTGGTGAAAGGTTTTTGCCACTGCTTAACGTGGAAAAAATCAGTTCTTTAATCGCCGCTGCCGTCAAAAGAGTAATATTGTCAGAAGCTTTGGCATCAAAACGTTTTGAAAGGCTTGCGGCAATTTCTCGTGTCTGTTCTAAGCGCCGTGACATCACCGCTAAACGCAAAGAATAACGATTAAAACTGGAAAAAGAGGGTATAGAAAAGCTTAAACCTGTTTCCTTTTGTAGAGCCTTCAAAGCCGCTTTAAACTCACCATAAATAGCCATTTGTGTCTTCTCACGCCCATTTAAAGCCTCAGCAGCCGCAGCAATAATTTGATCACAAGCTTGCGGCAATAAATCAATCGCTGTTAAGCGTCCACGCCCGATCTTGCGCATCCCTCTCACCTCGCCTTTTATTTATAAACGTTTAGGCCGCTTAATCCCCTCAATAGAAAAACTCCGGTCTAAATGACGCGCTCCCCGTTCTGTTAACGCCGCAAGAAAAACTGAACCCACCTGTTTTAATGTGACAGCACCTTGCTCTTCCATCCATGCCAGTTCATTATGCACAAAATCGCGATCACGCCTGATGCCATAACTGTATAAAAGCCGCTCAATCATTGCACTTGATAAGGTTTCACTGCGCTCACAAACAAGTCCCTTTAAAATAATCAGCCGTGCTTCTTCACGGATGATTTTATCCATATCTGCTTTCATTTCTTGGCATTCTCCAGTAAAAACTCTTGCAAGCGCTCACCAATCGCCCCCACCGTTTGTAATTGTGCAGAAAGCGTATTGAGACGACCATCTAAGCGTTCCATATTCACTTCCAACCTTTGCAGCGCATCACGATCTGGCAAAAAATCCATCTCCGTTTCTAACGTTTGCACACGTTCTTTAAGTCCAACGATATCTTTCAGCATTTCCTTAGCGCCAGAAGAAAAATAAGCTCTCAAAACGCCAGAAATCGCAATAACCGATAAAAGCAAAGACAACCAGCCATTCGCAACACTGATATCTAAATTCACTTGAAAGCCCCCTCCCTCTTGCCTAAAATCGCTCGAACCGCAGCTCCTCTGCGTTGTTCACAAATCAATAAAGCAGCACGATCACGCCCCCAATAGTGCACCACTTCGCGCGCATTCAAAGCACGCTGCGGCAATAAAGCTGGGCGGCTACATGCCATGCCAACAACAGGCGGTAATTCAACCGATAAAAACTGATAAGAAAGACTATCCACCGGCTTGCTTGTTGAGCAAGCGCACACGCTCAACCCCAATAACACAGCCAGTAGTTGGCAATATCCCATTTACTTTCTCCATTTTTACAAGCTCTTGTTTCAAAGCAGAAATGGTCGTTTGTGCCTGATGCTCTGCTGCCCATGCTGCTTTCCTCTGGCGCTCCTGCTCAAATTTCGCCTTTAACGAAACCTTGGCAATCTCAAGCTGCCAATACAAATCACGCGCTCTTTCCGCCTTTAAAATTTGCGCTTTCATCAAGCCAAATTCAGATAAAATAACACCCACAAAAAAAAGCAGCCCAAAAGACAATTTTGAAACAGGACTAAACATTGCGCTTATCTCCCCGCCGATAAACCGCCTTCACACTCTGTTTTTGGTTCTTATCCGGGTTTTCAGACTTCCTATTGGAAAAATCCAAAGAGCCAAAACCGCGGTGCACACCCAAATTGCCAACGATAATCGCCACCATCGAAGGGATAGAAATGCCCGCCATATCAACAATGCGTGGTGCACCCCACAAACCACCACAAATGAGCAAAAAAATAACTCCCCAAGCAAACCAAAAAGACCACCATAAATAGAGTCTAGATCCCCGATAAGACGGCTTCATGCCTTCACCTCGCATGACAGCCCCAAAAGCTTTTTGGCGCGGTTTAAGTAGGTCAAACGTTGCACAAGTCCATTCTTGCCACCATTAATCGCCTTGGTAATTCTGAGACAATCATCTTGGTCAGCAAGCCTATTTAAGCCTCTCATCTGCCAAAACCAAATGGCAGACCAAAGCGCTGCTGGAAACGTTTCCACCACTTCTGGAAAAGCCTCACAATCGGGCGCTTGTTCATCGAACGAACACCAAAACTGTGTAAAGCGCCGATAATTCTTGCGCCCCGTTAATTGGATTAAACCACGCCCCTTAAAGCGCACACCATCCCCAGGGTTGACATTGCCTAAATCACGTCGCCCCTCATAAGCACGCCCAGAGGCATATTCACAAACGGTAAAAAAGCCATCACTCTCATGGGCACATTGGCTTAAAAAATGCGCAATACGCAAACCTGTCGTGATCGCCCCATAAGACAAAGCTTCAGGCAGAACCCGTGCCATTTCAACAATAATAAAATCTTGGCGCGCATGATGCGCCAATTTAGGAGCAAGGCGATGAAGAAAATATGTATCTATTGAAACCATAACAAACCAATGAATGAATAAAAATCCATCCACAGTTTATCGAATTTCAACCCCCCAATATAAGCCTGACACTGTCAGTCAAAACTCTCAATACTCATAAAACTCTGGAAATAATAAACCTTGTGGCTCTTTTGAAGAAATTTTCTTCTTCAAGCGATAGGCTGTACGCACATGCATACCAGAAACAGCAGACGCTGCATCCACCGACCAACCTTTTTGCAACGCTTTTAGCATTTTTTGCCGCCGTTCAGCATCTCTACCAAGGGGGATAAGAAGGCGCACACCCGAACCATTAAAACAAAAATGGTTGATCAATTGTTGCGCCTCTTCAAACCCAACAATTTCAATCAACCAATCCGCATTCTCAAGACGCCCGGGTATATAAACTTCTCGTCCACCAAAAGCACGCATCATATTCCATGCCGCCTCACTACCCGCAACATCAGCTATTTCACGCAATAAGGCAGGAAAATCGCTATAGATTTCCTCTTGCATGCATGCTTACCCCTCGCTTTTAACACTTTTACGGATTTTCCGCCCCCAAATATTCATTACTTGGCGAAAATCGTCCCCATCCATCTCGCCCAAAGCTTTACCACTTAACGCCATAACACTTTGATGAAAAGCTTCCACATCAAACACTACAGCAGGATTCAAACGCTTCCATTGGGCACACAAAATCGAAATACTTGGTTTATTCCTCCAAGAATCTTGAATCTTTTTCCCTCTCCAGTCAACCCCGCCCTCACGCTGTAACCAGCTTTTCAACGCCTCAATAGCTCTGCCCGCATCATCTCCATCGCGTAAAAAGCGGATATGATCAATCCCCGTTTGCCGCTTTACAAAGCCAAGCAATGCTTTGTCTGAACGATCACGAATAATGCCAAGATTCCACCCAGCTATCCAGAGTGCTTGGAGCTTCTTGGCATATTTGCCCTCTAAACGCTTCACACTCGGCGCAAAACCATAAGCTTTCATTTCAGCGACGACCAAGCGCTTTTCTGAAAAGTTCAAATCTTTTGCCGATTGCTTCCCCGTCAAGCGATAGAGCAGTGCGCGATAGGTCTCATCATCAAGACCTAAAGCGCGTTTTCCCAGATGAATAGCGGCTAAAGACATGTCATCCCCTCATGTCTTCGCCAGATCAATGGTCACAGCACGCCAAGCGCTTTCCAAACTATCGCGCTCATAAAAACGCACATATTCCTTAGATGTCGTCACACGGATCGCTTCACGGATCGCCCGCATAGCTTGCTTCCAGCGTGGATCATCAATATCCAAACGCAACAGCATAAAGATCTCCCCCCGATTCACTTTGCCTTCTTTATCCGTATTAAAAGCACGCGTAATAATGGCACGGATTTCAGGACGTGCATCCGCAGACCATTCATTCAAACATTCATCAAGAAGGCTTTTGGCAATTTGCAATTGCGGTCCAAAATCAAAACTCTCCTGCACTTGCACCTTAATGCGCTGCAAACCATCAAAGCTTGTATAAGTACAATTGCCCTTTTTGCCACGCCGCTCCACACCATATTCTTGCGCAAGCAAGCTATCAAAAGCACCCAAATCTGCAATCGTATGGTTGTTAAAACGCGCAATCCTTGCCGATAACTCTTTGGCAAATCCCATAATTTTGCGCACCGTTTCATCTTCCAATAAATCCGCAGGGCGGATCAAGCTTACCGGCACCAAAGCCCCTTTCGCATCCTTCATATAATGCGTTCCTTCAAGTTCAATTTGTGGATTCATCACCAACTTCCTCCTTATGTTTTTTGAAAACGGCGAAACGGCACAACATCCCCTGAAGAAGGCGCACATCCCGCTTTCAATTGCCAACGACACCGCAAAAGCTCATGACCTAAAACGTGGTTATAGCCTGCCAAGCGGCGCAAATAATCATTCAATTCTCGAACATCTTGTCCATGCAAAAAAATCCCATCCAGTTCATGTTTTAACAAGGCAGAGCGCAAAGCAACCAAGCAATCTCTTACCATATAAGGGTTCCGTTCCATCATTTTCCGCCTCCAAAATCCATATGAATAACTGTACCTGTCTCATCAATTCTCTCATCCCTCTTGGAATAAGAAACTTTGCAACGCGACAAAGCTTCTACAACTTGTCCCTCTAAAACCCCTTCTGCTTCGCCCAAACGGTGAACACTCAATTCCAATTCAAGCGATAATGCCCAATCAACACACAATTTAAGCTGTTCTCCAATCTCCAAACCGCATTGATAATCGTCATAAAGACCAACAAGCGTATCGGATAATTCCTTATTGCTTATCCGCGTCATGCCAGTTCCTCCACGTCACGGTTTTTCCATGCCGCTTTGACATGTTTCAGGGTCACCTCACACCCATCTCCAAGCGCTGCCATGCGTGCCAACATCATGGTTTTGTCAATTTGCCGCAAAGCTCCAGCCTTTAAGCCTATCCCTGTCAGAAACTTTATCGCCCCTGAATCTTCAATGCCCCAATCATGGATGCGCGCAGCAATATCCTCACTATAGGGCTTGCGCCGTTTCAGATGCATCGCCAAACGACTTTTAATTTGTGCATAAGAGGGACCATTTTGACGGTGAACCAACCGCCCCGAAATCTCATCATTGCCAACCAAAGCGAGCCCCGTGCCATTAATATCAACAAAATGGCGCAACTGATTAATCGCCTCATCCGTTAAATTTTGCGCCTCATCAACGATCAACAACGTGCCACTGCCCACACGCTCTAATTTCTTGCCAATGGCACGCGTTAAGCGGGTGGGATTATATTCCACCACTTCCAATTCTGCTGCCATATCATTCAAAATACCGTGAACACTGCGCGTATGTGGGCTTGCTGTCACCAGATAAACATGCGGGCGGGTAGAGCGGTAATGGCGGCAGGTTTCGGTCTTGCCACTGCCCGCATCAAGCGTAATCATCACCATATCCCCCGTGCTTTGTGCCAGTGTTAAAGTATCAATGATCTCACTGGCAATTCGATTCCTCTGAAAGGCTGGCTTTTCTGGGATCTTTTCCAAAAACCCCGCCGTTTCTTTTAAAACCTCAACCCATTGTTGAACTTTTGCATTTTGCTTACCCAATTGCCCCGCATAACTGCCCGCATACCATTGCGAAAACGTCCCATCCGGCATCCCTATGCGCCGCGCCACCTCTGCTTTCGACCAATCATTCATTTGCCCCAAAGCTCTCACCGAATCCACAAGCTCATTCCATAAAGCAATGTCATCACTGTTGCGGTTTTGGGCTGTTCCATTAGGCTGGATTTTTGGTCGCGCCCAAGGATTTTTATCGACCGTTGCATTTATCGCGTTTTTCATCTATGATCTCCCTCTCGTATTGATCTAGATTCGTATTGATTTTAGATTTTATTGAATGGGTAGGCTCCCACCTACCCATTTTTGTTACTCTAAAGCCGTACGCGATACTAAAACGGCTCCCTGACAAATCCCCCTCTCTTTCTCACACATCGGGGAACTTGCTAACTTCACGCTCCTCGCCCGATTAAGGCAAAGGCACCTGAAAATTTAATTGTATTGATTTAAACTTTTAAAGGATTAAGACTTCTCCCCCCCCCTTTTCTTTGTTAACGCTTCAAGCTGGTACGCGATACAAAACCAGCTTCCTTTTGAGAATTCTTGCAAATCCCCCCTCTTTCCTTTCCTATCGTTTAGGAAACTTAATCACTTCACGCCCCTCATCAGAGGACGAAAGCTTTCTCAAAGCTTTGTGCAAATGTTGACTAAATTCTTGGGCGTCCAAAGCCTCATCATCGTCTGCTGTCAAAGCTAAATTCCCCACATGGTTTGGCATCAAGCGGCTCACCTTTGGCTTTATCGGAAGTTTAGATTTGAACACTTCATCCTTTTTCTCAAGGCGCCCATAAACATCGGCCAAGTGATCGGGCGCAAGCTTTGCCGCTAGCTGTTTTTCTGCTTTAACAGCCTTCACATATTCTTTACGCAAACGCCCATTCAAGCGCGCCGCCTGCTGGTCATAAAAACCTACATCGCAAAGGCAAGGTGCCAAACAAAGCAACCGATTATGCAAATCATAAACCCGTAAATCTTGATGCAAATTATCCGGATCAAAACGTACAATCACCTTTTGCCCCGCATGCTCATTCAACGCCCGCGCCCAATAACGATTGCCATAAAAATGGATCTCGCCCGTACCCTTTTGCGCACGCAATGCCTCAGAGGTTAAAAGCCATAAAGCCCGTTGTGCTGCGCTCGCTTGCCGAATAATCGTCCCCTCGGCTTGCAAACTCTCAGTAAAGGTCTCATCAAAACTGCGCCCCGCACAATTAACCGCCTTGCGCCCTGCTTGCGCATTGTGTGCACAAATTTGCGCACCAACATGGGCCTTGAATTCATCAAATCCTATCGCCCGCTTGCCATAATCTTCAGGCTTGGCATCCGGTTTATTGCCCGTATAAGCCCCCGCACAAAAGGGATGTTTGGAAATCGCTTCTGCCAGATCACGCCATGCCCGCTCAATCGGTTTAGACTGTCCGCTATAAGGGGTCGTCCATTGCAATTGCACCCCCAAACTCGTCAAAAGCCCCTGCGGATCATCCGGCTTAATCTTAAAACGAAAACGGTTTTGCACACCTCCAGAAATCCACTTGCTGGTAAAGGCACGCCCATTATCCAAGGTCATACGCTCCGGTATCCCATAAGCCTCCACCATGTCCCCAATCACCAAACGAACGATTTCCCAAGTCTCAGCATCCGATAAGCGCCACGATAAAATCTTGCCCGAATAAAGATCTTGAATGGCAATCAGATAAAGCCGCACAGGCTTCTCTCCCCAAGGAACACGCACAAAAACATCCAGCTTATGTCCATCCATATTCACCGCTTGCAGTGCATGCAGGCTTGAGCGATCACGCCGTTGTGCCGGATAAAGCTTTTTTGCCTTTTCTTCTCCCTCACGCGCTAAAACCACAACCGCTTTGGAAACTTGCGCCTTAAAACGACGCCGCAAAGCCCGCTCAGAAGGAATGGGCTCCCAACCTTTCTCCTGCGCCACAGAAACCATGCGCCGATAACACGCCGAAAAAGCAGGGCGAGACGGGCGCAAATAATCCGAACAAAAAACCTCCCACGCCCCCTCATGACACGGCGCAAATTGCGAAACATTCTCCTCACCATAACAAGGCGCAAGCGCTGCCAACCAATCAGGGCGCTCATACCCCTCCACCATCTGCCGCCAATTAAAAAGCGACATCCGGCTCACACCAAATTGCACCGCACAAAAACTTGCCGCATCATGCACACCCATACCGGCATGGAGCAAATCATCCATAAAGCAAAGTGCCTTCAAACGCTCTTCACAGCGCCTTTTATGCGCCTTGGAAAGCCCCTCATAACGCACCCAAATGCTTGTCTTTTGCTCCCCTTGCGTTTGTTTCACATCAACACCCACTCCAGAGCGCACTAACAATGCCGCCCGTGAAACCTCCGGCAATAAGGAAATGTGATACTCCCAAACCGGCTTGGTTTTGCCTAATGTTTGGCGAAACAATTGTGTATTCAAACGCCATTTCTTAAGCGCGAGATTGTTGAGACCGATCTTTGTTTTCGGCAACCCTGGCAAAGCTGCCTCAGCCAATTCGGCAATACGAAACCATTCTTTCATGGCTGCCCCCTTTTAATGCGAACCGGCGTTGCGCGCATGGCTTTCAATCGCGCTGCAATCTCCCGCTGTTCCTGCTGCAACCGTGCAATTTCTGCTAACCGCGCCTCATCCCCTTGCAACAATAATAAACCATCTTCACTCACCACCTCATCCCAGAGCCAAAATGCCTCTGTCGCCCGCACAAATGCCTTAAACCGCGGCAGGGAAATATCCACCTGCTTACTTTCCGCAACATAAGCATCCAAACTGGCCTTACTTAAACACCCAATCCCTAAATAATGCGCCATACGCTCCGCAATCACACTGCGCTCAACCCGGCATTCTCTCAAAGCACGCGCCATGGCACGCTTAATGCGTGAGCGAAACCGCCCTAAATCAATCTGCGCAACGGGTTCACGACAAGGAAAAACCGGCTTTTGGAAAAAATCAAGCTGCCCGCAACCATGCCTCTTCATGACAGCACCTCCCCTTGTTCTCTTGCAAGATAATCACAAAACCGCGCCTTTGTCTGCGCATCTGCTCTCTGCCACACCCCTAATAACTGAGCAAAAATCCGTTCCTGTTCATTAATTTGCGGTGGCGTATTAACCCCATTGACCAAATCAACAGCCCGCCGTAAATCCCCCTCAACCTGTTGCAAAGCAATTGCCACACGCCGTTGCGAAACCGGCTCCATCTTTGCTAATTTTAACAACTGCGCTTGATTATCCGCCAATGCCGTCCCCCGCAAAACAGAGCGCAACTCCGGCTGTAAATGCTGAGCAATACTGTTGAGACGTCTTACTGATTTTGAAGACAAACCAATGCGGTCCGCCACATGTTTGGCAAAGTGCAAACTTTGCACTTTGCCATTTAAGTCACCATCATTTGGCAAAGGGTCAATTTGACCCTTTGCCACTTTGTCCCCTTCACACCCGATTTTATTGTGATCTGAAGTTGCATTGCTGTCCCTTTGAGCAATTGGGACAACTTGTCCCAATTGCTCTTTTTTGACTTTATGTTGATTACTACCGTCCCCACCACGCTTAATCTCCCCATATTTCTTTTCCCACAATTCGCGGTAAGTTTGGACAAAAAGCGCACGGTCAATAACAGACAACTCATTACGAAAGAGGTTTTCAGCCACTTCTAAAAGCGCGGCATTGTCCTTATCAGCCTGCACCACAACGGCATCAATGTCACTATAGCCCAAAAGCTCCGCAGCACGAAGCCGATGCGCACCAGCAATAAGCGTATAATTACCCTCTTTAGCATTAGGGGTATGGCGCACCGTAATGGGATTCATTAATCCCTCCCGCGCCATTGATTGTGCAAGTGCCTTGGCATGCTCATCATCCACAGGGCGTATACGCTCCGGCACCACAATCACATCAAGAGCAAGCTTTTGAAACTGTGCCATCACGCCGCCGCCTTTCTGATCTCTTTAAAGAATAAATCCATCGCACGCCCCGCCCATCTTTGATAAGATTTGGCAAAAACTGGTTCTTCCAAACGCCGGTTAATGGTACGCAAAGAGCGAGCAACAGCAGTGCGTTCACGCTCTTGCATGGCAACAAGACGCCGCCGCGGTACCTCAAACTGATAATGCAAGATATGAATAACAATCTGTCGTGCTAACGCCGCATCAAATAAGCAATGCGGAGGGTCAATAATATACCGGATTGGTAAATGCTTAAATCCACCACTCACGGCTTTTAAAGAACAGGCAAGCATAGCTTCCAAACGTTCAACTTCTGAATAAGGATTAACGATATCGCTTCTGGCTTCTGGGGTCCATAAATTACAAGCAGCAACCATAACCACCCCCTATAAAAACAATATGACCACCCCCTAATCGCCAAAACCAACCCATGCAAACGGCTGTTCTATGATGCAAATCTCTGCAATTTATCTTGCCCATTTCGTATTGATCTTTAGACATTGATAAACCTTTTTATCTTATGGTATTTAAATTCATGGCAAATGCGCAAAAACGCAAAGCCGTGTAACGAAGTTCAAGCAGCATTACCGCGCAATGCGGAATGCTTTATAGAATCCGTATTGGCATGTTTTGCTGCTTTAAAAATGCGACGGCGACTTTTGGGGTAGCGGTCACTAAACACTTGCTCTACGGGCAAACCGATAAAATCGGCAATGGCGCGTTCGGCTTTCTCGTTAGACCGTGTCCAGATATGTTGAACACTGGATGACGAGAGTTGATAAGCTTTCGCGAGCTCCGCCAAGGTCATATTACGGCGGCGTAGCTCAGCTAAAATACTATGGCGATCCCATTTTTGTGTGGTTGTCATAACTTCGCTCCTGCTTCAAACGGATGCTCCCACATCCGTTTTTTGTGGGGTTAATTGTAAAATATCTGCCCTCTATATCGGGCGGTAATTAGATGTATAATGCCAAATTCGGCTTTTGTAAATACCGAAAATGGATTTGGAGTGATTTTTTTGGCACGTCCTGAAAAAGAACCACAAACAGAACTCGCAAAACGATTGCGTGAAATACGGCATACCCTTGGTTTCACAGAGCGTAAGCAATTTGCTAAACATTTTGAAATCCCCGAAACGACTATGCGCAATTATGAAACGGGTTTGCAAGAACCCCCTGCATCTATAATGCGAATATATAAAGATCGCTGTGGAATATCCTTAGATTGGCTCGTTACCGGTGAAGGTGAAATGTTTAGTAACATGGCAAAAGCGAAAGAAGCAGGTTTTAAAGCGCCTACCATTCCTACTGGACTCATGAAAAAGCTTGGTCGCATAGCTTATACAACCTATCGCGATGCAAATATAAAACTCCCCCCTGAAGATATAGCGGAACTCGCGGCGGAACTTTATAAAAAACTGCAAGAGCTTGTTCAAGACATCAACGACATGGAAGAAATAGAGCTTACTTTGCCTCTTCTAAAATTGCATTTAAAGCGTCAAATAGAGGCTGAAAAAGAACACTCCAAAGCTGCACAAAATTCGGCTTAATGCTACTCTAAAATGAATGGGGGAATCTCTTTTTAAAATCCTGTAATTTAAAACAAATCTCAATATAAATAAGGAGCACTTTTGGCACGCCCTGAAAAAGAACCCAAAACAGAACAGGCAAAGCGGTTACGTTTGATACGAGAAAGCTTAGAGCTTAATCGAGATCAGATAGCTACCCGTTTAGGTATTAATAAAGTAGTTTATAGCTACGCTGAAAGAGGGACCACCTTTCCCAATGTAGAATTTTTGACTGCTTTATCACAGCAATTAAATGTCAACTTAACTTGGCTCGTTACCGGTGAAGGTGAAATGTTTAGTGACATGGCAAAAGCGAAAGAAGCAGGTTTTAAAGCGCCTACCATTCCTACTGGACTCATGAAAAAGCTCGGTCGCGTGGCTTATACAACCTATCGCGATGCAAATATAAAAATCCCCCCTGAAGATATAGCGGAACTCGCGGCAGAACTTTATGGAAAACTGCAAGAGCTTGTTCAAGACATCAACGATAGCGAAGAAGTAGAGCTTACTTTGCCTCTTCTAAAACTGCATTTAAAGCGTCAAATAGAAGCTGAAAATGCACATCCAGAAACTACATAAGATACAGCTTAATAGCCCCTTTAATATGAAAAATCGATATGAAAATCTTTTTACATTAAAAAAATAATATAACTATTTGATTAATAAGTATATTTTGCCTATAAAAATAGATAATCATCAATAGGTGAAAATCTTTTTTGCTTTTTTGGTCATTTTTGGCTGATTTTGGAGTCAATTGAACTTTTGGATTGATTTTTTTAAAGGGGCTTCAAAGGCGGTTTTCTGGGCTTTCACAGACTTTTCAAAATTTTTCACAGGGTTTTCAAAGACCTTTCAAAGCCTTCTTTCATTTTCACCATGAAAACGCACTTTTTTCTGATTTTCACTCTTTTTTACAATTTTAGGTGTCAAAATCTATTTTGACAAAACGCGCATTTAATGGTAAAAATTGTACATAAAAACAACAAATTACCACGTATTCCTACCTAATCCCACCTAATCCCACTTAGTATAAAACCTAGTGTCAAACTACACTGAGAAAAAATTTTGGAAACTTAGCGTTTTCCTATTACCTTGAATTCATTTTTCACTGCTCGTAAAATTTTTGAAGTTTTATGCTCAATTTTATGGCATATTTTTGATGTTTCACATAATGTGGTATAAAAATGGTAGTGTTTTGTCTTTATTTTAACCCTAAATTGCCTTTATTTATAAAACCGTAGCCCATGCATTGATTGCGTATATTTTCCCTATTTTCTAGTTTTTGAACGATACTTCTACAATAGAAAAAGCCTCTCTAGACGCACCATGGCGTATACGTTTTAAGAAAGAAAGCCATGACAGTTTTATAAAAGATACAAACAACAGATCTTCGCTTTTTAAAATTCATGCACGAGTGATAGTGAGATACTATCATCCAAATTTGTGAGACAATAAACTTCTTCTCTAAAGTATTAGAGAAGAAAAAAATTGATGATTGGTTACAACTTACGGAAAATTTTATATCTTTTCCTATAATGCTGAGATCTTTAATGAAGAGGAGTTTTCCTATCTCTCCATTATGGGCTTTAACGTGAATGGTTTTCTCTTTTACATCTATAAGGTAATATCTCCATTGAAAAGCGCACCTGCTGTATAAACAGGAAGACGACCAAAAAACTTATCCTTTTTTGCGCGACAATAAGACTGATAATGCATGTGCCTCACAAAGATTGCTTTGGCATTATGAGAGGTGATAATTGGCTTAAACACTGACAAATCTTTAGCATTCCTTTTTCTAACAAAAAAGAACTCACTATCAATAGAAGCAGTAAAAGCATCATGAAAATTAATGATTGTCACTTTACCTCTCGTATCAGCAACCGCTAAATCTTTTTTAATCTAATCCAAAGACTTATTGATTTGCACCTCCATAGATTGTCCCATCAAACGAACCGTATAACTTGGATAATTGTCAAGCTGCACATAGTGAACATCCCCATAATCCCAAGAGTAACTCAAATTCCTCTTGATTACATGAATACTCCCACGCAAAACAGGAAGTAAACTTTCAGTAACCTCTACGTTGAAATGTGATACTTGACTGCGATATTTTTCGATTTCCGATATTATTCTTGAAATAGCACTGAGAGTACAGGCATCTTTGTAAAAATTGAATGCATAAGGATTTGTACAGTTACCAACATTATTAGCATAATCATGATTTTCTAATCCCTCACAGACAAGAGATCCAAGGTTTTTTAGACATTTTTATAATCGTCATAGTTCTTTTGTTGGCCAAACTCTGTCAAATCACCATTAACAATATGGAATGCAGCTTTGTGCGCTTTTATAACACCGGCAACCTGCTTATTTATCTTTAACCATAACTCCCTGTCCGATATTCCATTGAGATCACCAGAGTTTAAATGTCACGGTTGCGGATCAGTCATGATGATAGCAGTATAATTTTCTGCGAGAAACTTTTCTTTCATAAACCAATCCATGAATGCATCATGAAAAAGCCTCTCGGTTCCCTTCTAACTGTCCAGAATAAAGATTAAAACGACCAGAGAGAAAGCAAAAGCAATCACGGTGATTACCAATTCAACTTTATATCTCATAAACACATCACAAAAAACTATTCTGTTTATTGTATTATAATAAACCGCCCTCTTTTAAAGGCAGCCTTTTAGATTTTCGTGCCAAGAATGTGTCAAAAATTCAAAATAATGAAAGCTAATTATTTTTCAATGAAAGTGCACTTTGATGATATCAAAACACTGTTAGTTTCAAACTTTCAACTTGCAGCACCTTATTAGTTGAGCTTTAGGTAAGATTCTTTCAGATGCCATCGAAGCTGCCTATGAGAACGCAGGCTCTTATAAGAAACTGAAGAGTATTTGTATAGCACAAAATGTTCCAAACAGAAGAAAACATGAGAAACAAACGCATTGCGATGTGTAACCACCCAGCGCCTATAACAATCAAACACAAACACTCAAGAGTCTGATAACAAATCATTTATAAATAATCAAAAGTTCTGGCAGTAATATTTAAGTATTACTATCATACCTAACATTGACAAGACATAAGACTGTAAAAAACATCATAAAAAATATCGTCATTATTTTATATGAATAAAACATAAATAAAGCATAGTAAAATTATAATATCAAAATAATATTTTTATAAATAAATTTACATTTGCAAATAACAATTAATTGTAAATACATTATGTATTAAATATAAGTATTTACATAATTCAATTTTTAATTTTGACAACAAACCAAAAATAAACTATCAAAGCAAAGAAAATTATAAAAATTAAGAGCAATTATCCATTTTCACTTCTTCTTATAAAAGTTCGCGGGGAAATGAATATTTGGGGGCTTTCATAAGGAGAGTACTATGTATAGAAAATCCCTTTTATCATGCACGGCTACAGTAGCCATCATCCTGTTTAACATCCAATTCAGTGCACATGCTGGAAACCTTGAAGTTTCTCAAGGGCAACAGGAAGAAGTCAAAGACCAAACTTATGAAATTATTCATGCAAAAGACGGTGGTAAAATCACAGGCGACCATTTAAATGTGGTTGGAAATAAAGATACAAACCAAAGCGTAGACCCAAACCAAAATATATATGAAAGCGCTTTTTCTGTGACCGCCGAAGGCAATAACAGTGCAATTAAATTAAATAACACAACCATTCAAGGCACTGATTCTATCATTTCCTTAGGTATTATGGTAAAAGAAGGCGCTACACTTCAAATGACTGGAGGAATCATTACGGTTTCTGCAGGTGGTGCTGTCTTCGCTAACAGCAAAAGCACCCAAAATAAACTGGAAGATGTGACAATATCAAGTGGTAAAGATGATGCACCGCTAATCAATGCAATAATAGCCACCAACAGTACCGTCGCTTTGAAAGATGTAACCGTCAAGCAAGCAAGCAGTGCTATAATTGCAAATCATGATTCAAACATAACAGTCTCGGGAGGATCATTTGAAGCAGAACAAGCAACAATATTTGCTCGAAACAGCGGTACCGTCACTTTAACCAACAGTGCAAATATTACATCATCTGAGAACTCCGGACTTGTTGCACAAAACGGTGGCGCAATCAGTATGACGGGAGGAGCCGTCACAGGGAAAGATGGTGCATTGATTGCTGAGGAAGGTGGGCATATTAATGTCACAGATGTGATTCTAAAAACAACAGATAGCGATAAATCGTCTGCTGTATTTTCTGATGGCAAAGGCAGCATAGTTAAGCTTGACAAAACAACGATTAGTGATAGCACAATCGGCCTTGGGGCAAACGACGGTGGCGCAATCAACATGACTGGGGGGACCATTAAAACTTCTCTAGTCGGTGCTAGCTTCTTAAACAGTAACAGCAGTGAAAACAAGCTAAAAGATGTGAAGATATCGAATAGTAAAGACGATGCACTACTGAACTTTGGAATAAGAGCAGACAAAAGTACTGTCGCTTTAAAAAATGTAGAAGTGACTCAAGCAGTTGCCGGTATAGTTGCAGATAATAGTTCGAAAATAATAGTCTCTGGAGGATCATTTGATGCAAAAAATGCCACAATAATTTCTAATGGCAACAGTATCGTTACTTTAACCGACGCTACAAAGATTACATCATCTGAGGACTCCGGACTTGTTGCAAAAGACGGTGGCGCAATCAGCATGACGGGAGGAACCGTCACAGGGAAAGATGGTGCATTGGTTGTTGAAAATGGTGGGCATATTAATGTCACAGATGTGATTCTAAAAACAACAGATAACGATAAATCGTCTGCTGTGTTTTCTAATGATAAAGGCAGCATAGTTAAGCTTGCCAAAACAACGATTAGTGATAGCAGAATCGGGCTTTGGGCAAACGACGGTGGAGTGATCGAGATGACAGGGGGAACTATTACAACTTCTATAGTTGATGCTGGCTCCTCAAATAGTAAAGGCAATGCACCACGAAGCTTGGGGGCAATAGCAGACAAAAACAGTACTATCACTTTAAAAGATGTAACCATCACGCAATCAACCAGTGCCTTAGTTGCAAATGATCACTCGACAATAACAGCCTCAGGAGGATCATTTCATGCACAAAATACAACAATATCTGCTCAAAACGGCAGCACCATCACTTTAACCGACAATGCAAATATTACATCATCTGATAACATTGGCCTCTATGCAAACAGTTCAAACTCCACCATCAACATGACGGGAGGAGCCGTCACAGGGAAAGATGGTGCATTGGTTGTTGAAAATGGTGGGCATATTACTGTCACCAATGTGTCTCTAAAAACAACAGGTGGTGATATGTCATTCAGCGTAGTTTCTGATGGCATGGGCAGTGTAGTTGAATTGCTTGGAGAAACAATGATTAATGATAGTGACATCGGGCTTGCAACAAAAGACGGTGGCACGATCAAGATGACTGGGGGAACCATTAAAACTTCTCTAGTTGGCGCTGGCTTCTTAAACAGTAACAGCAGTGAAAATAATCTAGAAGGTGTGAAGATATCGAATAGTAAAGACGATGCGCTATTGAATTTTGGAATAAGAGCAGACAAAAGTACCGTCGCTTTAAAAAATGTAACCGTCACTCAAGCAACAAACGCCATAGTTACAGACAATAACTCTACAATAACAGTCTCTGGAGGATTATTTGCTGCAAAAGAGACGGGAGTATATGCTGCAAACGAAAGCACCATTACTATAAATAACAACGCTAAAGTCATATCATCTGATGGTCGTGGACTCCATGCAAATGGTCTAAAATCAAAAATTACAATGAGCGGAGGAGAAGTCACTGGAGAAAATGCATTATTTGCAGAAAAAGGCGGACAAATTGATGCCACAAATATTGCCCTAACAACAAATGGTAAGGGAACTGGTGCATTTGCAGTTGACTCTGGTAGCAGAGTTGAATTGCATGGACATACAACAATTAACAATACTGTGAGCGGTCTTGAAGCAAATAGTGGTGGGAAAATTACTAGCGAAGATTTAACGATAATCGGTGGTGAAGTAATTGATCAAAACTCCAAGGGAGCACGATCTGGTATATGGACATCGAGCGCTGGGAGTGAAATTCACTTAACAGGCAAAACAATCATTGAAAATGTTGATGAAGGTTTTTATGCAGACGGTGGAAGTAAAATTGTTAGCGGAGATTTAACAATAACCGGTAGTGAGTTCAAAGAAACCATTGGTATGGGAGCGTATGAACCTAACAGTTCAATTGAATTAAAGGGTAAAACAATCCTTCGAAACTTTGTTATTGGTCTTGCTGCAGCCAATAATGGCACAATTAAGATGATCAATGGTGCTATTGATACAATTGCAAACAAGATAGAAGCAAAAAAAGTTGCACTATTAGCAGAATTTAATGGACACATTGATCTTGCAAATGCCTCTGTAACAGCAAAAGAAGTGGCTGGTTTGCAACTCACATCTCTCTCTGAAGCTAATCCAGATGATCTACAAAAAAGTCAAGGCAATGAGATTAATCTGACCAATGTGGATGTTCACGTTGAAAATGGCACAGGAATTCTCGTTGGAGCTATTGTTGAAAAAGGCATCGAAAATAGTCCTGCTCCATCGATCGGTACAGTTAATCTTAAAAATTCAAAGATCCATGCTGATGTTTTATTGGATGACGGTATTTTGTGGAACAAAATTTGGGGGAAAGATGACAATTTATGGGATGATAAAGAAATTGAAGAAATATCCAACGGTACCTTCACATTAAACGCTGATCAGTCTACTTTAGAGGGCAGAGCAAAAATTGAGCAAGAAAGAAATGTACTCTTTGATCTAAAAAACAAGACAACATGGACCTTGAAGAACAGCAAAAACGAAAAAGATGATGAAGGTAATCTGCTTGATATCGCTCAAAGAGCTCGTTCTGATATTTCTGTGCTCAACCTCAATGACAGCACTATTTCTTTTAACCAACCAACAGAAGAGCATTATCACACATTGCATATAGGATCTGGAAAACCAGACACGCAAGCAGTCTACAACGCTTCTGGGGATGCAAAGATTTACTTCAACACTACGTGGAGTGATGGCGATGCCAGTGCTGATCAAAAAACCGATAGACTTCTGATCCATGGGAATGTCTCAGGCTCCACAACAGTTTATATCGCAAGCGATTTAGGGGATAAAAATAGTGTAGTAAATGCTTCTGCTCCTTCGAATACAGGGGGTCTTTCGCTCATCCAAGTTTCTGGAGAAGCAAAAGAGGATTCTTTCAAATTAGCCAAGGGCTATACCACGATAGGGGGAGAACCTTATAAATACACGCTGACGGGCTATGGACCAACATCAAGCCATGGTAACGCCGATATTGCGCAAAACCTCTTTGATGAAAAGAATGAAAATTTCTGGGATTTCCGCTTACACAAAGCATTTCTTGACACGGGTTCAGGCTCCGGTCTCGTACCTGCCCTCGTACCACAAACGGCAAGCTATTTGGTCATGCCAAATGCTCTCTTCACTACGGGTTTAACCGATATGGCTAAACAAAACGCACTTTTAGCCAATATAAGGACATCAGTCTTAGGAGGAGAAGAAAAGAAACAAACCGGTTTCTTCCTCTACACTTATGGAAGCACAGGGACCTTATCTTCTGAGCGTGGCCCTCTCAAATACGGTTATGGCGCTGATATTCGCTATGCTGCTCTTCAAGCCGGTGTTACATTGGCAGCAATTGAGCAACAAAATATAACCACACGTTTTGGTCTTGTAGGCACCTATGGGCAGATGTCTTTCACCCCAAAAGATATGCAAGACGCTGGGAAGAGCACGCTGGATAAGTGGTCTCTCACAGCCTATGGCAGCATACAGCATGACAACGGCTTCTACATCGATACACTGCTATCCTATGGGATAATAAAGGGAGATATCGGCAATGCCATCAGAGGAAATACCGCAAAATTGAAAAATGCCAACATATTGAGCATCTCCACCACCGTTGGCAAACAATTTGCAACTGGAATGGAAGGCTTAACCTTCGAACCACAAGCACAAATTGCTTATCAACATTTGATGTTTAACACCATTGAAGATGCTGATAATTTTACTGTTGATATGCACAATCCTTCTCAATGGTTGATCCGCGTTGGCGGACGTTTGACAAAAATGCTTTCCACCGAAAACAACCGTCCTATGTCTTTCTATGGAAAAGCAAACTTGATCAAAACGTTTGGTGATGATGGTACCATCCATATTGGCAGAGACTTTGACCTTGATCCTATGGGACCTGCAATTGAAGGCGGCGTTGGCATCAATGCGCAACTGTCTCGCAATCTTTCCCTTCATGGTGATGTGAGTTATCAACAAAAGCTTCAAAAAACTGGTATCTCTGGTGCAAGTTTTTCAGGCGGAATACGCTATCAGTTTTAAGACAAAACTGTAACAATAAGTGGATCGTTATCTCTACACTTTATCAAAAAGGCAGCACATTATGCTGCCTTTTTGATTTATAAACCCGAATTGCCTCATCACCCCCTCCCCCCCTTTATTTTCAATGTGGAAAAAAGGCGCACTCATAAATTACTACAGTTAAGAGTAAATCTTATGGCTGTTTCTATAGTATCGATTGATGAAAAGAAAGTTTCTTGTTTTCTCATAAGAGATTTTAACTAAATATCCTGTGCGAAATATTATTATAAGTAGATATAATTGAATAAATTATATGTTTTTATTTCTTATCCATAGCAGGATCTATTCTTTAATATGTGATTTTCACTCATTCATTTGTCATGAAACACTACATATGCGTAAACAAAAAAGTGAAAAATGATAAAAAATAGCATACCCTTCTCTCAACAGTTAAGCTGTTAAAAGAGTAGAAAGAATGGCATACAATAACATGATCAAACTTACCAGATTAAAAACAGCATAGAATAAATAATCTAGAAAATTAAAACTCTATGAACATAAATGCATATAACTTAAAAATAATTAATACATGAAATTTTATATATTATAATAAAACTATGAAATAAATTTCAACATTATTTTTATATAAATTTATAATAAAAATTGTCATTGTAAAATAATAATATTTAGAAAATCACTTTATATTAAATAAATAATTATTATAAATTAAAAAATTAAAATTTAAATATACTAATTTTATTTTTATAGTATAATTTAATTTTAAACTTTATATAAAAATTTAAGTACGATAAAATACTCTTGAATCATATTAATTAAACTTGAAGGATGACATGTAAGACTTATAAGTTCAGGTGATATTAGATGTATAAAAAAAACTCTCTTATCATACGCGGCTATAACAGCGACAATATTATTGAGTGCTCATTCCAATGCACACACCCGCTCCTTTTTTGCCAACAAAGGGGCAGATAAAATTGCTCCAACTGGAGAAAACTACGAAAATGTCTATGCGCTGGATGGTGGTAAAATTCATGGCAAAGACCTCACAATCAGTGGACTTCCAGCACAAGAAAGATCAACAATAAAAGTCATAAGTGGTGTAGAAGCTAATCAATCCGGTAGCGTCATTGAGTTAGAAGGAAACACAACGATAAAAAACGTTGCAACCGGTTTGTGGGCGCATGAAAGTGGTAGGATTAAGATGACTGGCGGTTCCATTCGTCCAAAAAAGGTGAACATACGGATACCGATCGGTGTAGAAGCCGAAACGAATGGTAGCATTGAATTAAAAAATGTAGCGATTGAAGTAAGCAATCAAGACCAAAATACAAAGGCAACCGATAAAACTGAGATAATAGAGGGGGTTGGAACGAGTATAAAAAGCGGAGGAACATTGAGTATGTTCGCTAGCTCCATTAAAGCTAACCACCTAGGTGTCGCTTTTGAAGAGAGCCATAATGATAAAAACGCGTTAGAAAATGTTAAAATTGATATCATTGGTCCTCTTATTGCCTTCAAAGAGAACATAGGGATAAGTGCTATCAAAAAAAGCAAAGTTTCTTTAAAAAATATAACAATTACGCATGCAAGAACCGGCATACATGCAAATGATAACTCTCAAATAACAATATCTGGCGGCTCAATCCAAGGAGACAATATGGGCGTCTATGCCGAAAAAGAAAGTAAAATAACCTTAGAGAATAATATTGAAATCTTATCCAATGACCACGGACTCTCAGCCAATGGTTTACAGTCGCAAATCACCATGAAAGGAGGAACGCTTACCACCGCTGGTGCTCAACCTGCAGTCCTAGCTAATTCTGGCGGGCAGATTTATCTTACAGACGTCGTTGTACATACCAATGATGATGGAACACTGACACAAAAGCCACAAGAAGAAGATGAGATATTAATGACGCAAGGACTACAAGCACAATATGCGCAATCGAAAGTCATCATGATAAGAGGATCGATGACCACAACTGGCTTACAACCTGCTGTTTTAGCTGGTTCTGGAGGACAAGTCGATCTTATCGATGTTTCTATGAACGCACGCAATGTTGGATTACAAGCGCAAAATGAGCAATCAAAAGTCACAATGAAGAGAGGAACAATTACAACGTCGGGAGAAACATTGTCTATAACCAGAATAAATCCTGCTGTTTTAGCAAGTTCTGGCGGAAAAATTGATCTTATCGATGTTTCTATAGAAACCAATGATATAGGTCTACAAGCACAAAATGAACAGTCAAAAATCACCATGAAAGGAGGGACACTTACCACGACGGGGTGGCGATCTGTTATTTTTGCAACATGTGGTGGACAAATTGAGCTAGTAGATGCTCATATACATACCGATAGCAATGGACTCACAGTACGAGGAAACCAATCAAAAATCATACTCAAAGATTCAGAAATCCGTGCCAACACTTTATTAATAGGCCGCCCAAATCAAGGTGTTTCTGGCGAATCCAGCGTAATCGCAGACCACTCTATTTTAGAAGGAAGTGCAAAAGATTCAGAGAGAAACCCTACCCAAACAGTCTTGAGTTTGATCAATGGCACAACATGGTATTTAAAGGCCAGTACAAACAACAATAACAGCCAACCATTTGATCTGACAAAGAAATTACATTCCACGGTTTTTATGCTTAATCTCAACGATAGTAACATTGTTTTTAAGAAACCAACGCAAGACCAATATCAAACATTACATATAGGGACTAAGACACCTGACACCATAAATAACACCATAACAAACAAAACAGTCTACACTGCAACAGGCAATGCAAAGATTTATTTTAATACTGAATGGAGTGATGGTGTACCAACAGAACAACAAAAATCTGATAGACTTCTTATTCATGGCAATGTGTCAGGTACTACAACAATTTATATCAACAATCTTTCGAAAAATGAAAGCAAAAAAGCAAAAAAATCTGTTCCCTTTAATAGGCGCGGTCTCTCACTCGTTCAAGTTTCTGGAAAAGCAGAAGAAACCTCTTTCAAACTTGCAAATGGCTATACTACAATAGATGGTTTACCTTATAAATATGTATTGAACGCTTACGGCCCCACATCAAGCAATGGAAAGGCTGATGTTAACCAAAACCTCTTGGGAAAAGATGAGAGTTTTTGGGATTTCCGTCTGCAAAATATCCACCTTGATCCTGAGAAAAAACCAGAGCACTTGCGCCACAAGTAGCAAACTATTTGGTGATGCCTAATGCTATATTCTCCGCTGGATACGCTGATGTGAACGATCAAAATACACTATTTAAAAATACACAAATAAGAGTGTTTGATCCTGAAACGCGCAAAAAGAAAGGAATCTTCTTATCCTCCTATGGTAACAAGGTCACATTATCTTCCAGCCGTAGCCCACTACAATATGGCTATGGCGCTGATGTAAATTATGCTGCCTTACAAGCAGGTGTTATATTAGCAGTGTTAGAAGACAAAAGCCTCACTACAGAGTTTGGTCTTTTGGGCACATATGGGAAACTAGCTTTTACTCCAAAAGATATGGAAGGCTCTGACAAGAGTACACTGGATAAATGGTCACTCACTGCATATGGTAGCGTTCATCATAACAATGGCATATATGTCAATACATTCTTCTCCTATGGAGCTCTGAAGGGAAATATCACCACAAACCCCAGAGGAAATACTGCAAAATTGGATGATACGAATACATTGAGTGTATCGGCCATCATCGGAAAAAAGCTCATAACCAGCGCTAAAGGATTAGTCTTGGAACCACAAGCACAGCTCATCTATCAACGTCTCATGCTTGGCACCCTCTCAGATGTTGATGGCTTTGACGTGAATATAGGAACCCCTCACCAATGGTTAGTTCGTGTTGGAGGTCGTTTAACACAAGATATCTCTAAAACCAAAGAAGGAAGCGCTGTTTCCCTCTACGGTAAACTGAACGTCATTAGAGCTTTTGGTGATCAGGGGACAATACGGATTGGTGATACATTCCACCTCGATCCCATGGGAGATGCAGTTGAAGGTGGACTTGGTGTGAATGCACAATTGTCTCAAAATATCGTGCTTCATGCTGATGTTAATTATCAACAAAAACTCCAAAAAGCCGGTGTATCTGGGATATATCTTTCTGGTGGAATGCGCTATCGCTTCTAAAATAAAGCAAATAAAAGTGCACTATACACTTTAATATAAAGAAAGGTATATTGCACTTTTTTCGATTTATAAAAATTGGAATTATTTTATTATAGTCTCTCTTTTTCTTTAAGAAAGAAAAAATATAAGATATTTCGATTTTTTCATTTTATGTCTAAAATATAGAATACGTAATGCATATTTCCGCTCTTCTTTCTTGCGCAAAAGAATTAACTGAAAGCTTTTGGAGAGTATGGAGATATCTTTTTCCTTAACTGTATAAAACTTTCGTGACAACAAACTTTAGTTGATGAAGCATATTCCAAATACCCTGTTTCACAGGATTTTTGGGGTATAAACTTACTAAAGTAAGTTTTCTAGGACTTCATTTTCACTGATTTTACGAACCCTTTTAAAAAGTTTCCTGAGGCAATTTTCTCGTTTTAAAGAGTATTGCCTCAATAATTCGTTTTGTTCTTTACAATAAAAAATATAATGATATAAACCCGCCACGGTACTTGCGCCATCAGGGGAATGAAGTAAGCATCAAAGGCATACCAATAATAAAGGCATATCTATGTGTAAGAAATCTATTTATAAGAAAAGTTTTTTGTTATGTACAATTGCTGGAACTTTGATTTTCTCTCATTTCCGTCCAACCTATGCAGATAAATCACCTACTGAAATGATTATGCTTCGTGCGGATAAGAGAGGAGAAGAAAAGACCTTTAGTAATGTTTTTGTCCGCAGTGGATTTTCTACAGCGGTTGCTGATGATGAAGCCTCTATTATTATTAAAAACTCGACACTGCGCTCAGATTCGGCTTTACTTTCTGCATGGACAAGTGGACGCATTTATGCCAAAGAAATTATCGGAAAAGCTGGCATCCGCGGTTTAGAAATTGCAAATGGTGCAATCCATGTTGAAGATTCCATCATAACCGTCTCTGAGCAACATAAAAGCTATGGTATCTTTTTTAGTCACATCATAAGTTCCAATCTCAAAGAGGGTGAAGAAGTTATCAATAAGGCAACTCTTATCAATACAAAGCTTCTTGTGAGAGATGGTATCGGTATTGTAGGCCCGTATTACTCAGGTGCCGTTGCTGAAGTTCACCTTAAAAATTCAGAGCTTCGTGCCGATATGTTATTAAAAAATAAAACCGAGACGGAGGATGCTAAGCCTGGTACTCTTAACTTAACTGCCGATAATTCAATTATAGAAGGAAGAGTAAAAGCTTTTCCCGAAAATACAACGGCTTTTACTCTGAAAAATAACAGCAAATGGTACTTAAAGATTAGTAAATTTGAAATAGACAAGAAGGGCGAAGCTGAATTATATTATGTGGAGAAGCTCCCCGACACTAATCAAAAAGCGCTTTCTGTTGTTTCAGCACTGAATCTTAATGATAGCTCTATCGTGTTTAATGCCCCACATGCTCTGGTAAAGGGTCAGTATCAAACCCTCTATGTAGGACGAGCAACCGATGCGTCTGAACCAGAACAAAATAGGCTTTTCGATGTGGCAGCAGTCTACAATGTGACAGGTGATGCAAAGATTTATTTTAATACTGAATGGAGTGATGGTCTGGCCAAAGAGCAACAAAAGACGGACCGTCTCCTTGTTCATGGGAACGTATCAGGCACCACAACAATCCATTTCAATAATCTTTCAAACAATGAGAAAGTAAAAGCTTTGGGTGAAGATTCCGTTCCCTCCAACATGCGTGGTCTCTCGCTCGTTCAAGTATCTGGAAAAGCAGAAGAGTCTGCTTTCAAGCTCGCAAATGGCTACATCACAATGAATGGGTTGCCCTATAAGTATACGCTGAATGCCTATGGACCAACATCAAGCCGTGGAAAAGCCAGTGCACAGCAAAACCTGTTGAGAGAAGGTGAGAATTTCTGGGATTTCCGTTTGCAAAGTGCTACTCTCGATGGTGAAGAAAAGATCAAAGCTCTCGTGCCTCAAGTGGGGAGTTATTTGGTAATGTCTCAAGCTTTATTCTCCGCTGGACTTTCTGACGTCAATAATCAAAATACTTTGCTAGACACGATGCAAACAAAAGCCCTTGAAACAAAGGATAATAAAAACAAAGGGATCTTTGTATCTACCTATGGTAACAAGGTCACATTATCTTCCAGCCGTAGCCCACTACAATATGGCTATAGCGCTGATGTAAATTATGCTGCCTTACAAGCAGGTGTTATATTAGCAGTGCTAGAAGACAAAAGCCTCACTACAGAGTTTGGTCTTTTGGGCACATACGGGAAACTAGCTTTTACTCCAAAAGATATGGAAGACTCTGACAAGAGTACACTGGATAAATGGTCACTCACTGCATATGGTAGCGTTCATCATAACAATGGCATATATGTCAATACATTCTTCTCCTATGGAGCTCTGAAGGGAAATATCACCACAAACCCCAGAGGAAATACTGCAAAATTGGATGATACGAATACATTGAGTGTATCGGCCATCATCGGAAAAAAGCTCATAACCAGCGCTAAAGGATTAGTCTTGGAACCACAAGCACAGCTCATCTATCAACGTCTCATGCTTGGCACCCTCTCAGATGTTGATGGCTTTGACGTGAATATAGGAACCCCTCACCAATGGTTAGTTCGTGTTGGAGGTCGTTTAACACAAGATATCTCTAAAACCAAAGAAGGAAGCGCTGTTTCCCTCTACGGTAAACTGAACGTCATTAGAGCTTTTGGTGATCAGGGGACAATACGGATTGGTGATACATTCCACCTCGATCCCATGGGAGATGCAGTTGAAGGTGGACTTGGTGTGAATGCACAATTGTCTCAAAATATCGTGCTTCATGCTGATGTTAATTATCAACAAAAACTCCAAAAAGCCGGTGTATCTGGGATATATCTTTCTGGTGGAATGCGCTATCGCTTCTAAAAATCTTTTATTCACATCTTGAAATATAATCAGCACCATATATGTTTCTTTTGTGGTTTACAAAAGAAACATAATGGTCTAAATAGTTTTTATTTTTATTAGAGAGAGGGGGGAGCAAATATTTAGGGATATATCTACATGAATAAACGCTTCTTACTATGCACAGTTTCTGGAATTCTGTTTTGCTCTTATTCCAGTTGGTCTTATGCCTCTCCAGAAGTAGCTGCTGTAGTGCCAAATGTTCCGTCTGCACAACCTACACACGGTGCCACAGAGGTTAAGCTTACGAATCTCCCAGAAAAAGCGCCTGAGAGCTCGGCATCTAAAACAGAAGGAAACGGTAACTCTAGAAAACCTTCAGCTCCTGACGCTTCTTCTCCAGCTCCTACCACACAAGATATCCCTCCTAGACTTTCTGAATCCCCACAGTCAGCGCCTGTACAACCAGCACTAAATGTATTACAAACGCTTTTAAGGCCTAGTTCTGCAGAATCCGCAGATAAAGGACTATCACTGGAACAGCTAGGGCCTATACAACCTGTAAAATCAATACGAGTTGAGGAAGAGCAACCTACAATTGAGTCTGAGAAAGGGAGTACTGTAACGCGGCATGATATTAGAATGCACAACAAAGTTGTTATCGCAAATGCACAAAATAAAAATTCGATAGTTAAATTGATTAGAGGAACAGCTTCATCAGATTTTATAGGATTGGCTGTGGCAGAGAATGGAAGTATTGAGGCAACAAATGTTACTGTGGCGGCGTCAATAGCTGGTTTGACGATCAAAAATGGTACAGTTCGCCTGAAAGATTCAACTGTAATTGTTACCAGTGATGCTTTAGCTCATGGTATTGTTGTTAGAGATGCATACGATACTTCAAGTACTGAAGGAGGAGATGATCCTGCTTCTCCGGAAGTTAATTCCAGTAATATAATGCTAGAAAATACAAAACTCCTCGTTGAACATGGCGTAGGTATTGATGTTTACAGATCACATCCAAATACACGCGTTAGCCTTAGAAATTCAGAAGTCCGTGCTGATGTTTTATTGAAAAGTACAAAAGAAGAAGATGCTCCCGCAAACACCTTTATGTTAACGGCAGATCATTCTTTTTTGGAAGGGCGAGTAAGAACATTAGAAGGAAACAGAACAGTTTTTGATCTAAGGAATGGTACAAAATGGTTTTTAAAGGCGAATAAGAATATTTTGAATAATGATATAGATTCGCCTGTCTATGAGCAGCTTGGTGTGGATCAAAAATCATATTCTAATCTTTCTACATTAAAACTCGCAAACAGCATGGTTGTGTTTGATAAGCCAGCGGCGGGGCATTACCAAACTTTGTTTATAGGATCTGACCTACAACAAGAAAACAGAACTCCCGATGCACCAGCGGTTTATAGTGCAACAGGGACTACAGAGATTCATTTAAACTCTAAATGGAGCAGTCATTCTCCAGTAACTGAGCAAGAAACCGATCGCCTTGTGATCAATGGTGACGTATTAGGAAGTACGGTAGTCCACATCAATCTTCTAAAAAAGAATAAAAAAATAACCGATAGCGATTCTGTTTGGGAAGAACGCATGGCTTCACTTCCTTTAGAAACCCATGGAATTTCAGTCATTCAAGTTTCTGGGAAAGCGGACAAGAATTCCTTCAAGTTAGCGGGAAACTATATGACGATGGGGGGATTACCTTATAAATACGTACTGACTGCCTATGCACCGGGTACATCTCATGCTAACCAGAATCTTTTTGGTAAGAATAGCCGTGATTTCTGGGATTTCCGTCTGCAAAATGCCTACATTGACAAAGATAGAAAAATTAGAGCACTTTTACCACAGGTAGCAAACTATTTGGTCATGCCCAATTCTCTGTTCTCTACCGGATACGCTGATGTGAGCAATCAAAACGTACTGCTAGACAATATACAAGCAACAATGTTTGGAACAGAGAATAATAAAAAGAAAGGCATCTTCTTGTCATCCTATGGCGAGAGAGTTACCCTGTCTTCCAATCGTGACCCACTGGGTTATGGCTACGGTGCTGATGTGAACTATAATGCTTTACAAATAGGTGTTGTGTTAGGTGCATTGGAAGGTAAAGATATCAATACATATTTCGGGATTTTAGGCACATACGGAAAACTCGCTTTTACTCCAAAGGGTATGGAAGATTCTGAAAAGACAACGTTCGATAAATGGTCATTTACAATCTATAATGGTATTCAGCATAGCAGTGGTATATATATAAATACACTTCTCTCCTATGGTACTCTGAAAGGTGATATTACCACAGCTCTCATTGGTAATGTCGCAAAATTAGATGGTACTGGAGCATTAAGTGTATCTGCTACTGTTGGTAAAAAATTAGCAACTGCTACAAAGGGGCTAACGTTTGAGCCACAAGCACAATTCATTTATCAGAATCTCATGTTTGATGTTATTTCGGATGCCAACAATCTTGAAGTTGATATGGGCAATTCGCGTCAATGGTTGATACGGATGGGTGGGCGTTTAACACAAACTCTCAATACCGTAAAAGAAGGCAATGCTCTTTCCTTCTACGGTAAACTGAACGTCATTAGAGCTTTTGGTGATGATGGAACGATAAAAATTGCCGATACATTTTATCTTGATTCTACCGGAGCTTCAATTGAAGGGGGCGTTGGTGTTAATGCCTACCTCTCTCGAAATATCGCACTCCACGGCGATATTAGCTATAGGCAGAAACTTCAAAAAGCTGGTGTATCTGGAACCAGTTTTTCTGGTGGAATACGTTACCATTTTTAAGAAAAGAACCAATGTTCATTTTAACAAAAGGCAGTACATGCTGCCTTTTGTTAATGGGGTCTGCTATTTCTCAAAAAAAGTCTTATAAAAGATCATCTGATATCAGGGCAAAAATACTTTCCAATCAACGAAATAGAAATACACACACCTCCCTCTCTCAAAAATCATCCACTTTTATAGTAAAGAGCGGATTTTTTTGTGAGGAGCATTAAAATTTCATAAATTATCAAGCCAAATATTAAAGACTCGAAACAGATTAAAAAGCGCATAGCCGCTAGATAAATCCATACGTTACGCAAATTATTTTATCACTTAACTGGATCACCAATTCCATCTGCTTCTTTTGTACGAGCAGTTATCTGCATAACTTGCGAAAGATCATTGACTGCATCTAAATGTATTTGAAGCAATTCGCTATTACGATGTAATTTTTCTTGTAAATCCGATAACAAACTCTCAACCTCATTTTCAATATCTTCATTCATATAGCGTTTCATATCACTTATAGATTTATTCAGGTCACGTAAGCCACGTATTTTACATAAATTTATTTCTTCATAATCTGGAACACCACTGCTTTCTAGCATATTGCTTTCATAATCGACCACTTGTGCCAACCCTTTAACAGCTGCAACAAACTTTGTCATTGCCCAATCACGATCAATAAGAGTGTTATCAAAGACTTTTGCTTTTGATGCAAAACTATCATCACCATATTGTATTACAGACATTTTTACTTCCCCTTCAACAGTATTGTTCAATCTTGCTCTCAAATAAGGGAGATTAAACAGCTTCCCTTCAATGCCGGTACACTCAATTGAATTTATTATGTGAATATTACTCCAATAACAGCACAATAATCCTCAAAGCGTATACCTGTTCGACTTTCAACGCATCAAATGAAACATCTTTCTTTTGCTTTGCTCCCAAACTCCCAATTGGCGCGATACCAATTTTCTAAAACGCTACAAATCCTCAAAACTCTACCAGTAGATATCAGAAACCTTCAAATTTATTCTGCCTATCTTGGAAAAAATGACAACGCACTGACACCAACCATATGCCACCAAAAATTTAGTGCATATAAAGAGTTAAACTCTTTAAAGATTTCAGCATTTCAATCTCCTCAGCCTTCAGCTTCACTACACACCTGACATTCTGTATGCCTTTTGGCACTTCGCAGAATCAGCTTGCATCCATTCAGAAAGATCCACCCTTTTTACTTGCTCTACTACTCACACGCACAGCATCTTACACACACAACAAAAGAACTTTCTGAACATAGCCACGCGACAATATCAAAAAGATAACTCAGAATAATCAATGATTGCCTTTTTTTAATTATCATTCGCTTTTCTTTGCAACGAACGACTATATAGGATTTTAGAAACCCTTTCAAGAGTTCATAAAAAAACGCACAGCCCCAATAATCTTCTCGCAGATTATTCTACTCCACAATGTACAGTTCTCTATTAATATCGCTTCTGTATGCCCACTCTATACGTAAAAGAAAAAATCACAGGAACAGTAATTTACTCTGTAAAAACAAAGCTTCTACTGCGAACCCTCTATTCCCAACACTCAGGATGAGGCTATACTGTTGCTCTTCTCCTTTAATAACCATATTGGATACTTTTTCATAAAGCAGTTTTAGCGAATTTTGTTATGGTATAAAATTAAACAGATAATTTGTATAAAAAGAGTTTTTTGCCATACAATACCTGTACAAAAAATAAAGAAATATAACAAATCTTCACTTTTTTCATGCTGCATAAGGCTAAAATGCCTCTTATCCTCACAATCTCTCATCCTTATAAAAAAGGATTTTAAGCTTGCCGCATACATTGTATCAGCATATATTATGGACTATAGTATACTGTTATTCATAAAATTGATACTACAAAGAACAAAAAGAGGTTCTTATGTCTGACACAATAAAAACCGCTATGCTTTATTCAACATTGATTGTCACCATCAATGCTTTTGTCATTGTTTTAGCTCTCGTAATAGAAACGCATTAGCAATGCTCTCTTAGCTTTTTCAGGATCTGTGCAAACGAACGCCCTAGAATCTCATAAAATCCCCAAACTCTCATAAAATCAAAGAAAGATTTTAAGGCAGAGATAAATCACAGGCAAATTTCAACCGTCACTTACAACTATTTTCGTGTTAATCTTTGATTTTTTTTATATATATATTTTTAACAATCAAGCTTAATATTTTCATTCTACCTTAAAACATAATATTCCTCAGAATGACTTTTTCATTTTTTCCCTATTAAAAAACAGAAAACAACAACCCCTAAAACTCATTGGCTTTTGGTGAGATAGAGAAATGTAGTACAGCTTGTGCTCATATTATTTCAGACGCAAAACTATTGTCTTTCATAAGAACTGCCTCTTGCATCTAAAAAAGAGAAAACCTCCAAAAAGAATAGGAGGTTTCTCATTTTCTGAAATCTATGTATTTGATGTGCAAGAAAAAATGCACTCTTTCTTGTTCTTGAAAAAAAGCTATTATAAATATTTTTATATTTAATTATTGTCTTGTTACTTCTCAGTTTCATCCCTCTTTTTGGTATTTTCACGAAGTTCCTTTGCAAGGTTTCTATAATGCTCTTGATAAAGTTCCATATCGGCTTGTACAAAATTTTGACAATTTTTGGATGTCTCTAGAGAAGATGGCCCCATCTTCTCGCATTTATCTTTCACCTCCGCGAGCAATTTTTTATCTTTCTTCAATTCTTCCACGCTATAGGTTTTTTCGCAACCAGCAACGACAAGTCCAATATAAAGAAGCAATGCTGTTATAATAAATTTATTCATGATTAAATTCCCCTTCTGTCCTTCAATTTAATAATAACCCTTGTTTTTCACGTGATCTTTGTATCGCGCTTAAAACACTTTATTTTGATGAATATTTACAGCATCAACACAAACATGTTGAAGCATGATAGTAACTTGCGTTTGTAACATTACCCGCACAGCTGCTCATTGTGTTTGAAGGTTTTGAAATTCAGCAACACTTTTGCATTTTATAAGAAGCTTTTTAATTGCTTCTTTTCTTTCATAAACCACTCCGTAATGAGATATGAAGCAACACGTATAGTAATTATAAGCATTTGTAATGCCTGTAATCATTGCAATTTGCCAGTAAGCAAAAACAACATAGATTCAATGAACGAATTGCACTCTCATCATTCTTAAATCACCAGAAAAGTGAAGAAAGCTTTGATACAATTGCTGTGCGTTTAAAACAATGCCAATAGAAATACTCAAAAAAACAACCCTTTACATCCCAACAAAACAAAAATTGAGATAACCCTCTTGAGAACTACCACAATTACATCAAAGACTGTGAGAGCATAAAACAGCACAAAGGAAAGAAGCAATACCAATAGATATGATAAAGGATTTCTTTTACGTACTTGCAAGAGAGTAAGTTTTATAAAGCACCAATATCAGTAAACGCATTATTTATTTTTGTCCCCCCTCTCAACATGAGTATAATTTAATAAAACAAAAAAATGTATAGCTAAAAAAATAATTAGCGCTACTATCAAGTTACAATATCTGCTTTTTTATAATAAAATAAGCAAGAAAAAATTCACATTTAAAAACAATATCAACACAATTTTATGAAAGAAATCTGCCTATTTATTCAGATGCTATACAAGGAGCAATCGATATTACGTTTAGGCAAATCCGTGTCATGAAAGTGATTTATTATACGCAAATGTTTTGTTGATGAAATTTATCTTGTACACTTGCAACTTGCAGAAAACATTAATCTTAGCAAAAAAACATACCCTTTTCCCTCACCAGCAGAAATAAAATAGCAAATGTTTTGTACCCTCTTCGCTCCAAAAGAAGAAGCTTCCTCCTCTCTTCACCAATTTGTAATCAGATTGCCTTCGCTCGAGTACGTTCCACTTACTGCCCCTTTAAAAGTGATTTACTTCTAAACGCACTTAATTCACTTCTAAACTCTCTGGGCGAATCCTACCCTAAATATTTTCAACTTTACACTTCCATACTTGCTTAATACAAAAAACTGAAATTAGGCAGAGAAGACATTGCTTTTAATATGCATGAATGCGCCACCTATCAACGTCCTAAAAGACAATGTTGTACGGCATTTCCGGTAAAATTACGGACGAGCTTTAGACAAATTAAATCGGATATACGCACCTTTATTTATTTGAATGCCACAATTGCCTTCTTTTCATTATCACGAGAATATATCGCACAACAATGTCCACTGCGCATTTACACAACCCAATATTTACCTTCTCACGATAATAGGATTATACGATGGTTCCTATCCAATCCAAAAACAACAAGCCAATACAAGATTTACTGAATTCAGCTTTTTAAAAAGATGCAAACAAACAAAGCAAATCCGGCACACTGCACAATCATAATATATCCCACCAGAGTTTTATATTTATGACCTCTGCTTCCTAGGAGAATAATCAAGTCAATAAAAACTTATTATCGTATATCATTTTTTACACTTTTCCGTATTTCTGTGAAAGCAATTCGCGCACTTCATCTGCTATTTTTGTTCCACGACTTGCGCAACTCATCTTAATCAAACGATGCAAACTTTCCGGCACATCAATGGTGAGACGCTTCATACCTCCATCCATGGTTCCTTTGTGGTTTCCTACCCACGCATCAGCTGTTAAAGGAATTGATTTATTGGTTGGCTTCGTACCAATCTTAATTTTTTTGCTCATAGTTCTAGCTCCTTAATTTCTGCTGCAACAGCTTCAATCTCTGCTGCTGCTGGTCCTTGCTTATCCACTTCATAAACAGCCTTCCCCTGTGCCGCAGCTTCCGCAAAAATCACGCGCTGCGCAACGCTGGCAGAAAGAACATGTACTGGATATACTCCAAGAGCTTCGCCCACATCACGCCCTATCGCTGTATTGACTATTTTACGATTAATAACAAAAGCAGATTTCAGATTTTCTTTATAAACACGCGCTTCATCAATAAGCTTCACAATTCCATCAGCTGCCCAAATATCATATGGACTAGGCTGTACAGGAATGAGCACCAAATCGGAAGCCATAAGAGCACTACGAGCAAGATCTGTCACGCGTGGAGGACCATCAATAACGATATGATCATAATTATAGCCAATCTGTGTAATTTCTTTGTGAACCGTTGCACGCGGCAAACCAACAACTGAAAACAAAGGATCACCTTCACGAGCAGCAGCCCAATCCAATGCACTCCCTTGCGGGTCAACATCAATAAGCAACACACGTGCTCCGGTACGTGCAAAGCTAGCAGCAAGATTCACGCTCAACGTGGTTTTCCCTACACCCCCCTTTTGATTCAGGACTCCAATGATCATTAATTACGCCTTTCAGTTTTATCGTTTTTACGATTATACAGAAAATAACAAAGTAGGCAAGCATCTAACACACGCAAAACAATCACCTCTCTTATTTTACGAGAAAAGCTACAAACACCTACTCTATACAGCATCCATTAAATACTTGAAGCATCCTTATCCTTCGCCACAGCTAATACAATTAAAAAATCAATCCTTCCCTAAAACCCTCGGGCAGAAACACCATCGTACAGTACAAACAAAGGATGCCAACATAACCAGATGCGAAAAAGTATCATTATATTAACTACCCTGCGTGTTGCACCTACCCTTGCATTAAGACAATTCACCAAAAAGCATATAGAATACTTTTAAAACAGTTTTTGTTCACGTGCACATCTCTTTTTTAACATGGCAAGTAAAGGATTTTTTTTATTGATATAAGGGAGATAAAATATCTTAATAATCGTGGCTCATTTTTTTCCAACGAGATCTATTTTTCTCGACAAAGAGAACATTTTTGTTATCATCAAAAAATTTCACCTTAATAATATAGCATAGCAGAAAAAATCATGTAGCTATAGCTATGAGGACAAACAAAGATGAACTTACAACAAATTGGCCCTGATATTTTTATCAGCGCCCAAATCAGCGTTGAAAATATCAAAGCATTAGCACAAGCTGGCTTTAAAACAATTATCTGTAACCGCCCCGATCAAGAAGATCCTCATCAACCTGATTTTTCCACCATTAAAGCAGCAGCACACGAATATGGCATAAAAGCACATCATATTCCTATTGTACCACCTACCATACAAAAATCAGATGTTGAAACCATGAAAACAATTTTAAAATCAGCATCTGTACCTCTTCTTGCTTATTGCCACCACGGAACACGTTCAATGCACCTTTATCGTTTAGCCTGTCTTTAATCACGAGTCTTAACGGATCAGAAAGAAATAAACGGTAAATTTTTGAACTATAATAAAAGCCATAAAATTTCATAAGTTTCTGAAAAAGATAAAGATCATGCTTAAATCAGATCTCCATACATTCGTTTCCCCCTCGAAACAACGAAAAACACATATCTTCCATGATGTCTTAGAGTATATTTTCGTGATTATAGTCAGTTTAAGTGCTATCGTTGGCGCTCTTATATCTTTTTCAGATCAACTGAAGGCATATTTTTAAAAGTAAGCAATCGATCTAACTGCGACAATGGTTGTATTGCCGCCAAAATTGCTTTTGCTGCTTCTTCATCACGTTGCATTTGCGCAATCAAAGGCTCAAGACCATCAAATTTTTCTTGCCCTCGTAAAAACTGTAAGAAAGAAACGGTACAACTTTCTCCATAAAGATCATCGTTAAAATCAAACAAATAAGTTTCCAGAAGCGGTGCGCCATCTTTAACAACCGTTGGACGACAACCAAAACTTGCAACCCCATCATGCAAAACACCGTTAGCACGACGCAATCGTACTGCATAAACCCCATGCGCCAAACTAACTTGAGGAGATAACATCTGGTTAGCGGTAGGAAACCCTAAAAGGCGTCCGAGTTTTTCGCCTTGGATAACATTTGAGCGTACCCGATAACGATACCCCAATAAATGGGCTGCTGTTTCCACCTGACCTTGTGAGAGAAGCTTACGAATAGAACTAGAAGAAATGACCAACTGTTGGAGATCTTTCGTACTAGAGACGCAAGGAACTTGCACAACCTCAAATCCATATTCTTCTCCCCTTTGACAAAGAAGGTGTAGATTTCCACTTCTCTGATGACCAAATTGAAAATTTTCACCCGTTACCACAACGGAAACATCAAAAGCTTGTTTTAAAATCACATGGATGAATTCATCCGCTGAAAGAGCCGCAAAATGGGCATCAAATGGCTGTTCAATCACCCCATTAAACCCGAGAATTTTAAAAATTTCTGCTTTTTCAGCAGCTTCTGTCAAGCGATCAACAGGAGCTGAGAAGCAAAAAAAACTCCTTGGATGGGGTTCAAAGGTTAAAACAACAGCTGGCCTATTCTTTACGCGCGCTAAATCAAGTGCTTTTTGGAGCACCACCTGATGCCCACAATGAACACCATCAAAGTTTCCAAGTGCTAACACCGCTCCCCGCCAAGCCAAAGGAAGCATATTTGTCCCCTGAAGACGCAAAAAGTTAGACATTACTGAAGGGCCCACATTACCGCTTGTGGCTTATAGCCATGACGTTCAAGAAAAGAGTGCAACGCTTGCTTATCCACCACACCATTTTGCATATAATCATAACGATGAATTCCCCCCATGATATAAAGCGCATCAAGTCCAAAATGAAATGCACCTTTGATATCGGTCAAAAGACCGTCACCAATAGCTAAAACTTGACTTTTTTCCACTTTCCCACGAATTTTTTGAAGTTTTTCAAAAGCACACTCATAAATGGGCGCATGAGGTTTTCCGGCAATGCGCACCTCTCCCCCCAATTGTTGATAAAGGCGCGCCAATACACCAGCGCACCAAAACTCTTTATTTCCATAATGTACAATCACATCGGGATTAGCACAAATAAAAGGCAAATTGCGTGCCCGCATACGAAGAAACATCTCCTCATAAGCAGATGGTTCTTCATCAAGATCTTCAAGAAAACCACTACAAACCACGACAGAGGC
This sequence comes from Bartonella taylorii 8TBB, assembly GCF_902825155.1. GTDB lineage: Bacteria > Pseudomonadota > Alphaproteobacteria > Rhizobiales > Rhizobiaceae > Bartonella > Bartonella taylorii_A. Next base: position 48,555 of record NZ_CADEAG010000008.1, read on the forward strand.
TTCCCATTCTTCAACCAGTTCACAATCTAACCCTTCGAACAATATCAAATCACGTTGCTGTCCAATGAAAAAAACTTTCCGCGGAGCAGCGCGAATAAGATCACGCGTCACATCCCCTGAAGTAATAAGTGCATCATAATAATCTCTATGAACATTCATACTTTGTAATTGAGCAATGACATCTTCGCGTGGTCGAGGTGAATTGGTCAAGAAAATGACATTTTTTCCCATCTGTCGAATTTTGTGCAACACGTTCAATGCCGGTTCAAATGCGTGCACACCGTTGTGCACAACACCCCACACATCACAAAAAACAGCATCGTAATGCGCTATAACAGTATCAATATGGGTAAGTTCATTCATGTTGCACCTGTTTATATCTTTGCCATTTTACAAAATTGTCTTTACTTCAAAATCACTTAATCGAAAGAGTATTCTTCTGTCATCTGCTTTCCCAACCCTGTATTTCCCCTCTTAATCGCTTTGCATCGCGTATAGAGATCATGAGAAATGATAAAACAAAAAGCTATCGTTAAAGGGTGCAAAACTTTCAAATGCCTCATATTAAAAGCTTATACTTCTCCAATGCTACTTCTATGCATAAAAACTTTAATTTCAAAAATTATTATATTGATACAGTTTCTGATCTGAAATACTCAAGTTTTTATTTTGAATAACACACGGAAATAAATCTTTTAATAAAGAAGACCCAAAAGAAAAAGTTCTACTTCCCTGAAGAACACGAGCTTACAATGCAAACGAACTTGGATATACAAAATATTTCACCATTGTTATATGCAATGCAGTGATTTTGAAACCCCAAAGCACACCATAGATTGCGTGAGATTTTTAATATTAGAGATTTATTCTTGCAAAAAATCTGTTTATTATAGAGCAACAACAAATGATCGCTTCACTTACTTTCTCAATTTTTCTAAAAATCTTTAAGGATCAATGGGATTATAAGTGCCATTGTCTCTTCTCCACTCTTCTGGCTGTTCAAATTGGCTAGACCACAATCCCACTTGTGCTTTTTGAGCCGTGGCTTGCAAGTTTTTATAATCCGCTGGTGAGGGAAAATTATGCTGATCTTTTGTCAACACCATCATCCCCTCTGCAAGCCCCAAGCGTGCTAGATCAATGCCATCAACAAAACATTGTGCATAATGAATCTGTTGAATAACACGCGTTTGCCGACAAGTAATATTTTTATCGATTGTTTTTGTCACAAGCCACGCAGTAACAAAAGCACCACATGGCCATTTGATTCCATTTCGTGAGGCAAATTGCCGTGTTTCACAGGTTTCAACACCATATAATCGGATATTGCGAACAATTTTTTTTCTCCACCCTTCATCTATAGGCGTAACCATTTTAAAAGTGACACCGCTTGTCACCTGTATAGCACCTGAATAAACTGGCACGTTTTCTTCATAAAATTGTGGCGATAATGATTCTGAATGCGGAGGCTCTTCACGTTGATTAACCTGATCCGTCAATTTTAAATCTGGTTCTTGAACTGGTTCTTGGAACTGTTTTTCCACTGTCTTTTTTATCGTTTGCACAAAAGGATTTTTAATAAAATTTTCAGAAGATTGACTAAAATAAAAAAGTCCTGCAATAATAATATAAATAAAAATCAGGTATTTAAATGATGAACGAAAGGTTTTTTTAAAAAGTATCATTTTGAATATTATAAATATTTTTGCTCATTTCACTAATAAAAAATAATATACTATAAATGAAACAGTAGCGATCATAATTTTTTTAAGTTATACATGATATTAAATTAAACATTGGACAAATTCTATTAATACGCGGGGACATTTCCATGCTAAAAATAAACAATCAATTTAACAACGGTCGTACTTTACAAAAATTAACCTTTTCACAATCACAAAAGAAATGGTTAACGACACTACTTATGTTATTCATTGCCTTCATTGCACTGAGTGAGCCAGCATTTGCAGCAGGTGACTTTGGAAAGATCGAAAGTGCTCTTAAGAAGATAGTGGACGCTCTAACAGGACCCATTGCAAAAGCAATTGCAACAATTGCTGTTGCTGGTGTTGGGCTTGCATGGATTGCCGGTTATGTCGAAATGCGTAAAGCATTTTTTGTTTGTGTTGGCATCGGCATTGTTATGGGCGCATCACAAATTGTTACAATGCTTTCTAATTGATTTGACTCCAGCATTTCAAAATCATGAAAGAGCACGATAAACTAACGGAAGATACGTTGTTTCTTGCCTGTACACGCCCTGCAATGATTGCAGGCGTGACGGTGGAAGCTATGGGATTAAATGCCATGGGAACAATGATATTGTTTATTATGACAGGCAATTTTTTTCTTATAACCTTTGGTGTTACTACGCACTTCATCTTCAAGGAAATTCTCAAGCATGACCATAACAAATTTCGTATTCTTCTGACATGGCAAAAGACATCTATTTTTGCCAGAAATTCGAGTCTATGGGGCGGGGGAAGTATTTCTCCATTACGATTAATTCGTAATTATGAGGAATTACAATGAAGACAACAGAGCGCAAACGTGAAAAGCAGCCAGAGGCGATCATCCCTTACGTGCGCCATGTCAATAAACATATCATTGCGCTAGATTCACGCGCTCTCATGTCCGTTATTAAACTTGAAGGCATTAACTTTGAGACAGCGGATATTATTGATCTGAATGTGCTTCACGAACAGTTAAACAACCTGTTTAAAAACATAGCGGATGAACGGATAGCGCTTTATAGCCATATCATCAGAAAGCGTGAAACCGTTTATCCGGATGGCACTTTTCGCTCGGCATTTGCCAAGCAATTAGATGACAAATACCGTGAACGGATGGTTTCACAGGAGCTGTATCGCAATGATCTTTATCTTTCCATCTTGTGGAATCCCCATGTTGATCAAACGGATAAATTGGTTGATTTTTTTAAGCGTCTGGGAAAAGCCAAACAAGAAAAGACAGAAGTTGATGCAGAGTCCATTCGCAAGCTTGAAGATATCACCACAGACATTATTCAAAATTTAGAGCGCTATGGTGCGAAAAGGCTTAGCCTTTATGAACATGAAGGCAATATTTTTTCGCAGCAAAGTGAGTTTATCCACCAATTGGTGGGAGGTCGTCGTGAACGTATTCCCCTCACATGGGGGACGATAGCGTCGACTGTTTATTCAGACCGTCTTATTTTCGGGAAAGAAGTCATAGAAATACGCACCGAGGCGGGACAGCGTTTTGCTGGAATGTTTGGTTGGAAAGAATATCCAGCAAAAACCAGAGTAGGCATGGCAGATGGTTTGCTGACTCTTCCCTTTGAATTTATTTTTACCCAATCTTTTGTTTTCAAGAGCAAAAACATTGCCAAGCAGATTATGGGGCGCAAACAAAACCAAATGGTCAATTCCGGAGATCGTGCGGGCTCACAAATTGTGGAATTGGATGATGCGCTTGATGATCTTGAATCCAACCGTTTTGTTTTAGGCGAACATCACTTATCCTTGGCGGTCTTTGCTGATACACCGCAAGAGCTTGCAGATAATCTTGCCAAGGCGCGTTCTCGTCTTACAGATGGTGGCGCCGTTATTGCACGGGAAGATTTAGGGCTTGCTGCTGCTTGGTGGGCACAACTGCCTGGCAATTATGCCTATCGCACACGCTCTGGTGCGATAACAAGCCGCAACTATGCAGCCCTTTCTCCATTTCATTCTTTTCCGGTTGGAAAAATAGATGGCAATGTGTGGGGACCAGCGGTAGCTTTGATGAAAACCTCTGCCGGCTCACCCTTTTATTTTAACTTTCACTTTGGTGATTTAGGCAATACGTTTGTGTGTGGACCGTCGGGTTCTGGAAAAACGGTGATTGTCAATTTTCTTTTAGCACAACTTCAAAAGCATGATCCGAATATGGTCTTTTTTGACAAAGACCGTGGTGCAGAACTTTTTGTCAGAGCGGGCGGTGGCACCTATATGCCGCTAAAAAATGGCAAGCCGACAGGGATAGCACCGCTAAAAGGCTTAGATTATGACAATCCAGCAGATAGAGTGTTTTTACGGCAATGGATTACCAAACTTGTTTCTGCTGAGGGTCAAAAAATTAGTGAATCGGAAAGGCAAGATATTGCTGCGGCGGTTGACCAACTTGCCTTATTGCCCAAGGAACAACGGACAATTTCTGCCTTACAAATGTTTTTTGATACCACGCACAGGGAGGGGATATCGGGTCGTTTAGAGAGATGGTGTAAAGGCAATGCCTTGGGGTGGGTTTTTGACAATCCTGATGATGATATAGGCATTGATGCAAAATTTATCGGCTATGATATGACGGACTTTTTGGACAATGAAGAAATTCGTCCTCCCTTAATGATGTATCTCTTTCATAGAATTCTTTCTCTCATTGATGGGCGTCGCATTATCATTGTCATTGATGAATTTTGGAAAGCCTTAGAAGATGATTCCTTTAAAGCCTTTGCACAAGATAGGCTGAAAACAATTCGTAAACAAAATGGCTTGATGTTGTTTGCCACGCAAAGCCCCAAAGATGCAATCAACTCGACAATTGCCCACACCATTATAGAACAATGCCCAACACAGATTTATTTTCCCAATCAAAAGGGCAATCATGGGGATTATGTAGAGGGTTTTAAATTATCAGACAGGGAATTTAACCTGATACAAACAGAATTAAGCCGTGAGTCACGGCGTTTTCTTGTCAAACAAGGTCAAAGTTCAGTTGTAGCAGAGCTGAATCTACGTGGTTTTGATGATGAAATAGCGATCTTAAGCGGTACCACCAAGAATATTGAACTCCTAGAAACCATTATGGATGAAGTTGGTGAATCTCCAGAAAAATGGCTTCCTCTTTTTCAAGAAAGGTCAAAACAATGAAAAAACTTTTATTGGCAACAGCCATCTGTGCAGCTTCATTTGGCTTTCAAACAAATGCATTCGCACAAATGCCTACATTCGATTTAAAATCTTTTATGCAAGGGGGAAAGCAACTTGACGAATTGAGGAAACAATTCGAACAAGGCAAACAACAGCTTGAGCAATTAAAGAGCCAACTCGATCAAGCGAAACAATTATATAACTCCTTAAATGTCAAGCCTGACATCTCGGGATTGAAAGACATGTTTAACAAGCAAGGGAGCAGTGGCGCCCTTCCTTCAGATTTTAACCACTTTCAACAATCGATGGGCAGCGGCGGCGGCGGCGGTGGCGGCAGCAGCAGCAGCAAAAACGCGCAAAAATGGCAAGAAGAGCTCGTATACAAAGAGCCCGCGGGGGGCGCAGGATCAAAAGAAGCAGTAGATGCTTTTTACGCACAGGAAGTGAAAAAAGCGCAACAGAACACGGTAGGACAAGCAGCAAAAGGCCAAGACGTCTACGAAGAAGCCAGTGAAACACAAAAAAGCATTAACAAGCTCCTTGACGAACTTGGAAGTACTGAAGATGCGGGTAAAATTCAAGGCATTCAAGCAAAATTAGCAGCGGTACAAGCAGACCTGCAAGCAAAAATACTCCAAATGCAAGCCGCCATGATGATCCAACAAGCAGAAGACAAAGCTAGGGAAGAACGTGAAGATGCAGAATTTAGAGCACGTTACAAAGATTATGCAAAAAAACTGCGTGGTCAATAAACAGGAAAAAAGAGGGACTTGAACATGAAGAAAATCGTCATAACAACATTGCTACTTTGCACAGGGCTCATCACAGCTGGGTGTGAAAAAACCTACAGCGTCGCAGAATTTAAAAAAGATAAAAAATTGATGGAAGAGTGGAATGCTAAATGTGGATTCGCAGGAACTGCCAAAAATTGTGAAAACCTAAGATTAGCACAACTTGAACTTGAACAGGAATATTACCATAACCTTGCGAATGAACTTCTTGACGATAAACAAGAATCTGAAAAGAAACAGGACAATAAATAATGAATAAAGTTCTCATAACAACATTGCTACTTTGCACAGGGCTCATCACGGCTGGATGTGAAAAAACCTATAGCGTCGCAGAATTTAAAAAAGATAAAAATTTACGCTTAGAGTGGGATGCTAAATGTGGATTCGCAGGAACTTCAAAAAATTGTGAAAATCTAAGATTAGCATTTTTAGAACTTCAGAAAGAAGCTGAAGTAAAAGAAGCAGAAAGAAGGCGTAAAGTTGCAGAGGAGAATAAAAAACGTATGGAAGAATTTATGGCTAAACAAAAAGCTGATCTTGAAAAAATGGAGGCTCAGACTAAAAAAAAGCTAGCAGAACAAAGAGCGAAAGAACGCGCTGAAGAAGAACAAAATAACAATTAAATTATAAAAATACACAACGAATAGCGGAGTATCTAAAGGCAATGGACTTCAAAAACATATTTACTAATATAGACAAGATGTTGATGAATCCTCTTACAAAGACAATGGATAGCACCACTACATACCGCTATTGCGCTTTATCTGCTCAACTTAAAGAGCTTTGTGCATTTTATAATATATTTATGGCAACATTATGTCTGCGCTCTAGATTTATCATCACTGGTTATAAAAAACCAGAACATAGCAGAATTTTAAAATTGTGCTCAAACCTCAAAAACTGAAAGAAAGAAGGGGAATTAATCGTGAATAAAGTCATTATCACCATATTGCTGCTTTGCACTGCAATTGTCACTGCTGGGTGTGAAAAAACCCATAGCGTAGCAGAATTTAAAAAAGATAAAAAATTGATGGAAGAGTGGGATGCTAGGTGTGGATTAGCAGGAACTTCAAAAAATTGTGAAAATCTAAGATTAGCAGAAGATGAACTTGAGAAAGAATATAAGCAAAACGCTGAAGAAAGAGCTCGTAAACGTAGAGAGGAGCGAGAGAAAAAGCAAAAAGAAGAGAAAGCTGAATATGAAAAATGGAACGCTAAACAAAAACAGGATAACAATTTTGACCCATAAATGAAATCATTGTCACAACCAGAAATAACTACATTTGCAAAATTAGATAGAACGGACATATAATGGCTAAAAGTATAGACCCGTTTACCACAATAGACAACGGTATAATGGAACCCCTTAAAAAGGTGATGGGTAACAGCATTACACATCTTTCAACATCTTTAGGGGGGCCTCTTAAGGTATCTTGTACATTATACATTATATTTATTGGTTACAATGTCATCTATGGACGTTCTTCCATGCCCTTATGGGACTTTATAGCAACAACTTTCAAACTTGGCATCATTGTTGCACTCACAACAAATGCTGCTCACTATAATACATGGGTTACAAATATATTTTTCAGTGATCTGCCAAATGCCATTGCAAATGTCACACAAGGAGCTCACTCGGATAAAAATGTATGGGATAATTTGTTGCAAAATGCTGCTGCACACGCTTTTGATGCAGCAAGCAATACACCAGGCCGTAAAATCGGTACGTTTATTGCCAACTGGATTGCTGGTTGTATCTGCTATGTAGTTGCTATTATAGTTTGTACAATCGGTTTTATCGTCTCAATGTTGGCTAAGCTTGGTTTATTTCTTGTCATATCAGTGGGACCACTTTTTATAAGCCTTTATATGTTTTCATCAACAAGGCGTTTTACAGAAGCGTGGTTAAACCAAACAGCAAACTTCATCATTTTACAGGTATTAGTAGTGCTACTTGGTGGTCTGTATATCAAGATTGCAACGAATATCTTTTCAGGAGACATGGAAGATATTTTGTTTTCCTTACTTAACTTTATGGCTGTCGGCATCTGTGGGATTTACCTTTTCTTCCATTTACCTGGTATTGCTTCCGCTTTAGCCTCTGGGGGAGCCTCCCTTACAGGAGCAACAAAATTAGGCGCAGACTCAGCAAAAACGGCTTGGAAAGGTGCTAAAAAGTTAGAAAGAATGTTCGGAAAAATAATGGCTAAAATGTTTGGGAAAGGATAATAGGATAGTGTTAAAAAAAATTGGGGTAATTTTATCGCTGATCCTCTTGAGCGGTTGTATGTCTTCACCAAACACCTTGAAGTCATTACCAAAATGCAATGGATATTCTAAGCGACCATTAAACAAATCAATGTGGAATTGGGAAGGGAAAACGCCCTCTCCCACTCCCATCATCATCAGCAACAATAAAGACATAAAAGCATCAGTCAAAGAGGGCAAATTCGAAACGCTTCTCGCACAAAAATTAACTGATGAAGAAATGAAATCCTACAAAGATTGCGGGCAAAAAGCATGAAAGAAAAAGACGTAGAACAATACATCGCCGAAGCGCGCTTGTTTGATCAAGACCGTATGCTCGCCTCACGTCGCATCACCCGCGCCTCACTCACCATTGCCGCGATAGCCGTTATCGTCGCGATACTGTCCTCCATCGCGGTCATCACCCTCACCCCGCTCAAAACCGTTGAGCCCTTCGTCATCCGTGTAGACAATTCAACCGGCATCGTCGAAGTGGTAGAAACCTTAAAAGAAGGCCCAACAAATGTCGACGAAGCGATCACCCGCTATTTCGCCGCAAAATATGTTCGCTCCCGTGAAGGCTTTGAAGCCGAAGAGATACAACATAACTTCCAAACCGTCTCCCTGCTCTCTTCTCCCGAAGAGCAAGAAAGATTTGCCAGCTGGTATGGAGCAAGAAATCCACAAAGCCCTCAAATTCTCTATAAAAACGCTAGCGTCACGGTCACGATAAAATCAATCTCCTTTATCAATCAAGATGTCGCACAAGTGCGTTATTACAAAACCGTCCGTGACAATGATAAAAACAGAGAATTTATCACGCACTGGGTTTCAACCCTCACCTTTGAATATATCAACGCTCCAATCTCTGTACAAAACCGTTTGATAAATCCTCTTGGCTTTATTGTTAATGAATATAGAACCGATCCAGAAGTGGTCAACTGATCCATGAAAAAAAAATTCCTTCTTCTTTTTTTAAGTGCTGTCGCCTTTTCTCCTGCCCCCTTGGGCCATGCCAGTATTTTTCCCACCCGTGCTCCCAACGATAGCCGCATTCGCTTTATCAATTATGATGCTTATAATGTCACAAAAATTATTGGCTCCATACGCTCATCGGTGCAAATAGAATTTTCCGCTGATGAAGAAATTGCTCATGTCGCTATTGGCAACAGCGTGGCATGGGAAGTTGCACCCGCTGGCAATATTCTTTTCCTCAAAGCACGAGAAGTGCAACCTATTACCAATCTCCAAGTCGTCACCACGCGCCGCGATGGCTCAAAGCGGTCTTATCAATTCGAACTAACGGTGAAAGATGGAGAAATTTCAACAGCACAAGAAACATATTTCCTCGTAAAATTTCGCTACCCACAAGACGAAGCAGAACAAAGAAGGCTTGCAGCACTTTTGCGACAAGAAAAAAAACAAGCACAACATATTGATGGTATTTTTGATACTTATGAAACCTACGGACCACGCAATTGGGCTTATACGGCACAAGGCTCTGTTAACCTTGAACCATCCTCCGTTTATGACAACGGAAAAACCACAACATTTACCTTCCCAGACAATCAAGAAATCCCTGCCATTTATATTGTAAACAGTGACGGTACAGAATCCCTTGTCCCCAAAACCACCAAGGGAAATATGGTCATTGTCCATGCCATTAGCTCCCGATTCACCCTAAGATACGGGAGAAATGTTTTATGCGTCTTTAATGAAGCCTATCAACAAAAAGGCACAAATCCAGGAACCGGAACAACCTCACCATCTGTTGAGCGCAAAATCGCATCAGATCTTTAAAGAAGCGGGAATAAAGGGGGACACACCTATGAGTGATAAAACAGTTACAGAAGATCGTGGTGCAATTGGCGATAAACGCAACAATATCTCACAAAGCCTTGGCAAAAAAATAGTTATCATGATAGCCTGTATAGGATTTTGTGGCTATGCGCTTTGGAATATCCTCTCAACCCCCACCACCACAACAACAAAAGACACAGCAAAACCTCATAAAAAAGAGGAAAAAAACTTTCACAATTCCCTCGCCCCCTTAGAATTAGCGCCCTCTGAACCTCACGCAAAAATTGGCACAATTACCTTACCACCACCACAACCACTCACACCAGAACCTCTTAAAAATGATCCCCTACTTGATGCAGCAAGACGTGCTCCTGTTCTCGCTTTTGCCAAAGGCTCTCAATCTCAGTTACAAAACCTCGTCAGCAATAATCTTACCAACGCATTTGACAAATTCAATACACTGGAAAATCTCGCGAATGCGCAAAATTCTCCTGCTCTTCAAGCAACGAAAAATTTTTCTACCCTTTTAAAACCGACCACAACAGAAGACACAAAAGCAAGTTTCATAGGCAATAGAAACTTTATCATCGCCATGGGAACATCTATTCCCTGTATCTTAGAAACGGCATTAAACAGTGACCAACCTGGCTTTGCAAGCTGCATCATTAACCGTGATATCCTCTCTGACAATGGTCGCGTTGTTCTGCTTGATAAAGGAACCCAAGTTGTTGGTGAATACCGCGGTGGAATAAAACAAGGGCAATCTCGCCTCTTTGTCCTCTGGACAAGAGCCAAAACCCCAACGGGTGTCATCATCCCCCTTGCCTCACCAGCAACCGATAGTTTAGGCAGAGCCGGTTTCGATGGCAACATTGACACGCATTGGTGGGAACGCTTTGGCTCTTCCCTTTTACTCACCGTTATTGATGGTGTCACAACAAACCTCACCAATAGAATGCAAAAAAAATCCAATAAAGCAGGTGCAAACAACTCTGCGGGCGGTGGTTTTGAAGGCGCAGACAACGTAGGAAAAGATACTGCCAGTATTGCCCTTGAAAATCAAATCAACATCCCTCCTACCCTAGAAAAATTTCAAGGCGAACTTGTCAACATTTTTGTAGCAAGAGACTTGGACTTTTCATCCGTTTATAAACTTGCCGTCAAGGAAAGAAGAAACAAAATCTTCCCACGCTCTATTCCAAGAAATTTCTTTCACCACTCTCAAAGGTAGCACAAATAAATTATGGCCACAGCAAAAAATACAGAACGCGCTTCCATCGTCTTAACGAAATTAAAAATATTAGAGAACTATCTGAATGACGACAATTTATTCGAAATTGTTATCAATCGCCCTGGTGAAGTGATCGTTGAAGGCCCCAATGGTTGGCAAACCCACATCCTGAAAGATTTAACATATGGTGAATTAGAAGGGATTGCAAAAGTCGTCGCGGCTTATACAACACAGAAGATTAGCGTAGAAAATCCAGTTCTCTCCGCAACACTGCCCAACAATGAACGCATACAAATTGTTATGCCTCCAGCAGTCGCACCAAATACAATCAGTATGACAATTCGTAAACCTTCATCACGCACTTTTTCTCTTGAAAGTTTACATGAAAACAATCTGTTTTCTGTCACCCAAAACACCAGTTTCACACCCACGCAACAAATGACAGAACGGTTATCCGAACTCTCTGATACAGACAAAGAGCTAACAGATCTCTTTATCGCTAAAGATTTTTGCACCTTTTTAGAAAGAGCCGTTATCACACAACAAAATATCTTAATCTCTGGCAAAACCGGTTCAGGGAAAACAACCCTCTCTAAAGCTTTAATTGCAAAAATCCCTGACTATGAACGGATTCTCACCATAGAAGATACTCCAGAACTTGTTGTTCCACATTCAAATAAAGTGCAACTCTTTTACTCAAAAGACAACCAAGGACTAGCAAAAGCAGGCGCAAAAGAACTACTTGAATCCGGATTACGTATGCGCCCCGATAGAATACTTTTACAAGAATTGCGTGATGGTACAGCTTTTTACTATATCCGCAATGTCAATTCCGGTCACCCAGGTTCAATCACCACGGTTCATGCCTCCACAGCGCTTGCAGCCTTTGAACAAATGACTCTGCTTGTGAAAGAAAGTGAAGGAGGTGGGAATTTAGCACGAGAAGATATCCGTGGCCTATTAATCTCGATGATTGATGTCATCATTCAATGTAAACGCCTCGAAGGAAAATTCCGTGTGACCGAAATTTACTACGATCCCTTTAAGCGCCGAGACGCTTTCTAAAAACATTAAAAGTCAATTATACAAATCCGAACACATCGCTATACGCTCAAATCATCATTGATAACCACTCATTTTGTAAATTAAAGCTAACCTAGCTTAATATGTATATTCCAAAAACCCGTACCAATTTTCTTTAAGTGAAAAATTTCTGTAACATAAAGGTAATGGTTCTCTTTTCTGCAACAAGAGCATTACTTTTCTAACTTTCTTTTATTTTCATATATCTTTGCAAGACCAGCTTCACCTATTGACCTTTATACTTTATAGATTTTAGCAAACTCTGCTCAGATAAGCTGGCGTATCTCCAACAACAAAACAAGCTAACTCAAGAGCGCTCACAACCATAATCAATGAGATTCTGACGGATGAGTACAAACATTAAATCAAAATTACCAAAATGTGCTGCAATTGATGCCTTTATCATTTCCTTTTGCTCAATACCCTTCCAGCTGATATGATACCCAGCTTCACGAGCAAGTTGCCCCATAAATTCACGAAGAGTCCGCCCATTCCCCTCTCGAAACGGATGCAACGCATTCAACTCGCCCATATAATATCCAGCCCTGTGGCTAAATTCATCAGCGTCAAGACCACGCAGATACTGTTCTTTTGCAAGCTGTTGTGTAATCTTCGGTGCATAACTTTCAATCTGATTATAACTAGCAAACATACTATTGCCTTTGGCGATATCCACTAAACGAACGTGTCCCGCCCATTCATATATGTCACCAAACAGTTTTCTATGGATCTCTTTCATGTGATTGAGATCAAACTCACCACCAATAGGAGTAAGTATAAGTTCAAGAGATCTTGCATAAGTAATGGTAGATTCTACACGCTGCAGCGTGGCTTTGTCTTTAATACCAAACCGATTATACATCACACCAGTTTCAGGATCAGTATAAGGATCACCACTCCCCTTATACTTCTCCACGTTTTACCCGTTCCATATAATCTTTGATGATATCACTTATTTCAAGCTCTCCGATAATATAACGCTCTACTTGAGCAACGATCTGCGGATCTGGTTCCAACCCCTCTAAATGTTGGCTTGCTAATGCATTTTCAGCATAGAGGCGACGCAGCTTAATTTCCTCTTCACTCAACATATCAAAATCTCCTCTCGCACCTATTATAGAGCGCAAATCGCGCTAAAGAAGCAAGGTTTTTAATGCTTTAACTTCTTTCACCGCGTAACATCTTTTGACATCGTATACGCTATTGCATTGTTTTGCTCTTGCGCACGTCTCTGTTGCAAAAATTTTATAACCGTTTTAAGCGCGTTCATAAAATTTTTATCATGAGACTATTTTTGAAGGAGAGCCGTTGAAAAATCAACGTCTTTTATAGACTATATCCTATCGACAGCACTTATTTAAAGCACTTTGAAGCCTTGAAAAATTCTTGATTAACTTGCCTCTGCTATCCTTGAGTAAGATCACAGAGTGCTTCGACATTTTGCATATCAATAATAGCTTCTTTAGAGAGAAAAGGTCCCTCCACCTTTCAATCTCTCACGTCGACGTGTAAGCCTATCCATATGATATTCATAGAAGTTTTTATAACCTGATAAGTTTTAAAAATCTTTGGCATATTGATTTTTTTCTGGTAAATAAAAATAGATATTCAAAAATTACGAAAATATTAAAACAGAATATAAATTGAAATGGGGAAGAGCAGATAACATTGATTGATCTTAATAACACCTCAACAATATATCATATCGCAGCATAGACAGTGAACTGATTTCAAGAACAAGGTAGTCTCTCTTTTCAAACCAACCTATTCAAATCATCACGTGCTAAAAGATATCAGTTTTTCCCTTTTTTCAGGGCAATCACTAGCCATAGTTTGACCTAATGGAACGCGTAAATTGACATCGATTAAAATTACTTTCTGGTCTACAATATGCTGATGAGACATGCGTTAAAGCCCTTGTTGTTGATCCTTATAAAGCGAAGAAAGATCTATTCAAGTTTTTGGACGTGGTATTTGATCACAAGAATTGTTTATGGTGGGATTCACCTCTACGCTACAGTCTAGATATGACTCAACCCTTATATGACCTTGAACGGGGCTCCTTTATCCATGAACCTTAAAGAGATCGTTGAGTTGCTGAATCTCGAGCATGCGCATTTTTAAAAAGGGTATCTCCCTCTTCACTCTAGTAACTCTATCTTTATTGTAGAGCGCTTTCTTTAATTATATATGGTATGCACTTAATATACCCGCTATAAATGCTTAGTATCTGTTATAAATCCCTAAAGGTATGTTTTTATATCCAAAATCTCAACGTTTTACCAACTCCACAAAAAAATAACGCTATGCAATTCTCTCGTGATCATAATCCTCAATCTGGTGAAGATGAGACAAACAATATGATTGCGAATATAATTTTAAAAGCTCATCTGAAATGGAAAAATCATAAAAATTTCTGCTATAAAAATTAAAGAAGCCGCTATCCGTTGAACAGTAACTTCTTTATTTTGAGATTTATGTATAACACTTTACTGTTGGAGGACGTATTTATTAAAATGCATGATCACGATCTGTAGAGGTTAATTCTTCATCAAAAAACTTTTTAGCTTGTTCTTCTTATTGGGCTTTACGTTTTTCCTCTTCACTTTTACCACAACCTGTAACACTCAATCCTATAGTCAATAGAGCCATGCATATTAAAAGAATTTTTTTCATTTTACCCCTCTATAAATATCTCATCTGTTAACATCATCTCTCAAGAAGCGTCTTGGATTCTTCATACTGCATGAAGAATAGATTTTATCATCACTTTCTTGCTTTCACAGTGAACACTATGAGTAAAATAATATAAAAAAGGCTTATGACAGCCATCGTATAAGTTTGTCATAAAATACAATAAGAAGGAAAGAGCCAAAACTAACTACAAATGACGAAATTACAATGTTTATTAGTGCTTTTGACCAACCCATTGATAAAATCATAATGGGAACTGTAATCAATCCTATAAAACCCATAACCGTTATAATGACTAGTATCACTATTAATGGAATACGAAGCCATAAAAGGAAAAAACACTAATCCCTTTTTTCCTATTTGTATCTTGGTCACGGTCCCCCCCTAACGCTTGAATGAAAATATTTGGAAGTGTATAGAAAGACAATTAATGATACAAATCATTTTTACGAAGATTTTTTCGTAAAATCTTCAGGATTCACCTGAGATCCAACATTTGGAAAACTAGCTTTAAATGCAGATAATTTTATATGAGGGCTTCGTAGCATATACTACAGATCGATCTCCTTTAAAAAAGTAAACAGCATCGTCTCAATACTGAAGACACAATTCTGGTTTCCAAAAACTTTGCGACGAATTCTTTTAAGTCATTGTGAAATATTTTATCAGTTATATAAAGCTTTACATCATTTGGGGGGGCCGTTCATTTTTTTCTTTTATCAATTTCACTTTACAAACCTATTTCTTAAGCGTTTTTCATCTTCTCACTTTCTCCTTCAAGAAAAAATACTGAAAAACCTTTTGTCCCCCACAATGATATCCCCCTTCTTTTGGAAAGCTCACAAGTAAAAATAGAGAGGCTCTGTTGAGAGAAAATCTGTCTTAAAAATGCATGTGTCATCAGTT
Source organism: Bartonella taylorii 8TBB (assembly GCF_902825155.1). Taxonomy (GTDB): domain Bacteria; phylum Pseudomonadota; class Alphaproteobacteria; order Rhizobiales; family Rhizobiaceae; genus Bartonella; species Bartonella taylorii_A. Next base: position 64,199 of record NZ_CADEAG010000008.1, read on the forward strand.
TACCTCAATGAAAGAGATGTAAATATACTCACAGTTTACTCCAATTTGTCCTATGGTCTGTTGCAATTTTATTGGTAAAGTTTTCTCTATAAAGGTTTAAGTAAATATGTCCGTTACAAACAATCAAAAACCAACAAAGGGATTGTAAGATCCATTATCCCGCCGCCACTGGAAAGGTTCAGTGAAATGACTTGACCAAAGACCAACTTTATTTTTGCGCGCTGCTTCTTCTGCATGACGATATTGTATTGGAATAGGATTTTTGTTCTCTTTTGAAAGTACCAACATACCCGCTGCAAGACCTGTTTCAGCGAGATCAACCCCATTAACAAAACATTGCGCATAAGAAATACCATTGTGCGTAAGAGCATGCTTACAGGATAAATGCTGACCAAGTGTTTTGGTGACAAGCCAAGCGGTTGTAACCGCACCACAGGGCCATTCTTGACCATTTAATTTTGCTTTTTGATGAGGTGCACAAGTATCCACACCATAGAGATGAATATCACGCGTAATATGGGTACGCCAAGATTGCGCAACAGATGTAAGCAATTTAAATGTAACACCACTCGTAACAGATGCTATACCATGAAAAACATCCGCACTGTTAAATGAAACACTGCTCTGCAACCCAAGAGCTGGTTCATTTTTTTCTAACCCCTGTTCGATGATGGGTTTTGTTCGCTTTTTCTCTTCAAAATCAGCAATATCTTGGACATCTTGCATCGTAAACGGTATGAGAGTGCTCAAATCAATTGTATCTTTATGTTGACTTATCCCCCACAAAACAGAACCTACAATGTAAACAATAACAATCAATTTAAAGCGTACTCGCCTCATGCATTTTATCAAAAAATTCATTGTTTCTCTACCCTTTTACATTTTTATCAACAATTTACCTACTTTTGAAGAAAAAACTCCCTGCAGGATATATTGAATATTGACTACATTTTGTAAATAATTGTATTATCCTTTTAGGATTTTATATTGCCTTTTTGAAAGAAATATATAACTTAAAATTGCCATTTTCATGTAACAGAATCTTAAATTGGAAGTCTTCCGTCTCTTGAGAAGAGGATTCTGAAAGTGAGCAAGAACTACGATCAAAGCTTCGTGTAAATAACAGTTTAAAGGGTAGTTTAGATTGTAAATCGTAAAAAAGCAGAATCCTTCAACTATGAGAGACAAGAGGATGTCAAGGGGTAAGTGATTATTTTTGAGAGAGGTAAAATGACAAATAATATATCCAAGAACATCATATTTATTACTATCATGCTACTTTTAGCTGCCTTCGTTATATCAAATCCTTCTTATGCCTCTTCTGCTACCAGTGGGCTAGGAAAAATTGACTTTGTTTTAGAGAATATTGTTACGATGATGACAGGGCCAACAGCAAGGCTCATTGCGATTATATGTGTTGCTGCTGTAGGTATTGGCTGGATGTACGGCTTTATCGATTTACGTAAAGCAGCTTACTGTATTATTGGTATTGGTATTGTCTTTGGAGCGTCTACTCTTGTTAGTAAATTAGCAGGTACAACATAAATGAACGAAGACACTCTTTTTCTTGCTTGTACAAGGCCGACCATGTTTGCCGGTGTTACGATGGAAGCGATGGCCCTTAATGTTATGGCGACGTCTGTTCTCTTTATTCTCACAAGTGGTTTTAGCATGATTGGTCTTGGCGTTGGAGTACATTTTATTTTACGTGAAGTCACAAAACATGATCACAACCAGTTTCGTGTATTATTTGCTTGGCTCAATACTCGAGGAAAACAAAGAAATCTCAAAAGGTGGGGGGGAGGATCTACATCCCCCTTGCGTCTTATCCGTACTTATAAGGAATTAAGCAGATGAAACAGGCGTCAATCATGCAAAAGGAACTTTTGCCTGAAGAATACATTCCTTATGTACGCTACGTCAACAAGCATGTCATTGCGTTAAATTCACGCTGCTTAATGACTGTTATTGCCGTTGAGGGTGTAAATTTTGACACTGTAGATATTGACCAATTAAATTCTTTACACAACCAATTAAACACACTTTTAAAAAATATCGCCGATGAACGTGTTGCTTTATATTCTCACATCATCCGGCGACGCGAAATGCTCTATCCAGAGGGTTGTTTTCTTTCATCTTTCGCAACAACATTAGATGAAAAATACAAAAAGAAAATGGTTTCGCAAGAGCTTTACAGAAATGATCTGTTTGTTTCGCTGCTGTGGAATCCAGCATCCGATAAAACAGAACAGCTTGCCACATTTTTTCAGCGCTTAGCAAAAGCGAAGAACACACAATCTGAACCAGATAGTGAAGCTATTCGAAAGCTTGAAGAATTAAGCCAGGATTTTATACACGGTTTGGAAGCTTATAATCCACGTCTCTTGTCAGTTTATGAACATGAAGGTATTTTATTCTCTGAGCAAGGAGAATTTCTACACCAGTTGGTAGGAGGAAGGCGTGAGCGTATTCCCCTTACATTTGGCACTATTGCATCAACGATTTACTCAGATCGTGTTATTTTTGGTAAAGAGATTATCGAAATTCGCCATGAAAGCAATGAACGCTTTGTTGGTATGTTTGGGTGGAAAGAATATCCTTCGAGAACCCGCCCTGGTATGACCGATGAATTGCTTACGGCACCGTTTGAATTCATTTTAACACAATCTTTTGTCTTTAAAAGTAAGGCAGCTGCTAGTGCCATTATGGGCCGTAAACAAAATCAAATGATTAATGCGGCAGATCGTGCTAGCTCACAAATTGATGCCCTGGATGAGGCTCTTGATGACTTGGAGTCAAATCGTTTTGTTTTGGGAGAGCATCATCTTTCTTTAGCTGTTTTTGCCGACCATCCTAAAACATTAGCTGAAAATCTCTCGAAAGCGCGTTCGCTTTTGACCAATGGTGGAGCAGTTATCGCCAGAGAGGATTTAGGATTAGAAGCCGCGTGGTGGGCACAATTACCTGGAAACTTTAGCTACCGTGCGCGCTCTGGAGCAATTACCAGCAGAAATTTTGCAGCGTTATCACCTTTTCATTCTTTCCCTGTTGGTAAATTGAAAGACAACGTTTGGGGAGCTGCTGTAGCGTTGTTAAAAACACAGGCGGGTTCACCTTATTATTTTAATTTCCATTATGGTGACCTTGGCAACACTTTTGTTTGTGGCCCATCGGGATCTGGTAAAACGGTGATTGTTAATTTTCTTCTCGCCCAATTACAAAAACATAATCCGACAATGGTTTTTTTTGACAAAGACCAGGGTGCAGAAATTTTTGTACGCGCTGGAGGTGGAAAATATAAACCTTTGAAAAATGGGGAGTCCACAGGCGTTGCTCCCTTAAAAGGCATGGAATACACCGAAAAGAACAAAATCTTTCTTCGTAATTGGGTTTTGAAGCTTGTTACAGCTGAAGGGCAAACAGTAACAGAAGAAGAGCGGCAAGATATTGCTAAAGCTATCGATTCCTTGGGAAGTTTACCCCGTGCACAACGTTCTCTTAGTGCTCTTCAACTGTTTTTTGATAATACGTCAAAAGAAGGGATTGCCATAAGGTTACAGCCTTGGATTAGAGGCAATGCCTTAGGCTGGGTTTTTGATAATGATGAAGATGATCTCAATTTAAATGCACAGTTCATTGGTTATGATATGACCGATTTCTTAGACAATGAAGAAATTCGGCGTCCTTTGATGATGTATCTGTTTCACCGCATCCTTGATCTTATTGATGGGCGACGCATTATTATTGTCATTGATGAGTTTTGGAAAGCACTTGAAGACAATTCATTCAAAGCCTTTGCACAGGATCGTCTTAAAACAATCCGCAAACAAAATGGTATGATGCTGTTTGCCACACAAAGTCCCAAAGATGCTTTGAACTCAACAATTGCACATACGATTATTGAGCAATGCCCTACCCAAATATTTTTTCCAAATCAAAAAGCAAATTACCACGATTATGTTGAAGATTTTAAACTGACTGAGCGCGAATTTGAACTCATACAATCAGAATTGAGCCGAGAATCTCGTCGTTTTCTCGTTAAACAAGGTCAAAGTTCCGTCGTTGCAGAACTTAACTTACGCGGAATGAATGATGAAATCGCCGTTTTAAGCGGCACAACCAAGAATATTGAACTTATGAATGAAATTATTAACGAATATGGAACAGACCCCGAAAAATGGCTGCCCATATTTCATCAAAGGAGAGAAAATCAATGAAAAAATATGGCTTAGCGACACTGTTATCTTTATCTTTCATCTCCCATGCAATGTCACAAACCGCTCTTAATGTAGATGAGTATTATAAAAATGCATTAGAAAACACACAAAAATTAAACACTGCAAAATCAGAAACAGCTGAAAGTGTTTATGAGACTGCAGTAGAAACTGCAAAAAAAATTGAGGAAATACGACAAAAACTTGAAGATGCTAAATTAAAAAAAGAAGATAAAGTTGAAGAATTTCAAGATCTTCGAGCGCAACTGTCTCTTCTTCAAGCAAATCTTCAAGTGAGTTCTTTAAAACTGCAGTCTTTATCTATGATTCAAGCAAACGATACATCAACAAAGGAAGAAATTCGTGAAGAAGAAGCACAAAAGAAGCATCAAGAACTTGCAGAAGAAATAAAAAAGAAACTTGGGAAAAGTAATGTCCGACTTTAGTTACGCCCCTTTTCAGAGCATTTCTGATTATATTGTAGCTCCGCTTGATGTCGTAATGAATACAACCGTGAGTGGTTTATCTTCTGCTATTTCAGCACCACTCAATCTTGCCTCGATCATTTTTATCTTTTTGTATGGTTATAATGTTATGACAGGTCGCACTACTCTTTCTATGCATAACCTCCTCAATAATGTGGTTAAGATCTTTGTTGTAACAACAATGGCAACGAATGCGGATACATTTAATATATATGTTAAAGACATTTTCTTTAATGATTTAGTAAACGCTATTGGGAATGCCCTCAATAATAATCCTACGGGCTCTAATGTCTTTGATCATATTTTGTTAAAGACAAATTCTCGTTATCAAGAAGTCTTAGCGAAAGCTTGGTTTCTTGAAAAGATCACGGTTGCTATTCTTGGCCTTATAATGCTTGCGGCTGTTATTGTCTTTTGTATAGGCGGTTTTATTGTGCAAATGTTTACACAGGTCGCACTTGTAATGATTATAGGTCTTGGACCGCTCTTTATTAGTTTATATTTGTTCAATGCAACAAGGAAATTCACAGATGCATGGATTACAACATTAGTCAACTTTACCATTTTGCAAGTTCTCGTGATCATGCTTGGTACGATTATGTGCAAAATTATCCTGCACGTTCTCAATGGTAGCTATAGTTCAATCTATATTCTTCTCCCTCCTGTCGTTGTGATCTCGGTAGTAGGAGCCATTCTCTTCCGTGCGCTTCCTGGTATTGCTACTGCTCTTGCTTCTGGTGGACCATACTTTAACACTGGTATAGCTTCAGGAGGACAGGTTTTCAACATGCTGTCCATGGGTGCTAGAACTGGTAGTAATGCAGCCAAAAATGCAGTTTCAAAAATCTCTGGTGCTGCAGGTGGTGCGGCAAGAGCTGCAGGTGGTGTGGCAAGCACCGCAGCAAAAGCTGTAAATGCAGGAGGTCGAGGTCGTGGTCGATTTTAATGCAAAATGTTTTTTAGAAAGAACAAGAAAGCTTGTTTTTGTATGGCGTGCGCTAAGAAGCGCACGCTCCACGTGTTTGTTGCGTGAAACACTTGATATTTTCGGTTTTACAAAACCAATCAAACTCTTTCATCGCGTGCTTTTGTAAAATTGTTCAAAGCAAAAGCTTTCATGCGTTGTATTCCAAAGTATTTATGAGTTCGAAAAATGAAACGAAAAATAGCTTTTTTTGTAATCTTGACGATTGTTCTTAGCGGTTGTGCCTCTCTGAGTGGCCCTAAAAAAGCACCGCGATGTAAAGGCAAACAGATCCGCGTTTTAAATAGAGATAAATGGGACTGGCAGAATAAAGGTATCATCTTACGGGAAAAAATTGCAAAGCCTGTTACAACACCCATCATCCTCAACACGCTGGAAAGTGAAAAAGTAACAGCAAATACCTCACTTAATGCAGACTCATTGAATCCCGTAAATCAGAAAAAACTCTCTGATAAAACTGTGGAGATCGCACGTGAAAAGCAATGAATTTGATGAATATATAAAAGAAGCACGTTCTTTCGATATTGATCGTATGCACGGTATGCGCGTGCGGATGAAAGTTGCTATGGCCTTGACGGTATTTTTTGGATTAATGACGATCGCCTTAGCTTTGGCTGTGGCAGCATTAACACCCTTAAAAACCGTAGAGCCCTTTGTTATCCGTGTTGATAATTCAACAGGTATTGTTGATACGGTTAGTGCATTAAAAGAATCTCCCAACGACTATGATGAAGCAATAACACGCTATTTTGCCAGCAAATATGTTCGTGCACGCGAAGGCTTTCAAACCTCAGAAGCACAAAATAATTTTCGCTTGGTCTCTCTTTTGTCTTCACCAGAAGAACAAAGCCGCTTTGCCGCATGGTATGCGGGCAACAATCCAGAAAGTCCGCAAAATGTCTATCAAAACATGGTTGCTACGGTCACGATCAAATCAATCTCCTTTTTAAGCAAAGATCTTATTCAAGTGCGTTACTATAAAACGGTTAGAGAACAAAATGGACAAGAAAACATTTCCCATTGGGTTTCAATTTTAAATTTTTCCTATGTTAATGCACGCATTTCAATAGCGGATCGCTTAATCAATCCCCTTGGCTTCCAAGTGTCGGAATATAGATCCGATCCAGAGGTGATAAAATGATCAGACTCTCCCTAACAGTTTTTTTAACTTTCGTTATCGCGATAAGTTGCTATATAGCCCCTTCATTTGCGGAAACAGCACCTGTGAGTGCACGCAAAGACAATCGCATCAGATTTGTCAATTATGACCCCTATAATGTCACACAAATCATTGGCTCTATTCGTTCTTCGGTCCAGCTTGAATTTGCTGATGATGAAGAAGTAACCTATGTAGGAATTGGCAATTCCGTTGCTTGGCAAGTTGCCCCAGCCAACAATTATGTTTTTCTAAAGCCACGTGAAGTTCAACCCGTTACGAATTTACAAATTGTCACAAGCCGCCAAGATGGAACAAAGCGGTCTTATCAGTTTGAACTCAAAGTGCGTGAAGGCGATGTTTCGGCAGGCAATGAGACATATTTCTTGGTAAAATTTCGTTATCCAGAAGATGAAGCCTTGCGTAAGAAATTAGCCGAAGCAGCAAAAGCCGCACAACGTGAAGAAGAATTTGTCAATGATGTTTTAGATATCCATGAAGATTTTGGACCACGTAATTGGGCTTATGAAGCCCAAGGCTCAACTTTAATTGAGCCTGCTGCTGTCTATGATAACGGTAAAACAACAACCTTCACATTTTTGGGTAATACCGAAATTCCAGCCATTTATCTTGTCTCACTTGATGGACAAGAATCTCTCGTTCCAAAATCGATTAAAGGCAACAAAGTTATTGTTCATGCCACAGCTGCGCAGTTTACTTTGCGCCGTGGAAATGACGTGCTGTGTATCTTTAATAGAAGGTTTTTGCCTGAAGGAATTAATCCTGAAACCGGTACAACATCACCATCTGTACAACGTGAAGTGAACATAGGAAAATACCATGAATGATGAAATGGATGAAATAAACATCAATGATCGTGATATGATAAAGGACGCTCACGGGAAAAAACAACATAGCAATGTAGGTAAAGCAGCTGCTCTTTTCGTTCTTTTTGGTGTCTGTGCTTATTTAGCATATTCCACACTTGTTACAGAAAAAAAGCAACCCATTGAACTTCCAAAGGAAGGAATTATTAAGCAAACAGAGATTTTCCGCCCTGCACAGCCCAAACCTATACCCCTTGAGACAACCGAACAAAGCAACACTTTTTTGCCTAAGGTTGAACTCCCAACGCCCAAAATAGGTCAACCAAAACCTGATGAAGCACTCATGGAAGCAGCACAACGTGCTCCTGTATTAGCTTATGCAAGCACACAGCAAAACAAGACAAATACAGCCGTAAATAATAGTGTTTTGCTTAACCAACACGAAAGCAAATCTGATGAAACAGCACAACACTTTAATCATCTTCTCAAGCCAACAATTCTTGAAGGTATTCGCGCCTCAACCCTTGGCAATCGCAACTACATCATCGCAATGGGAGCTTCTATCCCTTGTATCTTAGAAACAGCGATCAGCAGTGACCAACAAGGATTTACCAGTTGTATCATCTCCAGAGACATCTTGTCAGATAATGGTCGTGTTGTTCTCCTTGAGAAAGGCACACAAATTGTTGGCGAATATCGTGCTGGGTTAAAAAAAGGGCAAAATCGCCTCTTTGTGCTCTGGACTAGAGCAAAAACACCAAAGGGTATCGTTATAACATTAGCTTCACCGGCTACAGATTCTCTAGGACGTTCTGGTATGGATGGAGATATTGATAATCATTGGTTAGAACGGATTGGATCTGCGCTTCTTGTATCGATTGTCAGAGATGCAACAAACTATGCAAAAAGTCGTGCATCAAGAGAACCAAATAAGAGCGATGCTGAAACGTTCTCTGCGGGACAAAGTATTGCAAATATTCTCACAGAAAATTATGCCAATATTCCTCCAACACTGAGCAAAAACCAAGGGGAAATGGTGAATGTTTTTGTTGCCCGTGATTTAGATTTCTCGAATGTTTATAAATTGAAAGTCATAGAAAACAAAAAGCAAATTACCGATCGAGCTCTTTCAAGAAACTTTTATAAAAATCCTGCGGCGACTCTGAAATGAACCAAAACCTGCAAAATTTGCACGATGAAACCGTTGCAATTGTTTTAACAAAACTTGAACCCATCAGTACTTTTCTAAAAGACGAAAGTCTTTTTGAGATTGTTATTAATCGTCCCTATCAAGTGATGGTTGAAGGAATTGAAGGATGGAAAACAATAGAAGCACCAGCCCTCTCATTTAATGAGCTTATGGGAATTGCTAAAGTTGTCGCTTCCTATTCTAAGCAAAATATATCGGATAAAAATCCAATATTATCAGCTACTTTACCGGATAATGAACGTATTCAGATTGTCATTCCTCCGGCAGTAGAAAAAGACACGATCAGTATGACAATTCGCAAACCATCATCGCAGAATTTTTCCCTCGAAGATCTTGCCAATAAAGGGCTTTTTTCGGTGTGTGAACAGGTATCATTCACGTCTCTAAATGATTATCAATCGCGTTTTAACGAACTCAAAAGTGTAGAGCAGGATTTGATAACCACCTATTACAATAAAGACTTTGTTTCTTTTTTAAATCAAGCTGTAAGATATCAAAAAAACATTTTGATTGCCGGCAAAACTGGTTCGGGGAAGACAACGTTGTCGAAAGCATTAATTGCTAAAATTCCCAAGGATGAGCGTATTATAACCATTGAAGATACACAAGAATTGGTTGTATCACAGCCCAACCATGTTTCTATGATTTATTCAAAAGATGGACAAGGTTTAGCCTCTGTTGGTCCCAAAGAATTGCTTGAATCTGCTTTACGCATGCGTCCTGACCGCATTCTTTTACAAGAGCTTCGAGATGGTACAGCTTTCTATTATATCCGTAATGTCAATTCAGGTCATCCAGGTTCGATTACCACAGTTCATGCCTCAACAGCACTTTCTGCCTTTGAGCAAATGACCCTTTTGGTCAAAGAAAGTGAAGGCGGAGGCGATTTAGAGCGTGATGATATTCGGGGTCTGCTGATTTCAATGATTGATATCATCATTCAATGTAAACGGATTGAAGGAAAATTTAAAGTCACAGAAATCTATTATGATCCATTCAAACAACGAAACATCTTTGGAGGAAATTAAGAAGAACCACACCTACAAAAAAGACTTTTATAGAAAAACAACTATTCAAAAACAATAAAGGGAAAATGAAAGAAAAAAAACGCTGCAAAGCGGTTGGTATAACCAGCAATGGCTGTATCTCTGAAGAGTTCAGGATTCATTCTGAAATTCTTAAAGTTTAGAAACATACGCGAAAGGGAATATTTGACTAGAGAAATTTAACATTCTTGTAGACAACGTTAGATTGTAAGGAGATAATTATGCCAAAAACACCCTCACCTAACAATTATTTTTATCCTGGTACGAGCACGCTCAAAAATAAATATGGGATAAAAGACACCGTTTTCTTTATGGAGGTGTATGCGCGTGATGTAGCAGAAGGAATAGCTCAGCTACGTACAGAACCACTACCAGATAATCTTGATGCCTCCTATTTGTCCTATATTCATAAAAAGTTATTTTTTAACACATTTGAGTGGGCTGGGCATCCACGTAATATTCCCTTCACATTTGAAGATGGTACCACTGCTGTCATGCCAGAAATGGTGGACCCAGAGTGGGGAACTGTTTTTGCAACCGGTGATCAAATAAGCAAAAACTTAACAAAGCTGAGTGGAGAACTCTTCAAAGAGAATAATTTACAAGGTTTATCGCGCGAAGAATTCGTCGAGCAAGCAACACCATTATTTGCGTTTCTTCACGCTACACATCCTTTCAGAGTAGGCAATAGCTGTACACAGGAGCTCTTTTTTGAAAGTATTGCCAGAGCAGCAGGCCATTCGCTTGACTTTTCGCTTGCAAAACAAGAGGATATAAGTTTTGCCTGTATTAAAGCAGCGGAAGAAGGCGATCTAGAACCTTTGAAAAGTTTGTTTGAGCATATCTCTAATCCACAACATGTTTCAAAGGAACTCCTGAGCCATACGAAAACGCAACAAAAAGACCATGTTAGCCCTGAACAATGGAAAACCTTAAAAAGTGAGGGTGAAGCTATCTTTACAACCTCAAAAACTGGAAATTTTGGCAACGTTCTCATCCCCAAAAAAAACTTACCCCCATTAGCAAAAACTGAAATTAATACAATGGTAGGAGAAGATCCCAATATACGCGAAAGTCGAGAAAGAATTCAAAGTTTATCAAAACTTGTTTATGGCAAGTCAAAAATACTAGACAAACAGATGATGCAGATTTCTACAAACTTTACAAACCCATCATCTGCTGCTTATAAACTTTCCCATCAGATGAAAATAAATCCTAAGTCTGTTGGCAAACTTGCGGGTATCAGTTTCTGTGGACTGAAAAACGCGAGGCGCAGAACAGCCGAAAAAAATGTGACGGAACTCACTAACGAAATTGTAAATTTCTCGCTTACTGTAAGACATGTTCAGAAAGAAATTACCAGAGATTATCAAAACGAACAAGAGCGCTGTGCGACAGAGGTCAGAATGCCAAGTGAAAGCTTGCAAGCTATCCTTGCCGCACCAAAAGAATTACAGAGACAAGCCTTCAAAGAATCTCCTGCGCTTGCCAAAGAACTCGATACTTTTGTAAAAGTACTCCATAAACGTCTCTCCCCAGATGAGCAAAAAGCAATCAAAAGCGAGGATTATAAGGAGCTCGCTAAAATAATGGGTCTATCAGAAGAGAAAGCACAGCAAATTACAAGTGTCGCTCGGAAAGCCAAAGTAGCACATCTGAATTCTGAAACACAAACGCGTGCAATAAAACACTCAAAAGGGCTTGCCATAGCCAGCTAAAAGATATGAGACCCTGCTCATTCATTTGAATATGCGTGGGCAGGCTCTACTAGCACTCTCCCTAGGAAAAAAGGAGATGCATGATAGCATCAGTAAATAAAGGGCATTTTACATCATACCCTATTAAAAAACGAAAGTAAGGCACAATGAAATACACAAAAATACCGCGAACAGTTATTATAGCACGAGAAGAATTACAAAAATGAAGGAAAAAACGCCGCAAAGCTGTTGGTATAACCAGAAATGGCTATATACCTGAAGAGTTAAGGTTTCATTCTGAAACTCTTAAAGATTAAAAGCATACGCGAAAGGGGATATTTGACCAGAGAAATTTAACACTCTCGTAGACAACGTTAGATTATAAGGAGATAATGATGCCAAAAGCAAAAGTGAAAACAAAAGGAATTCCCTCACCTCATCATTATTTTTATCCTGGTACGGACACGCTCAAAAATAAATATGGGATAAAAGACCCCACTGTCTTGATGGAAGTGTATGCGCGTAATGTAGAAGAAGGAAGAGCTCAGCTACGTGAAGAACAACTCCCAGATTATTTTGATGCCTCCTATTTGTGCTATATTCATAAAAGGTTATTTTCTAGAACATTTGAATGGGCTGGGCAGCTGCGTCATGTTCCCTTCACATTTAAAGATGGCACCGTTGCTGTCATGCCAGAAATGATAAGCTCAGAGTGGGGAAGTATTTTTGCAACCGGAGATAAAATCCACAAAGACTTACAAACACTGGATCAAATACTCTTAGAGAAGAATAATTTGCAAGGTTTATCGCGCAAAGAATTTCTCGATGACGCATCCGTATTATTTGCTTCTCTTCACCATACATGTCCTTTCAGACTAGGCAATGAACATGCACAGGAGATCTTTTTTGAAAATCTTGCCGAGGCGGCAGGTCATTCGCTTGACTTTTCGCTCGTAACACAAGATTCTCTAAAGCTTGCCAGTATTAAAGCAGAAGAAGAAGAAGATCTAGAACCTTTGAGAAATTTGTTTGAGCTTATCTCCAATCCACAACGTGTTTCAAAGAAACGCATGAGCCCCACAAAAACGCAACAAAAAGGCCATGTTAGCCCTGAACAACCGAAAACCTTAAAAGACGAAGAAAAAACGGCCTTTACAGTTAGAACAACCAAAGAGCTTGAAAATGTTCTCATCCCAGGAAAAAAATTAGTCCCTTTAGAAAAAAATAAACTTTTTGAAATGATCGCGGAAGATGCCTGTGTCCACACCTGTCGAGAACAAATTGAGATTTTATCAAAACTTGTTTATGGTAACCCCAAAATACTGAACCAAAAGATGGTGGAATTTATTACAAATCCATCATCTGCTCAAGAAACTGCCATCCAGATTAAACTATTACCTGAATCTTTTGCCAAGCTTGCAGGTATCAATTTCTGTGGACTGAAAAACGCGAAGCGCAAAGAGGCTGAAGAATCTAGTGATATGCTCGCTCACGCAATTGTAAATTTTTCGCATGCTGTAAAAAATGCTGAGGAAGAAATTACCCAAGATTATCGAAATGAACAAATGCGTCGTGAGAAAGCGGTCGGAATGCCAAGTGAAGACTTGCAAAATCTCCTTAACTCATCAAAAGAAATGCAGAAAACAATCTTGAGAAACTCTCCTACACTGCAAAAGGAACTCTATGATTTTGTAAAAAACACCAACAATCGTCTCTCCTCAAATGAGCAGAAAGTGATCCAAAACGGTGATTATAAGATGCTCGCTAAAATTATGGATATAACAGAAAATAAAGCAGAGCAAGTTACAAATATCGTTCAGAAAGCCAAAGAAGCGTACCAGCAATCCCAAATGCATACAATGAATCGCTCAAAAGTGCTTGCCATAGCCAGTTAAAAAATATGAGATTCTGCTCCTTCATTGAAAAATGCGTGGGTAGGTTCTGCCTTAGCACTCTCCCTAGGAAAAAAGGAGATGATACTATAGCGTCAATAAATAAACAGCATTTTACACCATATCCTACTAAAAACAAAGGTAAGGCACAATGAAATACGCAAAAATACAGCAAATAGTTATTATAACGCTAGAAAAATTATAAAAATGCTATGGAGAAGTTTGTGTAGTTGTCAATGCCTAGATACTTGAAGGAAACGCATTTTATCTAAAACGCTTTACATTTTAAGATAATACGCAAAAATTTTAATGCTCCTCGATTATATTATAAGGAGGTAACCGTGCCAAAAGTAAAAGTGAAAACAAAAGGAATTCCCTCACCTCATCATTATGTTTATCCTGGTACGAACACGCTCAAAAATAAATATGGGATAAAAGACTCCACTGTCTTGATGGATGTGTATGCGCGTAATGTAAAAGAAGGAAGAGCTCAGCTACGTGAAGAACAACTACCATATCGTTTTGATGCCTCCTATTTATGCTATATTCATAAAAGGTTATTTTTTAGCACATTTGAGTGGGCTGGGCAGTTACGTAATGTTCCCTTCACATTTAAAGATGGCACCATTGCTGCCATGCCAGAAATGATGGACCCAGAGTGGGGAACTACTTTTGCACCCAATGATGCAATCCACAAAAACTTACAAAGATTTGATCAAACACTCTTAGAGAAGAATAATTTACAAGGTTTATCGCGCGAAGAATTTGTCAAGCAAGCAGCACCATTATTTGCTTTGCTTCACGTTACACGTCCTTTCAGAGTAGGTAATGGATATACACAGGAGCTCTTTTTTGAAAATCTTGCCAGAGCAGCAGGCCATTCGCTTGACTTTTCGCTTGCAAAACAAGAGGAGATAAATATTGCCTGTATTAAAGCAGGGGAAGAAGGCGATCTAAAACCCTTGAAAAGTTTGTTTGAGCATATCTCTAATCCAGAACATATTTCAAAAAAACAAAGCCGTACGGAAACGCAACAAAAAGGCCATGTTAGCCCTGAACAATGGAAAACCTTAAAAAATGAGGATGAAGCTAGCTTTACAACCTCAAAAACTGGAAATTTTAGCGGCGTTCTCATCCCCAAAAAAAACTTACCCCCATTAGCGAAAACTGAAGTTAATGTAATTGTAAGAGAAGATCCCAATATACGCGAAAGTCGAGAAAAAATTCAAAGTTTATCAAAACTTGTTTATGGCAAGTCAAAAATACTGGACAAACAGATGATGCAGATTGCTACAAACGTTAAAAACCCATCATCTACTGGTTATAAACTTTCCCATCAGATTAAAAGAGATCCTAAGTCTGTTGGCAAGCTTGCGGGTATCAATTTCTGTGGACTGAAAAACGCGAGGCGCAAAACAGCCGAAAAAAATGTGAAGGCACTCGCTGATGAAATTGTAAATTTCTCGCTTACTGTAAGACATGTTCAGAGAGAAATGACTAGAGATTATCAAAACGAACAAAGGCGCTGCGCGATAGAGATCAGAATGCCAACTGAAAACTTGCAAGATCTCCTTGCCTTACCAAAAGAAATGCAGAAAAAAGCCTTAAAAGAATCTCCTGTGCTTTCCGACGAACTCGATACTTTTGTAAAAGCACTCCATAACCGTCTCTCCCCAGATGAGCAAAGAGCAATCAAAAGGGAGAATTATAAGGAACTCGCTACAATGATGAGTCTATCAGAAAAGAAAGCAAGGCAAATTGCAAATGTCGCTCGGTTGGCCAAAGCAGCACATCTGAATTCCGAAACACAAACGCATGCAATAAGTCACTCAAAAGGGCTTGCTATAGCCAGCTCAAAAATATGAGACCCTGCTCATTCATTTGAATATGCGTGGGCAAGCTCTACTAGCACTCTCCCTAGGAAAAAAGGAGATGCATGATAGCATCAGTAAATAAAGGGCATTTTACATCATACCCTATTAAAAAACGAAAGTAAGGCACAATGAAATACACAAAAATACCGCGAACAGTTATTATAGCACGAGAAGAATTACAAAAATGAAGGAAAAAACGCCGCAAAGCTGTTGGTATAACCAGAAATGGCTATATACCTGAAGAGTTAAGGTTTCATTCTGAAACTCTTAAAGATTAAAAGCATACGCGAAAGGGGATATTTGACCAGAGAAATTTAACACTCTCGTAGACAACGTTAGATTATAAGGAGATAATGATGCCAAAAGCAAAAGTGAAAACAAAAGGAATTCCCTCACCTCATCATTATTTTTATCCTGGTACGGACACGCTCAAAAATAAATATGGGATAAAAGACCCCACTGTCTTGATGGAAGTGTATGCGCGTAATGTAGAAGAAGGAAGAGCTCAGCTACGTGAAGAACAACTCCCAGATTATTTTGATGCCTCCTATTTGTGCTATATTCATAAAAGGTTATTTTCTAGAACATTTGAATGGGCTGGGCAGCTGCGTCATGTTCCCTTCACATTTAAAGATGGCACCGTTGCTGTCATGCCAGAAATGATAAGCTCAGAGTGGGGAAGTATTTTTGCAACCGGAGATAAAATCCACAAAGACTTACAAACACTGGATCAAATACTCTTAGAGAAGAATAATTTGCAAGGTTTATCGCGCAAAGAATTTCTCGATGACGCATCCGTATTATTTGCTTCTCTTCACCATACATGTCCTTTCAGACTAGGCAATGAACATGCACAGGAGATCTTTTTTGAAAATCTTGCCGAGGCGGCAGGTCATTCGCTTGACTTTTCGCTCGTAACACAAGATTCTCTAAAGCTTGCCAGTATTAAAGCAGAAGAAGAAGAAGATCTAGAACCTTTGAGAAATTTGTTTGAGCTTATCTCCAATCCACAACGTGTTTCAAAGAAACGCATGAGCCCCACAAAAACGCAACAAAAAGGCCATGTTAGCCCTGAACAACCGAAAACCTTAAAAGACGAAGAAAAAACGGCCTTTACAGTTAGAACAACCAAAGAGCTTGAAAATGTTCTCATCCCAGGAAAAAAATTAGTCCCTTTAGAAAAAAATAAACTTTTTGAAATGATCGCGGAAGATGCCTGTGTCCACACCTGTCGAGAACAAATTGAGATTTTATCAAAACTTGTTTATGGTAACCCCAAAATACTGAACCAAAAGATGGTGGAATTTATTACAAATCCATCATCTGCTCAAGAAACTGCCATCCAGATTAAACTATTACCTGAATCTTTTGCCAAGCTTGCAGGTATCAATTTCTGTGGACTGAAAAACGCGAAGCGCAAAGAGGCTGAAGAATCTAGTGATATGCTCGCTCACGCAATTGTAAATTTTTCGCATGCTGTAAAAAATGCTGAGGAAGAAATTACCCAAGATTATCGAAATGAACAAATGCGTCGTGAGAAAGCGGTCGGAATGCCAAGTGAAGACTTGCAAAATCTCCTTAACTCATCAAAAGAAATGCAGAAAACAATCTTGAGAAACTCTCCTACACTGCAAAAGGAACTCTATGATTTTGTAAAAAACACCAACAATCGTCTCTCCTCAAATGAGCAGAAAGTGATCCAAAACGGTGATTATAAGATGCTCGCTAAAATTATGGATATAACAGAAAATAAAGCAGAGCAAGTTACAAATATCGTTCAGAAAGCCAAAGAAGCGTACCAGCAATCCCAAATGCATACAATGAATCGCTCAAAAGTGCTTGCCATAGCCAGTTAAAAAATATGAGATTCTGCTCCTTCATTGAAAAATGCGTGGGTAGGTTCTGCCTTAGCACTCTCCCTAGGAAAAAAGGAGATGATACTATAGCGTCAATAAATAAACAGCATTTTACACCATATCCTACTAAAAACAAAGGTAAGGCACAATGAAATACGCAAAAATACAGCAAATAGTTATTATAACGCTAGAAAAATTATAAAAATGCTATGGAGAAGTTTGTGTAGTTGTCAATGCCTAGATACTTGAAGGAAACGCATTTTATCTAAAACGCTTTACATTTTAAGATAATACGCAAAAATTTTAATGCTCCTCGATTATATTATAAGGAGGTAACCATGCCAAAAGTAAAAGTGAAAACAAAAGAAATTCCCTCACCTCATCATTATTTTTATCCTGGTACGGACACGCTCAAAAATAAATATAGAATAAAGGATCCTAAAGTTCTCTCTATAAAATGTTCGCGTGAGATAGAAAAGGCAATGGTCAATCTGCGCCAAGAACTTCCACCAAAACAGCTTGATAGCTCCTATCTAAAATATATTCACCTCTGTTTGTTTGAAGATATATTTGAATGGGCCGGACAGACACGTGATGAATCCTTTACATTTGCAGATGGCTCTTCTGCCACTAGACCAAAAACAAAAAAAAAGGGACAGGCAATCCCTTTTGAAACCGGTGATAAAATTCAAGAAGGCTTAAAAAAATTAGATCAAGTGCTTATTGAAAAAAACAATTTGCAATATTTAACACGTGAAGAATTTATCAATGAAGCCTTAAAAATTTTTATATCTCTCAGACATATCCACCCTTTTATAAAAGGGAATAGGTGTACACGACAAATTTTTCTTGAAAAGCTTGGACAAGTTGCAGGACATCACCTTGATTTTTCTCTTGTGACAAAAGAACATATGGATCTTGTCAGCATTAAAGCAGAAGAAGGCGATCTGGAACCTTTGAGAAATTTGTTTGAGCTTATCTCCAATCCACAACGTATTTCAAAGGAACTCCTGAGCCCCACAAAAACGCAACAAAAAGGCCATGTTAGCCCTGAACAACGGAAAACCTTAAAAGACTATGACAAAACGGCCTTTGCAGTTAGAACAACCAAAGAGCCTGAAAATGTTCTCATCCCAGGAAAAAAATTAGTCCCTTTAGCAAAAAATGAACTTTTTGAAATAATGTCAGAAAATCCCGGTATTCTTGTAGGTCGACAACAAATTCTACGTTTTGCAAAACATGTATACCGCAACCCCAAAATATTGGATGAAAAAATACCGCAGATGATTAAAGAACCAGATTTGTGTGAAACACTCGCCGATCAAATTGAAAAATTTCCTCGCTCTGTTTCTCGCCTTGCAGGTATTAAAATATTTCGATGGAAAAGCGCAGCACGCAAAAGAGCTGAAGAACATGTTTCACTCCTTAGTTTTGCAATTAGAAACTACAAGAGTATTATTGAACAAGCTCAAAAAACTCTCCTCCAAGAGCATCAAGCAACCAAGAATAAGGATTATTTGAAACATTCCCAAAGCATTAATATATCAGAAAGTAAAGCAAAAGTAATGACAGACATCGTTCAGAAAACCAAACAAGCACTTCAACAATCCCAATGATCGAAGTGAAACGTACAAAATCACTCATAATAGCTAATTTGCATCTTCATTGTAATCTTCATAAGGCGCTGTTTTGATAATATCCCACCTCATAAGAAGATACTTTTTACAGCATACTCATATAAACTGAAAGTTAAGACAAAAATGAAATATACAAAAACGCAACTGGCACTTATTTTAGCGCCAATCGCTTTAGGTGCCTTAACAGTATTTCTTGTTCCTCATTTGTTATCGTTTATAATAAGCGAGATGGGAGATGATCAGATTTATTGGTATCTTCGCTCAAAACCCTTATTGGAATTAACGCTGGTTGCCTTTGTTTCATTATTTTATAGCCTCTCACAAAAACTACACCTGCGCAAAGCAATCACGCTTGTCTCAGCTCTCTTTTTTGCAATCATCGCTTTTTACCATATTGTCGGCGAAATAAAGCGTTTAAGCCCCTACGTTGGTCAACAAGGGATAACCTGGAGTTATGCTCTCCAGTTTATGGATTCTATGGTTGTCCTTGGTGTTATCATTGGCATAGCTCTTTTAGCAATCCAATTCATCACAACCGTTCCGCGCACAAACAAAATCAAAAGAGCCAAAAAAGGGATTTTCGGTGATGCCTCATGGATGAATTTAAGAGAGGCAGCAAAAATTTTTCCTGCTAATGGTCAAATTGTTGTTGGCGAAAGATACCGTGTTGATAAAGATAGTGTATGCAATATTCCCTTTGCACCTGGCAATAAAACAACATGGGGAAAAGGTGGGAAAGCGCCTTTGCTCACCTTTAATCTTGATTTTGGTTCAACCCACATGATTTTTTTTGCCGGTTCTGGTGGATATAAAACAACAAGTACAGTGGTTCCTACATGTTTAAAATATCCAGGCTCTATTGTTTGTCTTGATCCTTCAACCGAAGTTGCACCAATGGTTAAATTTGCGCGGCAAAGAATGGGCAACAGAAATGTTATTGTTCTTGATCCCAATTCAATTTTAACAAAAAATTTTAATGTGCTCGATTGGCTTTTAGATGATAGTGTACCACGTACACAACGTGAAGCCAATATTGTAGGTTTTTCGAAATTGCTTCTCACGGATAAAAAGTCAGATAATTCTTCAGCAGAATACTTTTCGACACAAGCGCATAATCTTTTAACCGCTCTTCTTGCACATGTGGTATTTTCTGATGAATATGACGAGAGTGAGCGCAATTTAAAAACATTGCGTGGAATTTTGTCTCAATCAGAAACAGCTGTTGTCAATCAATTACGCATGATACAAGAAACAACACCTTCTCCTTTTATTCGTGAAATGGTTGGTATTTTTACGGAAATGGCAGAGCAAACTTTTTCAGGGGTCTATACAACCGCATCAAAAGACACCCAATGGCTTTCTTTGTCTAATTACGCTGATCTTGTTTGTGGAGATGATTTTGCATCCTCGGATATTACAAATGGAAAGACAGATGTCTTTCTTAATCTCCCTGCAAGCATTTTAAACAGTTATCCAGCAATTGGACGGGTTATTATTGGTGCCTTTCTTAATGCAATGGTTACAGCTGATGGAAACTACAAAAAGCGTGTTTTGTTTGTCTTGGATGAAGTTGATCTTCTTGGTTATATGAATATTTTAGAAGAAGCACGCGATCGTGGTCGTAAATACGGCACATCCTTGATGCTCTTTTATCAATCCTTTGGTCAATTGGTCAATCACTTTGGTGAATCGGGTGCACGATCATGGTTTGAAAGCTGCTCCTTTGTGAGTTATGCCGCCATTAAAGACCTTCAAACAGCCAAAGATATTTCAGAGCGTTGTGGTCAAATGACGGTTGAAGTAGCTGGCACAAGCAAATCGAGAGGTATATCTTTAGGAAAGAGCTCTTACAACATCAACTATCAACAAAGAGCACTGATTTTACCGCACGAAATTATTCAAGAAATGCGTCAAGATGAACAAATTATTCTTATGCAAGGACAGCCTCCTTTGCGATGTGGTCGAGCGATCTATTTTAGAAGAAAAGAAATGTTAGCGGCGGCTGAAAAGAACCGTTTTGCCCCACAAGCAAAGAAAAAATGAAACACACCCTCTTATACGTATTGAGCTTTAAAACAATAACAACCGTAGGAAAGATAAAAAGCAC
The DNA here is from genome assembly GCF_902825155.1 of Bartonella taylorii 8TBB. Lineage (GTDB taxonomy): Bacteria > Pseudomonadota > Alphaproteobacteria > Rhizobiales > Rhizobiaceae > Bartonella > Bartonella taylorii_A. The sequence continues at coordinate 85,185 of NZ_CADEAG010000008.1, forward strand.
GCGTTCTATTTCATAATAGCCCATTAAAAAAGAATTTTTATATGAAAAAATAAGAAAAATCCTTAATTGTTGCTTTTATTCTTGTGCTTACCAACGCTAATATTTTTATGAAGATTCTCCAACTAACTAAATAAAGAATAGCATTTAATCTTTATACTTTACACATCCATCAAAGAGCTTTTGAAGACAGTTCTTTTGAGAGAAAACTGCATAAGAACTCTATTATTTTTGACAAAAATAAACAGGCGCGAAAAGCATACCAGAGAATCTTTTTACAAGAAAATAAAAAAGGAAACATGTATAAAAACGACCTGCATGGATGATCCTTTATCCACATACAAACAGAGTTACAAAGGCACCGTAAAACAGTTGATACAGCCAGAAATCCCCATATATTTAAGAGCATGGGCCCCTTCCCCAAATACTCAAAATCTCAACAAATGCGCGAAGGGAGACTTTTTACACAAAAAGTTTAGCACACTTTCATCGGCTACCCTATCATATAAGGAAAGAATATATGTTAGAGCAGAATTATCTATATAAGAAGAGCACAACATTAAAAAATAAATATGGCATCAAAAATCCACAAAAACTTTATGAACGCTGTACCCATGAAGCAGCCAGAGCAGCCGTAAATTTCCGCTATGAACCACCACCTCAAAAATTTAATGCCGCTTATCTGAAATTAATTCACTGGAACCTCTTCCATCAAAGTTTTGAGTGGGCCGGACAAACCCGTGATACTCTCTTTACATTTGAAGATGGCAGCTCAGCCTATATGCCAGCTATGCGACCTATAGGCCATGAGACTCCTTTTGCTGTCGGACCACAGATTAAAAAAGAGCTTCAAAAATTAGAAGAAATTCTTAGTGAAAAGAATAATTTACAAGGCTTATCGCGCCAAGAGTTTGCTGAAAGTGCCGCTGAAATCTTTATATTACTCAACCATATACATCCCTTCAGAAAAGGCAATGGACATACACAACGAATGTTTATGGAAAAACTTGGACAAGCAGCAAACCACACCATTGACTTTTCTTGTATTACAAAAGAACGCATGACTATTGCCTGTATTGAAGCAATGCAGCATAGCAATTCAGAACCGATGCAACATCTCTTTGAGGATATCACCCATCCGCAAAAATCACTTATCTTAAAGGAATTTATTTCCCAGATGAAAAATTCTGGACTTGAGACGATCAACAATCGTATGGTCCTCGCCGCAAAAGAAGGTGTACCTTATGATGGCATCTATAGAGGTTGTGCAGCAGAAGGTTTTGTTATAGAGGTGGGGGACATTTTCATCGTTGGTCACAAAGATGATCTGCTGCCAGAACAAATTAAAACACTAAAAGACGGTGACTATATCTTTTTTCAAAAGTCCAACGTTCAAAACTTACAAGAAATACTGATCCCCTCAGAAACATTAGCACCTCTCACGCATGAGGAATTGTATACAAAGATTGCAAATAATCCTTATGTCAAAACAAACCGAAAAGAAGTTGAGAATTTATCAAAGATTGTTTATGGCAACCGGCAAGCCTTAAGCATAAAAATGGATATAATAAATGCAGACCCAAGCTTGGGCAGAGTATTTGCTAATCAAATTACCCAAAATCCTCAATCGATTTGTAAGTTTGCAGGTATTAAAATGCTTTGTGTGAGCAGCTTAAACCGCAGACATGCTGAACAAACGGTTCCACAGCTGAGTAAAATGCTTAAAAATTATGTTATCGCAACGCAACAAGCCAAGGATGAAATTCTAGAGCGACATCAAAGAGAACAAAATCGTTTAGGAAAATCTGTCAAAAAACCAGGGAAAGAATTGCAAAACCTTTTTGCCTTACCACTACAAAAACAAAAAGACCTCCTGTCCCATTCTACATCACTGCAAAAACAACTTCATGTTTTTTGGCGTCAATTACAAAATCGTTTATCGACAGAAGATCGTAATGCCATAAAGGAAAATGATTGTACGAGACTTTTTCATCTTCTTGGTATATCAGAAAGTAAAGCAAAAGAAATTTCTCAAACTGTAAAATTAGTGAAAGCAGCACAATGTGAGGTACGCTCTTTCAGAGTTAGACGTAGCTCATCTGTGTCTCTTACCAATTAAACATTGAGCATGATTTTATGATTCCTCTCATCTCTTGATGCAAATCACTTTATGCGAATGATGCTGAGGGATGTTGCACAATATTACAGAAAATCTCTCTCATTATAGATCTCGTAATTTTATATAACGCATTGATAAAGTACCATTTAAAAAAACTATAATAAAAACACAAAATGCTATTATAGTGAGCGAAAATAGTGAAAGATTTTTTGGAAATCATTTCAAGCCGCATTCTCCTTTGTATAAAAGCTATCAAAGCATAGAGACGATGGAGAATGCACCGGAGAGGTTTTCTAAAATTAAAAAGCCTAAAGGAAGAAAACATGAAAAAAAGTCATTCCCCTCAGTATCCAATAACCCAAAAAGTACTAGAAGAACAGATTAAGAAATTAAGGAAAGTACGACCCTCGCCTTATTCAGAGGAGCCTGTCCAAGCAGATATTAATGTCGGAGAGTCCAGTAGCAAAAAACCGTCAGAGGAAGTTATCTATGCAGATATTATTATAGGAGAACCCAGTGGCAAGCCCCGCCCAAAGCCAGAAGAAACTATCTACGCAGAGGTTAATGTAGGAGAATCCAGCGCCAGACCCCACCCAGAGGCAACGGTGCGCGCAGGTGCTTCTTCACAAGTCAAACTGCCTCTTACACAAGAAGAGCTTGCTAGCAAGCTTCAAAAAAACGCAACGATCCAAAATTTTCAAGAAAAAATTAGATCTTTGTGTGAAACTGTTTATGGCAACAGAAACACCCTCGATATGCAACTTAACAAGGTTCTTAAAAATCCTGACGTAGGAACTCGTCTCTCATACGATCTTGCTGGAAGTCCTGAAATCTTTGGCCCGTTTAGGGGTAAACAAGTACTTGGCATAAAGAGTCCAGCGCGCAAAAGAGCTGAAGAAGGTTCTTGGAACCTGTGTGAAACTGTTGAGCAATATGTATGCCATGTAAAACAACTAGCCAAAGAAATGAAACAGCCTGATTATGTAAAAAATGAAAAGCTTCAGAAAAAAAGTGCAATGAGAGATCATCATTATCCCACAAAAGAAAAACAACACACTGTTAGAGAACAAGACGTACAACAACGCAGACATCCTCCTAAACAAGGAATCGCTATATAAGCGTGCACAATGTAAAAATGCGCAAACTTTTGCTTTTAATCTAATCTCTTGGTGTAGGCTATTTGATCGGGAGTACACCAAGAAGGGCTGGGTGATATTACAGAAAATATCCATCAAAAATAATTCTCGTAATTTTATATATACATTAGTGAAATACCACAAAAAAGATGTATTAAAAACACAAATACATATTACAGTGGCCGAGAATAGCGGAAGATTTTTTAGAGATCATTTAAAGTAACATTCTTCTTTGTATAAAAGCTATCAAAGCATAGAGACGATGGAGAATGCGCCAAAAAGGTTTTCTAAATTTAAAACCTAAAGGAAGCAAACATGAAAAAAAATCATTCCCAACAGCATCCAATAAACCCAGAAGCGCTATATGCACAGGTTAATAAACAAAGGAAAGTACAGCGCCCGCCTCATCCAGAGACAACTGCCCACGCAGATGTTAATGTAAGAGGACGTGGTAGCAGCCCCCGCCCAGAAGAAACGATCTACGCAGATATTAATATAGCAGGACGTGGTCGCAAACACCACTCAGAGGAAACAATCTACGCAGATGTTAATGTAGCAGAACGTGGTCGCAAACACCACTCAGAAGAAACGATCTACGCAAATGTTAATGTAGCAGGACGTGGTCGCAAACACCACTCAGAGGAAACAATCTACGCAGATGTTAATGTAGCAGGACGTGGTCGCAAACACCACTCAGAAGAAACTGTCTACGCAGATGTTAATGTAGCAGGACGTGGTCGCAAACACCACTCAGAGGAAACTGTCTACGCAGATGTTAATGTAGCAGGACGTGGTCGCAAACACCACTCAGAAGAAACTGTCTACGCAAGTGTTAGTAAAACAACAACACCTCTCACGAACGGTCAGATAGCTACAAGGCTTTTAAAGGAGCAAGACGTCCAACATTGTTCAAGAGCAGTCCAAGAGTTGTGCGCTACTGTTTATGGTGACCAGCATGCTTTAAATAAAGAGCTTGCTGCGATTCTAGAAAATCCTAATAATGGAGAGAGTGTCTTACGGAAGGTTGCTGAAAATCCTGAAGGACCTAGCCCGCTTAGAGGTAGAGAAGTATTTGGTATAAAAAGTCCAGCACGCAAAGAAGCTGAAGAGAAATTTTCCTCCCTCTATGATGCTCTCAACGATTATGTACGTACCGTACAAAAGGGATACAGGGGTATTGTATGTGAACATGATAGACAGCAAAAGCATGAAAGAAGAGAAGGCCAAGAAAAACAATTAGAACGCAGAGCCCATCATCATGCAAAAGAAAAACAACAAGCTGTTGGAGAACAAAGCGTACAACAACGCAAACATTCTCCTAAACAAGGAATGGCTATGGCTATGTAAGCGTGCATAATGTAAAAGTGCGCAAACTTTTGCTTTTAATCTAATCTCTTGGTGTAAACTATTTGATCGAGATTACACCAAGAAAGCGTGGGTGTTATTACAAAAAATCTCTATCAAAGATAGTCCCTGCAATTTTATACAACTTATTGATAAATTTCATAAAAAAGCTTTATTAGAGGCATAAATATTGATCAACATAATGACGAATAGCGTAGATTATTTGGAGGTTATTCAATCTGATATTTTCCTTTAATAAAAAACAGAAAGATGAAGGACGCACCAAAGGGGTTTTCTAAATTAAAAAGCCTAAGGAAGGAGGCAAGTATGAGAAAAAAACATTCCCCCTATAAGCCACTAAACGAAACAGTGATATATAAAAAGGCTGATCAACCAGGAAGAGAACAGCGTTCAGAGGAAGCTATCTACACAGATATTAACATAAAAAAACACAGTGATGGACAACACTCAAGACAAAATATCTACGCATATGTTGCTCCACAACACAAGAGAGCAAAACATCTTTGCGATGAAGAAATTGTTCAAAAAATTAAAGATAACGAATATGTGCAAGGATTTAGTGAAGAAACTACTCGTTTGAGCAAAGTTGTTTTTGGTAAGTCGAATGTTTTACAGAAAAAGATGGACGATATTCTCAGAAATCCTGATATAGGAAGAGGGCTTTCACGGGAAATACTAGGTAATCCTAGATCTTGTCACGGTCTTGCTGGTTATAATTTTTGTGGCTTTAGGACGAAAGCGCGCATAAAAGCCGAAAAAGATCTAGTATGGCTGTGTGCTGCTCTTGACGCTTATATAGGCGTTGTAAGACAGATGAGAGAACAGTTGACGTATACCCATGGTAGAGAAGAAAAACGCCTTGGTGTGCAAACAGAAGATATTGCACAACACCTTCAGAAAACAAAAGAGAGACGACAAGACTCTCAAGAGCAAAGGAGGCAACTACGCGAGCACACTCTTTCCAAAAAAGCACCCTTGGCTGTGTAAGCGTGCAGAACATAAAAGTGTGTAAGCTTTTGCCTTTAATTTAATCTCTTAGTGTAGGTTACTTGATTGAGGTTACGCTAAGAGTGAGGGGGGAATATCACAGAAAATATCTATCAAAAATAGTCCCTGTAATTTTAAACAAATTATTGATCAATTTCATAAAAAAAGCTGTATTAAAGACATAAATGTTGATTAAGATTAGCTGCGGATAGCGCAAATTCTTTGGAGGTCATTCAAATTGATATTTTCCTTTGTATAAATATAAAAACATAAAAACGAAGGATGCACCAAAGAGGTTTTCTGAAAAATTATTGAAAGGAAACATGTATGAAAAAAAATCGACCGTCATCTTCTCCACATTCTTCGGTACAAGAACTTATAAAACACTATGACGAAACGGCCAGACAATCATCTACAGTAAAAGGCCATCACGCAACAAGTGTCTCTAAAAGCAAAAAATCAGTTCCTATAAAAGAGGAAAAAGAGGCACTTCTTTTGGAAGAAAACGCTATATCTAACAGTACTAGCGATACAGAATACACACACGCGTCGGCTATTACCAAAAATTTAACAGAGAATCTCATGAGAGAAAGAAGCACCAAGAGCGAACAGCAAGAAACAATTGTACACACAACAGCTGCTTCACAAAGGACGATAAGTGCCCTCTCACAGACAGAAATTACGCAATTAATTGCACATAACAAGTGGCTTCGAGCATATAAAGAAGAAGTTTTCTACTGGTCCAAAGAAGCTTTTGGCAAAAGACATATTTTGCAGGAAAAAATTAGTGAAATTCAAAGAAACCCTGCCTTAGAAGAAGATCTCTCATGGCAACTTGCAGCACATCCTGAAAGAATCTGTAAACTTCCTGGTATCAATATATGTGGCATAAAAAATAAAACACGCAAAAAAGCTGAAAGGTGTTTGACTATCCTGTGTGCCACTATTGATCGTTATAGGGAATCTGTGAGAAGTGCGAGAGAAAGTCTCCTTCAGTCTCCACAAATAGAATTAAAGCGCTATGAAGAACTTATAGGCAATGAAAAAATATCCCAAATCTTACAAAGCTCGCATCATCCTGGAGAAGGAAAACAATTCCTTGTAAGTACAGAAGTTACTTGTATAGCTCAACAGGATTCAACGGTCAAAAGTCATCAAGCACAAATAATACATTGGTCCCGAATTGTATTTGGAAAGCCGGATATTTTGCAGGGAAAAATTGAAAGTGTATTAAACGACCCCTCTACAAGCACTGAGCTCGTACAGCAACTTACAGAAAACCCTTGGTCTTTTCATAAACTTTCCGGTATCGATGTATGTGGCTTTAAAAATAAAGCACGCAAAAATGCTGAAGAAAATCTTTCGCAGCTAGTTGGCTCTGTTAACAATTTTGTAGATGCTGTCAAGCAGGCAAGAAAAAATATTTTGCAAGACTATCAGGCACAAGAAGGATGCCGTAAGCCGTTTACAGAATTAGCGGAAAACTTGTCTAAACAACAAGACTTATCGAAGTCTCCGGAGTGCTTATTATTAGCAAATGAGCGTCATGAGATTCCTGAAACTTCTAGACAGTCACGTGAAAGAATACAAAGCGTCCAACCACGCAAAGCTCCAAGAACAAAAACACTAGCTCTCGCTAGCTGAGCGTTCACAAGGTACGCTTTAGCTTTTAATCGGGTTTCTTGGCGTGAATCCCGCAGAGTGATTTGTGCCAAGAGTATCGTACAATAATCATTTAAATTAAGAGACTCTTTAATCAAATAATAAGCGCAAAAAATATACTAAAGAGTTTTCTATACAAATATTTTAAAAGCTTGAAAGGAACACATGTATGGAAAAAGAACACCCCTCTTCTTCATCTCCCACGTCAGAAAAAACACAAAAATATTCTGAACAATCTAACACAGCATCTTTTAAGTCAGAAACTACATACACAGCAGTTAAACCGCAAAAACCACCTCGCTCACGTAAGAAAATCATTGATAAAACGCAGCATGATCCAATGACCGGAGTGCATGCAGAAAAAACCCAGCATTGGTCTAAAGCTGCTTATCTCAGTGATCATGCCTCTTTAAATTTAGAGACTACACACACAACAGCAGTTACACCACAAAAAGCACCTCTCTCGCAGGAGGAAATGATTAATAAGGTGAAAAATGATCCAGCAGTCAGAGTTTGTGCAGAAAAAGTCCAACGTTGGTCCAAAACTGTCTATGGCAATAGCAATGTTTTGAATGCAGAAATTAACAACATCCTGAAAAATCCTGCAGCCAAAAATCCACTTTTAAGGACAATAAAAGAAAATCCTACATCTATTCACAGGCTTGCAGGTGCGAAAATCCTTGGCTTAAAAACGAACGCACGGAGAGAATCTGAAAGATCTTTACCTTATTTATGTTCCGCCATTCGTGTTTATGCGGAAGCTGTATGCCAGACATATGAAGGTACGAATATCACAGCTACAATAGAGGATGCAGCGGTGGGAAAAAACCTGCAAAAATCGCTTTCTACTGAAACAGCAGGTGTGTCTCTCTCAAATGAGAGAGTTACAAGTTTAGTCCAAAGTAGTCCAAGCGTTCAAAGATATTACCAGCGAATTGAACATTGGAGCCAAGTCGTATATGGTAAATCGAATGTTTTTCAGAAACAAATGGAAGACATGCTAGACGATCCTACTATAGTAGGGCAACTTTTATGGGATATTGCTAGAAAGCCTCACTCTTTTCATAAAATCGCTGGTCATAAAATAGGCAGCTTTAAAGATAATGCACGCAGATGTGCTGAAAATAGTCTGACGCATCTGCGCGACGCTTTTAAAAATTACGCAGACGTTATAACACAAACAAAAGAGTCTATTTTACAAGGACAGGAAATACAACAAAAAGACGTTAACATATCAAAAAGCCAGAAAAAAGAAGTCATACAAGAAAGACATCATACTCAACAACGCGGCGTGCAACAACATAAAGTTAAGGGTGGAAAAGGGATGGCTTTAGCTCTGTAAACATGCATAAAATGAGCTTTAACTTTTAAGCAAACCCTTTGGTGCAAATCATTTTGAGGAATTTACACCAAAGGGCAGTCTAATAGTGGAGCAAAAATCTTACGAGAGTGTTCCCATAACTTTGTATAACTTATTGATTAAGTTCTATGCAAAGCTGTTTACGTTAACCTACTTATTTTTTGGGAAAAAATGAAGGGCTTCAAAGAAGCCTTTCTATGGGAGAGGAATTTGCGTGGACAAGCTTAAACAACCCGCTGTTTTTCGGCAAGTATGCAAATAAAAAGCTGCTTGGCATCAAGAGTCCACATCGTAAATATACTGAAGAAAATGTTACACAACCAAGTGAAGCACTTTAAAAATTATATATAAAAACCACACAAAAAACAAAGAATGCGATTTAGTGCAACATCAAAGAAAACAAAAAGAGGTTTTTATTCTATACATTTGCAACAACAACTCTATGTTTTGGGATATTAGTGACAAAATTACGTAACATCAAAAAATTGTAGAACCTCACAGAAAAAATCCCACAAGACTTTCTTACATGCTTGGTGTCTCAAAAAACAAAAGCAATTTTTCAAACTATAAAGCTTGCTAAAAAACGCTAGGCATGGATCTTCAAAAAACCAATCACACCTCATTGATATCTCTTACTGATAAAACAGAAGTCAGCTCTTCATCTGCTCCCTTAGAGCAAATCATTTCACTACAATTGCACCGAGAGCTATTATAAAATTTTATACATAAAAATACCAGATTCAGTAATTCTATATTGATTTTATATAACCTATCAATAAGATTTTATAAAAAATACAAATGTTAGTTTTAGTGCGCACAAATGGCATCGAATTTTTGAAGATCACTAAAATTACTCTATCTCTTTGTACAAAAACTATCAAAGGGTAAAAATAAAAATTACACTAAAGAATTTTTTAAAAAAATAATTCTCAAAAGGAGACATTTATGAAAGAAAAAAAAACATCCCCTTCAGTAAAAGAACTAATAAAATACTATGAACAAGTAAAAACAGAAATACCTCAACTTGAAGGGCGCTATGTAAGAGTTATTCCAAAAAACACAAAGTCAGTTCCTATACTGAAAAAAAAGGAGCAAAGACAAGCTCTTTTTAGAGAAACCGCTTCCGCTACTAAAAAAAATCCAACAAGACCCCTAACAACAGATAACATGATGGAAGATAGGCCACAAGCAAAAAAAACACACGTAGAAATCCCTTCACGAAAAGCAAAAATAACTCTCTCAGAAGAACAAATTACAAAGTTAGTTCCATACAATTCATTGGTTAAAGGATATAAAAGAGACCTTTACCAACACTGCCAAATTGTTTATGGCAACGAAAGGGCTTTGCAGGAAAAAATAAAAGAAATACAACAAAACCCAGCTATAGGAAAGGATCTTACATGGCAAATTGCACTAAATCCTGATAATTTTTCTAAACTTGCTGGTCGCAATATATGTGGCGTAAAAAATGAACAACGCAAACAAGCTGAAGAGAGTATTACGCATCTGTGTGATGCTATCGATCGTTTTACAGGGGTTGTAGAATATGCAAGAGAATGCCTGACGCGGTTTCCAAATATGGAACTAAAGCGCTATGGAAAATTAATGAGCCCTAGAAAAATGGCTAGAATTTTACAAACTCCAGATCATTCTGAAAGAGAAAAAGGGCCCCTTTCAAATGCAGAAATTACTGCAAGAATTCAAAAATATCCTGAAGTCCAAAGACATCAAGCACAAATACAATATTGGTCTAAAACTGTTTTTGGGAATTCAAGTGCTTTGCAAAAACAAACTGAGTGTTTGCTCGAAGATCCCTCTATGGGAGATATTTTAATGCAACACCTTGCGGTCAAACCTGAGTCTTTTCATAAACTTGCCGGTGTCAGCATGTGTGGCATAAAAAATAAAGCACGCAGACATGCTGAAACAGGTCTTGTACGCATGATTGAATATGTTGACCGTTTTGCAGATGCGGTAGAGCAGGCAAGAGAGGGTATTCTGCAGAACCAACACAGACAACAAGACTTATCAAAGGCTCCTGAGCGCTTATCAGCAACCATGCATCATGAGGTTCCTGAAACTTCTAGACAGGCACAAGAAAGAGCGCAAAGCGTTCGACCACGCAAAACTCTAGGTACAAAAGCACTGGCTCTCGTCAGCTAAACAGACACAAGATAAGCTTTAACTTTTTAATAAAATTTCTGGGCGCAAATCCTGCAAGATGGTTTGCGCCAAAAAGAGAGCAAAATATTTCCCATAATTTAATACAACTTATTGATTGACACAAAAAAAACGTATAAAAAACATATATTGACACGTTATGTGTCGTGCAAAGTCTTAGGAAATCATTCGAGTGAAGATACCCTTTTGAATAAAAGGCTATCCCAAAATAAGAATGAAAAATACGTCAAAAGAGTTTTTTGAGAAAATACTGTAAAACTTAAAAGGATATACGTATGGGAAAAAAACAGCTTTCTTCTCTTTCATCCCGCACGCCAAAAGAAACAGAAAAACACCATAAACAACATGCCACAGCATCGCGCGATTTAGAGAGTCTACAGACAACAACTGCACCACAAAAGCCACCTCTCTCGAAGAAAGAAATCCTTGAGAAGGTGCGGTGTTCTCCATTGGTCGAAGTTTATGCAGAAGACATCCAACGTTGGAGCAACGCTGTTTATGGCAGTGAGAGTGCTTTGCATACAGAAACTGAAAAGATCCTCGAAAA
>NZ_CADEAG010000009.1 GCF_902825155.1 Bartonella taylorii 8TBB
CGATGGATGTTTCTTTGATTGTTCCAATTGCCATGGAAGAGAAACTTCGTTTTGCTATTCGTGAGGGCGGTCGTACTGTTGGTGCAGGAATCGTTTCTAAGATCATTGAATAAATAATGGTTGTTGAAGAGTATTAAAGGTATAATTTTGAGAGTTAGGGGTATAGCTCAGTTGGTAGAGCGGCGGTCTCCAAAACCGCAGGTCGCGGGTTCAAGTCCTGCTGCCCCTGCCAAATAGTAGGGTTTTAGCTGTAAGAAGGTGGTTTTTTAAACTGCCCTCTTCTCTTTTTTTTGTATAGGGCTTGTTTTTTTGTGTGTGAATCGGTATTGAGTAGAGAATGAGGAAGCTGCATGAGGCTGAAGATTGGTTTTTGCATCTTTGTCATATTTATTTGTTGTATAAATCGCAATAAGATTAGAAAGTGTATAGTGTGACTGATGGCATCTAAAACCAATCCAATTACCTTTTTAAAGCAGGTTTATGCAGAAACAGTTAAGGTGAAGTGGCCTACGCGTCGTGAGACAGTAATTTCTACTGTTATGGTGTTATTGGTGACTGCATTGGCTTCAGCTTTCTTTTTTATTGTGGATCAGGTTATGCATTTTGGTGTTTGGCGGGGTATTGATCTTCTAAAGTATCTTTTTAGTTGATAGTACAAGGAAGTGTGACTGTGGCTGCTCGTTGGTATATTGTTCAAGCATATTCAAATTTTGAGAAGAAGGTGGCGGAAGCTATTGACAAGGAGGCAAAGCAAAAGGGGCTTGACCATCTATTTGAAAAGATTTTTGTTCCCACAGAGCGTGTTGTAGAAGTTCGTCGTGGGCGTAAGGTTGATGCTGAGCGAAAGTTTTTTCCTGGTTATGTTCTTGTTTGCGCTGAGTTGACAGATGAGGTTTATCATCTCATTAAGAATACTCCTAAAGTGACAGGCTTTTTGGGATCAGATGCGCGTCCTGTTCCTATTTCCGATCGGGAGGTTGAGCAAATTCTTAAACAAGTTCAAGAAGGGATTGATTCTCCAAAAGCTTCCGTATTGTTTGAGGTTGGAGAGCAAGTTCGTGTCGCTGATGGACCTTTTGTTTCATTTAATGGTATTGTTCAAGAAGTTGAAGAAGAGCGTTCTCGTCTTAAGGTTGAGGTGTTGATTTTTGGGCGTCCTACGCCTGTTGATTTGGAATTTGGTCAGGTTGAAAAACTCTGATTAGACTTAGAGTGGTTTTAATCGCTTTAAGTAATTGGTGGGAGGTGATTTATAGCTTTTGTCGGCTTGATGATCCGAACCACTCGACTGCAGCGGGTAGTGGGCAATGTGCATTGCCAGCTTACCTAGTGAAATTGAAGGCAGATTGTTATGGCAAAAAAAAGTATAGGTCAGCTTAAATTGCAGGTTCCTGCGGGAGCTGCTACTCCATCTCCACCGATTGGTCCTGCTCTTGGGCAGCGCGGTATTAATATTATGGAATTTTGTAAGGCGTTTAATGCAGCTACGCAAGAAATGGAAAAGGGGGCGCCAATTCCAGTGGTTATTACTTATTATCAAGATAAGTCTTTCACTTTTTCTTTAAAAACACCCCCTGTATCGTTTTTCTTGAAGAAGGAAGCAAATTTAAAATCTGGTTCGAAAGAGCCTGGTAAGGTTTCTGTAGGGAATATCTCTCGTGATAAAGTTCGTTTAATTGCACAAGCAAAAATGAAGGATCTTAACGCAAATGATATTGAGGCGGCGATGCGCATGGTTGAAGGTTCTGCTCGCTCTATGGGCTTAGAAGTGGTGGACTAATGTTATGGGAAAAGTAGCAAAGAGAGTGAAAAACATCCGTAAAGATGTTAATTTTAATGAACTTTACGCTTTAAAAGATGCAGTTTCGATGGTTAAAGAGCGTGCGATTGCTAAGTTTGATGAAACAATTGAGATTTCAATGAACTTAGGTGTTGATCCTCGTCATGCAGATCAAATGGTTCGAGGTGTTGCTCATTTACCTAATGGGACTGGGCGGAATATCCGCGTCGCTGTTTTCGCGCGTGGGGATAAAGCTGATGAAGCTAAAGCCGCTGGTGCTGATATTGTAGGAGCTGAGGATTTATTTGAAAGTGTTAATGGTGGAACGATTGATTTTGATCGTTGTATTGCAACGCCAGATATGATGCCACTTGTTGGTCGTCTTGGTAAGATTCTTGGTCCACGAAGTTTGATGCCAAATCCAAAAGTTGGTACTGTAACAGTTGATGTTGCTAGTGCTGTCAAAGCTTCTAAAGGTGGTGCTGTTGAATTTCGTGTTGAAAAAGCTGGTATCGTGCATGCTGGTATTGGTAAGGCTTCTTTTGGGGTTGAGAAGATAGTGGAAAATATTAAAGCTTTTGCTAGTGCTGTTATCAAAGCCAAGCCGCAAGGTGCGAAAGGTGAGTATATTAAGCGTGTTGCAGTTTCTTCGACTATGGGGATTGGAGTTAAAGTGGATCCTGCGACTGTTCGTTCGGAGTAAGCCTGAGAAGATTTATAATTTTGTTTTTTGGGGTATGTGAATATCAAGATTGTGTTTACAGTGTCGATTTTTATCGGCATTTGGCTATCTAAGCTTTATTAAGCTTGGGTTATACCGGAAGAAATTCCGGAATATCCTGTCCGAGATTGTGGGTGATACTATTTGAGTATCTTAATCGAAAAAAGCCTGCATGAGACTGGGGGTAAAAACTGAGAGTTAAAAAACTTAAAGGGTTTGAGCCAAGGTTGCCTTTGATCGCTCTGCGTGAAAAAGGGGACAGGATCCTCATCGGTAGCATAAGGTATTCTTATGTTGTCAAAGGTAACCAACAGATTTGTTTTAAGCAAATCTGTTAGATGGAGAGAGACAGTGAATAGAGCGGAGAAACGCGAATTTGTTACATGGCTTAACGAGGCTTTTCGAAAGTCTGGTTCTGTTATTGTTGCACATTATTCCGGTCTGACAGTTTCACAGATGAACGATCTTCGTTCAAAAATGGGTGAAGCTGGTGGTGCCGTTAAAGTCGCCAAAAACCGTCTTGCTAAAATTGCTCTTCAGGGCACGGAATCTGAATCGATAGTGGATTTGTTTACCGGACAAACACTTATTGCTTATTCAGAAGATCCAATTACAGCACCGAAAGTTGCTGTTGATTTTGCGAAAAGCAATGACAAATTTGTCATCCTTGGCGGTTCAATGGGAGCAACAAGTTTGAGTGTAGATGCTGTGAAGTCATTGGCTTCATTGCCTTCACTGAATGAGTTGCGGGCAAAACTCGTGGGTATGATTTCTACTCCTGCGACCCGTATCGCACAGGTTGTTAATGCACCTGCTGGTCAGGTCGCACGTGTCATTGGAGCATATGCTCAGGAGGATAAGGCGGCCTAAGGCTGTTTTGTATTCACGTTGATGGAAGAGCTTTGATGTTTTTCTGTTTTTTTGAATAAGTTAAATAATGGTTCAAATCTTTTAATTGAAGGAATTTAAAAATGGCTGATCTAGCGAAGATCGTAGAAGACCTTTCTAACCTCACCCTCTTGGAAGCTGCTGAGCTTTCTAAGTTGCTTGAAGAAAAATGGGGGGTTTCGGCTGCTGCTCCTGTAGCTGTAGCTGCTGTTGCTGGTGCTGCTGCTCCAGCTGCTGAAGAAAAAACAGAATTTGATGTTATTCTTGTTGAAGGTGGTGCGCAAAAAATCAATGTCATTAAGGAAGTTCGTGCTCTTACTGGGCTTGGTCTTAAAGAAGCTAAGGATCTGGTTGAAGGGGCACCTAAACCTATTAAAGAAGGGGCTTCTAAAGACGAAGCAGAAAAAATTAAGTCTCAACTTGAAGCTGCTGGTGCTAAGGTTGAACTTAAGTAAATTTTATTTTATCGGCGGGCATCTATGTTCGCCGATTTCCTGTCTCCTAAAAAGGAGGTAGAGGAACAATAAAAACCTTTTCCGAACAGTCCAGTAGCTGTGATGGGTATGGGATTTATTTTTAGTTCCCTCATCGTAGAGCTAAGTGAATAAGTGGCTTGAGTTTGTGGGGAAAATTGATGGTGCTCATTATTGGGTATCAAGTGAACTGGTCTGCATGTGCAGGTTAATGACATAAAGCTTTCAAGGTTTAGTCTACCTTGGAGAGTAAAGATCAAGGAGCGACGATGGCTCAGACCCTAGCGATGATGTCTCAATTCAATGGTCGTAAGCGCGTACGCAAATTTTTTGGTAAGATTCCTGAAGTAGCAGAGATGCCGAATCTTATTGAGGTTCAAAAAGCGTCATACGATCAGTTTCTCATGGTTGAGGAACCGAAAGGTGGACGACCAGATGAAGGTTTGCAAGCTGTTTTTAAATCGGTATTTCCCATTTCGGATTTTTCCGGTACAGCTATGCTCGAGTTTGTTGGTTATGAATTTGATTTACCAAAATTTGATGTTGAAGAATGCCGTCAGCGTGATTTGACTTACGCTGCACCATTAAAGGTGATATTACGTTTAATCGTTTTTGATGTTGATGAGGATACTGGCTCAAAGGATATCAAAGACATTAAAGAGCAGGGCGTTTATATGGGCGACATGCCTTTAATGACGACGAATGGTACCTTTGTCATTAATGGTACGGAGCGTGTTATTGTTTCACAGATGCATCGTTCTCCTGGTGTCTTTTTTGATCATGATAAAGGAAAGTCGCATTCATCGGGAAAGTTTCTTTTTGCCGCTCGCGTTATTCCTTATCGCGGCTCTTGGCTTGATATTGAGTTTGATGCTAAGGACATCATTTATGCTCGTATTGATCGGCGACGCAAGATTCCTGTTACGAGTCTTTTTATGGCATTAGGTATGGATGCATCAGATATTTTATCGACGTTTTATAATAAAGTTACTTATGAGCGAGATGGGGATGGATGGCGTATTCCTTATTCTGTTGATCGCTTTAAAGGGATGAAGCTCGTTTCTGACCTTATAGATGCAGACAGTGGTGAAGTTGTTGCTGAGGCTGGTAAAAAGATAACGGTTCGTGTTGCAAAGTCTTTGGCAGAAAAAGGTCTCAGTGCGGTTAAGGTCAGTGAAGATGATCTGTTAGGATGCTATTTAGCGGAAGATATAGTCAATTACCAGACAGGTGAGATTTACCTTGAAGCTGGTGATGAAATTGACGAAAAAATATTAAAGATTTTATTTGACGTTAATGCGGATCAAATTAATATCCTTGATATTGACCACATGAACATTGGGGCATATATCCGCAATACTTTAAAAGCAGATAAAAATGAAAGTCGGCAAGATGCATTGTTTGATATTTATCGTGTAATGCGTCCGGGGGAGCCACCAACAATGGATACAGCAGAAGCTATGTTCCATTCATTGTTTTTTGATCCAGAGCGCTATGATCTTTCAGCTGTTGGGCGTGTTAAGATGAATTTACGTATGGATCTTGATTGTCCGGACACAGTTCGCGTTTTGCGTCAAGAAGATATTCTTGCTGTTGTTAAGATGTTGGTTGAGCTGCGTGATGGTCGTGGTGAAATTGATGATATTGATAATCTTGGTAATCGTCGTGTTCGTTCCGTTGGGGAACTGATGGAAAATCAGTATCGCATTGGTTTACTTCGTATGGAGCGTGCGATAAAAGAACGTATGTCATCGGTTGAAATTGACACAGTCATGCCACAGGACTTGATAAACGCAAAGCCTGCTGCTGCAGCGGTTCGTGAATTTTTTGGATCTTCGCAATTATCGCAGTTTATGGATCAAACCAATCCATTGTCAGAGATTACCCATAAGCGCCGTCTTTCTGCTCTTGGTCCAGGTGGTTTGACACGTGAACGTGCGGGTTTTGAAGTTCGTGACGTACATCCTACGCATTATGGTCGTATTTGTCCGATTGAAACGCCGGAAGGTCCTAATATTGGTCTGATTAATTCCTTGGCAACCTTTGCGCGGGTTAACAAGTACGGTTTTATTGAGAGTCCATATCGCAGAATTATTGATGGTAAAGTGACAACAGAAGTTATTTATCTGTCTGCTATGGAGGAATCAAAGCATTATGTAGCTCAAGCCAATTCTTCACTGGATGCTGAGGGGCGCTTTACAGAAGAATTTGTTGTTTGTCGTCATGCGGGTGAAGTTTTGATGGCGCCGCGCGATCATGTGGATTTGATGGATGTTTCACCAAAACAGTTGGTTTCGGTAGCTGCAGCTCTTATTCCATTTTTAGAAAATGATGATGCGAATCGTGCATTGATGGGATCGAACATGCAGCGTCAGGCGGTTCCGCTTGTACGCGCTGAAGCGCCATTTGTTGGTACAGGAATGGAATCAATTGTTGCCCGTGATTCAGGTGCAGCGGTTAGTGCAAAGCGTGGTGGTATTGTTGATCAGGTGGATGCAACCCGTATTGTTATCCGTGCAACAGAAGATTTAGATCCTTCAAAGTCTGGTGTTGATATTTACCGTTTACAGAAGTTTCAGCGTTCTAATCAGTCTACTTGTATTAATCAGCGTCCTCTTGTGCATGTCGGTGATCGAATAGAGAAGGGTGATATTATTGCAGATGGTCCGTCTACGGATCTTGGTGATTTAGCGCTTGGTCGGAATGTTCTTGTGGCTTTTATGCCTTGGAATGGGTACAATTACGAAGATTCCATTTTGTTATCCGAGCGCATTGTTGCCGATGATGTTTTTACTTCGATTCATATTGAGGAATTTGAAGTCGCAGCACGTGATACAAAACTTGGACCTGAAGAAATTACGCGAGATATTCCTAACGTTGCAGAAGAAGCGCTAAGGAATCTTGATGAGGCTGGTATCATCTATATTGGTGCTGAAGTTCAACCTGGTGATATTTTGGTTGGAAAGATTACACCAAAAG
The DNA here is from genome assembly GCF_902825155.1 of Bartonella taylorii 8TBB. Classification (GTDB taxonomy): domain Bacteria; phylum Pseudomonadota; class Alphaproteobacteria; order Rhizobiales; family Rhizobiaceae; genus Bartonella; species Bartonella taylorii_A. Next base: position 6,842 of record NZ_CADEAG010000009.1, read on the forward strand.
GTGAAAGTCCCATGACACCGGAAGAGAAGCTTTTGCGTGCAATTTTTGGGGAAAAGGCTTCAGATGTTCGTGATACTTCTATGCGAATGCCTCCTGGAACTTTTGGGACTGTTGTTGAGGTTCGTGTTTTTAATCGTCACGGTGTGGAAAAAGATGAACGTGCGATGGCGATTGAACGTGAGGAAATTGAGCGTTTAGCTAAAGATCGTGATGATGAACAATCGATTCTTGATCGCAACGTTTATGCGCGTCTTGCCGATATGTTAACAGGTAAAGTTGCTATAGAAGGTCCAAAAGGCTTTTCAAACAGCAAGAAGCTTGACAATACGATAATGGATCAGTATCCGCGTTCACAATGGTGGCAATTTGCTGTTGAAGATGAGAAGCTTCAGAGTGAAATTGAGGCTTTGCGCAAGCAATATGATGAATCAAAAGAAGCATTACAACGTCGCTTTATGGATAAAGTTGAGAAGGTTCAAAGAGGCGATGAAATGCCTCCTGGTGTCATGAAAATGGTGAAGGTTTTTGTTGCTGTGAAACGCAAAATCCAACCAGGTGACAAAATGGCGGGACGTCATGGTAATAAAGGAGTTGTATCGCGTATTCTTCCAGTAGAGGATATGCCGTTTCTTGAAGATGGAACTCATGCTGACATCGTATTGAATCCGCTTGGTGTGCCTAGTCGTATGAATGTTGGACAAATTCTTGAGACACATCTTGGTTGGGCATGTGCTGGTATGGGCAAGAAAATTGGCGATTTGGTAGAGTTATATCAAGAGACAGGGGACATACTTCCTTTGCGTCAGCGCATTGAGAATCTTATGCCTGATAATAATCATAATGAACCAGTACGTCAGTATGATAATGAAAGTCTTTACAAATTGGCACTACAGATGAGGAAAGGCGTTTCAATCGCAACACCTGTTTTTGATGGGGCGCATGAAGCTGATATCAATATGATGCTGGAGGATGCAGGTTTAGATAGCTCAGGGCAGGTTACGCTTTATGATGGTCGTACTGGAGAGCCTTTTGATCGTCCAGTAACTGTGGGCTATATTTACATGTTGAAATTGCATCACCTTGTTGATGATAAAATTCATGCACGTTCGATTGGGCCATATTCGCTTGTTACACAACAGCCATTAGGTGGTAAGGCACAATTTGGTGGTCAGCGTTTTGGTGAAATGGAAGTCTGGGCTCTTGAAGCCTACGGTGCGGCATACACTTTACAGGAAATGCTGACTGTAAAATCAGATGATGTGGCTGGTCGAACAAAAGTCTATGAAGCAATTGTGCGTGGTGACGATACATTTGAGGCCGGTATACCTGAAAGCTTTAATGTGTTGGTGAAAGAAATGCGTTCACTTGCTCTTAATGTAGAACTTGATGATGCACGTGAACTTATTGCACAGCGGGCATTGTCTGATACAGCAGAGTGATAATTCAAGGAGTGCGCTCGAGAAAGTACGCTCTGATTACTCTGGAAGGCTAAATAAGGAAATTTCTATTAAGGTGACACAGACGGTTTAAAAGGTAGAAATAGGTTTTAAATAAGATCTGTGATAGAATTAATGAGATATTACAACAGGTTCTAAGAATCTTTGAAGGAGAACGGCATGAACCACGAGGTCATGAATCTTTTCAATCCTCAGGCGCCAGCGCAAACATTTGACTCTATTCGTATTTCTATTGCGAGTCCTGAGAAGATTTTGTCCTGGTCGTACGGTGAGATCAAGAAGCCTGAGACTATTAATTATCGGACTTTTAAGCCAGAACGTGATGGTCTTTTTTGTGCACGTATATTTGGCCCTATTAAGGACTATGAATGTTTGTGCGGTAAATATAAACGCATGAAATATAAGGGCATTATCTGTGAGAAATGTGGTGTAGAGGTTACTCTTTCGCGCGTACGTCGTGAGCGTATGGGGCATATTGAGCTCGCGGCACCCGTTGCACATATTTGGTTCCTTAAATCGTTACCAGGTCGCATTTCTACGCTTTTAGATTTAACTTTAAAAGATATTGAGCGGGTTCTCTATTTTGAGAATTATATTGTAACAGAACCAGGTTTGACATCCCTTAAACTTCATCAGCTTCTTTCTGAAGAAGAATATATGCTTGCTATTGATGAGTTTGGGGAAGATCAATTTACGGCTATGATTGGTGCTGAGGCCATTTATGAGCTTCTAGCTGGTATGGAATTAGAGAAAATCGCGAATGATTTACGCGTTGAATTATCTGAGACAACTTCGGAATTAAAGCAAAAAAAGTTGATTAAGCGGCTTAAGATCGTTGAGAATTTCCTTGAATCTGGCAATAAACCAGAATGGATGATTATGAAGACGATACCAGTCATTCCACCTGATTTACGCCCACTGGTTCCGCTTGATGGTGGACGTTTTGCGACGTCGGATCTGAATGATCTTTATCGGCGTGTAATAAATCGTAATAATCGTTTAAAGCGGTTAATTGAATTGCGTGCTCCTGGGATTATTGTGCGCAATGAGAAGCGTATGGTGCAAGAAGCTGTTGATGCATTATTTGATAATGGTCGGCGTGGGCGTGTGATTACAGGGGCAAATAAACGTCCCCTCAAGTCTCTGTCAGATATGCTAAAGGGTAAACAAGGACGTTTCCGTCAAAACTTACTTGGGAAGCGTGTTGATTACTCGGGGCGTTCTGTTATCGTGACAGGTCCTGAATTGAAATTGCATCAATGTGGTCTTCCCAAAAAAATGGCTCTCGAATTATTTAAACCGTTTATTTATGCGAGGCTTGATGCGAAGGGTTATTCATCAACTGTGAAGCAGGCAAAGAAACTTGTTGAAAAAGAGCACCCAGAAGTTTGGGATATTTTGGATGAGGTTATCCGTGAACATCCTGTTTTGCTTAATCGTGCTCCGACGTTGCACCGTTTGGGGATTCAAGCTTTCGAACCTATACTTATTGAAGGAAAAGCTATACAACTTCATCCCCTGGTGTGCACTGCTTTTAATGCGGATTTTGATGGTGATCAGATGGCGGTTCACGTTCCGCTTTCTCTTGAAGCACAGCTTGAAGCCCGTGTTTTGATGATGTCAACCAATAATATTCTTCATCCAGCCAATGGTGCACCAATTATTGTTCCATCGCAAGATATGGTCCTTGGTCTTTACTATCTTTCTATTGTTTCTGAAAAAGAACCAGGTGAGGGAATGGCTTTTGCTGATATAGGTGAGCTTCATTATGCCTTGGAAAATAAGGTTGTAACTCTTCACACGAAGATTAAAGGTCGTGTTAAAAATATGGAGAAGGATGGGAAAGAGGTTGCTAAGCTTTATGATACGACACCTGGACGTTTGATTATTGGTGAGCTTTTGCCCAAAAATCCGAATATCTCGTTTGATATTGTCAATCAAGAAATGACGAAAAAGAATATTTCTAAAATGATTGACCAAGTTTACCGACACTGTGGGCAAAAAGAGACTGTTATTTTCTGTGACCGTATTATGCAACTTGGCTTTTCTTATGCTTGTCGTGCAGGAATTTCATTCGGCAAGGACGACATGGTTATTCCTGATGGTAAATCGCGTTTGGTTGCAGAAACGGAGGCTTTGGCTAAAGAATATGAGCAGCAATATAATGATGGTTTGATTACGCAAGGTGAAAAATATAACAAAGTAGTAGATGCTTGGGGTAAATGCACAGATCGCGTTGCGGATGAAATGATGAAACGTATTCAGGCTGTTGAATTTGATCCCAAAACAGGTCGTCAGCGTCCAATGAACTCAATCTATATGATGTCGCATTCTGGTGCGCGTGGTTCTGCTAACCAGATGAAACAGTTGGCTGGTATGCGTGGGTTAATGGCAAAACCATCGGGTGAAATTATTGAAACACCAATTATTTCAAATTTTAAGGAAGGTCTAACCGTTAACGAGTACTTCAACTCAACCCACGGGGCACGTAAAGGTCTTGCTGATACTGCGTTAAAAACAGCCAACTCTGGTTATCTAACACGACGTCTTGTTGATGTTGCACAGGATGCTATTATTTCAGCAGTTGATTGCGGTACTGCAAAGGGGCTTACGATGCAGCCAATTGTTGATGCAGGACAAATTGTTGCCTCTCTTGGACAAAGAATTCTTGGTCGTACAGCACTTGTTGATATTTTGCATCCAGTTTCTGGAGAGATTATCCTTGAAGGTGGAGCAATGATTGAGGAGGCTGATGTTGCTAAGATTGAAGAAGCTGGAATTCAGTCTGTTCAAATCCGTTCTGCTTTGACGTGTGAAACGCGCCTTGGTGTTTGTGCTAAATGCTATGGTCGTGATTTGGCACGTGGAACACCGGTTAATCAGGGAGAGGCAGTTGGTGTTATTGCCGCTCAGTCAATTGGTGAACCGGGGACACAGCTTACTATGCGTACTTTCCACTTAGGAGGAACGGCACAGGTTGTTGATTCATCTCATTTAGAAGCTTCTTATGAAGGTATAGTGGAGATTCGTAATCGCAATGTGGTTCGCAATTCTGAAGGTCATTTGGTGGTTATGGGGCGTAATGTGGCTATTCTGATCAAGGATGAGTCTGGAAAAGAGCGCGTGGTGCATCGTGTTAACTATGGTGCGCATATTTTTGTTGATGATGGTGACGTGGTTAAATGTGGTCAACGTATAGCAGAATGGGATCCCTATACACGTCCTGTTTTAACTGAAGTTGAGGGTTATGTAGGCTTCGAAGACATGATAGATGGTTTATCAGTTACTGAAACAGCCGATGAATCTACAGGAATTACGAAGCGGTTGGTGATTGATTGGCGCGCCAATCCGCGTGGTGCTGATCTAAAACCAGCCATTATAATCCACACAGATAAAAAAGGTGAAACCATTGCCAAATTGTATAAGGGGGGAGAAGCTCGCTACATGATGTCAGTGGAAACCATTTTGTCTGTTGAGCCAGGTTCTCATGTGAAGGCCGGTGATGTTATTGCTCGCTTGCCGATGGAAAGTGCTAAGACAAAAGATATTACAGGTGGTCTACCACGTGTGGCTGAGCTTTTTGAAGCACGACGTCCAAAGGATCACGCGATCATTGCTGAAGTCAGTGGTACAATTCGATTTGGTCGTGGTTATAAGAATAAGCGTCGTATTATTATTGAACCAAATGATGAAACTCTTGAACCAGTAGAATATTTGATTCCAAAGGGGAAGTTGTTTCACTTCCAAGAAGGCGACCAAATTGAAAAAGGAGATTATATCCTCGATGGTAACCCAGCTCCTCATGATATCTTAGCGATTAAGGGCGTTGAAGCTTTGGCATCTTATCTTGTTAACGAAATTCAGGAAGTGTATCGTTTGCAAGGTGTTCTCATTAATGACAAGCACATTGAAGTGATTGTTCGCCAGATGTTGCAAAAAGTTGAAATTACTGAATCTGGAGATTCTGGTTATATTCTAGGCGATAATGTTGATCGTATTGAGCTTGATGAAATCAATGATAATTTGATTGCAGAAGGAAAGAGACCCGCATCTGGTACTCCAATTCTTCTTGGGATTACAAAAGCATCTCTTCAAACACCATCGTTTATTTCGGCAGCATCGTTTCAGGAAACAACAAGAGTGCTCACGGAGGCAGCAGTTTCTGGTAAAATTGATACTTTGCAAGGACTTAAAGAGAATGTTATTGTCGGTCGCCTTATTCCTGCGGGTACAGGTGGTACGATTGCTCAGATCCGCCGTATTGCTGCAGTTCGTGATGATCTCATCGTCGATGAGCGGCGCAAATCTAGCAATAACGAGATGGCGAAGGCTATGTTGACAAATATGACAACCGAAGCAGTTGCTGAGTAATCTAAGAACATACCAAAAAGAGTGATAGGGGAGCGCTCAAATTCTAGATTCGGGCGTTTTTTAGATCTCAAAATACAAATTTGCGTATTTTCCTAACAAATATTACTGTAAAGACTGTAAGAGGATTGGCATTTTAGCATCTTTGTTAGTTTATTATATTATTCTTATATAAGATTTATCTTCTCTATTGTTTCATTCATAATGTTTCTTGTTTATTACAATTAGTGAGATAGAGAGTTTATTTTAAAACATTTCGAAGTTGAAAAGTGCATAAGGTAATAGGGAGCAATATTTTAAAGGAAAAGGGTAGATTTTTTGAAGATAAGGTAACGATTGGTTTTGAATGTTTTTTCGATTAATATTCTCTATAAAAATTGAAAAGGCATCATAATGAATGATCAAAAATCTTTCTTATAATCCGAGAAATAATTAATTTTCTGCTATACAATGCTCGCATGATAGGAAAATATTATATTTCCTTATATTTAAAAATTCAGGAAAGCAGAGGATCAAATCTCACTAAAATTTTTATACAAAACAGCGATATTTCTAATAACAGTGTGGTCTATGAAAACAGAATGATAAAATGTACAGATATTATTCAATTAGTGAATTAACGCGCGAATTTTCAATAACTTCTCGAATTTTGCGTTATTACGAAGAAGAGGAAGGACTTCTTGTGTCTTTCCGGCGTGGAGGCACATAGTTTTATACGCAAACAGATCATTATAAATTAGAACAAATATTACGTGCAAAAAGAGTTAAATTTTCTTTGTCTGAAAGATCTGGTATGTTGACGATGATCGGAAAACCACCTGTTGATGAGGAAAAGCTTGAGGGATTAATTGCGATTATTAATAAAAAACAAGCTGATTTACAGTAGATTCAGCGTGATATGATGATCTTCTTCATGATTTAGAGCGCATAGAGGAGACTTTTTTGAGAGTTTAGCCGAAGTAAGAGTTAATCGCTGATTTTAAAGTTTATTTCATTAATTTTTGATGATTTTCTTTCCATAAAAAGGGATAAATTGTATTGTTTTCTACTGGTAGGAATCAGTAGAACCTCGGATATGGTAAGCTGTTTGGAAGGGGTAGTTTAAAAGGAGAAAGTTGTGAAGGTGTTTTCACGATATTTTAGCTTTGAATGAGCAAACAACAATATTTAAATTTATTTTTCAAAGAGATAGTAAAAACAATGACGGATGATTCTCCTCTTGATATCTTCCAATCTATTCTGTCACGTAAGTCAATTCGCGCCTTTACGCATCAGCCGGTTTCACAGGAAACGATTAGAGAAATCTTGAAACTTGCAGCACGTGCACCATCTGGGACAAACCTCCAGCCATGGCAAGTCATTGTGCTTACAGGGGATGTATTGCAGCAGCTAGGACAAGAGCTTACACGACTCGCATTCTCAGGTGTAAAAGGAGAGCGTGAAGTTCATTATTATCCACGTCAATGGCGCGAGCCTTATCTTTCAAGGCGCCGAAAAATTGGTTCAGATCTTTATAAGAGCCTTGGAATTCAGAAGGATGAGCAGGAAAAAATGCTTCAGCAGAAGGCGCGTAATTTTTCATTTTTTGGTGCACCTGTCGGACTTTTGTTTACAATGGATTACGATATGGAAATGGGAAGCTGGCTTGATTTGGGCATGTTTATGCAGACCATTATGTTAGCAGCACGTGGGTTTGGATTAGATACGTGCCCCCAAGCTGCTTTTGCTGATTATCATAAACAAATTCGTACACTTTTATCTGTGCCGTCTGATCGGCACATTATCTGTGGTATGGCACTTGGCTATCGCGATAGGAATGCTCCAGAAAATAATTTTGAAACTGAACGCGAACCAATTGAGAGTTTTGTACGTTTTATTTAATGGTATCTATAGAGTGTTTTATACTATTGAGTATAAAATTTTAGAGCTTGAAACATTATGAAAAATATTTCAGTGAGAATTTCTCTTTTTTGTTGAATTTTAATATTGCATGTTAACACTTATTTTACTACGCTCGAGACATTAAAAGATTGATTATCTCAATATCATTTTCCGTTTTGAAGGTTAGATATGGAAAGCGCTCTAGAAAGTAAGTGTTGGGTGGTAGCAAGACGAGCAACGTTTGTATTGATTGCTGTCATTTTTTTAGCTTATCTCGCAATTTGATTTTAAACGGGACAACTGTGATAAAAAAGCATATACTCAGGCTATAGGTAGTTTTGAGGTGATGTGTGTTTTTATCTGTTTTTGAGCTTTTTAAAATTGGTATTGGTCCTTCTAGCTCTCATACGATGGGGCCGATGACGGCTGCTAATATGTTTTTGCAGGAAATTCTTGTACGAAATTTTTCTCAGTCTTCTGATGCTGAGGTTTCTCGTATACGTGTTTATCTTTATGGTTCCTTGGCTTTTACAGGAATTGGTCATGCTACGGATAGAGCTATTACGTTAGGGCTTTTGGGAGAAAAAGCTTCTACAGTTGATCCTGATTCTATGGAATTCTTGTTAGAAAAGGTTACACGTGAAAAAAAAGTGCAACCAAAAGGCCATCCCGCTTACCAGTTTGATTTGCAAGATGATCTTATTTTTGAACGAAAGAGAGTCCTACCTGGGCATGCTAATGGGCTTGCGTTTGAAGGGATTGATGCTGATGGAAATGTTCTTTTGCGACAGATTTATTATTCTATCGGTGGTGGTTTTGTTGTGACTGAGGATGAATTAAGCCATATGAATGGTAATATACAACAAGAAACGTTTGAGGTTCCATATCCTTTTGATTCTGCACGTAAAATGTTGTCAATGGCAGAAAAATCAGGACTTTCAATTGCTGAAATGAAGCGCCTAAACGAAGAAACGAAGATGGAGCGTTCTGCTCTTGATACAGGGCTCGATGAAATTTTTTCAGCTATGACAAATTGTATTGATAGAGGTCTTTCAAAAGAAGGTGAGTTGCCAGGTGGATTGCATGTTCCAAGACGTGCTAAAAAGCTGCATGATAAGCTTTTGGAAAATCGAAGGAAAAATCGCAATCATCCACTTTGGGCAAATGACTGGCTTTCTGTATATGCTATAGCAGTGAATGAGGAAAATGCTGCTGGTGGTCGTGTTGTTACGGCACCGACGAATGGGGCAGCTGGTGTTGTGCCTGCAGTTTTGCGTTATTATCTCCAATTTTATGATGATTCGGATCGAGAGGGAATACATAATTTTTTGTTGACGGCAGCAGCTATTGGTGGTGTCATTAAACATAATGCTTCTATTTCTGGTGCAGAAGTAGGGTGTCAAGGTGAGGTTGGAACAGCATCTTCAATGGCAGCGGCAGGATTGACAGCGGCATTAGGTGGTACACCCGCTCAAATTGAAAATGCTGCTGAGATTGCGCTTGAGCATCATTTAGGAATGACGTGTGATCCGGTTGCAGGTCTTGTGCAAGTTCCTTGTATTGAACGCAATGCTATGGGAGCTGTTAAGGCGGTAACGGCTTCTTCTCTTGCTTTACATGGTAATGGAAATCATTTTGTTTCTCTTGATGCTTGTATAGAAACAATGCGCCAAACTGGGCATGATATGAGTGAACGCTATAAAGAAACGAGTAAAGCTGGTCTCGCAGTTAACGCAATATCCTGTTAAAGTATACAACAGATATTTAATCTAGTAAATTCTTTATGGGGTATTTTATCGCTTATAAAGGTACCAGAAGGCATCGTTATTATATTTTGCAATTCTGATATTACCAACTATTTTTGTATTAAGACGGGTCATAAAAAGGTATTTTAGTCCTTTCTTAAAGTTGGTTTTGATCCACATAGCTTTTTCATTTGTGCAAGCAAGCGTTTGTTATTGATTTATTGTGGTAAGATTTGAAATGAGAGAATATTTCTGTATTTGAGGTTTTCGCTCAGATTATAAAACAATGAATTATCTTTATAAAGATGTATTGAATAAAAAAGCTGATAATTCATTACAAATTATCATCTTTCACGTCATATAAAACTATTTTATATTGCGATATATTTTCATTTCATTCAATTACAGTGTGAAGAATAGATTGCTATGCATGAAAATTACTTGGGCGTAGCAGTATTGATGACATATGAGTAGTTAATAAATTATGATTGTGATAGTTTTTGGCTATATGATGCAAGGATTGAAGGATTTAATATGTGTTATAAGCTCCATAGACAGTGATGAGGAATGAAGGAAGAGACCGTAAAGAGTTTTATTTTAAAGTTGTTTTATATTTTGAAAAGCACACGAATTTGGAAAATGGTTTAGAAAATTTTGTACAATATATATGTTAAGACTGTTTTTTTACAATATTGAAGAGTATTTTCATCATTGAGTTGTGACGAATGGTGTAAAGCCAACGAACAAAATTTATATCCAAATATGTTCCATTTTTTTATGAAATATCAAGGATAATTTTTGATAAAAACTTCAAAAATAAGTAAGCATTTGATATTTTCTGTATATTTTAAGAGGTAGTTTTATTGAAGAATTGATCTGAGAGTTGGATAAAAAACTGCAAGCACAATTCTACCAATTTCAGGGAAAAGTGCGTTTGTTAAAGGGTTTCTAAAGATTGAAAGCAGTGTACAGAATATTCTGTTCAAGAGTTCTTGAGAAACTTACGTATAAAATCAGACATTTGTTGCACCCAGATGAATTTTAATAGGTACATTACCGGTTTGGCTGGCAACGCGTAAATGAATGCGTACAGGAGGCATTGTAAGACGACGATTTCGCATTGTTTGGTAAATGAGAAGGTTAACAAGAGACTGGGTGTCTAATGTTGCTGGAGTATGCTTTAAACCAGCGAGTTTTGTCGCAGCATCGTGAAGAGAGCGCAACGGGGAAAAAAATGATTGCTTCAATAATTTTTCTTTTTTTGGGGAAGAAGCAAGAGCATTATGTGTCATGGTACTATCCTTAACGCGAATTCAAAAACTTTCAGTAAGCTACCGTATAGCAGTTAAAATTTGCTTTCTTTAATGTAGAACAAGCATTGAGTGCAGCTTTTTTTGATTGAAATCCAACAAACCGTGCACGATAATAACGGCGTCCGCTTTTTTCAAACAGTTGCATATGTGAAGGTGCATTCTTTAAAGCGGAATACGCTGTATTTTTTGCTTTTAAAAGCAGAGTTTTTGCTTGTTCTTTATCGGGCAGAGAACCAATTTGAATGGCCCATCCAGCGCCTGTGGATAAAGAGGCCGTAACAACTTGATGCGTATCAATAGGTATTGCTTTTTGAGGGTTAGGAATTGGTATAATTGCTTGGTTTACAGCGACTATTGCCATATTGGAATTTCTCGGTTGTTCCGCAAATGCTGTCAACAGAGAAGAAATTTTGTCATCTGGATTGGTTGGCTCAGCTTTAACGATCGGTATAGGAATGTTTGCTCCAGTGGGTAAGTTATAGTGTAAAGAAGCCATAAAATGTCTATCGCTTTTCATCCGGCTTGCTTTTGGCAAATACTGGTTTAACAAGCTGGCCATATGTTCATCACGTGCGGTAGACGATTTACCTCCCATAACGACAGCAACAATAGAGCGCCCTTCAAGACGCATGGAAGTTGCTAAATTAGAACCTGACATTTGTGTATAGCCTGTTTTAATTCCATCAACGCCCTTCATTATTTTGATAAGTTTATTGTGGCTGTTAATTGTATGTCCTCGGAAAGTAAAACTTTTTATTTTGAATAAGTTATATTGTTTTGGAAAATGTTTGCGCAGGGCTAATGATAAAGTGGCCATATCACGTGCCGTAGAATAATTTCGCGTATCGGGGAGTCCTGAAGCATTTACGAAATTCGTGTGTATCATGCCAAGTTTGCGGGCTTTAGCTGTCATCATTCGAGCGAATTTCTTTTCATTTCCGCCGAGATATTCTGCAATGGCTGTAGCAACATCATTTGCTGATTTTGTAATGAGTGCTTTAGCCGCTACTTCTGCAGAAATTGTTTGGCCTGCTTTAAATCCGATTTTTGTTGGTGGGCGTGTTGCTGCATAATGTGAGACAGGGATTGGTGTATTAGGTGTCACACGACGCATATGCATAGCTTCAAAGAGCATGTACAGCGTCATCATTTTTGTTAAAGAAGCAGGATAACGCTTCAGTGTTGCATTGGCTTGAAATAAAGTTTTTCCTGTATTTGCATCTATAACGATAGCAGCATACTTATCAGGGTAAGCTCCTTGAGGAGTAGCTAATGCCCAAGAGTAAGAAAGAGCTAAAATAACAAAAGCAATTGCTACTTTTTTGTAACAACGCGCAATTTTTCGGCAGTTAATATACACTTGCGATATCCTATTTCTCCATTTACTCTGAAAATTCTGTAAAGCTCCTTTTTCTGCAGCTTATTGATGCAGTTTAGACGAATGGTATTACTAATTTATTTACAGAGATTATTTTATGAGTTTCCAATATTTGCGTTAAATACCATAACCATAAAAGAAAATTTCTTCTTTACACAAACAGGTATTGCAATAGCTATGAAAGAATTTAAGATTAACAAAAATACGCTCCACAGGAAATGATGATGGTACAGAAGCTAATGACAAATTTTATAGCGCATATTATGCACAATGAAAAGGGCAAGAATTGGGATGAAAGCAGGCATGATGCTATTATAATGCCCAAGATTAGCTTAAAACTTCAAAAGCCCAAGCTATATCGTATTCTTTTACTCAATGATGATTACACACCTATGGATTTCGTTGTTTTTGTTTTGAAAAAATTTTTTAGAAAAAGTTTTGAAGAAGCAACGCATATCATGTTAAATGTTCATCAGAATGGAGTAGGAGAGTGCGGAATTTATAGTTATGAAGTCGCTGAAATGAAAGTAGTACAAGTAAGAGAGTGCGCACGTCAAAATGAACACCCATTACAATGTGTAATGGAATGAAAGTGAGGGACTATGCCATCTTTTACACCTAGTCTTGAAGAGGTTTTGCATCGCGCATTAACAATTGCTGCTCAAGCGCGGCATGAATATGCTACATTAGAGCATCTTCTACTTGCTTTGCTAGATGATACTGATGCAAATTCAGTTATTCAGGCTTGCCAGGTAAATGTGGAAGAATTGCGAGAGCGCTTAACCAACTATATTCAGTCAGAATTAGATGTACAGATTAGAGCTGATGAGGATACAAAACCAACAACATTCTTTCAGCGAGTTATCCAGCGTGCGGTGATTCATGCTCAATCAGCTGGAAAAGACGAAGTATCAGGAGCAAACGTCCTCGTTGCAATTTTTTCTGAACGCGAAAGTTATGCGGCATATTTCCTTCAAGAGATGGGAATGACACGTTATGATGCTGTGCGTTTCATTTCACATGGTATTACGCGGGATGAGGGATTATCCATGTTACTTGATGGGCTTGAAGAGCAATTGGATCAGCAGATTTCAGACAATGATGAAAAGGTAACGAGCGCACTTACGAGTTATTGTGTTGATCTCAATTGTAAAGCACGCAATGGAAAAATTGATTTATTAATTGGTCGTGAAATGGAAATTTCACGCATGATTCAGGTTTTATGCCGAAGGTCAAAAAACAATCCGCTTTTGGTTGGTGATCCTGGAGTTGGAAAAACTGCTATAATTGAAGGATTAGCAAAACGCATTGTTGATGGGCACGTGCCTGAAGTTTTATCAAATGCAACGATATTTTCCCTTGATATGGGAGGACTTATTGCTGGTACACGCTATCGTGGTGATTTTGAAGAACGGTTAAAGCAAATTATGAAGGAATTTGAACAGTATCCAGATGCTGTTTTATTTATTGATGAAATTCATACCTTAATTGGAGCAGGGGCTACATTGGGGGGGAATATGGATGCAGCAAATCTTTTAAAACCTGCATTATCGTCCGGAACTATTCGATGTATTGGCTCTACGACTTATAAAGAATATCGCAAAATTTTTGAACAAGATCGCGCTTTAGAACGTCGTTTTCAAAAAATTGATGTGAACGAGCCTTCTGTTGCTGATGCGATTAAGATTTTGCAAGGGTTAAAGCCTTATTTTGAAAATTTTCATCAGGTCAAATATACTGATGAGGCGATGAGAGCGTCCGTAGAACTATCCTCACGTTATATGATTGATCGTCGATTACCTGATAAAGCAATTGATGTTATTGATGAAAGTGGTGCAGCGCAAAAGCTCTTGCCAAAAAAGCAACGCAAAAAGAGTATAGGCGTTAAGGAAATTGAAGTGACTATTGCTACTATGGCAAGGATTCCACAAAAAACAATTTCTGGTGATGACCAAAAGGTTCTTAGCAAGCTTGAAAGAGAACTCAAGCATGTTGTTTATGGGCAAGATCAGGCAATTTCAGCATTAGTGTCATCAATTAAGTTGGCGCGAGCAGGATTGCGCGAATCAGACAAACCAATAGGAAGTTATTTATTTTCAGGACCAACAGGTGTAGGAAAAACTGAAGTTGTAAAACAACTTGCATCTTCTTTAGGTGTTGAATTGTTACGTTTTGATATGTCAGAATATATGGAACGACATACAGTGGCGCGCTTAATCGGGGCACCTCCAGGTTATATAGGGTTTGATCAAGGCGGTCTCCTGACAGATGCGGTTGATCAGCACCCTCATGCAGTCTTATTGCTGGATGAGATTGAAAAAGCGCATCCAGAGTTATTTAATCTTTTATTGCAGGTGATGGATTATGGTAAATTAACAGATCATAATGGCAAAAAAATTGATTTCCGCAATATCATTTTAATTATGACGACCAATGCCGGTGCTTCAGATATGGCAAAGTCAGCTATCGGATTTGGCAAAGTGCTTCGCGAGGGTGATGATATTGAAGCAATTAATCGGCTCTTTACACCAGAATTTCGTAACCGGCTAGATGCAATCATTCCGTTTGCACCTTTATCTCAGTTAATCATCAATCAGATCATACAAAAATTTATTTTTCAACTTGAAGCACAATTAGCTGATAGGGGAATTTGTTTTGAATTAACTCCTCCTGCGATGGTTTGGCTTGCCAATAAAGGATACGATTCTCAGATGGGAGCACGCCCGTTGAGTCGTGTTATACAAGAATATATCAAGAAGCCATTAGCTGACGAAATTTTATTTGGAAAGTTGCGCAATGGTGGCACGGTTCGGGTATTGACACAACAATCAAATGGGGAAAAACAGAGGTTACAGTTAAAAATTTTACCTGCCGATATGTCTATTGATTCAAAGAATAGCAAAATAAAACATTTGATAAAAAAACGTGTGAAAAGAAAAAGCTCAATAACTTAAGGGGACTTTAGAGAGCAGCACGGATTTTTTTTGCATTTTCTTCAAGTGTTTCTGTGGGCGTTATAACATCATTATGGGGACAAAGCTCTATTCCTTCCATACGTGGTATAATATGGAAATGGAGATGATAAACGGTTTGTTGACTAGCTGCTTCATTAAATTGCATAACTGTTATACCATCTGCTTGAAAGGCTTTTTTGACAGCAATGGCGATTTTTTGAACAGCTTTAATAACAGGAAACAATATTTCAGTATCCGCATCCAGTAGGTTTCTCGAGTCTTTTTTAGGTATAACCAGCGTGTGTCCTGGTGCTTGTGGCATGATATCCATGAATGCAATAACATCATCATCTTCATAGACACGAACGGAGGGAATCTCATCGCGAATCAATTTAGCAAAAACATTATTGCTATCATAAGTTTGTTTCATAAAAATATTCCTTTTAGGCATTGTAATTCAGAATTTAAAAAAACTAAAGCATATTAAGGCTAATAGGGAGCTAGAATTAAAGAGAGGTTTCGTATTAGGTTGTCACTTTATAAAGGCGTGTTGCTATTGATGAGGGTTTTAGACTTCTATGATGGCTTCCACTTCTACTGGAACGTTCATTGGAAGAGAGGAAACACCAACAGCAGAACGGGCATGTTTCCCAGTCTCACCAAGGATATTGACGAATAAATCAGAAGCTCCATTGGCGACAAGAGGGATATCGGTAAAATGAGGATCTACGGCAACAAAAACAGTGACTTTTACTACACGTTTTATTCTGTTTAAATCACCCAGAGCTGCCTTGATTTGTGCGAGTATGTTGAGCGCACAGGTTTCTGCTGATTTCTTTGCTTGTTCAGTGCTAACAGCTGCACCAACTTTGCCAGTTGCTATTGGCTTTCCATCAAAAAGAGGGAGCTGTCCAGAAATAAAGAGTTGGTTGCCGCTTTGTGAGACTGTTACGTAATTGGCAATGGGTTGCGTTGCTTCAGGAAGAGTGATTCCAATTTTTTTTAAATGCCTTTCAATCGTGTTGGTCATAATTTAAACTCCATAGCTGTTCTATAATACATCAATTGCATAAACTATTTTTTGATTTAAGGAAATGTGTGGTTAATTGAGGGGTGGTCCTTTTTTGCCTTATTGTATGATGTTATGCAACGGGGATAGAATTGGAAGTTGGGAATGATCAGATCGTTATTTATAATAATTTTATATGTTGTTTTTCTATGTATTGCGAAAGCAGAAGAGTCTATTTTTATTGCACCTCATCGGGCAATTTATGATTTTCAGCTTGATAGTGTTTCTCATGACATGACAATTTCGGGAATGTCAGGGCGAATGGTCTACGAACTGACGGGGTCGGCATGTCAGGGTTATACCACACGTTTTCGTTTTATTAGCCGTATTCATCTTGAAGATATGCCGGAGCGTTTAACGGATCAACAGACGACGAGTTATGAAACAGGTGATAGCCGTACATTTCATTTTAGTGTTACAGATCAAGTTGGGCAAGAGGTTGCGCATCGTTCTGAAGGTGTAGCTGAACGTATCCAAGATGGGATCATAGTTAAACTAAAAAAGCCAAAGGAAAAAGAATACAAGCTTGCAATGGCCGAGTTTCCAATTATGCAACTGAAGAATATCATCCGCCATGCGAAAGCAGGTTATCATTTCTATCACGTTACCGTATTTGATGGAACGGATAAAGTCGACAAAGTCAAAAAAGAAAGTGTGATCATTGGAGAAAGGAATCTTCCTTTCTTTGATTCTGAAACGGGAAAAATGGGAAAATTGGATGAAGAGGAATATTGGCCCGTTACGATTTCTTATTTTGATGATGTAGAAAAAAAAGATGGTTTGCCAGTCTATCGCACCAGTTTTCTGTTATATGAAAGCGGTGTTATGCGTGATCTTCATATAGATTATGGAACTTTTTCAGTGCGTGCAAAATTGAGTAGTCTTGAATTTCTCGAAGTTGGAAAAGATCTTAATCAATGTAAACATTAAGTGATTGCAGAAAATAACTTGAAAAAGAATCAAATATTAGTATGTTCACAATATTCCACACGCGGAGTTTGGGTGTTTGCGAAGAAAATCTAGCAAACGTCCGCCGGTAGTAGGTTTCCCTACTTTTTCCGCGGAGGTTAAACCGGAAAGGATAAATTATGGCACTACCAGACTTTACTATGCATCAGCTTTTAGAAGCAGGTGTACACTTTGGCCACCAGACTCATCGCTGGAATCCCAAAATGACTCCCTACATTTACGGTCAGCGTAATAATATTCATATTATTGATTTGGCTCAGACTGTTCCTCTTTTGCACCAAGCGCTTAAACTTGTTTCAGATACGGTTGCACGGGGTGGCCGCATTCTCTTTGTTGGTACGAAGCGGCAGGCATCTGACATTATTGCTGATGCCGCGAATCGTTCAGCACAATATTATGTTAATGCGCGTTGGCTTGGCGGGATGCTCACAAACTGGAAAACGATTTCTCATTCAATATATCGCTTACGTAAGCTGGATAAAATCCTCGCTGCTGAAGCACAAGGTTTTACTAAAAAAGAACGTTTAAATCTTGAACGTGATCGTGAAAAACTTAATCGTGCACTTGGTGGCATTAAGGATATGGGATCTGTTCCAGATCTTATATTTATTATTGATACAAATAAAGAGAATATTGCACTCCAAGAAGCAAAACGTTTGGGTATTCCGGTTATTGCTATTATTGATACAAACTGCGATCCTGATAATGTTACACATCCAATTCCAGGTAATGACGATGCGTCACGTGCAATTTCTCTTTATTGTGATCTTTTTGCTCGTGCAGCTCTTGATGGTATTGCTCGCCAACAAGGTACAATGGGTGTGGATTTAGGGGCTCAAGTTGATGCGCCTGTGGAACCTGTTTTGGAAAATGCGGTTCTAGTTTCTGAGTAATATTAAGAAAGTGCCTATTGGGCTATTTAATTTTCTAAAGAAGAGGTTATAGGCGTGCATAAGGTTTTTCTTTTTGCACGCTTTCACTGTTACAGGATAAAGAGGCAAATATGAGTATTACTGCTGCACAAGTAAAAGAACTTCGGGAATTGTCAGGTGCTGGTATGATGGATTGTAAGGCAGCACTGGCGGAAACCAATGGGGATATGGAGGCTGCTGTTGATTGGCTTCGTAAAAAAGGGATAGCCAAAGCAGATAAAAAAGCGGGTCGTACGGCTGCTGAGGGATTGATCGGAATTGCATCAAAGGATTCAAGCGCAGTTTTGGTTGAAATTAATTCAGAAACAGATTTTGTAGCGCGCAATAATGTATTTCAAGACATTGTACGTAATGTGGCAACAGCTGCTTTGGGTACGCAAGGATGTGTTGACGCTGTTTCAGCGTCTCTCTACCCTAATTCTGAAAAGACTGTAGAGGCTACAATTAAAGATGCTATTGGTACCATTGGTGAGAATATGGCATTTCGGCGTTCTGCTAAAATTTCTGTTGAGAATGGTGTAGTCGCTACTTATATACACAATAGTGTGGCTGATAATCTTGGCAAACTTGGTGTTTTGGTTGCGATTGAAACAACAGGAAATAAAGAGGCTGCTCTTGCTTTTGGTCGGCAGGTTGCAATGCATATTGCGGCAACCAATCCGTTAGCACTGACAGCACAAGATGTTGATGCTGCTGCTGTTGAACGTGAAAAAGCAATTTTTTCAGATCAAGCACGTCAGTCTGGAAAGCCTGAAAATATCATTGAAAAAATGGTGGAAGGGCGTATGCGTAAGTTTTTCGAAGAGGTTGTTTTGCTTTCTCAGGCTTTTGTTATGAATCCTGACGTGACTGTTGAAGCGGCTTTAAAGGATGCTGAAAAATCCATTGGTGCGCCGGCAAAAATCACAGGTTTTATTCGTTTTGCGCTAGGAGAAGGTGTGGAGAAAGAAAATTCTGATTTTGCTGCAGAGGTTGCAGCGGCTGCAAAAGGATAGCTATTTGTAGATTATTGTCAGAGATTTAGAATCACACCATTGATTTATACAATCGCTGATAGGAGAAAGTATGATTATTGAGAGGGTGTCACGTGATAAAGTGGTGCCCTTGGTGTGTCGAAAGCAAAAAGTGAATGTGCTTTTTGGGAGATTATCAATGACATTAGCGCTACAGTATAAACGTATTCTTTTAAAGGTTTCTGGTGAGGCCCTTATGGGGGGGCAAAGCTTTGGAATTGATGTTTTCGTTGCAGATCGTATTGCTGCTGATATTGCTGAAGTGCGGGCGATGGGGGTAGAGGTTGCTATTGTTATAGGTGGGGGAAATATTTTTCGCGGTGTTGCTGTTGCTTCGCATGGTGGAGATCGTGTGACAGGTGATCATATGGGAATGCTTGCAACTGCTATTAATTCTTTAGCGTTGCGAACATCGTTGACAAAATTAGGGGTCGAAACGGTAGTATTATCTGCGATTGCTATGCCACAAATTTGTGAGAGCTTCTCACAGCGTAAAGCAATAGGTTATATGAATCAAGGAAAAGTCGTTATTTTTGCTGGGGGTACGGGTAATCCTTTTTTTACCACTGACTCTGCCGCTACTTTACGTGCAGCAGAAATTGGTGCAGATGTTCTTCTGAAGGGAACGCAGGTCGATGGTATTTATTCTGCAGATCCAAAGATAGACCCTACAGCTAAGCGTTTTGACCAGTTAACACATGTGGAGATTTTGCAATGGGGGTTGTCCGTTATGGATACAACAGCGGTTACTTTAGCACGTGAGAACAATGTACCAATTATTGTATATTCCATTCATGAAAAAGGTGGTTTAGCAAAGGTATTAAATGGCACGGGACGGTTTACAATAGTATCAGAAAAAGGATAAGCTTCAAGGTGTAATTGAAGGAGACAGAGATATGAGTATTACATCGATTATGGATGATCTGAAACGTCGCATGGATGGTGCTATTTCCGCTTTTAAACATGAATTAGGTGGTTTGCGGACAGGGCGCGCCTCGACCAGTTTATTAGAGCCGTTAACAGTTGAGGCTTATGGTTCTGTTGTACATATAAATCAGGTTGCAAATATTTCTGTTCCTGAACCACGGATGCTTTCAGTTTCGGTGTGGGATAAAACGATGGTAGGAGCTGTAGAGCGTGCTATTCGCGACTCTGGTCTTGGATTGAATCCTATCACAGATGGTATGAATTTGCGTATTCCTTTACCTGAATTAAATGAAGAGCGCCGTAAAGAACTTGTAAAGATTGCACATCAATATGCAGAGCAAGCACGTGTTGCTACCCGCCATGTTCGTCGAGATGGCATGGATAATTTAAAAAAATTAGAAAAAGAAGGTGAAATTGGTCAAGATGAAGCACATGGCTTATCTGAAAAAATTCAAAAACTCACGGATGAGACTATTGCTGATATTGATAAGATTTTGGCCGTGAAAGAATCCGAGATCATGCATGTTTAAGGCGATTTTGTCGTTAAAAGAAAAATATTTTTATTTATATTCTGTAGCATCTTTTTATAAGCGAGAGTAAGGAGTTGTGTATGCTGTTGATAGAAATGCAGGGGGATGTGGTGGCTGCGTTTTGTCGCAATTCTAAAGTATAAGGACAAGATTGATTTGAAGTGATAGATATTTTTAGATCTTTATCTGTGCGTTAGATGTGGCTCTCTACGAGAGCAGGTTATGTAGCAGGACAATGAAAGATTGTTTTGTTATGTAATGAAAATGCTTTGATTACTGAAGATTTTTAAATATTCTATAGCAAATATTAGAGAAGAATGGGATACAAGGGATAATGCCTTAATCTTGCTCTTACTTTCCGTTATGGAAGATGCGGTCGTATAGGTCAGATGATCATTGTTTTAGGTAATCTGTTTTCATGTGGCTGCTGGTTTGATAGAAGAGCGCTTATATACGAAACAAATATCAGGCCTAGGGTTTGTTATTCACATAGAGAGTGGGCTGCAGCTTTCTTATTTTAAAGGTTGAATGGTAGTGTTTGGAAACATATTTTAAGAATTGATCTTGGTACGTAAACTTTTGAGCCATTTTAGTATGTCGGATCGTTTGTGGTCAATTGTAAAAAATTTTGCAAAAATATGAATATGAATATGAAAATACTGCATGGTAAAACTCTCTGTTTGCATCGATTTTTGAGCTTGTATTTTTTGTTTTTATTTTTTGGGTATTATTTTGTCTAATCTTGTTTATCGTACTCTGACGGCTTTTGTTTTTGGCATTATTGCTTTGTGTATAACATGGGTTGGAGGTTTTCTCTTTTTTTTGTTTGTATGGATTATTGGCGGTTTTATTCTTTATGAATGGATTAGTATCACTAGAGAAAAGTGGCGTGATTCACAAAAAATATTAGCGAGTATTTTTTATTTGGTTTTTGGCTCTTTTTTGTTATCGAGTGGATCTGCTTCATTGATTTTTTGTGTTTTGATAGTTTTTGCAGCAGTGTTAGCTATTGGGCCTATGGAGAAGAGTGGTTGGATTTTTTGGGGTTTTTTATATGCATCTTTTCCGGTTGTAGCTGTATCCTTTTTACGGGGACATGAAACGTTAGGATTCCAGGTTGTTATTTTCTTGTTTACGATAGTATGGGGAACAGATATTGCGGGATATTTTTGCGGACGTGCATTTGGTGGACCTAAATTAGCACCACAATTTTCTCCTAACAAAACATGGGCAGGGGCAATTGGTGGTACGGTTGTCGGAGTTTCTTGCGGTCTATTGGTTGCTTTTCGATTTTTTGACGTAAATTTAACGAGTTTCTTTATACCATTCCTTGCTTTAGTTTTATCAATTTGTTCGCAATTGGGTGATTTAGGGCAATCGTGGCTAAAAAGGCGGTTCTCTGTTAAAGATTCTAGTTCTTTATTGCCTGGGCACGGTGGATTTATGGACCGTATGGATGGATTGGTAGGGGCTGCTTTTCTCCTCTATTTAATTGGCTCATTTATGTCTGGTATAGATACACCTTTCAATCTCTTTTGTATAGTTTAATTGGGAGGCGATATTTTGGAATTTTTAGATCATATGATCACGATGGGCAACTTTTTTTTAAGAAGTTTGAGTATTCTTTTCGTTGTTATGATTATCATTTTTGTGCACGAAATTGGGCATTATCTCATTGGGCGGTGGTGTGGTATTAAGGCATCAGTTTTTTCGCTTGGGTTTGGACCACAAATATTGAGGTATACAGATAAGCACGACACGCAATGGCGTTTAGCACTTATTCCCTTAGGAGGATATGTGAGGTTTATTGGGGATGGAGAAGATGTATCATCATTCCAGTCCTCTCCGGATGTTCAAGGATCGTTTGCTAGTGCGCATGCTTGGAAAAAAGCAGCAACTGTTTTTGCGGGTCCCTTATTTAATGGCCTTTTTACTATTGTTATTTTAACATTTTTTTTCTTTGTGTATGGTCGTGTAGCCATTGAACCGGTTGTTGGTTCTTTGGTAAAAGATTCTCCTGCTTTTCAGGCAGGTTTAGGACGAGGTGATCGTTTTATTGAAATGGATGGTCAACGGATTGAAAGTTTTGAAGATCTGATGAATTATGTGACTTTACATGGTGAAGATCCCATAGAGTTTAAAATAGAGCGTATGGGGAAGGTATTTACGACGGTGATCACGCCAAAAGTGATTGAAAGAGATGATGGATTTGGTAATCGGACTCAAAGTGGCATGATAGGTGTAGGAGTTCCTGTTGATCCCGATAATCCTACACGTTTAGATCCAGCTTATGTAAAACATATTAACTACGATTTTGTAAGAGCTGCAAAAGAAGCGTCAGCACGTGCCACATCTATTGTTACCCGAACAATTTTTCTTATGAGTCGTTTAATAGGGGGAAAAGAAGATCGTTGTCAAATGAGTGGGCCTTCTAAGATTATTCAAATTGCTTGGAAAGTGAGTGAAACAGGTTTTATCTCTTTGTTGAATTTTGCAGCTTTTCTTTCGATAAGTGTCGGGCTTATTAATCTTTTTCCACTTCCTCCACTTGATGGTGGGCATTTATTATTTCACGTTATTGAGATTTTTACTAGGAAGCCAATATCCGCTAAAATTCGGGAAATTTTTTTTCGCTTAGGTTCTTTGGTTGTCCTCTTCTTTATGATCTTTGCGCTCTTTAATGATTATTTTTGTTGGTTTAGCTAATAAATTATGGAAAACACTTTATAAATTGGGTAATAATAGAAAGAATGGATTAAAGGTCGTTTACCATGTCCACAAAATGTTGTGGCATCGTTTGCTATAATGAGTAATTAAGTGGTAAAAAGTTTCGCTATGAAATAAAGGGTTGTTATGGCGGTTAGCTTTTAGAGGCATCATGTCCAAGAAATAAGATAAGGTAAAAAAAGCCAATGACTACGAGTTCGAAATTTTTAAATGCAGCATCTGTGTTGGTGTTAGGGATGGGCTTAATTGCTCCTGCAACAGTCTTTATGTCAACTGTGATGGTTGGAGAAGTACAGGCATCTGTGGTCCATTCTATTGAGGTTCGTGGAAATAAGTTTGTAAGTGCTCAGGTAGTGCGCGACAATATAGGCATTAAAGCTGGACAGAGCTTTTCCAGTGGCGATGTCGATGCTGCGGTGAAGCGTCTTTTCGGATTAGGCTTATTTTATGATGTTAAAATAAATCAGGTTAGCAATAAGTTAGTTGTGTTCGTCAAAGAATATGAGGTAGTCAATCAGGTATTATTTCAGGGAAATAAATCTTTTAAGGATCCTGATCTTAAGCGGTTTATTTCTTTAAAACCAAATGAGCCTTTCAATTCTGCGAAGCTTTCAGCGGATATGAATACGATTCGTGAAGCTTATAAAACAGTTGGTCGTAATAATGTCGCTGTTACCGTTCAGACTATTAACTTAGGAAAAGGCCGCGTAAATGTGGTGTTCAATGTTGTTGAAGGCCGGAAGACAAAGATTAATGATATCATTTTTAAGGGGAATCACGCTTTTGGAAGCCGCCGTCTGCGTGATGTGATTTCAACAAAGCCTTCAGGAATATTCTCATTGTTGTTGGGTGGGGATGTTTATAGTGAAGAGCGTTTGGCTGCTGATGAAGAAGCTCTACGTCGCTTTTATTATAATCGTGGTTATGCAGATTTTCGCGTTGTTTCCTCTAAAGCAACTTTTGATGAAGCGAGTAATACATATAAAATTTATTTTGTTCTTGATGAAGGCGTGCGCTATAAAATTAGTGATATTCAAGTTGAGAGCGATATTGATGGGATTGATGTTCAATCTGTAAAAGGGATTCTTAAAACTCGGTCAGGTGACATTTACAGCGCAGAAAGTATCGAACAGTCTGTTGCAATTATCAATAATAAGGTTGCTGATTCGGGGTATGCTTTTGCTAAAATTGAGCCACGGGGAAATCGCGATTTGGCAAATCATACAATTTCAATTTTATATAACATTGAGCAAGGTCCGCGAGCTTATATTCAGCGCATTGAAATACGCGGCAATGAAAAGACTCGTGATTATGTTATTCGTCGTGAGCTTGATTTAAATGAGGGGGATGCTTACAATCAAACCTTGGTGCAGAGGGCAAAGCGTCGTCTAGAAAGTTTAGGCTTTTTCAAAGCCGTTAATATTTCAATAGTTCCCACAGATCAGTCTGATCAGGTTACCTTAGTTATAGATGTCGTTGAAGCTTCGACAGGAGATCTTTCTTTGTCTGGAGGATATACAACGGGTGGTACAAGCCCTGGTATGTCGCTTGAGGTGTCTGTTACCGAACGCAATCTTGGAGGGCGTGGTCAGTATGTTCGTTTGGGATTAGGTGCTGGGCAAGAAAAGTCCCGTAATTACAATTTGTCGTTTGTTGACCCTTATTTTTTAGGTTATCGCTTATCTGCGGGTGTTGATATTTTCCGTAGTACTTACCGTGCTGATAAAGCATATGATGTCCGACAGACAGGTGGATCACTTCGGTTTGCGATGCCTATTAATGATCAATTATCTGCTAATTTAGCTTATTCTTATGTGCAGGAAGAATATGATTTTGGTAAAGAATATGATTTAAGTAAAGAGGCTGACATAAGAGAATTATATGGGAAGTATTCTGGGGCAATTGTTCAAGCAGCACAGCACAGCCCTTGGAAGCGTTCATCGATTAGTTATGGTTTGACTTATAATACTATCGACGATATGAAAAACCCGCATGAAGGGTGGTACGTGCGTGTTCTTCAGGAGTATGCAGGACTTGGGGGGAGGGCAAAATTCTTAAAGACAACTGGTAAAGCGATGATGTACAAGACGCTTTCTGAACAGATGGATCTTGTCGGTTTATTTTCCTTTGGGGCAGGATATATTCACGAAATAGGCCGAGACGGTGTTCGTATCTTCGATATGTTTAAAGCGAATTCTGATATGATCCGAGGGTTCAAATACAACGGAATAGGTCCACTCCAAATTTCCAATAAAGGTGAAGCTTATTTCTTAGGGGGAACAACTTATATGAATGCGACCGCTGAAGTACAGTTTCCTATACCTGTTGTGCCTGAGGGATTAGGGTTGCGTGGTGCTTTATTTGCGGATATTGCAACGCTTTATGGCAATAATTATAAACCCGTTTTTCAGGGTGAGGCACCGGTTATAAATACCAAAAGTGCATGGCGTTCATCTGCAGGTGTGAGTTTGATGTGGGATTCGCCATTTGGACCGCTGCGTTTTGATTATGCTTGGCCAATAACAAAGCAGAAAGGTGATCGTCTGCAGAAATTAAACTTTGGTATTTCTACGAAGTTCTAATTTGGATTTTTTTAGAGGAAAAAATTTAAAGAGAATGGATTAGGCTGGGAGAGAAAGTTTTTTGATGGCGGATACATTTTTTTTTGCGCCGTCCCGGCGATTGACAGTTGCTAACGTTGCGGAGTTGACAGGTGCAAAACTTCTTAATCCAGAGTTTTCTAACACAGTTATAAATACTCTTTCTTCACTTGAGAGCGCTGTAGAAGGTTCTCTTGTTTTTGTGGAGCATCGAAAATTTTCTGATGCTCTAGCAGGGAGTTCTGCTGTTGCTGTTTTTTGTACAAATGAAATCGTTTTTAAAGTTCCTGAATCTATGGCAATTTTGGTGACATCTACACCGCAGCGTGATTTTGCCCAAATCGGTCGCATCTTATTTCCTGATTCTGTCAAGCCAATGCCTTGGTTTGGACAGAGAGAAATTTCACCGCATGCGCATATTCATCCAAGTGCTAAGTTTGCACATGATGTATGTATTGAAGCGGGAGCTGTTATTGGACGAAATGTTGAAATTGGTGCAGGGACTCTTATTTCATCTACGGCTGTTATTGGAGAAAATTGTCGTATTGGGTGTGACTGTTATATTGCCCCCAAGGTAACAGTTCAGTATTCTTTGATAGGCGATAGAGTTCAGCTTTATCCCGGTGTTTGCATTGGGCAAGATGGTTTTGGTTATGTTGGTAGTGTTTCTGGAATTGAAAAAATTCCACAGCTTGGCCGTGTTATCATCGAAGATGGTGTAGAAATTGGTGCAAATACAACTATTGATCGTGGGACATTTGAGGACACTATTATTGGTGAAGGGAGTAAGATTGATAATCTGGTACAGATTGCCCACAATGTGAAGATTGGTCGCTATTGTCTTATTGCTGCTCAATGTGGAATTGCTGGAAGTACATCCATAGGTGATATGTCTCAACTAGGCGGAAGCGTCGGGGTAGCGGATCATATCGTAATAGGTAAATGTGTTCAGATTGCTGCTGGTAGTGGTGTTATGAATGATATTCCGGATGGAGAAAAATGGGGAGGAAGTCCGGCACGACCATTCAAGCAGTGGTTTCGTGAAGTAGCGGCGTTGCGTAGTATTGGCAAAGTTAAAAAGGAGAAACGCTAATATGATCAACCCCGGAGAAATTAAAAATTTAGAAGCTGTAGATATTGAAAAATTGCTATCAATATTACCACATCGTTATCCATTTTTATTGATTGATCGTATAGTTGAAATTGATGGTGAGCAAGAAGCTATTGGTATTAAGAATATAACGATTAATGAGCCACATTTTACGGGGCATTTTCCCGTGAAGCCGGTTATGCCTGGGGTTTTGATTTTAGAGGCTATGGCGCAAACAGCGGGAGCAATTTCACTTTTAAGATTAGGGAATAAGCAAACAAATTTGGTTTATCTTATGACTGTTGATAATGCGAAATTTCGTAAGCCGGTTGTGCCTGGCGATCAACTAAAGATTCATGTTCAGCTTTTAAAAAAGAGATCTGGTATGAGGCGTTTTTCGTGTATTGCAAAAGTAGAAGATATTCGTGTCGCTGAAGCGGAAATTGCTGCAATGATTATTGAAAAAGAGTAAACAATATTAATGGGAATTTAAAAATGTCCGGTACAAAAATTCATCCAACTGCTCTTGTGGAGAAGGGAGCGCAGCTTGGTGAGAATGTACGAGTTGGACCGTTTTGTCATATTAGTGCAGATGCTATTATTGGTGATGAATGCAGTTTGATGAGTCATGTTGTGATAATGGGGAAGACAACGTTAGGAGCTAATAGTAAAGTGTTTTCACATGCAGTTTTGGGGGCAGAACCGCAAAATAATAAACATAGAGGAGGTCATACAACGCTTTCTATTGGTAAAAATTGTATGATTCGTGAAGGCGTAACGATGCATAGAGGCTCTGACTCAAGTGCGGGAATGACGATTGTTGGTGATAATTGTCAATTTTTTTGTTATGCTCATGTCGCCCACGATTGCTATGTAGGGAATAATGTGACTTTTGCGAATAATGCGATGATTGCGGGGCATGTTACTGTTGGTGATTGCGCTATTATTGGTGGTGGATCCGCTGTTCACCAGTTTGTTCGTATTGGGCATTATGCATTTATTGGTGGTGTATCTGCATTGGTTGGTGATCTAATTCCTTATGGAACAGCTGTTGGTGTGCAGGCAAAACTTGCTGGATTAAATATTATTGGGATGAAACGTGCTGGTCTTGACCGTAAGGATATTCATGCACTACGTCATGCAGTTGCCATGCTTTTTGATCATAGCAAGCCATTTAAAGAGCGTGTCAACGATGTTGCTTCTTTCTATTCCACTTCTCAGTCTGTTATTGATGTAGTTAATTTTATCAGAGAAGAAGGAAAACGTTTTTATTGTACACCTAAATTTTAAGGTGATAGAGTAAAACAAAATAAGGACTAAAAATGCTTGTTTCTGGTGCCAGAAGTGTTTTTTCCGGCCGTACTGCTATCATAGCAGGAAATGGTGTTCTCCCTATCGCTGTTGCTCAAGAACTTAAGAAGAATGGACAAAATCCTTTTCTTGTACTTTTGCGTGATGAGGCAGATGCTGTGCTTTATGGCTATGAGCATTGCGAGTTATCAATTGTAGAATTAGCGCGACTTGTTAAAGTCTTAAAGGAAGCTGGAATTTGTAATATTGTTTTGGCAGGTGGGGTAAAAAAACGGCCATTTCTTACGCAATTGCAACTCGATTGGACAACATTTTTAGCCCTCCCTAAGTTAATCTGGGCTTTGAGGGGGGGAGATGATGCGTTATTAAAAGCTTTTATACGGGTTATTGAAGCGCACGGTTTTTATGTACTTGGTGCTCACGAGATAGTACCAGATCTTTTAGCTCCGATAGAATTTAATTTAACATTACGACGAGCGACGCGAAAAGAGAAAAAAGATATTTTCTTAGCAGCAGAAGCAGCAAAGCTTTTAGGTCGATTAGATATAGGGCAAGCAGCTGTGGCTATTAATGGGAGAGTGATTGCTGTTGAGGGAGCAGAGGGAACTGATAATATGCTATGGCGGGTTTGCGAAATGCGAGAAAGAGGGCAAATTCCACCTAAGGGTGGTGTTCTTGTTAAATGTGCGAAACCACAACAAGATCATCGTGTTGATTTGCCATCAATTGGGCCTACGACAATAATGAATGTTGCAAAGAGTGGATTGTTTGGCATTGCAGTGGAAGCAAATAAAAGTCTGATATTATCAGTGCAAACGACAGTAGAAAAAGCCAACAAATATTCCCTGTTTATAGAAACATTTGAAAAGTTTGATCATGAATGATTGTGTCTTAAAAATTGCTGTTGTTGCAGGCGAGGAATCCGGTGATTTTCTTGGAGCTGATTTGATTTCTTGTTTATCAGAACAGACAGGATGCAATATCCATTTGATTGGTGTTGGTGGAAGGCATTTAAAGGAGTTAGGTTTAAAAAGCCTTTTTGATTCTCAAGAGATTGCTTTAATAGGTCTAGGTGCAGTGTTAAAGAAACTGCCATCACTGCTGATGCATATTTACAATTTGTCTAAATTTATCGCACAAGAACAACCCGATTGTTTAATTATTATTGATAGTCCTGACTTTACCCATCGTGTTGCAAAAAAGGTGCGTGCTTTAGCGCCTTCAATTCCTATCATTAAATACATTGCACCAACTGTTTGGGCATGGCGGCCGAAGCGCGCTAAAACTATGCGTAAATTTGTTGACCATGTTTTAGCAGTTTTTCCTTTTGAAGAAAAAATTATGCAAGATTTGAGTGGTCCTCCCACTACTTATATTGGACATCGCCTTTTAACTTATCCTCTGCTCTTGACTGTTCAAGCAGAAAAAAAGCGCCAATCAGAAAAAAAACATTTGTGTAGTCAGCATACACTATCACCCACGTTAGTTATTCTACCCGGATCACGCAATTTAGAGATTCGCTCTTTAATGCCTGTTTTTCGAGAAGTAGTAGAAATTCTTGTACAACGTATCCCTCATTTACGTATTGTTTTGCCAACTTTACCACATTTGGTGGATAAAATCCGTGATTTTTTACAGGGTTGGAAAAGCAAAGTAGAAATTGTTGTTGGTGAAGATGCAAAATGGCGTGCTTTTGCACAAGCAGATGTTGCGCTTGCGGCCCATGGAACGGTTTCGCTTGAATTAGCCTTAGCAAAAATTCCCATGGTCCTTTGTTATAAACTTGATCACTTTTCTAAATTATTTATTTTTCCCAAATTAATGTTATGGAGCGCTGCTCTTCCCAATATTATTTCTGATAAGCCTTTTGTGCCAGAATATTTTAATGAATTTTTGCGCCCTGGAATGTTAGCGAGGCAGATAGAACAACTTTTGTATAATTCTTTAGTGCGACAGACACAACTTGATGCTTTTGAATTAGTAGAACAAAAAATGAAGACTGAACTACCATCCGGGGTTGTTGGTGCGCAAACGATTATCACTCTTCTAAAAAACAGGACTAAACAAATAAAACAGCGTTGATAATTAATGTTTAATTTTAGCAAGAAAATCGCAAGCACGTTGGCTTTTAGGATTGGTAAAAAATTCGTCAGATGCTGTATCTTCAATAATCTTTCCGTTTTCTAGAAAGAGTATTCTTTCTGAAACTTCACGCGCAAAACCCATCTCATGGGTAACACAAAGCATTGTTATGCCTGTATTAGCCAATTGAACCATAACTTCTAAAACTTCTCCAACGCTTTCTGGATCAAGAGCTGACGTAGGCTCATCAAAAAGCATCACTTCAGGTTCCATACAAAGTGCACGAGCAATTGCAACACGCTGTTGTTGTCCACCAGAGAGTTGTAAAGGGTATTTGTTACAGTGTTTTTCAATTCCGACATCTGTAAGATAACGAATTGCTCGTTCTTTTGCTTGTTGTTTAGAAAGCCCTTGAACTGTCATAGGTGCTAAAATGCAATTCTGCATAACGCTCATATGAGGAAACAAATTAAAATTTTGAAAAACCATTCCTATTTTACGGAGAACATTTTTTTGTTGGTGTAAAGGGGCAGCATGAATATCAATATCATGAACACAAATGGAACCTCTTTGTGCTTTTTCTAATTGATTAATACAACGAATCAACGTTGATTTTCCTGATCCGGAAGGGCCACAGATAACAATGCGTTCGCCAGCTTTAACATCAAAGTTAATATCATAGAGTACCTGAAAATCTCCATACCATTTATTTAAATTTCGAATAGAAATCACAGAGTTTTGAGTAATATGAACAGATTGATTATTTTCCAAATTCATTTTGTTTTATTCTTTCATTGATAAATAAACTGATTAATTTAACATTTTGATTTGGTAAAGATTTTTGTGATCATTTTATTTACCGTAAATATCGGGTTAGACGATATTCGATAAAAACAATAAAACGGTGAATAAGCTCAACGATCAGAAGATAAATAAGAGCAGCCCAAATGTACACTTGAAAATCGAATGTACGCGAATAAGTGAGTTTGGCAATCCCCATTAAATCATAAATAGTGATGAGTGAGGCAATGGCACTGGATTTAATCATTAAAATAACTTCATTTCCCAAAGGGCGTAATGCTACAATCATTGCTTGGGGAAGAATAATTTTAAAAAATGTTACGGAACTACTCAACCCTAATGCTTTTGATGCTTCACGTTGTCCAGTTGTGACAGAGAGAAAACTTCCTTTAAAGATTTCAGATTGATAGGCAGCAGAATTGAGTGCAAAAATGAAAAGGCAACAATACCATGCGTTTTTAAAGAACCACCACAGTCCAACTTGTTGCCAGAAGTTGTTCATTGAACCAAGGCCGTAGTAAAAAAGAAAAAGTTGGGCCAATAAAGGAGATCCACGAAAAAAATAGACATAAATCTCTGCAAAATATCGTAAAAACTTATTATTTGATAAACGTGCAAACGCGATAAGCATACCAAGAAAAAAGCCAATGGAGCAAGCAATAGAAACAAGCTCAACAGTAACAATAAAGCCCCCAATAAATTTAGGCCCATAACGGTTTAAAAGAGCAGGATTAAAAAGGAAATAAAGCCACTCAGGAATCATGAACCCAACACCTTTCTATATCCTGCTTGAGTGTATATTTCCAGATAGTGCAAGACTGCAGAAAAGAACGCTGAAAATAACAAATAGAGTAAGCATGCCACAAGATAAAAAAGCATAGGCTTATCTGTGGCTGCGACTGCTAAGTTTGTTTGTCGCATAAGATCAACAAGTGAAATGGTTGACACCAAGGATGTATCTTTAAGCAAAGTCAGCCAATTATTAGAAAGACCTGGTAAGGCATTTTTAATCAGCTGAGGAAAGACAATACGAAAAAATGTAGTTGAGCGTGAAAGCCCTAGAGCTTTCGCCGCTTCATACTGACCTTTATCAAAAATATTGAATGCTCCAAGCCAAACTTCACAAGAAAAAGCTGCAAGAACCATACTGAGTGCAAGAACACCAGCAACAAAAGCATTGATACTGAACGTCATTTCAATATTAAAATAATCGAGAACAATTTGAATAATATTTTGCAAGCCGTAGTAAACTAAAAATAAGGTTAAAAGCTCTGGTAGCCCACGGAAGATCGATGAAAAAAGGATCGCTATAGCTTTAGCTATCTTAATATTGGATCGAATCATCACAGCACCCAGAAGACCTAAAGGAAGCCCTAAGAGCCCACAGCACAAAGCTAATGATAATGTCATCCCCGCACTAGAAAGTATAACCACACCCCATCCACCATTGCTAAATGATAGCAATGCTAAATTTTCAATCATTCTTGCATTCCTCACAAAGAGTTAGATAATGTTTTTTAGAAATAATCAGTTTGTTCAATTTTAGTTTGTATTGGTATTTAATAAATATCGAATGTAAAATATTTTTTCATAATTTTTTCATAAGTTCCATCCAGACGGATCTCTTTTATCGCTTCATTAAATTTATCTTTAAGCTCATTATTATTTTGACGTAGTGCGATTGCAATAGGAAAATTTGTTCCTTCCAAGGTTCCTAAAAGTTGGCAACACTCTTTTCCTTCATTGTTGAGCCAGTTTAATGCTTGCAGTTTATCAATGATAACAACATCAAGCCGACGACTTAAAAGATCGCGATTCACTTCTATTGTTGTCGGGTAGAGCTTAATGTTCACCCCTTCAGGAGCATAATGATCTTCTGCGTATGCAGCTTGTGTTGTATTGGATTGCACACCAAGATTTTTACTTTTAAAAGCTTTAGCCGAAATCTCTTTAATTTCTGAATCTTTGCTAACAATTACAGCGAGTGCTGTGTTATAATAGGGATCTGTGAAGTCAATTTTTTGTAAGCGCTCTTGTGTAGGAGCAAGGGAAGCAATGATCGCGTCGTATTTTTTTGCAAGAAGACCGGGAATCATTCCCTCTAAATCTTGAGTGGTGATAGTACACTCTACATTCATTTTTTTACAAAGTGCATAAGATATATCAATATCAAAACCTTTGAGCTCATTATTTGAGTCAATATAACTAAATGGAGGGTAGGTACCTTCACTCGCAATTTTCAGCGTTTGGGCATTGGTAAATTGGGAGAAAAATGTCGCGCTTATTATAAGAGTGACTGCTAATAATTTCATTATGTTCTCCTGTTGAATAAGCGGGAAAATATGATGCGCATATGTGAGGTCGTCATGTATTGTATAATCTGGAAGCTCTTTTGAGAGCAATATAAAAATTCACTGGTGTCCCATGTTGTTATCATTATGATAGACATCATGATCAAAAAACATTTTAGCTTTGAAAAAAAACTATCCAATTAAATATAAAAGTGCGAATTTTCTCGTAAGAAATGACAAAAACGCTAGATTTTCAATTATTCCCATGCTTCTTGAAAAGAGTTAAATAACATTTTTTAGAAATAAAAGTGTTTTTAATTTCAATACATATTGATATTTAATAAATATCGAATGAAAAATATTTTTTCATAATTTTTTCATAAGTTCCATCCAAGTGGATTTCTCTTATCGCTTCATTAAACTTATCTTTAAGCTCATTGTTATTTTGACGCAGTGCGATTGCAATAGGAAAATTTGTTTCTTCCAAAATCCCTAGAAGTTGACAGCAATCTTTTCCTTCATTGCTGAGCCAGTCTAATGCCTTTAGTTTATCAAAGATAACTAGATCAAGCCGACGACTTAAAAGATCACGATTCACTTCTATCGTTGTAGGATAGAGTTTAATGTTCACCCCTTCAGGAGCATAATGATCTTCTGCATATGCAGCTTGTGTTGTATTAGATTGCACACCAAGATTTTTACCTTTAAAGGCTTTAGCCGAGATCTCTTTAATTTCTGAATCTTTGGTGACAATTACAGCGAGTGCTGTATTATAATAAGGATCTGTGAAGTCAATTTTTTGTAAGCGCTCTTGTGTAGGAGCAATGGACGAAATGATCGCGTCGTATTTTTTTGCAAGAAGACCGGGAATCATTCCCTCAAAGTCTTGAGTGATGAGAGTACATTCGACATTCATTTTTTTACAAAGTGCATAAGATATATCAATATCAAAACCTTTGAGTTCATTATTTGAGTCAATATAACTAAAAGGGGGATAGGAAGCATCACTTGCAATTTTCAGCGTTTGGGCATTGGTAAATTGGGAGAAAAATGTCGCGCTTATTATAAGAGTGACTGCTAATAATTTCATTATGTTCTCCTCTTGAATAAGCTAGAAAATATGAGACCGTCACGTATTTTATAATCTGTAAGCTCTTCTGGAGCAATGCAAAAATTTATGAGTATTCATTTTGCTTAGGAAAGTTTTAAGAGGGTGTTTCATTCTTTTCCTCACCTGCTGAAGAGAAGAAGTATTTGGTGTATAGTTATAAAAAGCATTTTGTAATTACTCTTTGGTAATGCTTTTTTAGGGACAGAGAAAAAAGTTCTTAACATTGCTGAGTTTAGTATGTGATAGGGCTTCTGGTAGAGAGACGATGGGGAATAAACCTAATTGGGTGGAATGCGGCTCAAAAGTTAATTTTTTATCTCTTTTTGGCAAAGTATTTTTCTGATCTAAGAAAGAGCGTTTTGGATTCTATTGATTTATTAAGAAAAAGCCATCAAAAAACGTTTTTTACAGCTTTTATGATAGTATTATACCTGTAGAAAGATTTCCAAAATCGAGGTACAATACTCTTTAAATTGTACTCTTGATTATTCACAATAAAGCTTCAATCCATTGAAGCTTTATTGATTGTTTGTTTTCTTTTCTTTAATTTGTACGTTTATCTATAGGAACATATTCACGCATGGCGTAGCCTGTATAGAGTTGGCGAGGCCGACCAATCTTTTGTGCAGGATCCTCAATCATTTCTTTCCATTGTGCAACCCAACCGACACTGCGCGCTAATGCAAAAAGAACAGTAAACATTTCGGTTGGGAATCCTAGGGCTTTTAATGTAATGCCAGAATAGAAATCGACATTTGGATAAAGCTTTTTCTCAACAAAATACTCATCATTTAGAGCGATTTTCTCAAGTTCCATAGCGATATCAAGAAGTGGATCGTCTTGAATATTGAGTTCTTTTAAAACCTCATGGCAGGTTTTTTGCATGATTTTTGCACGTGGATCATAATTTTTATAGACTCTGTGACCAAATCCCATAAGGCGGAAAGGATCACTTTTATCTTTTGCACGTGCAATGAATTCAGGGATTCTCTCAACGGAACCTATTTCTTGTAGCATCTTTAAGCATGCTTCATTAGCTCCACCATGCGCTGGTCCCCAAAGGCACGCAACACCTGCTGCGATACATGCAAACGGATTAGCACCTGATGATCCAGCAAGGCGTACAGTGGATGTAGAAGCATTTTGTTCATGATCTGCATGCAGGATAAAGATTCGATCCATTGCCCGAGTGAGAACGGAATTGATTTTGTATTCTTCACAAGGAACGCAAAAGCACATACGGAGAAAATTTGCAGCGTAACTAAGATCATTGCGTGGATAAACAAAGGCTTGCCCTATACTATATTTATAAGCCATCGCAGCAAGAGTTGGAACTTTTGAGATAAGGCGAACAGAAGCAATCATTCTTTGTTGTGGGTCTGTAATATCAATAGAGTCGTGATAGAATGCAGACATAGCTCCAAGGCATGCAACCATAACGGCCATAGGATGTGAGTCACGACGAAATCCATGAAAAAACCGTGCGAACTGCTCATGTACCATCGTGTGCTGCATAATACAACGGTCAAAGTCATGTTTTTCTTGCTTTGTTGGAAGTTCACCGTAAAGTAAAAGGTAGCAGCTTTCGAGAAAATCTCCTCTTTCAGCCAGTTGGTCAATAGGATAACCACGATAAAGCAATATTCCTTTATTACCATCAATGTAAGTGATTTTTGATTCACAAGAAGCAGTTGAGGTAAAGCCAGGATCATAAGTAAAGGTGTCTGTTTCTTTATAAAGAGAAGCAATTTCAATGACATCAGGTCCACTCGTGCCTCTACGCACGGGAAATTCTATTTTTTTATCTTTCACTGTAATGTACGCTTTATTCTCAGACATTAGATACTCCTTTCAGATCCTTCGCTCCTAAAAATCAAGATGCTACCTCCTCAGATAGGAAGACATGTGATCGAAGTTTCTCCTACCTATATTGAAGGGTAGATTTACCCTAAAAGTTGACACATGCAATCTAAAAATATTTTTTATTTGCAATTTTACCAACTCAAATATGTAATTTCACGATCTAAGAAAAAAGATAGCTTTCAGTTTGTGCGGAAACATTTATAGATGACACCTATTGAGCTGATAAATTATAGGTATATTGTTAATATGTCGTTGTCATAAGTTGGTCATTGATGCGGTTAAGAGCTTCATCCTGTCCTAATAAAACAAGGAGATCAAAAACTCCCAGTGATGTTGCACGGCCTGTGAGAGCTGCGCGAAGAGGTTGGGCAACAGCCCCAAGTTTGAGATTTTGTTTTTCTGTATAATATCGAAGAGTTTCATCCAAGCTTTTTACATCCCAATGGGAGCATGTTTTCAGGGCAAGATAAATACCTTCTAAGATGGCTAGCCCATTTTTGTCTAAGAGTGTTTGTGCTTTTTCATCGAGAAGTAACGGCCGTTGCGTAAAAATGAAGGAAGCATTGTCAATGAGTTCACACAATGTTTTTGAACGCTCTTTCAAATTTGGTATAGCTTTTAGAAATTGAGCGCGTTGTTGTTCATTAAGTGTTTCAATTATTTGTAATCCACCTTCAATTTCTGGTAAAATATTAAGAGCGGCATCAAAAAGGTCTTGATCATTGCTCATACGTATATAGTGTCCATTAATGGCATCGAGCTTTTTGAGATCAAAGCGCGCTGCACCCTTATTAATATCATCGATATCAAACCAAGAAATCATGTCTTCGATTGATATGATTTCGTCATCACCATGACTCCAACCTAGACGGACAAGGTAATTACGCAAAGCAGCAGGAAGGTATCCCATTGTTCGATAAGCATCAACACCTAGTGCGCCATGCCGCTTTGAGAGTTTTGCGCCATTTTCACCATGTATAAGTGGAATATGTGCCATAACAGGAATATCCCATCCCATTGCATTAAAAATGATTGTTTGGCGAGCTGCATTTGTGAGATGATCATCACCACGTATGATATGTGTTATCCCCATATCATGATCATCAACGACGACGGCATGCATATAGGTGGGCGAACCATCGGAACGCAAAATAATAAAGTCATCGAGATCTTTATTGGGAAAGCGAACATCACCTTGAACGCGGTCGTGCACAATTGTTTCGCCATGTTGGGGTGCTTTGATGCGAATAACAGGTTTAATATCTTTGGGAGCTTCAGAAATATCACGGTCTCGCCAACGTCCATCATAACGTGGTGGTCGACCTTCTACGCGGGCATTTTCACGCATTTCAGCCAATTCGTCAGGAGAAGCATAACAATAATAAGCTTTGCCATCTTTTACTAATTGTTCAGCGACTTGTCGATGACGTTCTGCTCGTTCGAATTGTGAAATAGGAGTACCATCGTAGCTGAGTCCCATCCAGTGTAAGCCATCTATAATGGCTTTTACAGCTGCTTCTGTTGAACGCTCTCGATCTGTATCTTCAATCCGTAGAAGCATTTTCCCACCAGTATGTTTTGCATAAAGCCAATTAAAGAGGGCCGTACGGGCACCCCCAATATGAAGGAATCCTGTTGGTGAGGGAGCAAAACGGGTAATAACGGACACGGATATCTTCCTTTAAATTAAGATGTTACTTATGGAATTTTATGGAAGGGGTATGTTAGCATAGATGATAAGGTGTGCAAGAGCCGCATTATAAGTAAAGTGGGGATTTGCGGATGTTTAATCAAAATAAAGTTAAGGATGCTTTATCCATAAGCGGTGTAACAGAAAGAAAAAAATCGAGTCCGATAGAGCAGGATGCTTTTTCTACGCATTATGATACAAATAACAACAAGTGTACCGGGAAAAAGCTTTTTTTATTTACACCTTTAAAAGAAGCAATAACTTTTTTCTGGAAATGGTTGGTAGATTGCATAAACAAAGAAATCTCTTTTGGAATTCTTTTTTCATTGATTTTAATCTTTTTTTCCATAGGCATCATTTATTATTTTAGTGTGGAGAGAGAGCCAAGTTGGAGACAATTTGGTGTGTTGGTTAGCATCTTTCTTGGAATACTCTACATTTCACGTTTTTATCGGAAAGTATGGATTACCACGGGATTTCTGTTTTGTATTGTATTGGGTGCTTTGGCTGCAAAAATAGAAACGTGGCGTGTATCTACAACAATGTTGAGTGGAGACATTGTTACCACATTAACAGGAAGGATTGTTTCTATTGATTCAAGGCAAAAAGGGGGATTTCGTTTAGTTCTAGATGTTTTGAGTACACAAAAGCCAATATTACACCATCCTCCTCATTGTATTCGTTTGTCAGCAAGGTATTTACCCTATGGGTTAGCAATTGGTGATGTCCTATATGGGAAAGTCAAGATTCGTGCGTTATCTGGGCCAGTACGTCCAGGAGGTTACGATTTTAGTTTCCATAATTATTTTAAAGGAATTGGTGCTCAGGGAGTTTACTTAGGAAAACCAATAAAAATATCAGTTTTACAGTCGGATAAAATATTAACTATAGTCCAACAGAAAATTGAAAATTTACGGACAAACATGACACAGAGAATCCGTATGGCGATTGACCAAGAAAAAGGGAGTGTTGCGGCTGCTCTTATAACGGGACAGCGGGGTGGTATTTCAAATGATACAAATGAAGCATTGCGTGCGGTTGGATTAGCGCACATTTTATCAATATCAGGTTTGCATATGGCTTTGTTGAGTGGCATAGTTCTTGTGTGTATTCGCAGTTTTTTAGCACTTTCCCCAG
Organism: Bartonella taylorii 8TBB; assembly: GCF_902825155.1. Lineage (GTDB taxonomy): Bacteria > Pseudomonadota > Alphaproteobacteria > Rhizobiales > Rhizobiaceae > Bartonella > Bartonella taylorii_A. Next base: position 46,081 of record NZ_CADEAG010000009.1, read on the forward strand.
TTTTTTCATCCTATTATTCTTCTAAAAAATTCGCTGCCATTGCGGCACTAGTGATGACAGCTTTTTATTTGATACTCTCTGGCGCCGCTGTATCAGCGCAGAGAAGCTTTGTGATGATTGCTGTTATGTTGATTGCCGTATTGTGTAATCGTTCTGCTGTAACAATACGTAATTTTGCTATTGCAGGTTTGATAACCCTTGCTGTTACGCCGCATGAAATATTAGGTCCAAGCTTTCAAATGTCTTTTTCTGCAACGGCAGCTTTAATTGCGTCTTTTGATTGGTGGAGCGGGAGTTCACTTTTTCGTAAAAGGAAAACAACACCATCTTACGTTGGAGGTGGAATGATTCGTTTTGTACTCTTAACGATACTTTCAACATGTGCATCTTCATTTGTGGCGGGCGCTGCCAGTGGAATTTATGCTGCTTATCATTTTTCCAATATTGCAATTCTTAGCATTATCAGTAATGCGTTAGCTCTGCCAATAGTATCAATGCTCATTATACCTTTTGGATTAATCGCAGTCCTTGCAATGTTTTGGGGGCTTGAATGGTTACCGCTTCAAATTATGGGTTTTGGTGTTGGTCTTGTGATAAAAATTGCTTACGCTATAAAAGCCATTTCTCCTGATTTGAATCCTGGATTTATGCCGTTATCTGCGTTGGTTCTATTGAGTATAGGTTTGGTTGGGCTAATTTTTTTTAAAACATCCATCAGGTATTTTTTTTGTCTTGTTATCTTGGCTGGTATTTATGTTTGCTTAGTGCATTCACCTATACAACTTATTATAGCAGATAATATGAGACTCGTGGGGATTGTTAATGAAAAGAAATTATATATTGATCGTTACCATATTTCTAAATTCACGACTTCTATATGGGAAAAATCATTTCGTGTGAATGAGATGATAAAACCAACGAAATATGGTCCTTCATTTCATGAGCAGTTCGTTTGTGATAATCATGTTTGTGCGTCCTTATTAGAAAATGGATTAAGAGTGATTGTCTTGCATGGAGAAACAGATCAATGCATAGAGGCAGACATCATGATTAAGACATTTGCAATGAGCAATCAAACATGCAACAAGAAGACAAAAATAATATTTACTCCCCAACAATTGTTATCACGAGGGAGTGTTATGATGACAAAAAGTGGTGATATTATTTGGTCTTCTATGGGGTTTTATAGACCGTGGAATATACACAGGCAACATTCACAAGAACTGTATAACTTATCGCATTCTCGATCCTTTTTATGACAGAGAAACAACAAAACAGGAAATTATAGGAACATTTTTCCAATTATGCTTTGTTATGTTTCTGTGACGAGGTTATCAATTCCGCTAGATCTGCATAAATTGTTTATAGTTTTTCAAAACAGACGATTTGTTGATATCCTGAACAATTTATAATTTTGTAGAGGCCTTTTATGGATGCACCTCATTGATAGTGAAAGAGAAGCTAAAAATGCTTATTTGATATGGAAAATGTCAATGAATTTTATAAAGAGATAAAATTGTTAATTATTCTATTTTATGATTATCATATATTCTTATAATCATTAACATTTCTTCAATCAAAAAGATGACGAATAAATTTATGGCAGATTAAGGCAATAGATTCATTTTTGTTATCGATCACACTGGTTGGTAAAAGGTAAAGTAATTCATGAATGTTCAGCAGTTAAAAAAAGTGGCGGCTATTAAAGCGCTTGAATTTGTTGAAGATGGTATGCGGCTTGGTATCGGAACTGGTTCGACAGTAAATGAATTTATTCGCCTTCTAGGTGAGCGTGTTGGAGATGGTCTTCGTGTAACTGGTGTTGCTACCTCACAATATTCTGAGCAACTCTGTCGTAAATTTGGGGTGCCTATCAGTACTTTAGAACAGATACCTGAACTAGATCTTGATATCGATGGGGCTGATGAAATTGGTCCAGAGATGACTCTCATTAAAGGGGGAGGGGGGGCACTGTTGCATGAAAAAATTGTAGCATCGGCTTCTCGTGCAATGCTTATTATTGCTGATGAAACAAAGATAGTAAAAAGGCTTGGTGCTTTTGCATTACCGATTGAAGTTAATCCGTTTGGTATGCATACTACACGCAGAGCTATCGAAAAAGTAGCCGATGATTTAGGGCTTTCTGGAGAAATTGCATTACGGATGAATGGAGAAACTCCTTTTGAAACAGATGGTGGACATTTCATTTTTGATGCATTTTTGGGGTGTATTTTGCAGCCAAAACTATTATCGGATGCACTCCTTGCTATTCCTGGTGTTGTTGAGCATGGTCTTTTTTTGGGATTGGCTTCGCGTGCAATTATAGCGATGGCTGATGGACAAATAAAAGTTTTAGAAGCGTTTAATTTTAGAGAAGACAATTTACATGAGGATATGCTAGCACAATAAAAAAGGGTATTGAAAGTTTTGGATAAAATAACGAATTTGGATTATAATTAGTCATCGGGGTAATCATTAAATGAAAACAATATTTTCTTTTCAGCGTTTTGTCGCGTATTGTGGTGTAGCTGCCGTTTTTGTGGTCAATATTGGGATGGCTTATGCGCAAGGCGTGAGCGAACAGCATTTAGATTCGGCAAGAAAGGCTATCAGCGCTATTCGTGCAACTGATCAATTTGATAGCTTTTTACCGAATGCGGCACATGATTTTAAAAATGAATTGATCAGCGATGATCCCAATTTGGCAACTTCTATTTCTGATATTGTTGATAAACAGGCGCTTGCTTTAGCTAAACGGCGCTCTGATTTAGAAAAAGAGATTGCTCATGTGTATGCAAAATATTTTACTCAAGAAGAACTTGATGCAATCACGGCATTCTATAGTTCTGATACCGGTAAAAAGTTTTTGACAGAGGTTCCAAATATTGCGCGTGATGCTTATTCTACATTTGATACGTGGCGTTCTGCTCTTATGCAGGATCTTATAAAAAATGTGAAAAAAGAGATGTCTGAAACACTTCATTTAAATAACTCTGCTACGCCTATGAAATCGGGATCTTCAGAAAATCACAAATAGTTTGATTGATATCATTATATAAGAGTGTGGGATTCTTTAATTTATTATAAAAACCGGCGGTGTCTCCGCCGTTTTTAATAGAAACAGGTCCTTTTAGGATTATTACTTTATAAAAATGCTGCTTGAAAATAAAATTGAAAACAAAAAGGTTTTCATTTGATAATAAACGATCGTAGCTTATTATTGTAGATGTATGAGAAGGAATAGTTCGTGGGTTCTTTTGATTTTGATTTATTCGTTATTGGAAGCGGTTCTGGTGGGGTGCGTGCAGCACGCCTTGCTGGAGGGCTTGGTAAGCGTGTCGCTATAGCAGAGGAATATCGTATAGGGGGTACTTGTGTTATTCGCGGTTGCGTTCCTAAGAAATTGTATGTTTATGCCTCACAATATGCAAAAGAGTTCCGTAAAAGCGTTGGTTTTGGTTGGAAATATGCTGAACCAATTTTTAGTTGGGAAAAATTAGTTGCAGCTAAAAATAAAGAAATATCAAGATTGGAAGGACTTTATCGCCAAGGACTGCAAAATAATAATGTTCATATTTATGAAAGTCGTGCTGTCTTTGTCGATGATCATACATTAGAGCTTTCTGTAACAGGTGAACGGGTAACCGCGGAAAAAATTTTAATCGCAACGGGTGCAAAAATTGCGTCAAATACTGCAATAAAAGGCAGTGATTTATGCCTTACTTCCAATGAAATTTTTGACCTTGAAAAACTCCCAAAATCAATAGTCATTGTTGGTGGCGGGTATATTGGTGTTGAATTTGCTAACATTTTTCATGAATTAGGTGTGAAAACAACGCTCCTCCATCGTGGTGATTTAATTCTTCGTAACTTTGACTATGATTTGCGACAGCTGCTTAATGATGCAATGGTTGAAAAAGGGATTTCTATTATTTATGGGGAAACAGTTTCCAAAGTGCAAGCTACAGGAAATTATTATAATCTTGTTTTATCCAGTGGGCAAATGATCAGTACTGATCAGGTGATGTTAGCTACGGGGCGCGTACCAAATACAATGGGTTTAGGACTCGAGCGGGCAGGCGTTAAAGTGAATGAGTTTGGTGCAGTTGTTGTTGATGAAAGAATGACAACAGATGTTCCCCACATTTGGGCTGTGGGTGATGTAACAGGTCATATTCAATTGACGCCTGTTGCGATTCATGATGCAATATGTTTTGTTAAGACTGCATTTGAGAATATACCCACTACACCCGATTATGATTTAATTACAACGGCGGTTTTTTCACAGCCTGAGATTGGAACGGTAGGTCTTTCAGAAGAAGATGCGCTACATCGTTATAAGCGTCTTGAAATTTATCGTACGGTTTTTCGTTCTATGCGCAATGTTCTCTCCGAGAGTTCTGAAAAAATGTTTATGAAGCTTATTGTTGATGGTGAAAGTCGTATTGTTGTGGGTGCTCATATTTTAGGGGAGAACGCTGGTGAGATAGCACAGCTCATTGGCATATCTCTCAAGGGGAGACTGACGAAAGATGTCTTTGATGAAACTATGGCAGTGCATCCAACTATGGCAGAGGAATTGGTAACGATGTATAAACCAAGTTACATCTATGAAAATGGAAAGAAAGTAGAAGGTTAAACAGCACATATTGTGGTAAGTGAGCGAGTTTTAGTACGATGAGCTATGATTTTAAGCTCTGGAGAGAATGCAATGATAAAAGAATGGGCTCCTGACTCTTGGAGAGCAAGACCAATTAAACAAGTTCCGATTTATCCGGATAAATCTGTGTTAGCAGATGTTGAACGAAAGCTACGTAGCTATCCTCCTTTGGTTTTTGCGGGTGAAGCACGTGATTTGCAAAATAAATTAGCAGCTGTTGCACAAGGTCAGGCTTTTTTATTACAAGGTGGAGACTGTGCAGAAAGCTTTGCAGAACATGAAGCTGATAATATTCGTGATTTTTTTCGCGTATTTTTGCAAATGGCGATTGTTTTAACTTTTGGCAGTTCTAAACCCGTTGTTAAAATCGGTCGCATCGCAGGTCAGTTTGCAAAGCCACGCTCTTCCGATATGGAAAGCAAAGGAGGAGCTGAGCTTCCTTCTTATCGCGGGGATATTATTAATGGTATTGAATTTAGCACGGATTCTCGTATTCCTGATCCGCAACGAATGTCTATGGCTTATCGCCAATCTGCAGCAACATTGAATCTATTGCGTGCTTTTTCACAAGGGGGGTATGCAGATTTAGAAAATGTTCATGCATGGATGTTGAGTTTTGTTTCTAACAGCCCGCAGGGCGAGCGTTATGAGTTGTTGGCAGAACGTATTTCGGAAGCGATAGATTTTATGCGTTCCATAGGGATTACGTCCAAAACAAATTCTTCATTACGTGAAACATCTTTTTATACCAGTCATGAAGCGCTTTTGCTTGGCTATGAAGAGGCTTTGACGCGAATTGATTCGACTTCTGGAGATTGGTATGCAACGTCTGGTCATATGTTATGGATTGGTGATCGTACACGTCAGATTGATCATGCGCATGTTGAATATTGCCGCGGTATCAAAAATCCACTTGGGTTAAAGTGTGGTCCTTCCATTGAGCCCTATGAGCTTTTGAGATTGATTGATATTTTAAACCCTGAAAACGAAGCGGGGCGATTGACGCTCATTACGCGTTTTGGTTATGATAAGGTTGAGAATTATCTTCCTAAATTGATCCAAGCAGTTGAGCGCGAGAAGCGTAAAGTTATATGGTCGTGTGATCCAATGCATGGCAATACGGTTACTGTAAATGGTTATAAAACGCGTCCCTTTGATTATGTGTTAAAGGAGGTAGAGAAGTTTTTTTCAGTACATTATGGAGAGGGAACTTATCCAGGGGGCATTCATATTGAAATGACAGGTCGTGATGTAACAGAATGCACAGGTGGGGCGCATGCTATTTCTGTAGAAGATTTGTCTAATCGTTATCATACCCAGTGTGATCCGCGATTAAATGCAGATCAAGCGTTAGAATTAGCTTTTCTTGTTGCAGAATTACTTAAGAAAAATCGTAATACTGATTCATTAGCTCTTGCTGCAAATGGTTAGATAAAAAGCTCGATCATATTTCATTTTAGGTGTTTATGGGAGAAGAGTTTTTTGAAAAAGAAGTGTTTTCAATAATTAAAATAGAGTTGTAATTGTCAAGCTGATGAAATGATATAAAGACTTATGAAAAATGATTTTCGGGTAGCTGTTGCCCAATTAAATCCCGTCGTTGGTGATATTGAAAGGAATTATTCTCTTGCTGTTATGGCGCATCAAACGGCTAAAGAAGAAGGTGCAGATCTTGTTTTATTCACTGAGCTTTTTATAAGCGCTTATCCGCCGGAAGATCTCGTTCTTAAGCCTGCTTTTATAAAAACATGTGAAGATGCTGTTAAGGAATTAGCAAAGATAACAGTAGGGGGACCAGGAATTATAATGGGCCTTCCTCTCAAGCGTAATGATAACATTTACAATGGTGTCATGATTCTTGATGAAGGACAGATAGTTGCTGAAAGCTTTAAGTTTGATTTACCTAATTATGCTGAATTTGACGAAAAACGACTATTTTTTCCCGGTCCATACCCTGAGCCGATTGTCTATCACGGGATAAAACTAGGAATAGTGATTTGTGAAGATATTTGGAATGATTCTTCTTTGTGTGCAAAGCTTGGCAATAAAGGAGCTGAGATCATTCTCGTTCTTAATGGTTCTCCTTATTATCGTGATAAAACATTAAAGCGTATAGAAATTGCTCGTGCGCAGGTGCTTCAATCTGGCATACCGATTATTTATGCTAATCCTGTTGGAGGGCAGGATGAGCTCGTTTTTGATGGGGGATCTTTTGCACTAAGTGCGCAAGGCAAAATAGTGTTCCAAATGAAACATTTTGAAAGCCACATTGCTTTAAGTCATTGGCAGAGAAAAACGACAGGGTGGCAATGTATTTCTGGCCCAAATGAGAATCTCCTTAATGGATTAGCGGCTGATTATCAAGCCTGTGTTTTGGGTTTGAGAGATTACGTCAATAAAAACCGTTTTAAGGATGTTATTCTTGGTCTTTCAGGAGGAATTGATTCAGCTCTTTGTGCGGCAATGGCAGTGGATGCTCTTGGAGCTGAGAGGGTTCGCACCATAATGATGCCCTATCATTATACCTCACAAGAGTCATTGAAAGATGCTAAAGAGTGTGCACGTTTTTTAGGATGTCACTATGAAGTGGTACCAATTGTACAACCTGTTGAGGCTTTTTTGAAGACAATGGCACCTATTTTTTTAGGGTTGCCATCTGATGTGACAGAAGAAAATCTTCAAAGTCGTATACGCGGTACTATTTTGATGGCCCTTTCAAATAAATTTGGCTCAATGGTGATAACAACAGGTAATAAGTCGGAAATGGCTGTGGGATATGCAACACTCTATGGTGATATGAACGGAGGGTTTAATCCTATTAAAGACATTTATAAAACGCAGGTCTATGCATTAGCGAAGTGGCGTAATAACAATCACTTGCAAAATTTGTTGGGGCCAGAAGGGATTGTAATTCCACCCAATATTATAGAAAAAGCACCTTCTGCGGAGCTTCGGGAAAATCAAAAAGATGAAGACACTCTTCCGCCTTATCCTGTTTTAGATGATATCTTGCAATTTCTTGTAGAAAATGACATGAGTATCTGTGATATTGTTAAACGTGGATATTTACGGGAAACAGTTGAGAAAATAGAACATCTTCTTTATGGTGCCGAATACAAAAGACGACAATCTGCTCCCGGCGTAAAAATCAGTTATAAAAACTTCGGACGTGATCGTCGTTATCCCATTGTAAATCGGTTTCGTGATAAAATTTGAGCATTATTTTATGATAAAAGTCCGTTTTGCACCCTCTCCAACAGGTTATATTCATATTGGCAATACCCGTAGTGCCCTGTTCAACTGGCTTTATGCGCAAGCGCATAAGGGAGCTTTTATTTTGCGTTACGATGATACAGATGTTGAACGCTCTAAACAGGAATATATTGATGCTATTGCAGTTGATCTTGAATGGCTTGGTATTCAACCAGATGAGATTTATTATCAATCTAAACGGTTTAGTCGATATGATGAAGTTGCGGAAACTCTAAAACAACGTGGTCTTCTTTATCCCTGTTATGAGACCGCGGAAGAATTAGATCGGCGCCGTAAAATCCAACTTTCTCGCAAATTACCCCCTATTTATGATCGCGCTGCATTGAAATTAACACCAGAAAATAAAAAAGCATTTGAATTGCAAGGTCGGAAACCTCATTGGCGTTTTCTTCTCCCTAATTTTGCAAATGATCCTTTGCAAACAAGGAGAACAGAAATTTGCTGGAATGATGCGGTAAAAGGAAAACAGGCGATTGATTTAGCCTCTCTTTCAGATCCTGTTTTAATTCGTGAAGATGGAAGCTACCTTTATACATTGCCTTCCGTCGTTGATGATATAGATATGGCCATTACTCATATTATTCGTGGGGACGATCACATTACAAATACAGGCGCTCAGATTGCTCTTTTTAAAGCACTCAATGCAGAATTGCCAGTTTTTGGCCATATTAATTTATTGTCTACAGTTTTAGGAAAAGGGTTTTCAAAACGGAACAACGATCTCTCTATTCGCTCTCTACGGGCGGAAGGGTTTGAATCTATCGCTGTTCAATGCCTCGCTGTTTTGATTGGGACATCACAAAATGTACATCCGTATCCCAATCAAGCAGCGCTTTTAGAGCATTTTAATCTGCAAGATACGTCAAAATCAATTGCAAAATTTGATACTACCGATCTTTTTGCTTTAAATCGTCATCTTGTGCATGAGTTAACCTATGCGGAAGTTAAAACACGACTTAAAAATCTTTCTATTGATGGCGATAAGGCGGAGTGTTTTTGGAATGCGATGAGAGGTAATATTGACAAAGTAAATGATGCTGTCTTTTGGTGGAAAATGATTCATGATGAACAAAAGGGCTTTGATACAGTAGCGCTTGAAGATCGTGCATTCGTGCGTCAATCACTCAATTTCTTGCCTGAAGGTGCATTAAATGATGAAAGTTGGAAAGTTTGGACAACGGCATTAAAAGAAAAAACAGGTCGCAGCGGAAAAGCTTTGTTTATGCCATTACGTCAGGCGCTTACTGGAATGGATCATGGACCTGAAATGGGAAAGCTTTTGCAGCTCTTAGGGCGTGAGAAAGTAGTAGAAAGATTGACATTTCAAGGAGAGTAAGTTTCCAGTTTAAGTGCGGGTTTTTATGAGCATAAATGCTGGGATATCATTGCCAAATCCAAGAGGAGACAAATCCTTATTTTTTCTAGGGTTCTGCTGCTCAGATGGTTTTACTTTATTATTTGTGGCTTGAATGTAATCTACTTTATCGTTTTTTAAGGATTTTTGAGTTTGGACAACGCGCTCTTTTTGAGTAGTTCTTTTTGACGGTTTTGGAGATCTTTTCTTTAAAACAATGTGGTCTTCTTGATCATCAGTCGTTAAAGTAGAGAGATCTCCATTGAGCCATTCAATTTTTTCGTTGCTCATTTCCTCAATGGCGTTGATATATTTTTGGTCATCTTTTGTGACGATCGTAAAAGCTTTTCCACTACGATTTGCACGTCCTGTACGACCAATTCGATGAATATAGTCTTCAGCATGTGTAGGGACATCATAGTTGAAAACATGGCTGACAGCTGGGATATCGAGTCCACGGGCAGCAACATCAGAAGCAACAAGAAGTGTGAGTTTATTATTTTTAAAATCGGCTAATGTATTTGTGCGCGAATATTGGTCCATATCTCCATGAAGGGCGCCTACACTAAAATGATGTCTGACGAGAGACCTAAAAAGTTCAGAGATATCCCTCTTTCGATTGCAAAAAATAATAGCATTTTTAAGCTCATTGCCTTCATTGTGGATAAGTTCTCGCAAAACAGCTCTTTTATCCCATGGCTTATTTCCAGATTTGACAAGTCTCTGTGTAATTGTGGTGGCTGTTGAGGATGCTTTTGTAACTTCAACAGATACAGGAAAATGTAAAAACTGTTTTGTTAGTTTGGTAATTTCTGGCGCCATTGTTGCGGAAAAGAACAAAGTTTGACGCGTAAAGGGGGTTAGTTTACAGATACGTTCAATATCAGGAATAAAACCCATATCCAACATGCGATCAGCTTCATCAATAACAAGAATTTCAACACCCATTAGGAGCAATTTACCGCGTTCAAAATGATCAAGAAGGCGGCCTGGTGTTGCTATAAGAACATCAGCTCCTCGTTCAAGTTTACGATCTTGGTGATCAAAAGAAACACCACCAATCAAAAGTGCAACATTTAGGCGATGATTTATTCCGTATTTATCGAAATTTTCTTCAACTTGAGCCGCAAGTTCCCGTGTTGGTTCTAATATAAGAGTACGGGGCATACGCGCTCTCGCGCGGCCTTTTTCAAGTAGTGTGAGCATAGGCAAAACGAAAGAAGCTGTTTTCCCCGTTCCTGTTTGAGCGATTCCTAGAACGTCTTTTCTTTGAAGCACGTGGGGAATCGTCCCACTCTGAATAGGCGTTGGAACTGTATATCCCGCTGATTTTACCGCTTTAATAACCTTTGCGGAAAGACCTAAATCATCGAAACTATTTAAAGGTGGCATCATTTTTATCAATTGCTCTGCGATTTTAATCTCGCTATCCAAACTATTTGTGAGATTAAGTATTCTACACTATTTTAGAGGGTTAAGGCGCTTTCACAAAAAAGTCAACTATAACAGCCATATACGTATAGAAAGCATAATACAATAATTAATAGCGAAATTGTTCTGATAAAATACGCTCGTCCCATGAATGATTAGAGTCAAAAAGGATTGAGGCTGTTACTTCTGTTGCTGTTGAAATAATAACTGAATGGACAGATTTGACCTCAACATTATCGGCTGCAGCATTTACGGGACGTTTGTCAGGTTCAAGCATATCCAAGCGTACTGTTGCCGTATTAGGAAGTAATGCTCCATGCCAGCGCCGAGGACGGAAAGGACTAACGGGAGTGAGTGCCATCAGTGGGGCCATGAGGGGCAAAATAGGTCCTTGTGCTGATAAATTATAAGCCGTAGATCCTGCTGGTGTGGCAACAAGGATACCATCGCAACTTAATTGTTCCATGCGTACGTTATCATCAATACTAATACGAATTTTAGCTGCTTGATAAGATTGACGAAAGAGGGAGACTTCATTGATAGCGAGTGCTTCAATAGTTCCTTGACATTCAGCTTCTGCAATCATGCGTAGGGGATGAATTTCTTTTTTATGTGCGGCAGCAATACGGCTTGGCAATTTTTGTTCATGGAATTCATTCATAAGGAATCCTACAGAGCCTTGATTCATGCCGTAAATAGGTTTTCCGGTGTTCATAACATCCCGTACTGTTTGTAACATTGTTCCATCGCCACCGATTGCAACAACAACGTCAGCTTCTTCTAGAGAAGAATGACCGTAAACAGAAATTAATTTATGAGTAGCTTTTATGGCTTCTTTAGTTTCAGCGGAAATGAAATGAAAGCGGTTTGGTAATGTGGTCATTAAGAATTATCCTGATATTTGCAACTTAGTTTTCTAGCGTATTTTTGAAAAATTTTGAAGCTGTCTATAAAAAACCGTTTTGGTAAGGAAATGGATTATGCACGAAAAGTAATCTGTGTAAGTTATGTATCATAGCAAGATGGGATGAAAAGATTGTATAGTGACATAAACCATAAACGAGTATTTTTTTTAAGAATGATAATTCATCATTGAAGCTAAGAGCGTGATCAGTTAAAAGACCACTGTTCAGTTTTAAGCACCCGTAGCTCAGCTGGATAGAGCGCTGCCCTCCGAAGGCAGAGGTCACAGATTCGAATTCTGTCGGGTGCACCAGACTTTTCAGTTCTTTCTCGTATTATTGTTATGGTAGTATTGCTTAGAAAAGACAAAGCTATTTTTATTAAAATGGTTATTGGGGGTACTGGTTAAGTTATATACCGAATAAGCAAATGATTTTAGAAGAATAAAGTTTCTTGCTGTTTATAGAATCCTTTTTTTGAGTACTTTGAATATTGAGGTAAAGAGAACAGTGCGCTATGGAAGAATTGATTATATAAAGCCATTTTTCCTTTTTACTTCATTAATGGATTGAAATCTAAGAACTGTATTTCCAATGTCTTCACTTCTTTCTGTAAACAGAGTGAAGACGTTTTTTATTATCTGCTTAAGAAAATGTTTCATGAAAATTATTCGTAAAGCAGTATCAATCTATACTTTCTGCGAGTCCATGAAATAGTTGATAATAGAAACGGTATGCTAAGCACTTCTCTTTAACCGTGCAAGAAGTAAAACCGCTTGTTAGTACCTATAACAGACGGCTTTTTTTACAAGGTTATCATATTCAAGAGCAATATGATACTGTGCAACAGTATCACAGGTAAAAAATAACTAATTTGTATACAAAAAGCTTGCCAAGTGCTATTATGAAGGTGTTTTATAAATACGGTCCCGAACAGTCTTGAGCAGTGAAGTTAAAAAATAACCATTGACTGTAAAGCCATGCAAGAAGCATAGAGTTCTTATAAAAAGTATAACCTCTATACTGTTTTACAGTGCTATTTAGCTACAAAAAATTAAACATTACCATATCTTGCCATTTTGCTGCTTTGCTGCGAGACGTTTTTAATGCTCTCTTAAAAATTTTCTATGTATTTAAGCACCAGATTTTGCTATAATAAAGGGCTTTTTAGACTGCTAAGTAAGAAAGTCATATCGTATTGCATGAGCTTTAAAATATCAAATTTTAGAGGACTAATTCGCAACGTCACGTTATATCTCCAAAACTAACTATTGTCTTATTTTATAAGTATCATAATAATATTCACATATTTTATGTAAAGCTTATCGTATTGGTTTAGATTCTCTACCATAGTACATTCCAATAGCATTAAAACAGAAAAAAGATACGATTGTTTCAATACGTATTATAGGTAATTATTTTATCATATTAATATATATTGTTGATTATTTATTTTAACTTATATTTAACTATACTTAAAGTAATATTTATATTATGTATAAATACAGTATTTTTTTATATTGATATTTTAATAATATAAATTTAATATATTTTTTATTATCTTGAGGGGGAATGATACAGAAAATACACAAAAGACTCCTTAAGCAACAAAAAGCGGATCTCACTTCAAGCTGTGAAGGAATGTGTAATCTTATAAAGTGACGCTAAAAAAGGCAAATGATCATTATAAATTAAAGAATAAGAAAAGTTTATTTATTTATTCGATTTTAAGCCTTATAGAGAGCAGCCATACCTTTTCTGTTTTATAGAAAAGTCCAATAGTGCTAAGTATTATACTTTAAATAAACAAGAAAGAAAATTATGACTATTATAATAAAACCGGGTGAGGTAACGCTTAATGAACTTGAAACTATTTATTTCCATGGTGAGGTGAGTAAACTTCACAGTAACACGCATTTAGCTATCAAAAAAGGAGCAGAGCGTATTGCTGAAATTGCTGCTGGAAGTGAGCCAGTTTATGGCATCAATACTGGTTTTGGTAAATTGGCTTCGATTAAAATTGGGGCAAACGATGTAGCTATTTTACAAAGAAATCTTATTTTATCACATTGTTGTGGTGTGGGAGAACCTTTAACGGAAAATGTTGTGCGTTTGATGATGACCTTAAAGCTTCTTTCTTTAGGGCGAGGGGCTTCTGGTGTTCGTTTAGAGTTGATATATTTGCTAGAAAATATGCTTGCAAAAGGCGTTATTCCTGTCATCCCTGAAAAGGGATCTGTTGGTGCATCAGGTGATCTTGCGCCGCTTGCTCATATGGCTGCTGTTATGATGGGAGAGGGAGAAGCATTCTTTCAAAACATTCGCATGAGTGGAGCAGCAGCTTTAGAGAAAGCAGGATTGTCTCCTATTATTTTAGAAGCAAAAGAAGGACTAGCCCTTATCAATGGCACTCAAACATCAACAGCACTTGCTCTTGCCGGTCTTTTTCATAGTCATCGGGCATTGTGTGGTGGACTTCTTGCAGGGGCACTGACAACAGATGCCATTATGGGGTCAACAGCACCGTTTCATCCTGACATCCATATTTTACGGGGCCATTATGGGCAGATTTCTGTATCACAAACATTAAAAAAGCTTTTAGAGGATTCAGAAATTCGGGCTGCACATTTACGTGGTGATAATCGTGTACAGGATCCTTACTGTATACGTTGCCAACCACAGGTCATGGGAGCATGTTTTGATATTCTTATCGCAGCAGCAAAAACACTCATTATTGAAGCGAATGCAGTTACAGATAATCCATTGATTTTAAGAAATGGGGAGGTTGTGTCAGGTGGAAATTTTCATGCTGAACCTGTAGCATTTGCTGCTGATCAGATTGCACTTGCTTTATGTGAAATAGGCTCTATTTCTCAAAGACGTATTGCTCTTATGGTCGATCCAGCAGTTTCTTATGGACTTCCAGCTTTTTTAGCGCAAAATGCGGGTCTTAATTCAGGCTTTATGATTGCTGAAGTAACTGCAGCTGCTTTAATGGCTGAAAATAAACAAATGGCACATCCTGCTTCTGTTGATTCAACACCAACTTCCGCAAATCAGGAAGATCACGTTTCCATGGCTTGTCATGGCGCTCGCCGATTATTAGCAATGAGTGAAAACCTTTTTAATATTATCGGCATTGAAACACTTATTGCAGCACAAGGAATTGAATACCGTGCGCCTTTAAAAACAAGCTCCTTCTTACAGTTTGTTATGGAGCATTTGCGTAAAAATGTTGGTACTCTTAAAGGAGATCGCTATATGGCTCCAGATCTTCATAAAGGATATATTCTTGTGCGTGAAGGATATTTATTATCCGTTATACCGGAAACAATTTTTCCTCAACTAGAACTTAGATAATATTTATTTTGAATTCCATGTGGAAGGAGGGAAAGTTAATTCTTGAACTTATTTCTACAAAATTGAGGAAAGTAATGATATATTTGAATAATTAAATAAATATGTAGTCATTTATTTGCTGGTATCTATAGGGTGTTTGGGTCCAATTATCTTCTTAATATTATGTTTCATGATGATCCGATTATCAACCAAGCTTATGAAAATGAATATTGGGAGAACTACTTTTGGGAATTTTTAGACTGCCGTTTTGGGACTATCTTCCGTAAATTTATAAATTATAGATCATATTCTTATATAATTTTACCATTTATAAAAAATGGCTTATATGTGTCGTATTCAGTGAAATTAAGAGTTTTGTTGTATGTTTCTTTTGTTTTTACGATGTTTTATGATATTTTAGAGTTACTTTTTGTATTTTGAATCGAAAGCAAAGAGGAAAACATGTTTAAAAATCATACATTATACATTTTAATGACAGCTATTTTTTGTTTTTCGCAAATTGTGGAGGTTCATGCGAATCTTTGGAGAACTAGATCTCAAGAGGGTATTTTCATTGCCATAGTTGCCCAAGAGAAAGATACTCTTGTTCAGACGAAAAAGATATTTGTTATTGGTAGTTCAGGGCAAAATGCTAGAGAAAGAGGCAGGTCTATTAACGGAAAAAAGGTTGATAAGATTATTTTTACCGCAATAATTCTTTTTCTTGGAAGACTTGCGTTTAAGGCGGTTGGAGTTCTTAAGAGATGGGCTGGGGCTGCACTTTCTCAAGCTTTTGAAGATTGGCGAGATTCACTTTATCACTGATTAAGCTATTAAATTGATATTAAAAAGTTAGTTCATGCGCTATCGCGTATAATTTGTAATTGTTATGAGCTAAAAAAGTAAGAGAGAGTTTATTTAAAGCAATAATAAAAACTTTAACGCACTCGTTTTCAAATATAGCGGTACGAATTTTTAAGCTTCTATTTCAATAAACTGAAAAGAAAGCATGGGATTGATATTGCATTAAATTCTCTATTTTTTGCAGACAAATAGAGGATATGAAAATGAATCACATGACAATTATAAAAAATTTTATTACCACTTGATTTTAATAAAATGATACAAAATTGTAGTCCATAAAAATAGCTAAATAATTTGTAATAAAAATATTTTTTATTGCCTAAGGTGGAGTGTTTGACGCGCCATTGTACAATGCCTTTTTTTAAATATATTTGGGAGAGAAACATAAGGTTTTATTTATCATAGAATTGGCGTTGTGATTATGGATTTTATTAATATTTCAGTTAAGAAAGAAAAAATGGTAACAAATGAACTGAAACGAGGTATGAGCAAGCGCCAAGTTATTTTTTTAGCCCTTGGCTCTGCTATTGGAACAGGTCTTTTTTACGGGTCTGCACAAGCTATTAAGCTTGCTGGTCCAAGTGTTTTGATTGCTTATTGTATTGCTGGTTTAGCTATTTTTATGGTTATGCGAGCTCTCGGTGAAATGATGATTCATAATCCACTGTCCGGTTCTTTTGCTCGTTATGCTGCAAATTATATATCACCGTTAGCTGGTTTTTTAACGGGATGGACATATGTATTTGAGATGATTCTTGTTGGTTTAGCTGATATCACAGCTTTTGCGACTTATATGGGGTTTTGGTATCCTGATGTTGCACCTTGGATATGGGCACTCAGCATTACCCTGATCATTACAGGGATTAATTTAGCAGCAGTAGAGGTATATGGTGAACTGGAGTTCTGGCTATCTTCCATTAAAATTATTGCTATCATTGCGATGATCGTTTTAGGGATAGCAATAATTTTGTGTGGTTGGAATACAAGTACAAATTCTTCCACCGTTGGTATTCACAATTTGTGGGAAAATGGTGGTATTTTTCCCAATGGATGGTTTGGTTTTTTAGCTTGTTTTAGTGTTGTTGTTTTTGCTTTTGGTGGCATAGAAATTATAGGGATGGCAGTGATGGAAGTACAAAATCCTCTTCAAACCATTTCAAAGGCAATTAATTCTACTCCCGTTCGTATTTTACTATTTTATATCATGACGTTAGCTATTTTAATGTCACTTTATCCTTGGAAGGAAATTGGCCTTATGGACAGTCCTTTTGTTTCAATTTTTGAAAACCTTGGAATCTCATCCGCAGCAAACATTCTGAATATTGTTGTTGTTACTGCGGCTATTTCAGCGATGAATAGTGGAATGTATGGTGCTTGTCGCATGATACATGGGTTATCGCAGGAAGGTTATGCTTTAAAAGAGTTTCAGTATTTATCAAAAAACGGTATACCAATTCTTGTTATTCTACTGATCTTTATCATTTTTCTTCTTGGTGTTGTCCTTAATTATTTTTACCATGAAGGGTTATTTTTTCTCATTGCAGCAATGGCAACATTTGCAACGGTTTTTGTTTGGATGATGATTTTACTTTCGCAAATTTTTATGCGGCTGAAAATGTCTAAAGAAGTACAGTGTGGTTTGAAGTTTCCAATTCCATTTTGGCCCATAGGACCAATTTTTTCTATTTTGTTTATGGTTTTTATTTTTATTTTATTATGGTTTTTCGATGATACGCGGCCAGTTTTGATTATAGGTATTAGTTGGATTGTTTTGCTTGTTATTTGTTTTTATGCACTTAAACTTTATAATTTGAAAAAAGGCAGTGCTCATTAGAATATGAATAAGGGCTAAACTAAAAAGAATAGCTGATGATTTTCGAGAAAAAGACACGTGATAATCGCCTATCTGTGATTAAGGATAGTTTTCTAATCATCGTTTGGTGTTGGAGCTATGCTGATTTCCTTGCCAATAAATAACTGCTATTCAATCATATAGAGTAGAGACAGTAACAAAACTGGGTGAGGATTATTGATTGATACCGTCGTAAATAAAGTCGTCTAGATAGACATGGTGACAAGTGCAGGATTAGGCAGCTTTTACTATCTACAATGATGTATAAAGTTTTATTTCTCAATGAGTTCAAATATAAATATAATATATATAATTATAATTAATTATTAAGAATATAATAATAAAATTCTAAGAGTTGGCATTGATTGTAACAAATAAATCTCTTCATTCTTGCTTTTTCATGCATATGCAAACTTATTTCCTCGATATCATTTATTTAGGTTAAGGAGGAAAAGTACTTATAAGCTGTTTTAATGGAGAGCTTTGTATTGCTCTTCAATAGAATTTTTGCCCTACCGGATGAAGTTGCTGCTTATACGGTTTAGTGTGCTGACAATAGATAAAAACGAGCCACTTTATTTTACCGTATTTCCACAAACCAACTCTACTATATCAGAACTTATGGTTGGGGGATACCAGAGGATTTTAGAAAATAACTTCTTTGATCTAATAATCAATTCGGCACAAAAACCACAAAATCAGCAATATCGCTATGGCAATCCAAGGTTAGAACTTTATCCCTATAGTCGCTGTGGTTTTCCAGTGTAACACTGTGAATTCTTTCAAACAACAAAGCGTGCACGATATAGCAGGCAATACGAGTGTCAATTTTTATTCCCGCGCTTCTCATGTTGTGTCTATGGCAGATATGTTAGCTTATGTGAGTGGAGGAAAATAAACCACAGTTGGCTTTGATGGGCATAGATATGATTTTGTAAGCAGATTGATCGGCGGTAATGGCTTTACCTACGGGACAGCTCCTGCTGGGTAGTACTAACAATGTTGAAAGAGGCAGGGCATATGTTCACAGATCCCATAAGTGATATTTGCCTTAGAGATGGAGGTTATAAGTGCAGAATACTTTTATGGTTTATCTCATCAAGTACAAATCCCTTCAAGGAGGAAAAAATGAAATATACCTTAAAATTATTTAATCGGTTTTATTCTGTTAAGTATTTCTGGATGTAACATTGACAAACCTCCTCTAGGGTACCTGAGTATATGGGAGAAGCCAGGAGCAGATTTTATTGAGATAGGAAAAGCGCTATTAGAATGTGGCATGCCAACTCCTTATGATGTTGATCCAGAAAACAGAAAGCAGAGTATCAATGCAAAAACAACAATTCATGCTTGTATGATTCAATTAGGATTCCACTATAAAGATGATGGAGAAGGTGTGGGTGGTGTTATACTCTTAAAGAGGAAAACCTACCTATTTGTTGTCCGAGTGTTATCATTCCTCAGCTAAGTGTAGAAAAGCGCTCAAATAGCCCATTTTGTAAAAAGTATAAAAATGCACCTAAATGCAAGCCTTAAGTATTGTTGCTTGTGATGTAAACAATCCCCACATTCTTGTGTTTGCTTGAAATGGCGGGGTTGTTTCTTTAATCCACAATCCACCATTTCAATTCTAAACTATCTTGGAAAATGAGAATAGAAAATATTAATAGACTTACAAGCCTTTTGAGAGTAAAGGAATTCATTGAGAGAGGGAAAAATGAAGAAAATCTTGAAATTATTAAGCGCCATAGCTCTCTTAAGCACTGCTGGGTGTGTTAACCAACCACCTCCGTCGGCTTTGGCAGCGCCCAGGTGTCGATAAAGCTACAATCCAACAAGCCCTATCAAAATGTGGCTGGAAACCAGTTTATGCTTCTCCTGAAAATATGGATTCGCTTGTGAATGAGTTTGCGTCAATTTATGAATGCATGACCAAAGCAGGTTATCGGTACAAGTTGCAGGATTCAAAGGGGATTTATTTTGCACAAGCCCCACGAAGTAACTCATTTTTAGCCAATCTAATGATAGCAGGATATCAGCAGTTTATGGATAATAACACCTTTGGGGTGACCAATGCAACAAAACAAGAACGCGCTTTGCTAACGCATTTTGAGAATGAAAAAAGACGTCAGCAAACGAAAAAAGTTTTACAAAAACGACCATCATCGTCACGCGCAACCTTAAAGAAATAATTGGATGAAAAGTACTAAAAGAAAGCGTTAAAAAACAATGACTTTCTTAACCAAAACATAATGGATAAGGTTCATTCCTTCCAAATTGGCAATGATAGGATTGCCAGTCTAAAATGTATCGGGTATCTTTGTTAGTTATTATTGGCTAAAAATTACTCAATTATTACTATATATGCTTATTGTCAGCAAGATTGATTTTAGTGATAGATTTTTGTTGATGACTCTCTATTTCAGGAAGATGAGTGCCTTATCGTAGATGATCTTTTATCGTATAGTCTATTTAGAGGCAATATTCTCACCTTTGTATGAGGCAAGATGGCAACATTAAAAGGAAATATCTAGACGTTTCATTGTCTGCTACTAAAGCATTGATGGTAGAATGTAAAGGTCTTTTTTTGATCCACAAATTGAGCTTATTCATCAACATCTTCAGTTTTATAAGGCTTTTGATATTGATATGGGGGAAACTTTGTCAATGATAATGCGTTGCTGGTGGGCGTTTAACTAAGATATTTGCGGGATATGAAGAGGATCGTGTTCTTTCCTTTTATGGCAAAAATTTATCTTGTTAGTCGTTTTGGAGGAAAGTAATTTGTGCGTTTGAAAGACATTTTCCAGTTAGGTTCTTTTGGATCTTCTTTGAAAACTGGTTTGGGTTAAGTCGAAATTGTCTTCTAAAATTATACTTCACGGTGATTTAAACGATCAGCATAAGTTTACTAAAGCTGGTTTTTCTGGCACTCGCTTTTCTGGTGGATTGCATTATCGTTTTTAAAATTCATTTGGAAAGAATCTATTATTGTTGGGGAAAAGTTAGAAAGAGTGATAATTACTATCACATATAAAAGGCTTCTCTCAGATTCATTGTTTTGAAAAGCTTTTGCAATTATATCAATTTGCAGAGTAGATTTCTATATAAAAATAAATTCATTCAATAAGTTATATATTGTTTTTAAAAATGTTTATTAAAGTTCACTCCTTAATTTATGATTAAATTGTTTATTTTTATAAAATAGCCATTTAACTCATTTAGTAAAAGATTAATTGGTATTTTTCTTTTGATTTGAAGAATGTTCCTACATTAGAAATTTTTCTGATATTTCAAGGTATAGAGAGAAGACTGTATTAATATATTGCGTATAAAAATTGTTTTTCATCCAATGATTAAAAATAATTGTAGACTTTGATGTATTTAAGAAGCCGCGAATTATATTAACTTATCCAATACGCGTAAACACTTCTCCCACTTGCCAATGTCGTAAGACAGGTAATCAGAGGCTTAAAAAATGAGTATAAATATGACGCAAAAATTTTAGTATAAGCCGATTGACTAAATAAGCCCCTAAAGTTGCCCGAGAGAGCACTAAGAGCTGTGGCTAACAAACATGTAGCAATCATAATAACAACGTTAGCATAAAAACTTTCTGAGCATTGAAAGGGGAAGACGCCGTAGATAATCATCTGAAAATTAAAAGGATTAACCAGCGTGTGCGAGACAATAGCAATAAAACAGAGTTTGATGACAGTATGAATAATATATTTCTTGATGGTTTTTGTTAATCAAGAGAAGACTCTCAATGGTTTGAGTGAATAATTTATTTGATTTTATTAAGATAGAACAGTGATTAATGTATCATATTTTAATAATATTATTATTTGATAAAATATTAAATTATCAATTTTTCATAAGCGTAAACAGTATTTATACTTTTTCAACTCTACAAAGTGGATAATGAAAGCCTCATATCAGACAAGTGGTGCTATATGTAGATGATATTGAAAAATATTTGTATATTTTAGTTTTTAATTGTTATGGTGGGCATTATTGATGTGGATAGATTTTATTAATTTTATTGTAGAAATTTTGCATTCAATACTTATATTTATTACTATTATATTATTAATTAATTTGTACTATGAATCTAAAATCTACAGTCAAAAATAGAAAAAAGTTATTATTAATAGTAAATTTATTTTTTATATTGATGTCTATAACATTTTTTATAAAATTCTTTATTATTATAGTTTATCAGTTTAATTTATTTAATAATATTTTATATTTTTGTATTTTCTGCTGAAAAAGCAAATAAACCTTAACATCATCTCTTTTTCAATAAACAGAGATGACATTCTAATCTGATATTATAAAATAAATTGATAGCTATAGAGTTGATTCTATACTTTCTAGTGTTGTTACTGATGTTGCATTTAACAGTGCATTTCTATAATCTCAGCGTCTGAGATAACTAAATATCACAATATTAAACGCTCTAATTTAATATATAAAACTATGACTTTTCTTACTGCAAAACAATCTATATATATCAAAGTTATTTATAGTTTTCCTATGCGATATGCGTATGTGAGCTAATTTTCGTAACTGATATCTTTTCTACAATGAAAAGACGTACCGGCTGATTTAGACATTCATAAACGTTGTATAGCAATTCCAAAAATATGTAACACTACAATTTTACGTTGTTTATGGATTCTATTCTTATAAAATGCAGAAGCATAAAGATAAGCATTACAAATGGTTGCGAAGAATTGCTTTTATAGGGAGCTATTTAATTTCTTTACGGTTTACAATTTTTTTTATCATTTTATCTTAAATAAGAGGATGTGTATTAATTTCTATTTCTCTATTTGATTTATTTCTAAAAGAGTGGAGTTATAATGATGTCAAAAAAAGTTATGATCGTGGAAGATAACGAACTGAATATGAAGTTATTCCGTGATCTTGTAGAGGCGAGTGGCTATGAAACTGTTGAAACGCGTAATGGTTTGATGGCATTAGATTTGGCTCGTTCATCAATGCCTTCTCTTATCCTTGTGGATATTCAGTTGCCAGAGGTGTCAGGGATTGATGTCATTAAACAATTAAAAGAAGATGAAGAACTTAAATCTATCCCCGTTGTTGCCGTAACAGCCTTTGCTATGAAAGGGGATGAAGAGCGAATTCGTGCAAGTGGATGTGAAGAATATATGTCAAAACCTATTTCCGTTCCTCATTTTATTACAATGGTAAAGCACTTTTTAGACTGAAACTTTGTTAAATGATAGTAGAAAAAGCGAATGAGCAGCTGCTGCTATTCGCGAAAAAAGCCCCATCGAAAACGGGGCTCTATATGTCGCGCGAAAATTGAAATTAGCGCTTTGAAAATTGGAAAGAACGACGCGCTTTTGCTTTACCGTATTTTTTACGTTCAACAACGCGACTATCACGGGTGAGAAATCCACCTTTTTTCAAAATCGTGCGAAGTTCTGGCTCATAATAGGTTAAAGCTTTGGAAATGCCATGGCGTACTGCACCAGCTTGTCCGGAAAGACCGCCGCCTGCAACGGTTGCAACAATATCAAACTGAGTATCTCTGTTCGTTGCAACAATTGGCTGACGAAGAATCATTCTAAGAACAGGACGAGCAAAATATTTGTCGAATTCCTTATTGTTAATAATGATTTTTCCAGAGCCTGGTTTGATCCATACGCGAGCAACAGCATCTTTACGTTTTCCTGTTGCATAGGCACGTCCTTGTGAATCAATCTTTTGCACGTGGATAGGAGCGACATTTTCATGAGTTTCTGCAATATTTGTTACTGCACCAAGCTCAGAAAGAGAATTAATTTCAGCCATAATTAAGCAATCCTTTTGTTTTTGCGGTTTAGAGCACCAACGTCAAGAGCTTCAGGCTGTTGTGCCACATGCGGGTGTTGGATTCCAGCATAAACACGCAGATTCTTCAATTGGCGACGGCCAAGTGGTCCACGAGGAATCATACGTTCTACAGCCTTTTCAATAACGCGTTCAGGAAAACGTCCTTCAAGAATCTGACGCGCTGTACGTTCTTTGATTCCACCAATATAGCCGGTATGCCAATAATATTTTTTATCTGTATATTTTTTACCGGTAAGAGATATTTTATCTGCATTGATCACAATAACATTGTCACCATCATCGACATGTGGAGTAAATGTAGCTTTATGTTTGCCACGTAAGCGATTAGCAACGAATGTGGCAAGACGACCTAAAACAAGGTTTTCTGCGTCAATAATAACCCATTTTTTCACCACTTCAGTTGGCTTTTGTGAAAAAGTTGCCATAGAAGTATCCTTTAATTAAATCCCTTTAAAACTTAAGGGCATTTTTATTGCTTTGCGTTGAAGATTGATATCATAGCGAAATATTTAACGCGTACTACTTGCTCTGATATAATGTCTTTTGGTTTACGTCAAGAGAAAATAAAAACTTATAAAACAGTACTTTATGATTGAGGTACTATAATACTACGCATTGAGAGGTATTGATGCACTTTTTAAATGAGAATAGACGCTGAGAAAGAAAGTTTTATCTTTAAGTCCTGATTGTATTTTATTCATCTTCATTATAAAATAAGTAATAATGCAGCGGTCTCTTTATTTTCTCAATGTCAAATCTTCTGCTTGTGGTCAGGCTTGGTTAGATGCTCTTGATATTCAAGGGGCCAATAACGCTCGTGCGATTTCTCAAAAATTTGGTCTTCCAGATCAGTTGGCGCGGGTTCTTTCAGCAAGAGATGTTGATGAATCTGAAGCTGTTGCTTTTATCAATCCAACGTTGCGCACGTTAATGCCTGATCCAGAAAGTTTTAACGATATGCAATGTGCAGCAGAGCGTATTGTTAAAGCTATTTTGAATCAAGAGAAGGTTGCAGTTTTTGGTGACTATGACGTTGATGGTGCTTGTTCATCAGCACTGGTAGCGCGCTTTTTCCGTTATTTTGGTATGGAAGTAAAAATTTATATTCCTGATCGTATCGTTGAAGGATATGGCCCAAATGAACAAGCAATGAGAATGCTCGTGCAAGAAGGTGCCCATTTAATTATTACCGTTGATTGTGGTGCAAATAGTCCAGATGCAGTAAAAGCAGCAAGGCTTGCAGGCGCTGATGTTATAATTTTAGATCATCATCAAATGTCAGAGGTTCATCAAGAAGCTATTGCTCTTGTCAATCCTAATCGTCCTGATGATTTTTCTGGACAGGGGCATTTATGCGCTGCTGGCGTTGTCTTTGTTACATTAGCATGGGTTCATCATTTATTGCGGAAGAAAAAATTTAAAGGAAAGCTTCCTGACCTTCTAAGTATGCTCGATCTTGTTGCGTTGGCGACTATATGTGATGTCGTTCCATTACAAGGTGTTAATCGTGCTTTTGTAGTTAAAGGGCTTCAAGTTGCTCGTTCCATGCATAATCTTGGGATAGCAGCTTTAACAAAGGTTGCGCGTATAGGTGAGCCGCTTAATAGCTTTCATTTAGGTTTTTTATTAGGTCCTAGAATTAATGCAGGAGGTCGTATTGGAGATCAGGCTTTGGGAGCGCGTTTGCTCAGCTGTAATAATAAAGATGAGGCTGAGAGAATAGCAGAACAATTGAATCAGCTTAATCAAGAACGTCAAGAAATGGAGAACATTCAATTAGAGCAAGCAGAAACTTATATTGCTTCTCTTTATCAAGAGAGTGAAACACCACGGTCACTTGTCATTGCTCATCAAGAATGGCATCCGGGAATTATTGGTATTCTCGCATCTCGCTTAAAAGAGCGTTTTTTTTGTCCTGTTTTTGCAATTGCTTTGAAAGAAGATGGAAGTGGTGTGGGATCGGGACGCTCAATGAGCGGTATAGATTTAGGGGCACTTGTTCGTGAAGCTGTCACATTAAATTTATTAGAAAAGGGAGGGGGGCATAGTATGGCAGCAGGGATCACAATCCAATCGACAAAAATTGAAACTTTTAGAGAATGGCTAGAAGAAAAAGTCTCTTTAATGGTTTCGCAGTTGCGTGCTAAAAAGTCTCTCAATATAGATGGTTGTCTTTCTGCCTCTGGTGCTAATAAAGAGCTTTTTGAGATGATCGAAAAAGCAGGTCCATTTGGTTCAGGAAATAATACACCTGTTTTTGTTCTTCCTTCTCATCGGCTCGTTCATCTAAGTGAGGTTGGAAAAGGACATCTTCGCCTTGTTATTTCTAATATTGAAGGAAAAAAACTGCAAGGAATAGCTTTTCGTGCTGTAGGAACAGCGCTTGGTGATTTTCTTTTTGAAAATATTGGCGAAATAATCCATTTGGCTGGTAATCTTAGCTTGAATTATTGGAATGGAACGATTAATCCACAACTGCGTGTGATTGACGCAGCAGCGGTAGTTTAAGAGAGAGTTTTTTTGAAAATTAGATGTCTAGATGAGAAGCAAAAGTAGAATTTTCTTGTATAAAACGAAACCGCGCTTCTGGTTTTGTTCCCATGAGACTCTCTACTGTATTTTTAGTTTCTTGCATTTCCATTGTATCAATAGAAATACGTAGCAGTGTACGTTTTTGAGGATGCATAGTCGTTTCTTTAAGCTGTTCAGCGCGCATTTCACCAAGTCCTTTGAAACGACCAATTTCGATTTTAGCTTTTCCAGTAAATTCGGTCTTTAGTAATTCATCCTTATGGGTATCATCACGTGCATAAGCGACTTTTCCTCCTTGTGATATTCTGTAAAGAGGAGGCACTGCAAGGTACAAATGTCCTTGACGAATAAGATCGGGCATCTCTTGAAAAAAGAAAGTAATGAGAAGAGAGGCAATATGAGCACCATCAACATCCGCATCGGTCATAATGATAATACGTTCATATCTGAGATCTTTTTCGCGATACTTAGTGCGCGTTCCACATCCAAGAGCAAGTATAAGATCGCCAATTGTTTGGCTTGAGTTCATTTTCTCGTGTGCGGCACTGGCTACATTTAGGATTTTTCCACGAAGAGGTAAAATTGCTTGATTTGCTCTGTCTCGCGCTTGTTTAGCGGAACCACCAGCAGAATCACCTTCAACAATGAATAATTCAGCTCCAGCGGCAGAGTTTTGGCTGCAATCTGCAAGTTTACCGGGAAGACGTAATTTACGTACAGCAGTTTTCCGACTTATTTCTCTGTCTTGACGCCGTCTAACACGTTCTTCAGCACGTTCAACAACCCAATCGAGAAGTTTTGTGGATTCTTGTGGAGAATTTGTCAGCCAATGATCGAAAGGATCACGTATAGCATTTTCAACGATACGTTGTGCTTCGATTGTTGCTAATCGATCTTTGGTTTGTCCAACAAATTCAGGATTTCTGATGAAGACTGAAAGTATTGCAGCCGTTGAAATCATAACATCATCGGATGTAATGATAGAAGCACGTTTGTTGCCTATTAACTCAGCGTAAGATTTCAATCCGCGCAAAAGAGCTTGGCGCAATCCCATTTCGTGTGTTCCCCCTTCTCCGGTGGGGATAGTATTGCAGTAAGATTGCACGCAGGCATCGCCACCATGCCAAGCAATAGCCCATTCAACGGAGCCATGGCCATTACATTGTTTTGTTTTGCCAGAAAAAATTTCCGACGTTACTCGATATTCATCTTTCAGAGATGAGAGTAAATAGTCTTTAAGGCCATCAGGGAAGTGAAAAACAGCTTTTTCAGGAATATTTTTTGTTTCTTCGAGTATGATAGGGTCACAATTCCAGCGAATTTTTACGCCGCCAAAAAGATAAGCCTTGGAGCGTGCCATCTTATAAATTTTTTCTGGATCAAAAGCTGCTTTTTCACCAAAAATTTTACTATCAGGATGAAAACGAACGCGTGTGCCACGACGATTATAAACATCACCCAAATCTTCCAATTCAGATTGAGGAATACCGCGTGAAAAGCGTTGTCGATAAAGTTTTCGTTCTCGTGCTACTTCGACTTCCATATCATCGCAAAGAGCATTAACAACAGAAATTCCTACTCCATGAAGCCCTCCAGCAGTTTGATAAGCTTTTCCATCAAATTTTCCACCTGAATGGAGTTGTGTCATAATGACTTCAAGAGTAGATTTATCAGGCATTTGAGGATGGTTTTCGACAGGAATGCCACGTCCATTATCTGTAACCGTTAAATAGCCGTTTCTATCTAGCGATACATCAATTAAATCTGCATAACCAGCGACAGCTTCATCCATGGCGTTATCAATAATTTCGGCAAATAAATGATGAAGTGCTTTACTATCTGTTCCACCAATATACATTCCAGGACGTAAACGCACAGGCTCTAAACCCTCAAGCACTCGAATAGAGAGAGCATTATAGCTATCTTCTTGCGTATCTTTCGTATTTTTTTTCGAAGCCATTGCTTCTGGTTTCATAGGGAATTGTAAATTTTTTTCTTTTGTATTTACCCGAGACTGTGCATTATTTAAAATACTAAAAAGATCTTTGCTGTTATCGCTCATAGCGTTTGATTATCCACCTCACAAAATAAAACCTTCAGAAAATAAATTTATGCCTGTTTTTTATTTAAAAATCAATGCACTTAGGAAACATCAATTGTTGGACCAAAAATTTGTTCAAATGTTTGTTTGAGAACAATATCAATATCATGCATTTTTATAGGGAATCCTAAATCAAAAAAGCTGGTTACACCGTAATTTGTGATTCCGCAGGGGACAATCCCTGAATAGTGCGCTAAATTTGGATTAACATTGATAGAAACACCATGAAAGCTTACCCATTTGCGTACACGAATGCCAATAGCCGCGATTTTATCTTCGCAAGAGAAGTCGCTTCGTGTAGAAGAGCAATCGGAACGTTTAACCCAAACACCAACGCGATCTTCGCGGCGTTCACCTTTAATATTGAATTTTGCAAGCATTTGTATGATCCATTCTTCTAAAGCACTAATAAAAGCACGGATGTCTTGTTTTCGGCGTTTAAGATCAAGCATAATATAAGCAATACGTTGACCTGGACCATGATATGTAAATTCACCACCGCGGCCTGCTTCATAAACAGGAAACAAATGAGGTGCTAAAAGATCTTTTTTGTTTGCACTTGTACCAGCTGTATAAAGGGAAGGATGCTCAAGAAGCCAAACTTGTTCATGCGCATTTTTTGCAAGAATGTTTTCTACACGCTCTTGCATATAACGCAGTGCTTCAGGATATTCGACCAAGTTATTACTTATTTTCCATTCAACTGGTGGATTCCGGAGGACTGTTTTAAACTGATGTGGTAAATGATTACGATCAGTATGTTTTAATTCAAATGGCATGAGCAATATTTATATTGGTATTTGAGTTCGCGTTACAATCAGTAAATAGAGTTACAGGGTAAGAAGGGTAAGATATGAAATTGTTTATTAAAATTAAGATAACACAATAATGAATTTTATTTTGGGAAAATTCGCTATGCTTAAAAATATGCACTCCTTTTACCACCTTCCTGTTGCACCGCCACCACCTGATGATCCACCACCACCTCTAAATCCTCCGCCTCCTGAATGGCTACCATAGATTCCACCAGAGCGTCTGCCCGCAGCATTTAAATTTAAAAACCAAGGTGTGAAGATTATACCCATCCAGAGATATTTTTGTGGACCTACTTTTTTACCAAAAATCATTGCAAAAATGGGTAAACCAACCATTATAAAAAGGATTAAAAACATAATTGTATTGATTATCATTTCTTCTTGTTCGGCTTGTTTACGTTTTTCTTCAATAGCCCTAGCTTTCTCCTTGATTCGAAAAGAAAAATCAGAATCATTTTCTGTAATAACTTTTATAATTGCATGAACGGCTTCGACAATTCCTTTTTGATAATTTCCTTCACGGAAATTGGGAAGAACGAAGTTATTAATGATGACTGAGGACATAGCGTCTGTTAGTTCTCCTTCCAAACCATAACCCACTTCAATACGTACTTCGCGTTCATTTGGTGCAATGACGAGTAACACACCATTATTGATCTGTTTTTGACCTAATCCCCATGTACGAAAAAGAGAATTGCTATATGCCTCTATACTGTTTCCTGAAAGGGTGGGGAGAGTTACAATAACAATTTGATCTCCTGTTTGCTCTTCGAGTACAGCCAGTTTTTCTGTTAAATTCTTTTTTGTTGCATTATCAAGCAAATGAGCTACATCGTTGATATAGCCAGTTAAGGGAGGAAACTTAGTCTGCGAGTAAGCAACACTTCCCAATGCAATGACCAAATATAGAGCGCTCAAAAAAGCCCATAAGCATGGAAAAACACTACGTTGCATAGAATGTCGAAACGGTTTCATTAATTAAAATTGACCTTCGGTGTTTGTTGGCTATTGGTATCAATCGTAAATGTTGGCATAGGCTTAGCATCACGAAACCATAATTTTGCCCAAATCATGGTTGGCATTGTTTTGAGAGCTGTATTGTAGGCGCGTACTGTTTCGATATAATCACGGCGCGCAACAGAAATACGGTTTTCAGTTCCTTCTAATTGTGATTGAAGAGCAAGAAAGTTCTGATTTGCTTTAAGATCAGGATAGTTTTCGACAACAGCCATAAGACGTGAAAGTGCGCTTGATAAATTTGCTTGATTGTTGAGATATTGCTTCATTATTTCTGGGTTACTCAACATATCTGCATTGATATTTACTTGCGTTGCTTTAGCACGTGCTTCAATAACATTCGTGAAAACAGTTTGTTCATGGGCAGCATAGGCCTTGACAGTTTCCACGAGATTAGGAATGAGATCTGCACGACGTTGATATTGGTTTAGCACTTCACTCCATGCGGCATGTGCTTTTTCTTCATTTGTTGGGATCGTATTAAATCCGCAGCCAGTTAAAAATGGTATTAAAAATATCAAAAAAATAGCACTTGAAAATTGCCTTAATATTTTAACCAGAGAAGAAGTGAGCGTAATTGAAACAGTTCGTACATTTAACATAAAGATATCTCCAAAGTTATTTAAATGTACTATATAGGATTTATCTTTTCTGTGAAAAGTATTTTTAATTTTATAAAAAGACATTTTATAAAATATATTAATATCTATATGGATTTTAAGTTTATTATCTTTAAGTTATTAAATTAATATTAAAATATTAATAACGATATCATACAAAATTATAAATACTAATATTAACTATTATTGCTACAGATTATACTTTGTCAACTTTTTGAGTTAGATATTACTTAGTTTCTGGTAGGGAAGGTGGATATAAAGCCTATGGTATTATAGCACCTCTTTAAAATTTTAGTTATGAAATTATTATGCTATATAAAGATTCTTGAAAGTCCCCTTCATAAAGTTTGGGGAGAAAAATGGTAAAAGAATTATACTACGGCATTTGTTAGTCACCTGCGGGGAAAAAATAGCATCCGCAAAGCGAAGTCTCAAACTTCATTTTAATTTATTAAAGTTCAAAAGTACATGAGATCAACTCATGTTCAACTATACAGAAAAAACGAGTAATAATTGGTGATAATATATGTTCTAGTGGAAGACAGAATATCGATATTAAGAATGATAGACAGACAAGATATAGGAAGATTTTTCTGTTAATCGTACAACTTATTATTGAAAGAGGAAATTATCCAAAGAAAATAAAAAAAGAAAACAAAGATAAAACTGTTCCTGTCGCTATATTAATTAAGCCTTTTACACGTTTCTTTTTTAAAGTGGTGCTGGCAAATGATATAAAAATAGTCATTAAAGTAAACCATGCAAATATGTTGAAGGAATGTATGGTTACAAGTTCAAAGCCTTTTTTAATGCCACCGCCAGAAGACAAAAATTTTGGGAAGGCTGCTATATAAAATATTGACACTTTGGGGTTTAGTATTTGTGTCAGAAAACCGTCCATATAGCTGGTGAAAAACTTTGTTTTACCTACAGAATGTTTTTCATTCTTTGATATTTTTTCTTTTGAATTTAAGCTGTTTATTCCAAATTTAATCGATTTAAAGCCCATGTATAATAAATAGCTGCCACCCATGAGTTTTACTAAAAAAAACAGCGTTTTGTTGTTGAGAATGAGTGCTGATACACCTAATATGGAAAATGCCCCATGCACATATGTTGCTGTACATAGCCCTAAAACGTTCGCAAATGCGTTCTTTTTTCCCAGTCTTGTTGCCTTATCGATGATAAGGGCCATATTCGGCCCAGGTGAGATGACTAAAAAAAATGAAACTATAAAAAAGGTGAGTATTTGGTGATTCATTTTACTTCTAATTCTGAAACTAATTTATCTTCGAGATATAATTCTATTTTATCAAACTTAGAAAGTTTCCCTACTCCCTGTGGAGTGCCTGTATATATGATATCATCACGTCTTAGCTGAATGTAGTGACTTAAGAATGATATTATTTTCTCAAAGCTAAAGATCATATTTTTCGTATTACCAAGTTGCCTCGTTTTGCCATTCAACTTCATTGTAAAGCTTATTGGGTTGTTTATTTTTTCCTTGTTTATGAAGTCAGAGACGTATGCCGCTCCTTTAAATCCTTTAGATAAAAGCCAGGGCAGCTTTTTTTCTTTCAGTTTTGTTTGCAAATCCCGCGCTGTGAGATCAAGACCTATTGCTATGGCATCATAGCATTCTTTTGCTTCCGCCTCCGTGACCATGAAAGCGTCCTTTGAGATTTTGAGCACAATTTCAGTTTCAAAATGGATTTCTTTGGAAAAACTAGGGAGATAAATTTCATTTCCTAAAACGAGTGAACTATTCGGTTTGCTAAAGATAACCGGTTCATCTTCAACAACATTGCCTAGTTCATGAACATGTTCAACATAATTGCGTCCAACACAGTAAATGTCATTTATCATAGGAAACCACCAAATTTTTCATTTTCTTTTTGTATAGGCAAGATATCACTGTGGAAACAATATCTTTTCTCATATCGATATGTGAGCTTTCTGAAAAATATGCATTGTGTGGGTTAATAACCAACCTTGACGACAACCAGTTAGCATTGTCTCGCCAAGCTTTAATAAGAGGGTGACTCCTTGGTGGCTCCATAGGGAGAACATCAAGGAGGACGTGAAACTCAGGATTCTCCCTTAGATGCTTTTCTAAACAATCAAAATCACTCAGGATTTTACCCCTTGCTGTGTTCACTAAGATACCGTTTTTCTTCATCTTTTTGAGGAATGCTGAATTAATCATTCCCGTTGTTTTTTTTGTAAGAGGGCAGTGTAATGATACCACATCAGATTCTTCCAGAAGATAATCAATATCTTCGAGAAGTTTGAAGTTGAGTGATTTAGCAAGACCTTCATCAATGTATGGATCATAGACAATTACCTTGCATCCAAAAGGACTTAACCGTTCTAGTGTTGCTTTTCCTATTTTACCTAGCCCAATCAATCCAATGGTTTTATGTTTTAAACGGAATGTTTTAAAATTGTTTTCTTGCCATGTTTTATCATATTTTTTTGCTAAATCATTATGTCTAGAGACTTGCCTGCAACCCTCCAAAATCATGGTTAAGGCAGTGTCAGCCACTTCATCTATACAATAAGAAGGGTTATTAGCAAATTCAACGCCATGCCTTCTAAGTGCTTTATAATCTACTTGGTCATAACCGATACCAAAGCGTACAGCTATTTTACATTTACGCAATTTCTTGGCTGTTTTCTCTGTTATTTTTGCATGCCAGATCAAGAGAGCATCAATATCTTCCAGAATTTCAGTAGGAAAGTCTTCTTCATTTAAAGTATTGAAAAAATAAAACTCAGCACCCAAGTCAGTCAGTGGTTTTTCAAATTCACTTATTTCAGTTATTCTATCGGTTATCGCAATTTTCATTGGATTCTTTCTCTATAATCGATAACCATTAAATCCCTGAAACCTTTTTCATCATTTATTGACGAAATTGCAGAGGCTGAATGGTACATTTCCATATCATCCAGCAGTATGCTCTCTAAGTTTCCTTTCAAAACGATCTCTTTTATTTTTTTTCTGTTTTCATCATAGATATAGGATGTGCCACCTCTGATATTGTGTCTGCCAATCATGTGCATACTGATGAATGTATGACCATCTTTATGAATGCCTTCAGGTGTAGGATTTCCTTGTATTCCTTTTTTTGATTCAATGCGGAATTGATGTACAAAAACATCCTACACTTTGCTTTCTTTATTTTTATATATCAAAAAAGCATTGAGCGTGTTTTTAATGATTTTGTGCAATATAATATTTGATGATATTGCGTCTGATATTTTTGATAATTTTCTTTCAATCCCACCTGCATAATTGTTTATTTCAGAGCTCTGAAAAAAACAATTATCTTCTACAAAATCTATTGTTTTGTTGGCTATATCGACTATAAATTTTCCAAAGCATCTTCTCCTGTAGGAGTCACCTTTTTTCATGTAAGGATCAATTGGTAAATAGTCCCAGCTTCTCTTCAGTTGGGCTAAGTCAGTTATTTCATGAGCTCTGATATTGATTTTTTCAGGAGAAATATGGGCAAATTTATTTTGTCTTAATTCCTCAACAATCTTATCTATGTTTGAAACACACAATCCCCCCCTTCGCGATATTAACTAATTTTGATTCTAACTTTTAACATATAACATATGTTTTTTTTAATATATTCTGATATGTTACTCTTGGTATCAAGAGTAACCTGTATATTATTTAAGTAAAGCTACTTTTGATGCTTATGTAATAAAAATTAAGCAAGTCGATATTTCTTTTCCGTGATTTAAGGTTTTTATGTGAGGTACAGGGATCTTGGCTATGTGAAGAGATTGTAAGTAAAGATGGTGTGTTGTTGCAAACTGATAAACTTCAGTTATAAAAACTTTTAGTTTACAACAAAAATAGTGCGAGATTGTCGCACAATTATAAAGCCATTAATTTAACCAAAGATTTGTATATTTATCTCATCAGTGATTTATATTCATAAATCCTTTTCTTATGTGGTGAAACAGATAGTTTTTTATCACCTATTACGGTGGAGTTATTATCAAACCTTTCAAAAATAGTTTGATCTTTCTTGTTAATGATTTCATTTTCAGCTCCCGGATTTGATTTTAAATACTTATTAAGACGATTTACACTTTGTGTATGTTTGTAAAAAGTAACTGGAAGATACTTATCTAACTTATCATAAGATAAAAAAGGAGTATCTGGTTCATATAAGACACCGTCAATATTATCTTTATGTATTTTTTCTAATTTATCAGATTCGAGATAAAGCTTTTTAGCTAGAGCCAAACTAAAAATTCCACATTCGTAGGAGCTTCGTTGAATGTCCATTTCTACTATAGAAAAATAACAATGAGGTAATCGATATTTCTCAAAAGCTGTTTTTGCCATGACTGCAAACATTCCCAGTGCTGTATGGTTGAGTGTTGCAGATTCAAAAAGTATCAAAGATGCCTTGTTGTTAATAACTTTATGATCGATTACTGCAAAATGGATTCCTCCGTCATTCCTTATGTTAGCTATAAATCTAGAAGATTGAATTCCATCATTGATCGCATTTTTTATTGATATGGCAAGATCCTTCGGTGTAGCAGAAAATTTAAGTTTCATCGGTGGATACTTTCTATTTGCCTGCTCTACTAGGGCAGGCATCATTCTGAGATCTGTTCTTGCATCATTAACGTAGATCCAACTACCATCAGTGATATCACTCTCTAAACGTGCAATAATACTCTCCAATGTCTCTCCCTCTGGTGTAGCATTATCTTCCTTTTTAAATGAACCACGGATTTTGTTTAGTAAATCTACTAGTTTCGGCATATATCAATTTCCATGTTTATAATTGTCACGGGAAGCTAATTTCATATTGTGATTAAAAAATGTTTTACTTAATTTCTTCTTTGTCCTCTAGGACGAGGAGATGAAATAGTTTTTTTAAAACTAAGCTGCTTTTGTGATAGGATCTTTCAAGATTAGCTTATAAAATTTTGAGAAAATAAGACTTCATCTTGGAAGTTTTAAAACTTAAAGTTTTCTGATTTTACCAATCGCGCCACCGGTGCGGCAACCATGTTTAAGTTGACAGCACGGGAAACCGCGGCTTTTGGTACGGCAATGATTTCTGCTGGGATTGTTCCTGAGAGTGCAGCGCGTGGTTTTAATGCGATGAGTGCGCGCATTCAGGCAGGGGGTAAACATATTGAAGATGCTTTTGCCAATATCGGGCTTTCCCGCGAAAAATTTATGCAAGATCTGGACAAAGATGCCA
>NZ_CADEAG010000010.1 GCF_902825155.1 Bartonella taylorii 8TBB
CAATCGCTGCGTATATGGTAAATCTTAATTCAAATACAAGGACAAAACCAACCATCGCAAGCAGAAACTGCCCTCGTTACTCCTCGCTATATAGACCTCTTTCCCATAAAGAGTCAATATCATTTTTGCCTATTTTTAAAAAATAAATACCACCGTTATAACGTGTATATACCAAAAAATGCAGCAAAATATTTGAAAAATATAAAAACTTCATTACTAAAGAGAACACATATTCTATATTCACCATTGCACAAATATCTCACACACTTTATGCTCTTCCGTGGAGCAAAAGGAAGGTGTCAATGTCATCTAAACTTACGCGTAACCAAACATTGGTTCTGAACACTTTAAAGAATGCACAAGGACCTCTAAGTGCCTATGCGATTCTTGATCATTTACGCGAAGAAGGATTTCGTGCACCTCTCCAAGTTTATCGTGCATTAGAAAAACTTGTCCAATTAAAATGTATTCATCGTCTTGAAAGTGTGAATGCTTTTATGGTCTGTCTACATCCTGAAAATTGTCAACACGAACTCACAACTTTCATCATTTGCAAAAACTGTGGCAAAGTAAACGAAATACAAGATAGAACGATTGTATCCAGCCTTAAACAAATGGTTCAAGCGGTTGACTTTCAAGCACACAGAAGCACCCTAGAAATACGAGGCATTTGTAAAAAATGCGTATGCGCAACAGGCTAATATTCCTACACTTGCAAGTTTATATGTTTAGCATTATGTAGTATTATTTGCTCATTGCATAAAAAATTCTTACTCCCCTGCTGCATATATCGCTTTCTTGTTCTTGTGTAGCGATGAGGTCATTTTATTCATTGAATTGAAAGTATAGAATCCATGTCCAGATCTGAAGCAAAGATTTCAACAAATAAGTCCTTTAATAAGATAAAAAAAAAGAAAGTCATTAATGCTCTTCTTATCGTCTTTGCACTTTTTGTACTTTGGTTTAGTTATAAGTGGATAACACAATGGCGTTATATGCTCACAACAGATGACGCTTATGTGCAAGGAGACATAACCGCCATTGCGCCTAAATTAAGTGGGTATATCAAAGAGATTTTTATTAAAGCCAACCAAACAGTAAAAAAAGACGATGTCTTATTTCACTTAGATAATGGCGATTATCAAATAGCCTTGAAACAGACAGAAGCCCGTCTCAACACACAACAAAAAACTCTTCTCCGTATTGATGCGCAAATTACAGCTGCTCACAGTGCTTTAGATGATTCGCAAGCACAAAAAGCTGCTGCTTCAGCCATAGCAACCCATGCACAACTAACTTTAAAACGCACCACAGAACTTAAAGCGAGTCGTTATGCCCCTCAATCCGATGTTGATGATGCCAAATCAGCTTATGAACAAGCCATTGCGAATGTTCACCGTGCAGATGCACAAATAGCTGCGGCACGTGCGAATATCCAAGTTCTACAAGCGCAACGCAGTGAAACGGAAAGCCAAACAAAGAGCTTAGAACTCACGCGTGAAAAAGCACAACGTGATCTTGATTCAACCATTATCCGAGCTCCGTTTGATGGCGTTATTGGAAATTTAACCGCAAAAGCGGGGGATTTTGTTATGAATGGCCAACGTCTTGCGGCATTAGTTCCCATACATGCACTTTATATTGAAGCGAACTATAAAGAAACACAGTTACAAAATATTCATGCTGGACAAACTGCTTATATTGCTGTTGACGCCTTCAAAAAAGACGCGTTTACAGGTACAGTGCTTTCTATTGCCCCTGCAACAGGATCTGTTTTTTCTCTCTTGCCCCCACAAAATGCCACTGGCAATTTCACCAAGATTGTCCAACGCATTCCTGTACGTATCTCTATTCCAGAAAAAATATTAAAAACCGGACGTATTCGAGCAGGAATGAGTGTTTCAGTAGAGATTGACACTCGTACAAAGCCGCAGGATAAAAATCTCCTATAACAAAAAGCAAATGACCTTACTATGACATCTCCCATACCAGAATCTACACATTCTCAAGAGCGTACAGAAATCCGTAAAATCGTAGTTTTCATTGCTATGGCCTTTGGCATGTTCATGGCTATTTTGGATATCCAAATCGTTTCTTCCTCTTTAGCGGAAATTCAGGCTGGTCTTTCAGCAAGCTCTGAAGAGATTTCATGGGTTCAAACTTCCTATCTCATCGCTGAAGTCATCATGTTGCCCCTTTCTGGCTTCTTAGGAAGATTGCTCTCAACACGCGTTTTCTTTAGCATATCAGCTGTAGGGTTTACGATTACCTCTGTCCTTTGTGCAACAGCAACATCTATTGAAGAGATGATTGTGTACCGAGCACTCCAAGGTTTTATTGGAGGAGGAATTATCCCCAGCGTTTTTGTCGCCTCTTACATACTTTTTCCTCCTTCCAAACGCCCAATTGTTACGCCTATCGTAGGACTGGTAGCAACGTTAGCGCCCACTATTGGTCCAACAGTGGGAGGCTATCTTTGTCATATCTTATCATGGCACTGGCTCTTTCTCATCAATGTACCCTGCGGGATTATTATCTCAATTCTCGCTTGGAAATTGATTGATTTTGATAAAGCTAATCCCTCTTTAATGGCTAAATTTGACTGGCTAGGCCTCATTTCTATGGCTGTTTTTCTGGGGACTTTGGAGTATATTCTAGAAGAAGGTGCGCGTCATGATTGGTTAAATGACGATCTCATTCTAACTTTGTTCGTTATCATGATCTTTTCTGCAAGCTTATTCTTCTGGCGCGCTTTTACTGCTAAAGAACCCATCGTTGATCTCTCAGCTTTTTCTAATTTCAATTTTTCAACCGCAGCAGTTTTTTCTTTTATGCTTGGAATCGGTCTTTATGGACTCACATATCTTTATCCTGTCTATTTGAGCCAAATCCGTCATTATGATGCACTCATGATTGGAGAAACATTGTTTCTTTCAGGATTCGTCATGCTATTAACTGCACCCCTTGCCGGATTTCTTTCAGCACGAATTGATGCACGTTTGATGATGGCGATAGGACTTTTTGGCTTTGCATTAGGAACTTGGATGGCTAGCTCTATCACAGACAACTGGGATTTTTGGGAGCTCTTTTGTCCTCAAGTTTTCCGTGGCGCTTCTATTATGTTATGCATGGTCCCTGTTAATGACATTGCACTCGGATCACTGCCAACAGACCGAATGCAAAATGCCTCTGGACTTTTTAATCTTACACGTAATCTTGGCGGTGCCGTGGGACTTGCTATTATCAGCACCCTTATAACAAAACGCACAGACCTGCATTATGAACGAATAGCCGAAACAGTCCAACACGGAAATAACCAAGCAACCGAAATGCTTTCAAGCCTTACTATGTACTTTAACTCCACAACTTTTGATCCGCATACTCTTGCTCTCTTCCAACTTTTTAATATGGCACGCGTCCAAGCAATGGTTATGGCTTTTAGCGATATTTTCCTTATAATAACCATTATCTTTGGCGTCTTGACATCCCTGACTGTTTTTCTCAAAAAAACACCACCTCTCACCGATGCTCCTGCAAACCACTGAGCTTAACTGTATGAAAGTCGAAGAGTATTTTTCTTTTCAAACGTTCCGTATCCCCTAAACATGTTAGAACAAAACTTTACATTGAATCATTGTCTCTAAACGCAATCTTGCAAAATGCAAAACTTGCTATACTTCCGATAATACCCATCATAAATTTTATCAAAATCGTTTTAAAATTAAGAAAGTTATTGGTACTCTCAGTGGATAACAAAAATTATTACAGAAAATAAATTCAAGATAAAAGAGAAACCATACTACGATATAAATCTATTCTAAAACCTTATATCATATAAAAACACCTGACCACAAACAAAGATGATGTGTAAAGCCTTCAATTTTTGAAAAAAGAACGAAGAGAAGAGAGCTTTAAGCCACTTTATGACACTGAAAACGGCTCAAACCTTCCCGCTCTCCGCTAGGGGCCAAAACACCATGACATTCGGAAAGATACTTTGGTATCAATTCCAACGCTTGAAAACGATGTTTTTCATAAGGACCGGGCATCGCCAAATTTTCTGTTAAGCTGTTTGAAAAACCAAAACGCTGATAAAACTCAGTATCACCGACAAGTAAGATAGCGCCGTAACCCTGTTTTTTCGCCGTTTCAATTGCATGCTGCATAAGAAACGATCCTATTCCCACACCGGAACACTTCGCTGAAACAGCCAGAGGCCCCAAAAGCAAAGCCTGCTGTGTTCCATTTTTCCCTTTGTTAAATCGAACATGCCAAAGACGTACACTGCCCACAAGCTCTCCAAGCGCATTTTTGACAACAAAAGAGAGTCCACACGCAGCCAACTGTCCACGACGCAAAGTTTCTGAAGACTTACGCTTACGCCCCTTCCCTAGAGCTAAATCAAGTAAGCGTTCGCGATGTGGTTTATCAATGTTTTGTTCACCTGAAAGTGTAAAAAATGCGCCATCTTTGGTTTGAAAATGTATCATATTCATCTTTATCACACGCCCCACTCTATCTTCATCATAAAGAAAAATTCAAATCACGTAGGAGCGCAAAGGCTCAAAACCATTAAAGGCAACAGATGCATAAGTTGCCGTGTAAGCACCAGTACCATGGATCAACAACTCATCCCCTATCGTAAGAGACAAAGGTAACATATAAGGTGTTTTTTCATAAAGAACATCTGCTGAATCGCATGTTGGACCCGCTAAAATACAAGGCTCCATTGCCTTATCACCATGAGGTGTTTCAATAGGATAGCGAATTGCTTCATCCATAGTTTCAGCAAGACCATTAAATTTTCCAACATCAAGATAAACCCATCGGACATTATCATTGTCTGCTTTTTTAGATATCAGAACAACTTCTGTACGAATAACGCCAGCATTACCGACCATCCCACGCCCAGGTTCGATAATGGTCTCAGGAATACGATTGCCAAAATATTTCTTTAATGAATCAAAAACAGCCGTACCATAAGCTTGTTCTGTAGGAACATCTTTCAAATAACGCGTTGGAAAACCACCCCCCATATTAACCAACTTCAATGAAATTCCCTCTTGCTCCAAATACCTAAAAACTGTAGCCGCGTCCGATAAAGCACGATCCCATGCGCTAAGATCTGTCTGCTGAGACCCTACATGAAAAGAAACGCCATACGCTTGCAAGCCTAATTGATGTGCCCGACGTAAAACATCAACCGCCATAGCAGGAACACAGCCAAATTTGCGTGACAATGGCCACTCTGCACCTTTTCCATCGGTAAGAACGCGGCAAAAAACACGAGCTCCTGGAGCAGCACGCGCAATTTTTTCTACTTCTTCAACACAATCAACCGCATAAAGTGAAATACCCAATGCGTATGCATGCGCAATATCACGCTCTTTTTTAATAGTATTCCCAAAAGAAATACGATCACACGTCGCCCCCGCTTTTAAAGCCATTTCAATTTCTGCAACAGAAGCCGCATCAAAAGACGAGCCTAAAGAAGCAAGCAAACTTAAAATCTCAGAAGCTGGATTTGCCTTTATCGCGTAGAAAATACGAGACTGTGGAAGAGCTTTTTCAAAATTTAAATAATTTTCACGGACAACATCAAGGTCAACAACCAAGCATGGACCATCAAAACAATGTGTTGCAAGAAAATCGCGAATACGTTGCGTCGCCATCTATCAATTCTCCTAGGGAAAAAAATCCCTACCCTACGCCTAGACAGCATAGAGCCGCCAACAGCCAAAGTACAAAATACACACAATGACTATCCCCATTCTGATTACTGAAATAACCAGAAATTAGCATTGCATACAGCGAAAAAACAGCGCGCAAACCGCGTTGCTTTACTTTATCTGCCTTTTTGATTGGAGTTGAGAAACCACTTCCGCACTGAAGGCAATGAGGTGTGCCTCTATAGTTATCCCAGCATTTGGACAGCTGGAAGACACCAGAAAGGCCCGCACCGTCGTTGCTTCAAGATGTCCTCACTCTTTCGGTTGGCCGTAAGAGTGACTGGAGCGGTTAGTTCCAGGTACCGTACCGGTTAATCTCACCATTTGAGAACCAGCGGACACCCACAGGCACGTGCGACTTTGGGCAAGACTCCATATAAAACGAATTCTTATTCATTTCAATCATTTTTTTTATTTTAAACATTTTTTAATTTTTAACGATAAGATGATGTAAAAAAGCAACAATGCCCTCATGCAAATAAGTCACCTTATCCGCTTTAACGGGGTGTAACCTTCACGAAATCCCCACACCATTATGTTACTAATTCACAATCTTGCTTTAAAAGAATCTCTTTACTTGAGCGCCCTTGTTTCCCCCAATACCACCTAGAAAGTATAACGCAAGATCTATGAAATATGACAATCTTTACGTTATGAAATTAATAGCACATTAATCGTATGTTTCAGTCTATTTTAAAACAGCTTTTCAAATCACACGTTCGCCTTGAGGCTATCTCCCTCATTGGACTACCATAGCACTGTTTTTACTGTTTCAGAATTAAAAGTATTTGAAATAACTGAGTATTATAACATCAAGAATATCGGCTCAAAACGCATAGTGCTAATATATTTATAAATAAATTGCTTAATTTTTTACACAAAACAAAAAACCAAGCAAAAATCAGCTTTATAAAATACTTTCCCACCGCCTCCGAAAACTTTTCTCTCTTAACAAGAAAAAAACTAAAGTTTTAAGCCCTAAAATACAATGCCTTTAAGACTCTTGATGAGAATCAATCGCACGCAATTTTGTTAATTGAAACTGCTTATGACGTTCGCGAAAACGCTGCCTATCAGCGTCACTTTTCGTATTATAACAAGCATCACACGAAACACCCTCCTCATAATGAACCGATAATTTGCTTTCAGCATTAAGAGGAGAACGACATGCA
Organism: Bartonella taylorii 8TBB; assembly: GCF_902825155.1. Taxonomy (GTDB): domain Bacteria; phylum Pseudomonadota; class Alphaproteobacteria; order Rhizobiales; family Rhizobiaceae; genus Bartonella; species Bartonella taylorii_A. The sequence goes on from NZ_CADEAG010000010.1 coordinate 6,902, forward strand.
TGACATAATTCGCGCCCGCATTCCTCAAGACCATGTTTAACAGAAACACGCTCATCAAAAACAAAACACTCGCCCCACCACAAACTTTTTTCCTTTGGAATTTTTTCCAAATATTTCAGAATCCCACCTTTTAAATGGTAAACCTGATCATAACCAAGATCACGCACATAAGCTGTTGATTTTTCGCAACGAATCCCACCTGTACAGAACATGGCAATTTTCTTTTTCTTCTTTAAATCAGCTTCGTGCTTGAGCACCCACTCAGGAAATTCCCGAAATGTCTTAATACGCGGATCAATCGCTCCTTGAAAACTTCCGAGCGCATATTCATAATCATTACGCGTATCAATGAGGATTGTCTCTTCATCTTGAATAAGGGCATTCCAATCTTCAGGATCGACATAAGTACCAACAGCCTTTAACGGATTAACGCCTTCAACCCCCATTGTGACAATCTCTTTTTTCAACCGCACTTTCATGCGATGAAAAGGCATTTTTGATGCCCATGAATATTTAATCTCCGGCGTTTGGAATGCGGGCTCAGCTATAATAAAACTGACCAACGCTTCAATCGCAGCACAAGATCCTGCAACAGTTCCATTGATTCCTTCTTGTGCTAAAAGCAGTGTCCCTTTGATACCCTTTGCTTGACATAAATCTAGCAAAGGTTTCTGTAATTGACAATAATGCTTCAAATCAGCGAAGCAATAAAGTGCAGCAACTTTAAAATTCTTTTCCATAAGTCTCGCCATAACGCGCGTTTCATTCAATTTCAAGATCTATTCATCTACTCTTTAACATATTGTGCTTAATCACACTATACTAACAACACACTCCTAGAGAAAAAAACCATGTGCCAAAAAATAAATCACCTTTTAACACTTCTCCAAGCACAAACTGTCATACCTGTTTTGCACATTGACGATCTTCAAATTGCTGTACCCTTAGCACGCGCTCTTGTTAAAGGTGGATTGAAAAGAATGGAGATCACATTGCGAACATCCAATGCATACGATGCAATAAACGCAATTACACAAGAAGTGCCGCAAGCAATTGTTGGAGCAGGAACAATTCTCAACACTATACATTATGAACAAGCCGAACGCGCAGGAGCAAAATTTATCGTAAGCCCTGGATTATCAGACGAATTGATCGATTGTGCAAAAAACAGTGAAATCCCCCTTCTCCCCGGTGCAATAACACCAAGTGAATTAATGCAAGCATGGAATAAAGGCTATTCATATTTTAAATTTTTCCCTGCTGAAGCGGGGGGAGGCATGGATTTTATCCAAGCCTTAGCAGCCCCTTTCTCTGAAATCAGATTTTGCCCAACAGGCGGCATTACACAAAAAAATGCAGCTCAATGGCTCCAACTTTCTAACGTCTTCTGCGTTGGCGGTTCTTGGATAGCTCCCAAACAGCTTATTACAGCAAATGATTGGGATGCAATCAGCGCATTAGCACATATAGCAGCACAGCTCCCCTCTTATCCGACAAAAGCACGTTCCACAACATAAGTCGCTGGTGCATTATTTGCACCTTCAACAAGACCAAAGGATTCACACATCCTTGCACAATCTTTCAGCATTGCCATCGAACCACAAATCATCACACGATCTTCATCAGGATGAATTCTTGGCAAACCTGTCGTTTCAAAAAAAGTGCCACTTTCCATAACCGTCGTAATGCGACCCATATGTTCGGAAGGTTCACGAGTGGTCATAGGATAAAATTTCAACTGTTGTATATATTCACTAATCAACGGATCTTGTTGTAAAGAAACAATAAGATCTTTTGCGTAAGCAAGCTCATCTCGCTCACGGGTTGTTTGAATAAGAACCACTTCTGAAAATTTTTCATAAGTTTCAGGATCACGAATAAGGCTTGCAAAGGGAGCAACTCCCGTCCCTGTTGAAAGCAGATAAAGACGTTTTCCAGGAATAAGAGCATCAAGAACCAATGTTCCAGTAGATTTCTTACGCATGAGAACAGTATCACCAATTTTAATTTTTTGGAGATGTTCGGTTAATGGCCCTCCCGGAACTTTGATCGAAAAAAACTCAAGCTGTTCATCCCAAAATGGACTTGCTATCGAATAAGCACGATAAATTGGCTTTTCTGCGTTTGGCAAACCAATCATAACAAATTCACCGGAACGAAAACGAAAACTTTCTGGACGATTCAGACGAAATTTAAACAAACGGTCTGTATAATGATAAACTTCTTGGACGGTAAGCGCGAATACATTTTCAGGAATTGGAAAGTTTGATGCAACGTTGCTAATGTTCAACTGATCCTTTGTGGCAGACGTATTCATAAAACTCTTCCTTATCTCTTTCTTGAACATGGACTCAAGATTCCCAAAATGATATAATGCTTGTGCAATCATCTGCCAATATTTCTCTTAAAACATAAACCTTTATTTAACAGACATTTAACCTCCTCTAGAAAACAACTTTCCTCATTGTATCTAGAGTAAAGCATTTTACCTCAAAAGATTGCTTTCATGACACATAATCCAATATAAATTGTTAATAATGTTAACAATAACCGACCATACACACATCCTTTCCATATATCATAGAAACCTATATGAAATCACCAAAGGGAACTTCGTGTCTCACTGACTCGAGAGAGGATTGTAAAATGAACAAATCCGTTAATGATGAAGCAAACGCATTACTTCCTTATACAGCTGTAGCAACCATCGATGTGCGTGCTATTGTTGCAAATTACACAGCTTTAACAAAACGTGTTGCTCCCATTGAATGTTCTGCGGTTGTAAAAGCGGATGCCTATGGGTTAGGTGCTGACAAAATTGCCCCTGCACTCTATCAAGCTGGTTGCCGCACTTTTTTTGTAGCTCAAATCGAAGAAGCACTCCAATTAAAAAATATTTTACCAGAAAATGTCACACTTGCTCTCCTTAACGAACTTCCACACAATACAGAAGAGCTTATAGCTCAAGCAGGAATTATCCCTGTTCTAAACTCTTGGGATACACTTGAAAGCTGGCAAACACTTTGTCAAAAAAAGGATAAAAAGTTTCCCGCAATTGTTCAAATCGATACCAGTATGAACCGATTAGGACTTGATAAAAAAGAATTACAAAAACTTATCAAAAAACCTACAATTTTTGAAAAAGCAGAAATAAAATATATTCTCAGTCACCTTGCAAATGGAGATAATGCTACAGATTCATACAATTATACACAATTGGCTACTTTCAAAACCATACTTGCACAATTGCCTACCTGTAAAGTTTCATTTGCCAATTCTGGAGGCATTTTTCTTGGAAACGATTTCTATTTTGACCTTGTTCGCCCAGGCATTGCACTTTACGGTGTCGACCCTCACGGAAAATACCCAACACCTCTTAAACCTGTTTTAAAACTTGAAGCCCAAGTTTTACAAAGCCGCTTTATTGACGCAGGAGTACCTATTGGTTATGGAGGAAGCTTCATTACCCGCAGACCGAGCACTCTTGCAACCATTTCTATCGGCTATGCAGATGGTTGGCCACGTATTCTTTCGAATAAGAGTGCAGTTTATTTCAATGGGCAAAAACTTCCTATTGTTGGACGCATTTCTATGGATTCCACTATCGTGGATGCTACCGATCTTGATAAAAAACCTCAAAGAGGCGATTGGGTGGAACTTATTGGCCCCCATCAAACACTTGAAAAAGTATCGACAGATGCCAACACCATTCCTAACGAAATTCTGACATCTCTAGGGAAGCGCTATAAACGCATTTACATCTAAAACTCTCTAAAGAAACAAAGTGATAAAAATCATCAATGGCTTTCGGTACACCAGAAAAACAATACGAACTAGAAGAAAGCAATATCACTCATTATTACTAATCATATGGATTACTAATCATATGGACAAGGCAAAAGCCCACACAAAACGTGTAGGCTTTTTCCTTCATGTAAATAAATTTAATACGTATTCCCCAATGGTGGGCAAGAACAAATAAGCATTCTATCTCCCGAAACATTATCAATACGCGAAACAGGAGGCCAATATTTATTTGCTGGATCAAGATGAGGATTGGGAAAAGCCGCCTCTTGTCGTGAATAAGGTCGCATCCAAGCATCATCTAAAGTATCCACCAATGTATGTGGTGCATTTACCAAAGGATTATCTTCTTTAGGCCAAACACCGCTACCGACTTTCTGAGCTTCTTCAGCAATAGAAAGCAAAGCATCACAAAAACGATCAATTTCTGCTTTTGGTTCTGATTCCGTTGGTTCAATCATCAAAGTTCCAGCAACAGGAAACGACATCGTCGGCGCATGAAACCCGTAATCGATCAAACGTTTTGCAATATCATCAACACTCACCCCATACTGCTCTTTCAGCACGCGAGTATCCACAATACATTCATGTGCAACACGCCCATACTTGCCCCGATAAAGAATGGAATAAGCTTTTGAAAGACGCGCAGCGATATAATTGGCATTCAAAATTGCTGTTTGTGTTGCATATTTCAAGCCATCGGCGCCCATCATCCGAATATACATCCACGTAATAACAAGAATAGATGCACTTCCATAAGGAGCTGCTGAAACCGCATGTGTTGACCCATCTTCTTCATGACCTGGTAAAAAGGGCTTCAAATGTGTTGCCACACCAATTGGCCCCATACCAGGACCACCACCACCATGGGGAATGGCGAATGTTTTGTGAAGATTCATATGACAAACATCCGCCCCAATATCTGCTGGACGAGCAAGCCCAACAAGCGCATTGAGATTAGCACCATCAAAATAAACTTGCCCACCATTTTCGTGGATAATAGAGCAAATCTCTTTAATGTTTTCTTCATAAACGCCATGAGTTGAAGGATAGGTGATCATGAGAGCTGCCAATTTATCCTTATGCAATTGTGCCTTCATTTTGAGATCATCAACATCAACATCACCATCACTTAAGCATTTCACCACAATGACTTCCATACCCGCCATATGAGCTGAAGCTGGATTGGTACCGTGAGCAGAAGCAGGAATGAGACAAAGTGTGCGTTGATGGTCTCCCCGTGATTGGTGATATCGGCGGATCGCTAAAAGCCCCGCATATTCACCTTGTGCACCAGAATTTGGCTGGAAAGAAACTTGCGAAAACCCTGTGATTTCACACAACCACGCATTTAATTGGTTAATCATTTCCAAATACCCTACCACATCCTCTTTAGGTGTGAAGGGGTGTATATTAGCTACCGTAGGCCAACTCACAGGCATTAACTCAGCTGCTGCATTAAGTTTCATCGTACAAGAACCAAGCGGAATCATTGCCCGATCTAATGCTAAATCTTTGTCGGCCAAATGACGCAAAAAGCGCATCATATCCGTCTCTGAATGAACTGCATGAAAAAACGGCTGTGAAAGAAAAGCAGTATCACGCCTTTTCCCCATAAGCCTTGGAGAAACTTGATCAACTAATTGTGCACCAAAAAGCTGCGCTAAAGCATAAGCATCTTCTTGTGTTGATAATTCATCAAAATTGATCACAACTCGATCATCATCGAGAACACGAACAAGACGCCCACCTGCTTTCGCTTGACGCGCAATCTCTCGAGATTTTCCCTTAACAACAATGCTTACACAATCAAAAAAAGCTTCTCCTTCACAAAGAATACCCGCTGCCTCTAAACCAGCAACAAAGCGACACGTTAAATGATGAATTCGCTGAGCAATTTCCTGCAAGCCTTGCGGTCCATGCCAAACGGCATAAGCCGTTGCCATATTTGCCAACAAAGCCTGTGCTGTACAAATATTCGACGTAGCTTTATCACGCCGGATATGTTGCTCACGTGTCTGCAATGCCAAACGAAAACCAACGCGTCCTTTTGTGTCAACGGATTGACCTACAATACGTCCTGGAATGAGGCGGGTTAAAGCTTCGCTTACCGCGAGATAACCAGCATGGGGACCACCAAATCCCATAGGAACGCCATAACGTTGCATGGAACCTACAACAATATCAGCCCCCCATTGCGCTGGTGGTTCCATCAGGGTAAGTGCCAAAGGATCAGCAACAACGATCACCAGAGCCCCTTTTGCCTTTGCCTCTTTAATGACGTCAGTGTAATCGTTAAAAGAGCCTTTTGTATCTGGCCAAGACAAAACAATCGCAGCTGTATCAGAACAAATTTCGCTCTTTTCGCTTATATGAATCCCTTGTGTTTCAGCACGCGTTTGTGCAACACTTAATGTCTGGGGATGCAAAAGACTTTGAACTGAAATTTTTGTCTTTTTCTCACGCGCAAAACGCACAGCCAGCGCGTTGGCTTCAGCTAAAGCTGTTGCTTCATCAAGAAGTGAAGCAGCTGCAACAGGCAAACCAGTGAGTTCACTCACCAATGTCTGAAAATAAAATAAAAGCTCCAAACGACCTTGGCTAATTTCTGCCTGATAGGGTGTATAAGCGGTGTACCAAGCTGGATTTTCAAAAAGATTCCGCAAAATAACGGGAGGCACATAGGTTCCATGATATCCCTGCCCAATAAAACTTTTGTGCACATGGTTACGTTCCATCATCTTGGATAATTCTTCCAAGGCTTGCCCTTCACTTGCAGCCTTTGGGAGATTAAGCGAACGCCCCAAATGGATAGAATGCGGAACAGCTTGAGAAACCAGTGTGTCAACACAATCTAGCTCTAAAACATCAAGCATTTTTTGTGTTTCATGAGAACGAAGTCCAATATGGCGAGAAAAAAAATGACGCTCCAACATAGCACTCATCCAATCAGTGCTTTATAAGCAGCCTCATCCAGCAACCCTTCAAGTTGCGTTGCATCCTGCAATGTCATTTTCCAGAGCCAACCTTCTTTTTCAGCCTTTTGGTTGACCAGTTCAGGATTATTTGCCAATGCCTCATTCATTTCAACCACTTCACCATCAAGAGGAGCATAAACATCTGAAGCCGCTTTCACTGATTCTACAACAGCAGCAGAATCCCCCTTAGAAAGCTGCGTCCCCTTCTTTGGCAAATCAACAAAAACCAAATCCCCTAACTGTTCTTGAGCATAATGTGTAATCCCAACAGTAACCACTTGTCCTTCAACACTGAGCCATTCATGATCTTGTGTAAAATAAGTTTTAGACATAAAAATTATCCTTTAAAATAACGTTGTTCAACAAAAGGAAGTGAATGGACAGACAGTGCAATCTTTTTGCCACGCAACTCCGTAAAGACTTCCGTTCCTTCCACTTTCCAATCAACAGGAACATATCCCATCGCAACAGGACCATCAAAAGAAGGACCAAAACCACCTGACGTCACCACGCCAATTTGCTTTCCCTCATCATCGAAAAGTACCGCACCCGCACGAATAGGCTGACGGGTTTGCGGTTTTAATCCAACACGACAACGAGAAGGCCCTTTCTGAAGAGCTTCAAGAAAAGCCTTTGCTCCATAAAATTGTGCTTTTTCTCGCACATTTTTGGGAACAGCCCATGTCAATGCAGCATCAATAGGTGTAGTATCGGGCGTAATATCATTTCCATGTAAACACAATCCTGCTTCTAGCCGAAGACTATCACGCGCCGCAAGACCAACCCATTCAACACGAAAATCTCTCAACAATTTTTCAGCCAATGCATGGGCTTGCCCTATGGGAAGAGCAATTTCAAAACCATCTTCTCCCGTATAACCAGAACGCGTTATAAACCAATCTTGTTGTGGCTCAAATCCTTGCATAAACAACAGTTCATTACCAGGCACCCCAGCATCAGCCATAACAGCTGCCGCTTGTGGACCTTGGAGAGCAAGCAATACCCTCTCAAGAGCAATGACTTGGCAATCAAAACCAACAACACGCCTCTCAAGCTCCGCAAGATCGGCTTGTGCATTTCCAGCATTGGCGACCAGCATAAAACGGTTTTCTGCCAATCGAGTAATGATAAGGTCATCAAGGATACCAGCCTGCTCATTAAGCAAATAATTATACCGTGATTGACCAATCTTTAACAACGCTGCATCAACAGGGAGAGCGTACGATAAATATTCTGCTGCTTGCGCACCCTCAACGGTAATCAATTTCATATGAGAAATATCAAAAAGGCCTGCATGTGCACGCGTATGAAGATGCTCCTTCAAGACTCCAAGAGGATAGGTCAACGGCATTTTCCAACCAGCAAAAGCACCAAACTTCGCTCCAGCCTTTTCATGCAATTCGTGTAAAGGAAGCATTTTTAAAGAAGATGTTTCAAATTCTTGTGATGTACCCATAATATCTCCAAAGCTGCGCTAACGCCCACAGAATATGGACGTCTCTGCACCCTTCTGTTACAAACCTGAGAGACTCGCGAAAAGAGTTTTCGCTTACACCTTCGGCGCGGACCTTTCCGACTTTCCAGATCTGCCTTGCTCCTTTTACGGTCCTTAGAGCCTGAGAGATTATGGGCTATTTTCCCCTTCGGCGGCAGGTGCGAAAGTTTGCAGTCTGCACTCTCCCGCAAAAGAATGAAAGAAACGATAACGCCCTTTCCGACATATTTCAGTCTATATCCTATCTTTGTCATACTGTCATTAGTAAAGTGATGAGAACACTCTATATTTTTAAACTTGCATAAACTGTTTTAAAAGACTTATAATGAGGGTCTTTTGAACATTATGAAAATCGTAAGTGGCCTTGCTTAAAAAATAAGGAGAAAAATTGCAAAGGCCATAAACAGAAACACGTTTTGAAAAAATACAAAATTTCGTGCGCTTAACGTGCGCTTAAAAGGATCACAAAGCAACATTTTCCCTTGCGCGATCCAACCCAAACTACGGAGTTTTATATCCTTTAAGAGTAAAAATTTCAGATATTTTATAAATATAGTCTTAACACACAAAAGGTTGATTTTTCTTCTTTATCAATTTTTTGTCTCTCAATAGTGTCATAAATTACAGCTATTATATACCAAACTTCATCGAACAAAGGTTATAAAATACTCATGAAAGCTGGTAATATCCATTACAATTGTGAAAATGATCTACCAAAGCAAATTGCCCTTTTTCCCGTAGAAGGTGCACTCTTATTGCCAGGTGGTTTTTTGTCGCTCAACATTTTTGAACCAGAAGCACTCGAAATGGTTGAAAATGTTATGATATCCAATCGTTTGCTCGGAATCATTCAACCACTTTCATCGAATACAGACCGCTTCACCTCACCACTTTATAAAATAGGCTGTATAGGGCGCATTACAAACTACAACGAAACGGGAAATGGGCAGCTTTTCATTATACTACAAGGCGTTTGTCGCTTCACCTTAGAACAGGAGTTGGTGAACGCAAAACCTTATCGAACTGCTCTCATCCGATCAAACATAGAAGACTTACAAGAACCTGATATGGTAGAAAACATTAATCGAGAAAACCTCCTCAACATTGTTGAGCAATATCTCGTCATACATGAAATAGAATATAATTGGAACAGTATCATACAAGCCCCCACGCCTCTATTGGTTAATGCTTTTTCAGCCCTCATCCCTTTTACACCAGAAGAAAAACAAGCTCTACTCGAAGCTCCAGATATTGGAAATCGTGCCCAAACTCTTCTGGCTTTAACTGAACGCTCCCTCATGAAACAAACAGGGGCACTTTACCATTTAAACTAATAAACCCATTTAAACTAATAAATGTTGAAACATGAAAAAAATGACTACCGACCCTAAAATGCTTGAATTGCTCGTCTGCCCACTCACAGGGGAATCGCTTTCTTTAAACCGAGAAACACAAGAATTAATTTCACACAAAGCAAAACTCGCCTATCCTATTCGCGACGGCGTTCCCATTATGCTTGCCTCAGAAGCCCGTCCTTTGCAGCACAATGAAAAAGCAATGCATAAAAAATAAACAGCTTTCACTCAATTTTTTCTGTAGCACCTGTTATCAATTAATTCTCCGTTAAGAGATATTCTTCATTCACGAATTTTTAATATTCGCTTATTCCAGTAAAGCCGTTCTAGAAGAAGTTCGCACCATCATCTATTTACCAACTCCCAATGTTACCCCTATCGCATGATAGACGGTCCATAAAAAGCATACTACTTTCTTTTTAAAACGTTTTTATCCACATATTGCTTCCCTCTTATGACAGGGAAAAACATTTTTTGCTTCTAAATGGAAAGATACACCCCCATTAAAGAAATAAACCCCAAGCACAAGCAATAGTTTAATCACAGCGTAACGCATTTAATTGCCATAGATGTGCTTTTGGAAAGTCTACGCATTGATATGAATAAATCTATCATTTTAGCCCATATTTTTATTTGGAAAGGTGTGCCAAAACTTACAAATAAGCATTTAAAAACGCTCTTTCTTTAATCAACAAGAATGAACAGAAAATTGATCAAAATCTCATCAAAACAGAGAGAAGCATTGCAATGGTTGAATGGTAATTTGAGAAAAACCAATGAACAAAACTTTCTTAATTTTTGTTGACGATTCAAAGAAAATACCCTACGAATGATTTTGTGTTTTTGATCGTATACGCAACGATCAATAGGGTCTGGAAGCCCGAAAAACTCAAACATTAAAAATGAATCCGCTTTGCGGGTGTCCCGGAGTTCCGGGGGTTCTTGTTATGTCCAAGTGCTCTAAGCACTAAAAGCAAGAAGCTGTTTGAGTTCAGCACTTCCAGACCCCGGAATACTAATGCGAGGGCGCTCGCACCCAGAGGGGGACTAAAGTGCAAGCTAAAAATCGACATTTTAATGACATTGCTGTAGGCAAAAAAATTCGCTTCAGAAGAAATATCGTAGGGCTTTCTCAAAAACAATTGGGCGACCATTTAGGCGTAACTTTCCAACAAATAAAAAAATATGAGAAAGGAATAAAACCCGTTGGAGCAGGACTTTTGCAAGAAATTGCCGAAATACTGGATGTTCCACTTTCCTTCTTTTACGCTGATATCTCAACAAAAAAAGATGCCCTATATAATTATGATGAAAGAATAGCAAGTAAAACGGAGTACCTGCTTTTGAATGGTTTTAGAAGTCTTGCCTCTGGAAAACAGAGAGCAATCTTGCGATTGATTTTTGACTAAAGTGAAAACACCACCTTATTTTATAATTTTGCTGAGCATTTCTTAAACGAACGCCTTTAATAACCTTTAATGAAATATAAAAACTTCACCCACACAAGCAATGCGTGATGCAATTGTTGCAAAACGCAAACATCTCAAGGGAAACAATTGACAGAAGATAAGCACTTCACTAGATTGAACCGCTGTCAAGGAGATGTTCATACGGCTTGGCATAAAATATTCAAGCTTTCTTAACTCTTAAAGACCAAGAGGATGGTACATTCAAAAGTGAACCGACTCGTACTGTTGTAGGTCAGGATTGGTGTACATGAAAATGAAACCTCTGAGACCAACAATATGATTTAATATTCCTGGACAACTCGCCCTTTCATAGGGTTCGCCTAGGGAAAAAATAGAGAAGAACAGGAGTATGAAAAATGAGTTTTAAAGTTGCAGTTGTCGGCGCGACTGGGAACGTTGGTCGTGAAATGCTCACAATTCTCGAAGAACGTGGTTTTCCTGCCCGTGAAGTGGTCCCTTTAGCGTCACGACGCTCATTAGGACAAAATGTTTCTTATGGTGACAAAACTTTAAAAGTAAAAGCACTTGATACTTATGATTTTTCTGACACAGAGCTTTGCCTCATGTCAGCGGGAGGAAGCATTTCTAAAGAATATGCTCCTAAAATCGCTGCTGCCGGCTGCGTGGTCATCGATAATTCATCCACGTGGCGTTATGATGCAAATGTCCCGTTAATTGTACCTGAAGTGAATGCACACGCTGTTGATGGTTTTTCCAAACGTAATATTATAGCAAATCCTAATTGTTCAACAATTCAACTTGTCTTAGCTTTAAAACCTCTCCATGAAGCTGCAATCATTAAACGCGTTGTTGTATCCACTTATCAATCGGTTTCTGGAGCTGGTAAAGAAGGAATGGATGAACTCTTTGAACAATCACGAGCGGTTTTTGTTGCAGATCCAGTCTCATCAAAAAAATTTACCAAACGTATTGCCTTTAACGTCATTCCCCATATCGATGTATTCATGGAAGATGGCTATACCAAAGAAGAATGGAAAATGACGGTTGAGACGAAGAAAATCCTTGACCCTAAGATCAAACTAACAGCCACTGCTGTTCGAGTACCTGTCTTTATCGGTCATGCTGAAGCTGTAAATGCTGAATTTGAAAAACCACTAAGCGCCCATGAAGCACAAGCCATTCTGCGCGATGCTCCTGGCTGCCAAGTTATCGATAAACATGAAGATGGCGGCTATATAACACCCTACGAAGGGACTGGAGAAGATGATACCTTTATTAGCCGTATTCGTGAAGATATTACGGTCGAAAATGGTTTAGCTTTCTGGGTTGTTGCTGACAATTTAAGAAAAGGAGCAGCATTGAATGCCATTCAAATTGCTGAATTGCTCATTTCTCGTAATTTGGTAAAGCCTAAGGCAGCACCCTAAAAAAGTGGCAGCCTGAAGCGTTTTTTCCACTTCATGCTGCCGTACTTTTCCTATCCCTCTTCCAAGAACAGTGAATTTTCTTTATACTTATGGAGCAGGATAAGTCACAACACGGTAGCGCGTTTCATTACGTTCAAAATTTTTGAAATTGACATCATTGGGAAAAAAAGGGTTATAAGCCGTTACGTGCTTTACAGATACACCTTGTGCTTTTGGTGATGGGTTCAAAATTGTACGCTCATCCCTTTTTCTTACACCTGTAGAATCGATAATCATATCTGTTCTGTACAATTTTTGCATGTTTTTCCGTGTTTTTTGAGGCGCCCTCATAGATTTGGAATGAGGAGCAGCCTGCTTCACTTTCCCTTTTTGTGTTTTTACCATAGAGTGCGGCTTCATGCGCATATGTGCAAAAGAAATCATAGGAACATCGTTAACATTTACATAACGTGCCGAAGCCCAACCATCCCTTCCATTATAACGAAGAGAACACCAAGTTTTATTGGAGAGACACCCATGAATTTGCACTTTCCCTCCCGTTGGAACGGTAGCAATAGCTTTGTAAGCTTTCGCTGGTCCTGTACGTAAAACCGCCTTACCCGATGCTACACGAGCAACTGTTCCAGCTACCGCATGAGAAACAGTCATTCCAAGCCCCAATCCACCTATAGCTAACAAAATCATTGTGGTTGATAAAAAGTTCTTTTTTAACATTATTTTTCTTCCTCTCCAGAGTATGAAAGGCAAAATATTTGTTATTGCAAAAATTTGCCACGTTTCAGTCAAATAGTGATAAATTCTTGTGTCACCTTCAAAAATCCATCACATTTAGAGAACAGCTCTCTTACTTTGTCCCCTACCGCCCTATACACTGGGCTATTGTTTTGATTGCGCAATATTCGACGCATAGATTTACTGCTAAAATATCATCTGATTGCTTGGCTATTCAGCCAATCATCACTTAAAGAAGTTTTGAAAGCACTATTAGTTCCCCAAACAAATAACTGCGATACAAGAATTATTATCTAAATTGAGAAATAATACTGCGAGGGCAGTATGTTGTTTTTCAAAGAATGCTTACAGTATAGGAAAAAATAACATTATTTTTTAAACAAAAATGATTGAATATTCTATAAAGCTTTTATAAGCTTAAATTCTCTTAAAATAGTACAGAATTATATTTTCTTCCCTCAACAAGTCTCTTGGAAAAGAAAAAAGGATAAACATACATGACATTAAAGAAATTATCTCGGAATGCCACCATCGGATTCCTCCTTCCTCTCTTTGCACTTTTCTTGTCTGTTCCCTTTTCCATGGCAGCAGACAAATCAAAAATCAAACTCGGTGTTATGGAAGGGCATGAAGCAACTATTTGGAAAGTTGCTGGCGAACAAGCTAAAAAAGCGGGTTTAGAGATTGAACTTGTTTATTTTTCTGATTACACTTTGCCTAACGATGCGGTTAATGCAGGAGAGATTGATGCGAATGCTTTTCAACACTCCCCTTATCTTAAAAATCAAATTGAACAGCGTGGCTACAAACTTTCAACTGTGGGGTACACATTTATTGCTCCCATTGGTATTTATTCACACAAAATCAAAGATTTAAAAGAACTGCGTGATGGCGCACATGTTGGTATTCCTAACGACCCATCAAATGGTGGAAGAGCCTTACTTCTTCTCAATTCTTTAAATCTCATTAAGTTAAAAGATCCTCACGATATTCTGGCTTCTCCGCTTGATATTATTGAAAACCCTAAAAACTTGCAAATTCGTGAATTAGATGCCGGTATGTTAGGACGAGCGGTTGATGATTTTGATATTGCAATTGTAAACACAAATTGGGCTTTGGTTTCTGGATTAGACCTACAAAAAGACGCGATAGCATGGGAAAAAGCAGAAAATAATCCTTATAATAATATCATTGTTGTGCGCACCAGCGATAAAGATGAGCCATGGGTCAAAAAATTAGTTGCTGCTTACAATAACGAGACTGTCCGTGCGAAAATCAAAGAAATTTTCGGGCCAGCCGCGCAAACATCTTGGTAATTACGCCAAATTGGTAGTTATGAATGGAAAAACCCGCTCTGATCTCCTTAAAAAACGTCAGCCGTTATTTTAACAAGACGGCTGGCATTCCGGCTGTTGACAATTTATCTCTCAATATCCACGCAGGTGAAATTCTTGGTATTATTGGTCGTAGTGGAGCAGGAAAATCAACACTTATTCGCTGCTTAAATGGACTAGAGAGAATTGACGCAGGGTCTATTTTTTTTGAAGGCGTAGATGTTTCAAATCTGTCAGAAACACAATGGGCGCCTTACCGCCAACGTATTGGAATGATTTTTCAACATTTCAATCTTTTATCATCACAAAATATTCTTAATAACATCGCATTACCACTTAAATTAAGTGGTATAAACAAAAAACAGCGCTACAAACGTGCCCTTGAACTCATCGAATTGGTCGGCTTATGTGGTAAAGAGCACTGTTATCCGGCAGAATTGTCAGGAGGGCAAAAACAACGCGTTGGCATTGCACGCTCTTTAGCTGCTAATCCTAAAATATTGTTATCAGATGAAGCAACCTCTGCTCTGGACCCTGAAACAACACAATCTATTCTGGAACTTCTTGCTGATATTAACAATCGTCTAAATCTCACTATTGTACTCATTACCCACGAAATGGAAGTTGTACGCACTATTGCACATCGCGTTGTTGTCCTCAATCAAGGACGCATTATGGAACAAGGACGTGTGAAAGACATTTTCACCTCTCCGCAAGAGGAAACAACCATTGCCATGCTCAAACTTGTTACTCCACAACTTCCTGAAAAATTTGCAAAAAATCTTAAACCAATAGGCCAAGAAGCTGTTATTGAAATCAATATTGCAGGTGAAATTGCCCAACAACCTTTTCTCAATCTTTTGGAAGATGAAATCGGTTTAAGAGCACGTATTCTGCATGGTGGTATTGATACAGTACAAGGAGAAACCATCGGGCGACTATTCTTAGGTCTCCCAACAAAAGATAAAGAAGCTTTAGAAAAAGCTGTTCAGTGGTTGACAGAAAAAGGACAATATTGCGAGGTTTTAGGTTATGTTTAATGTTCTCTCTCGTGAACTCCCCAACGCTGTTTTTGATACAATCTTGATGACGATAAGTGCTTCTTTGATGGCGCTTATTATAGGACTTCCCCTTGGCCTTCTCCTTTACACAACCGCACGTGGAGGAATTTTTGCCTCCTGTCTTATCAATCGCCCTTTGAGTATCCTCATTGATAGTATTCGCGCCATTCCCTTTATTATTCTCGCATTTTATCTTCTTCCTGTCACCCGTATGGTTGTAGGAAGAGGTGTGGGAATGCCTTCCGTGATCTTTGTACTCACCATCTCAGCTATTCCTTTTTATGCACGAATGGCAGAACTCTCTTTTAAAACCGTTGAAAACGGTCTCATTGAAGCTGTTCGTTCTATGGGAGCAAGCCGTCTTCAAATTATTAGGCATGTTCTTATTCCTGAAGCGCTCCCTAGCCTGATCACAGGTTTTACAGTCATGATTATTTCTCTTATAGGAGCCACTTCGCTTGCTGGATATCTCGGCGGAGGCGGTTTAGGCGACATGGCAATTCGCTATGGCTATCAACGCTATAATACCTCCATCATGACATGTGTCATCATCCTTTTGATCATTCTTAATGTTATTACCCAGTGGTCTTCCGATAAAATTGTGCAGAGATTAGATAAGAAAAGACATTAAAATTTAACAATTTGAGTTTTTCCAAACCAACATAATGAACAGTGAAAATAATTTAGGTGCTATGAAAGACCACCATGATTATCAGCATTGTAATAGCTCTATTATGACAAGTATCATCATACTTTTTTGTTCTTATATATCAAGGGACTTCTAATAAAACTGTGTAGAAACTTGATAAAATAACGTACTAAAATAATTTAGAAATTCTCAGATTTTTCGCCAACCATAGCAACAATAAGCCACTGAGCAATGAGAGCTGGTTTTTTTAAGTTTTCAATTTCCACCGTAACGCCATAATGAAAAACAACTCGGCCAGAAGGTCGAATCTCGGCATCATTTAAAACAAAACGAGCACGTACCTGTGCACCTGTTTTCACAGGGCTCATAAAACGCACTTTATCAAAACCATAATTAATCCCCATTGTTGCACCTTCCAACTCTGGAAGTGCCTCGTAAGCTAACGTAGACAAAAGTGATAAGGTTAAAAAACCATGTGCAATAGTACCACCAAAAGGTGTATTTCTAGCCTTTTCCTCATCTACGTGGATCCATTGATGATCATCTGTCGCTTGTGCAAATTGATTAATCATATCTTGCGTAACAAGACGCCATTGAGATAAGCCTACTTCTTTCCCAATAAAATTGACGACATCTTGTACTGCTATTTTTTGCTGCATAATGCTATTCCTATTTTATTTGATAAAAGTACCGCAACCCTCTTGCTTTTATAAAACCCATTGATTAGAGCATCAAGAAAAGATTAGCTATCTTAGAGAGCAAATGCGCCTTATGAATAAGAAAACACTCTTTTAACAAGGTAATTTTCAAATAGGAAAAAATAATGGCAAGCAATGTGAGCTTAACAGGTTTAGCGCGGGATCTGAAGCAGCGTGCAGAAACCCACCCACCCATCCGTGTTGGACTCATTGGTTGTGGTGAAATGGGGACAGATTTGCTATCAAGTATTGCACATATGGATGGCATAGTAGTCGCAGCCGTTGCCACCAGGACACCGTCACGTATTTTTGATGCCGCCGCGCTAGCCTACGGCGAAGGTGGGCATGCACGAGAAGTTGAAAACACTCATGCCCTAACGCGAAGCATTGCACAAGGTCTGATTGCAGCGACAGATGATCTTGATCTTGTTTTACGCCATGAACAAATTGATATTATTGTTGATGCAACAGGCTATCCCGAAGCTGGAGCCGAAATTGGTTTCAAAGCACTTGAAAACAACAAACACCTTGTCATGATGAATGTTGAAGCAGATGTTACAATTGGCACTTATCTAAAACATGAAGCAGAAAAACGAGGTCTTGTTTATACACTTGGTGCCGGTGATGAACCTACGTCCTGCATGGAACTCATCGAATTTGTTTCAGCCCTTGGGCATAAGATTGTTGCGGCTGGTAAAGGAAAAAATAATCCTCTACTCTTTGATGCCACACCTGACACTTACGAAGAAGAAGCATTAAGACGTAATATGAATGTCCGTATGTTAGTTGAATTTATTGATGGTTCCAAAACAATGGTTGAAATGGCTGCTATTGCCAATGCAACAGGGCTTCTCCCCGATTGCCCAGGAATGCATGGACCACAAGCAGCACTTCAAAATTTAAACAAAGTGCTTATTCCAAAACAGGATGGTGGTATTTTGGAGAAATGTGGCGTTGTAGACTATTCAATAGGCCAAGGAGTTTCCCCAGGTGTTTTTGTCATTGCAGAAATAGCACATCCACGTCTCCGCGAACGTATGGAAGATTTAAAAATTGGTCAGGGACCTTACTTCACCTTTCATCGTCCCTATCATTTAACAGCAATGGAAGTTCCTTTAACCTGTGCACGTGTTATGCTGTATGGCAAAGAAGATATGGCTCCACTTAACACCCCCGTGGTAGAAGTCTGTGCTGTTGCTAAAAAAGATTTATATCCTGGTGATCAGTTGGACTTTATTGGTCTTTACAGTTATCGTGCTTGGATAATGAATCTTGCAGAAGCACGTGCTCATCAAGCTATTCCCTGTGGTCTTTTAGAAAAAGCGACAGTGACAGCTAAAATCAAAAAGAATGAACTCATAACAGCACATAACACTGCTATTCGAGAAGACCAGTGGATTGCAAAACTTCGCAAAAAACAAGACCTTTTACTTAATTGCCTCCCCCTTGTTGAAGCATAAAAAAAGCCTTATTATCTTTTTACTATATAAAATAGCTATAAACTGTACAAGAGAGCTCAGATTCTTAGCTTGCTGAAAAGATATATCGAGAAAATGGTTTTGAACTTTTCCTGATCTATATCGGCAGAGCATCTTATCTTGCCTTCAAGAAAATAACCTATCAGTCCCCTTGTCCAATGCTGCACAAATCGCCTTCAAACATAAGCCTTTCAAAAATAATAAATTGATGAAACTACGCAATATCAAACAATAACGCCACAATAGATACCACAACGCCAAGTATATCGGCTACAGCGAAAGAAGCTAATAGTGAAACAACGCTAACACTACCCCAAAACATGTCGAAGTAAGATACCCTCTCAACTTTCCCAAAAGCTAACC
Source organism: Bartonella taylorii 8TBB (assembly GCF_902825155.1). Lineage (GTDB taxonomy): Bacteria > Pseudomonadota > Alphaproteobacteria > Rhizobiales > Rhizobiaceae > Bartonella > Bartonella taylorii_A. The sequence continues at coordinate 25,706 of NZ_CADEAG010000010.1, forward strand.
CGCCTTGTTCCCTAGTATTTTGGAACACGGCCATATCTACAGCCTTAGAAACTGTATCCCTCACTGGTGCAATAACAAGAATCTCCTCTCGAAGTTGAACTTCAATAATGCTCGCATTCCCCTCTATGTTTTGTGTAAAACAAAGAATAAACGCTGTAAAAACACACAAATACAGACGATTTTTAAATAACTTAAACATAGCTTTCTTTGCTCCTCTTTTCTTTACTGAAAAAGTAAAAAAATATTCAAAGCTATATGTATTTTAACATATATAATACAATACGATATGTTATATAATACATTATGTATTTCATGTAAAGATACAAAAACATAATTAAAAAAGAAAAGAAACTATAAACTATAAAGAAATCTAACAAAGAACTGCATTTCTGAAGTAATAATGCAAACAAAACAAGTTATTTTGAAAAAAATCAGAACACCATGAAAGACCTATATTGAAAAGAACTTAAGCATATAAATCAAGTTTATATTATAAAAATACTACAGAATAAAAATAAATTCTCTTACTCATCTATGCAGAAAAATGGATATTCCTAGATTCATCTGAGTTTGAGTTTTTAAGAGACAAGTGAGAAGATTTATTTTCATGATGTGATATAGAGTATTTAATATCTCTCAATATGTACTTTTAAAAACAGCAGCATTCATCAGAAAACCTCACAAAATATACCTACTCTTTGAATATTTATAATCTCATATTATATCAAAAATTGAGGTCATTTTTCTCAATGAGATCTTCACCGTTTTTAACAAATTCCTCACTTGTGTTGTACACATATTTGATGCAAAATGCTCTTGTTTGCGTTTTTCCTATATAGCTTAAAATCGGGAAAAATGACTTTACAATTTCATATTGATTAACTTTTCTTTTTGACAAATAAGTTTATGATATCCGATACACCTTTCCTCGCTCTTTTGCCCTTGGGCGCGCACGAATATCACGGAAATCATCTTCCTTTTGAAACCGATTGGATTATTGCTGAAGCTTTTGCAAAAGCACTCACTTTACAAACACAAGAGCAATTTCATATAGCGCTCTTACCGGTGGAAAAAATTGGCTATTCGGTGGAACATATGGACGTTACTGGTACACAAACCCTCACTTTTTCCGAAGCCATAGAACGCTGGATAAACATAGGTGAAAGCTGCTATCATAAAGGGATTAAACGCATTCTCCTTCTTAACGCGCACGGAGGAAATTCACCTTTAATGAGCATTGTCATCACCGAACTACGAAGACGTTTTTCAATGCTCGCAGTAGCGACAAGTTGGACTCGTTTTGGCTTACCAGAAGGCTTGATGAAACCATCTCAACACCATCTTGATATCCATGGAGGATTTATTGAAACCTCCTTAATGCTTTATTTAGCACCAGAAAAAGTACATATGGAAAAAGCAGAAAATTTCCATAATAAGCAATCTGATATGATTGCCAATTATCGCTATTTACGCGCCTATGGTCCTCATGCCTTTGGGTGGACAATGCGGGATCTGAACACACAAGGAGCAGTAGGCAATGCAAGTGAAGCAACACCGCAAGCAGGTGAAGCAATTTTTTCTCATGTTCTTTGCGGACTTCGTGATTTACTTGATGATATCAACCTGTTTAAAATAAACGCATTACAATAAAAGGCGTAAACCATGGAAAAAAAACAAAAAACGCTCAACAAAATCCCCGTTACGGTTCTTACAGGCTATCTTGGCTCAGGAAAAACCACTCTTCTCAATCGCATTCTCAGCGAAAACCATGGCAAACGTTATGCCGTCATTGTCAATGAATTTGGTGAAATTGGCATCGACAATGACCTTATTGTTGAATCAGACGAAGAAATTTACGAAATGAATAATGGTTGTATTTGCTGTACCGTGCGTGGCGATCTTATTCGTATTTTGGAAAGTCTGATGCAACGCTCTCATCGATTTGATGCCATTATTTTAGAAACAACAGGACTTGCTGATCCCATTCCTGTTGCGCAAACTTTCTTTATGGATGATACTGTTCATGAAAAAACTGCTCTCGACAGTGTCATCGCAGTCGTTGATGCAAAACATTTTCCACTCCAGCTTAAAAAAAGCCGTGAAGCTGAAGATCAAATTGCCTTCTCTGATATCATTTTGTTAAATAAAATTGATCTTGTTAGTGCAGAAGAACGTGCACACGCACAATCGCTTATTCTTGCAATTAACCCTCGAGCCACACTTTATACAACAGAACGCGCCAATATCCCTCTTAACGAACTCTTAGACCGTGGTGCATTTGACCTACAACGCACACTAGACAACGATCCCCATTTTCTCGACCACCAACATTCAAATCATGTGTGTGGTCCCGATTGCAATCATCATCATGAACACCACCATACTTCCACCATTCATGATATTACGATAACTTCCATAAGTTTAAAAACAGGTGCTCTTCAGCCAGAAAAATTTTTCCCTTGGATCCAACAAGTAACTCAGCAACAAGGCCCTGATATTTTGCGTTTAAAGGGTATTATTGCCTTTCAAGGAGACGATGATCGTTATGTCATTCAAGGCATACATATGCTTCTTGAAGGACAGCATCAACGTCCATGGCGTAAAGATGAAAAACGTGAAAGTCGACTTGTTTTTATTGGTCGCAACCTTGATCCCAAAAAACTTAAAACTGGTTTTGAAAATTGTGCATAAGTGAGTGACAATGCCAAGCATTACCCATTATGATCTCCAAAGTTATTGCCTTTCTTGCGGCTTTATTGAAAACAAACCAACCTTCGTCTCCGTAGAAGGTTTAATTGTTTTTTTAGAATCCCCCCCAAAAACCATTAAAGTTCACCAAGGAATAATTTCAAGCCATTTTGCACATGATAACACAGCTATCATCACAGGTGGAGAAGATGGAAAGGTCTGTCAAACAACAGCAGATGGTCGTACAGAATTGCTAAGCAAACAAGAAAGCAAATGGATAAACAACGTTGCTTTTGGACCACAGAAAGTTTTTGCCTTTTCCTCCTCACGTCGAACATTGGCAAATGTTGGTAACGGACTACAAGAACTCCTCCATGAACGGTGTGTAGAAGGGCTTGCTTTCGCTCCAAAAGGTTTACGACTTGCTGTTGCCCATTACAATGGTGTGACCCTTCATTGGTTATCAACACAAACAACACCAACTACACTGGTATGGAAAGGAGCACATTTTGGTGTCACTTTCTCACCAGACAACCGCTATGTCATTTCTACTATGCAAGAAAACTCTCTCCATGGCTGGCGTCTCATTGATAATCAACATTTACGCATGAGTGGCTATCCGAGCAAAGTCAAAAAATGGTCTTGGAGTGCAAAAGGAAAATGGCTAGCAACATCAGGCGCATCAGCAGCCATTGTTTGGCCCTTTCATGCGAAAGATGGTCCCATGGGGAAAGCACCATTGGAACTCGGCACACGAGCAAATGCGCTTGTCAACACCGTCGCATGTCATCCAAATAAAGAAATTGTAGCAATAGGCTTCAATGATGGAATGATTTTGTGTGCATATTTTCACGATGGAAAAGAAGTCCTTCTAAAAGGTTGTGGAACAAGCGCCATCTCAGCTCTAAACTGGGATCAAACGGGTCACAACCTCGCCTTTGGAAGCGAAAGCGGTGAATGCGGTATTATCAACATCATTCTTTAAGAAAAGCACCAACAATAGCTATCATCGCAGATAAAAATAGCTGTACAATTCTCCAGAAATAATTGAGCACCAAAACTCTCTTTCTCTCTAAAGAAAAACTAAACACATCAAATAAGAAAATGTCTGAGCTATTTACCCTTGAACGTTGCTATCTTATCCAGCCAAGAATAGAAGGATCCCACCCTAAACAAACCATAAGCGAATAACCCGTTCCTATAAAACCCGTATCATGCTACAGTCTTTCATAAAAAGCATAACCCCTTAACACTCTTTTGTTTAAGATCAGCTCAAAAAAGTGGAAGAAAAATTTCATAATGCTTGAAAATAAGCCAGTAAAAAAACGCGTAAAAGAGCTTTTCAAAAAAATCTTTGAAAAAACATCAAACATTATTCCAATCACAACGCCAGCACTTATTTCTCAAAATTTCTGGTTATAAACGTTCTCTTTTCCAACACTGTTATTTGAAAATGATGATTGCGACACGCAGTGCCTTGACATCTACAATTTGCAAAAAAGAAAAAACATAACTATAGAAACACAGTAAAGTATATCTTTTAAAACATCTTCAGCATAACTTTACTTAAAATTCCCTTCCCCCTTACTTAAAATACCAGTATTGCTCAAAAAAACAGCTAATTTTCAATTACAAATCAAAGAAAACCCATATTATGACCTTTTTCACCAATGAAAGATACATCTGCCTTGTCAAAAAAGGTGCCGCAAACCAGCAGAAAAGCTTATTCCTGAAAACCCTGCTTTTGTCAGTCTATGCTGATAATTTATATCTCCATGAAGTACAAATTTCGCAGATAATTTGGCACTGAAACCAAGTCCTGCTTCTAAAGAAGAACCAAAATCACCTAACTGAAAATCTTTTTTAAAAGAGACAAACTGTCTCTCTCCAAAACTATGCATAAGATAAAGCTTACTATAGAAAGAAATAACACGTCCCTTTTCAGAGCCCGCAAACATCTTAGTCAAACGCCCACCAAAACGCGCCGTCCATTGATCAAACTTTCCCATATCAACATCAAGATCATCAACATCACGCACGCGATTAAACTGAAGATGTTGATAAACAAGCTGAAGCTGCGGATCAAAAACAACACCATTATGCCCTATTGTAAATGTTTTACCACTTATCAAAGAAGTACTAAGCTGCTTACCCTTTAATGTTGCTGCCTTACCTCGTGCAAGAGTGAAAACATCACCTCTAAACAGACCGTAAGATAACAGCCCATCCATATAAAAACCCGTATCATGGTGCAGACTTCCATAAGCAGAAACAGACCATTTATCAAATGGACTCTTTTTACTTTGTTCAACTTTTAGAGGATGTAGAGAAAGGTTTCCATAAGTTCCCGTAACCCCAAAGAATGTACGACTGTATAAACTCTCAATTTCTTTCAGCAAAACACCTGCTTCCAGCGCAGTATAATCAAGTTCGGCTCCATAGCCATATTCAAAAGCAGAAAGATTTGAAGCATAATGGTGACTTCCACCATAACCACGAATAAAAAATGCTGAGTTCTCATCGCTTTTCAAAGAGCTTTGAGAAACACTTCGCATTGCCTCCAATTTCTTATTTTGAGTAGTAAGATCCAACAAACCAGCATGGAATAAAGCATTTGGTAAAAGGAGATAAGTTGGCAATTGCGGAACCACAGCTCTAATTCCCAGTTCTGGCTGAATATCAGGCCTAATAGGAACAGGCGGAGTAGGAGAAGGATCTGTAGGTATAGGATCACTTGGATCAGACGCAGAAGGCGTAGGTGAAACAAAAGGAGACGGAGGAGTGGGTGCTGGATCCTGAGGTGCAGGTTCACTCGGATCAGATGTCACTGACGGAATAAGTGTCGGTGGAATAGGCACAGATGGATTGGAAGACGGATCTGCAGGTATAGAGTCACTTGGATCAGAGGGCACTAACGGAGTAGGTGTTGGTGAAACAGGTGTAGGTAATGGAGTGGGCACAGAATCTGTAGATGAAGGATCTACCGGAGTAGAGGGCGCAGAAGATAAAGGTGGAATAGGTAAAGTCTTAGAAGAATCTTGTTTAGGATTAACATAGATACCTTCAAGGCGAAAATCCCAAAAATCTCCATTGCCTGCAACTAATCTATTCCTAGGATCTGCTTTTCCAAAAGAAGAACCTGGTCCATAGCCACGAAGACGATATTGATAAGGCAAGCCGTTTATTGCAATATAATTGCCCATTAGTTGAAAAGAATCTTCACGCGCATCCCCAGAAACTTGAACAACTGAAACACTTCTGCTTCCTTTATTACGCACTTCCTTTTCTGATTTTTTGAAAAAACCTTCCACTTGGAGAAGCGTAGTCTCCCCCGAGATATTACCATAAATCAAAATACGATCAACTTTTTGCGTATCAAATGAACCATCGTCATTCAAAAATACACCGAGCTTAATCCGAGAATTACCCCGTGCACTATATGCATCCTTATACACTAGTCTGTATAATGCTATCAGCCTGCCTATTTCACTTATATCATCTATATCATCTATAACCGTTTTTTTTCCAATGCGCAGCGTTTGATAACCTTTGGATATATATTTATCGAAAACAATAGTACTGTCTGAGAGACTTATAGATGAGACAGATGTATCTATAGAAATATCTTCCTGTGAATCTTCGTCTCTACTTTGGATGAGATAATATTTACTTTGGGTAAGATACCATGTCGAGCCACGTGTTAACTCCAAATCAACAGTAGATGTATCTTCAACACGAATATCCCCTGCAAGCGTAGAGTCACTAGCTTTTACGGTTATAAAAGAATCGGATTGAGCTTTTAATAACAAATCACCAGAGATTCTGGTTCTTTCCGATAATTCAAGAGTAGCTTCAGCTCCATAGCCATCAGGACCAGTACTATAAATAGCGATACCATCAGGAACCCTAAAAGTTGTATTTGACAAATAAGCTGATGCAGTTCCCAGAACGATTCTTTTTGTTTCTGAACGTTTTTTATCATCTAGCTTCAACAAATTAGCCCATACTTCTGGTTCTAATGTATTAAAATACAAACCATACGCCCCCTCTCCCTGCACAGAAACATCAGAGTTTTTAATCGTAATACTGGTCTTTTTAAACTTATCTGATGAATTATAATTTTCAATCAACTTGTCATTATCATCTGCATAACCTGAAAAGTTTGTAATCAAAAAACCATGCATATCGGTAAGTTGAATAGTACTATACCCCAAAGTCACTTCACCACCTTGAAATATCTTAAAAGCTGCTGATAACGTATCCACACCTGTGCCACCAGCCGTATGCATACTGTGCTTTTTTCCTTTCCCATTAACTGTCATGACACTAAGAAAAATTTCTCCCCCGAGCTGTGATTCAAATGAGCCCCCTCCCTCAAAATTGACCCTACCCCCTACCATTGTGACCTTCGCATCATTATTGCTAAAAATACTTATATTCTCCTGTCTTGAATCTCCTGGACCAATATTTACATTATTTAACACAACATTCGCGCCTCTCCCTTCTGCATAAATAGCGCGCGAAGTTCCTTCAATCTTCCCTCCTTTCATCCTAATAATGCCATTTTTAGCTTGAAGACTTGGTGCATTTTTAAAATTTGAATTGTCCAAAAAAAGCATACCACCATCTTCTACAGAAACACCATATACAGATATCGTATCTGAATTATCACCCATAACAGTTATCTGAGATGCATTAACAATTGTGCCTTGCTTTCCTACAGATATAGCAGAAACCGATTGATCTTCAGAGGTAATGGGAAGCTGATAGGTTTTATCTTTCAGTTCGTGCTCTTTACCATCACTACATGTATAAAATTGAGCCTTTGAATCACACGAAACTCTAGAAGAGTTAGAATTCGCACTAACAACCACGATTGAAAAAAAAGAAACAGCAGCTGTTGTAAGAGAAAATAAAAACTTATAACTTTTAAATATATTAACCATAACTCTATTGCAATCCCTATCCACCCTTATATAAAAGCAGATAACATCTGCAATAACACTAATTTAAGCACTCTAATAATGAGAATTATAAAACTTAAACATCTTATTTATACTTCACACAACGTTCTATACTTTTATAAAACTTACCTTATAATTTATGTTTATCTAAAAACGGTAGCGAAAACCGCCAGAAAAACTGGTTCCTGAGAAACCAGCTTTGCTAAGCTGATGCTGATAGGTTACATCTCCATAAAATGCAAATTTTGGTGATAATTGTGCATTAAACTCTAACCCAGCGTCTAAAGAAGAACCAAAAGCACCCAACTGGAATTTATCTCCAAAATGCACAAATCGCTTTTCTCCAAAACCACGAGCAAGATGAAGCTTCCCACTAAAAGAAACAACCTGCCTAGTTTTTGATGCAGCAAAAGTCTTGGTTAAACGCCCTCCAAAACGCACCATCCATTGGCCATGTTTTCCTATCTCAATATCAAAACCATCGGTATCAGATGTTCTAGCAAACTGTAGATTCTGATAAATAAGCTGAACTCGTGGATCAAAAATAAGACCTTCATACCCTGTCATAAACGCTTTACCAGAAGTCAATGAAGCGCTCAGAGAATTTCCTTTTAATGTCGCCGTCTTTCCCCTTGCAAGGGTAAAGACATCACCCTTAAACAAGCCATAAGAAAATAAAGCATCTAGATAAAAACCGGTATCATGCTGCAAACTACCATATGCTACAATTGACCATTTATTGAATGTGCTTTTTTTACTGTCTATAACATTGTGAGGCTGTAGAGAAATTCCCCCATAAGCCCCCATAATTCCAAAGTTTTTGGTATAATTTGCACTCTCAATTGCTTTTAAAAAAAGACCTACCCCTACAGCACTATAATCAAAATTACCCCCATAGCCATATTCAAGGGCAGACAAATCTGAAACATATTTATAATTTCCACCATAACCCCGAATAAAAAAAGCAGGATTTTTACTATTTTTCGAAAAATCTCCGCTAGCAATGCGCAGTTCTTCCAGCTGCTTGTTTTGATTGCTAATATCCATCAAGCCAGCACGAAACAAAGCATTGGACAAAAGAAGATATGTCGGAATTTGTGGTACAACCGCACTAACCATCACCTCAGGATCACGTACAACAAAATCATGATCTGCAGAAAAATTCTGAGCAACGCTTGAATCAACGGAACGAGGTTTACGGCGACGAGAAACCGTCTTTTTTAGATTAGAAGGAGACTGCTGAGAACCCCGATTGATATACTCACCTTCAAGACGAAAATCCCAAAAGCCTCCTGTACCTTTAATCAATCTATGCTCATCTTTCGACTTCCCTGGCGCATAAGCACGAAGACGGTATATATAAGGCAACCCTTTCACTACTGCATACCCCCCTAAGAGTTTAAAGGAATCTTCTGCCGCATCTCCGTAAACTTGAACAATCGAAATACTTTGATCATTTTTACTACTTTTCTCTCTCCCATTTGGATACGCCAAAATACCTCGCACATACACCCCAGTTGTACCATAAACATTACCATAGATAAAAATTTTATCAGTTTTGCTCCTTGCCTTTGACATATCATGACTTAAATATGCATTTACGTATAGCTGTGCCTTTCCTTTCGCAGCATAAACGTAATCTAAAAGGTCCTCACCTAATTTTCCGATGTGAAGTGTTTGACACTCGCCATTTTTTGGTCTCTCAAAAACAATCGAACTATCAGAAAGCCTAATCCAAGAAATAGATGAATCCCAAGAATCCGGCTTCTTTCGGTCACCTTTTCTTTCTGGTTTCAAAACCCATCGCGAATTATGAGACAACTCAATACCAGCATAAGAACCACTATCAACGTGCGTACCCCCCACGAGAAAAGAAGCATCAACATCAATTCCCACATACGAATTATTTTTAACCTCTAATAACCGATTAGCAACAACACGTGACCCATCCGATATAGTGATATAAGGAAATCTTCTAGCATCATCACTATAAATAGCCGTACCATCCGGAACTTTTAAAACGCTATCCTTAAATTGAATCTCCCCTAACTTAACAAGCAGTTCTCCCGCCTTATATTCATCCTCTAAGGAGTTTCCTTGAAAATAGAGACCAAAAGCTCCATGCCCTCCAATCGTGATATTTGAATTTTCAAAAACAATTCCAGACATATTCTGCAATTTCTGAAAATCTATTGAAGACCCATTGCGAGAAAAAACTGCCGGCGCACTTTCACCTACCAAGCCATAGACATTGCTGACATCAATCTTACTACTCTTAACAATAAGAAAAGCACCTTGCTTCACACCAAAAACTGCGTGCGTTATGCTATCATCTTGAGTATCTGCTTTCTTACCATTTCCAGTAACAGAAACAGCATCCAAAACGGTTGCTACATCTTGGGGTGTAAACATTTCCGATGTAATCGCACCGGATTTTTTCAACTGTAAAATCTCACCAGTATCTGAATTTACTTCCTTTTTCTGCTCAATGACAACAGTACTAGACTGTTTCGTAATAAGAGTATTAATAGAATTTATACCAGCATGATCTGTATGAGACTCGTCATGATCTTTAAGTTTCCCAAGAGCACTACATGGATACGATTTAAAAAGGGAATTACACGAACGCTCACCCTGCGCATAAGCAGTTACATGAGGTGAAAAGAAAAAAACAGATGCTGTAAGAGTACACAGATATATGTGGCACTTTGTAATTCTAGCCATAATTCACCACAAACTTTCTTTTATAAACACAAATTTTATAGGAAACTAAAAAGACACTCTGTAAATATATACATTATGGATTATTAATTTAAATTGTTTTGTGTCATATGTAAAGTAAAAATCAAAAAAAAAACACAATAAAATCACACTTCGTCTTGTCTCTTTCACAGAAAAATATAAAGGGAGAAATGCAATTAAAAATGATAGCTTAATCCACTAGAAAAATGCGTTTCAGAGAAACAGCCTTGGTAAATTTATGCTGTAGATCAGATTACTATGAAATGTAATTTTTGAAGAGAGGTGTGCATAAACACCAAATCCAGTTTCTAGAGAAGAACCAAAATCACCTAATAGAAAAGTATCTCCAAAATATACAAATTGTTCATTATCAAAATTGCGAATAAAATGAAATTGACTATAGAAAGAAAGAACACGTGCTTTTTCAATCACTGCAAGTGTCTTGGTTAAGCGTCCACCAACACGCATCATCCAGTAATCTGGTTTTCGCATATCAATATCAAAACCATCAACACCATGTGTCTTACGAAACCGAAGATGTTGATAAACAAATTGTATCTGCCGATCCAAAACAAAACTTTCATACCCTATCCTAAATGCTTTACCAGTGGCTAAAGAACCGCTTAGAGAATTTTCCCCCGTCTTACTCCGTGCAAGGGTAAAAACATTTCCACTAAACAAACCATAAGATTAAGAGACTATCTATATAAAAACCTGTATCATGCTGCACACTTGTGCCGTAACGGACCATTTATCAAATATACTTTTTTGGCTTTGTTCAACATCTAAAGGTTGTAAGGATAATTTACCATATGTCCCCATAACCCCAAAAAAGTAGTACTGTATACGCTCTCGATATTTTTCAGCAAAGCGCCAACCTCCATGGCGTTATAATCAAGCTCACCTCCATAACCATATTCAAGCGCTGATAAATTTGAATCATAACGATAACTTCCGCTCTGACCACGTAGAAAAAAGGCAGGATTTTTATCGATTTTTAACGACTGATGAAAAACAGTCCGCAGTGCTTCCAACTGCTTATTTTGATTACTAATATCCATCCATCCCGTATGGAATAAAGTATTTGGTAAAAAGATATAAGTTGGTATCTGTGAGATGACAGCCCTTACATTTTGTTTAAAATGAGGAGAAAGCTCAGAAGCAAGAAAAACCTTAGAGATAAGAGAAACATAGTCTAGATTGGATAGAGTAGCATCACCCTTGGGTGCAACCGCAACAGATGCAGCAACAACACCATCAAGCGCAGGAGAATGTTTCTCTGAAGCATCAATCTCAGTGGCAATAGGTGTAACGGATTCAATAACCATAGGATTAGATGCGGCAGAATTCGGACGAGCATCAGAAGAACGACTTAGAATCTTCGATTCAGCGTTAGCAGTTCCAACAGATGAAATAACACGAGACCAAGGTGTAGCGGAAAATGGAAGGATACTTAGATCATCAGATTTAATGACAATAGGTACACCGGATTTAGTAACCTTAGGAGCATCAGATGTAACTGAAAGTAGAATACTATTTAGGACCTCAGTTTCAGTGACAGAATCTGCAACGGATGGAATAACATGAAAACGGTGTGCAGTAGAAAAATCAAGAATATAAAGCAAATCCTTATAATCAGAAGAAGTGGGCTGAATCACTTCACTCTCTAAGCGGAAATCCCAAAATGCTTCTTCACCCTTAAGCACTCCTTGAGATGAATCCGCTCTCCTAAAGAAGAACTTAGACCATAAGCACGAAGACAATATTGATAAGGTGAACCTCGCAGCATAACATAACAACCATTCAACTGAAAAGAATCTTTATCCGCTGTTCCATAAACTTGAATAATAGAAATCCCCTTGCTATTTTCGTGCTCCCTCGTATAGTCCCCTCGACTCCTCAGAGCATCTTGCACATGTGCTATCGTTTGTCCCATCAACATCACCATGAACCAAAAGCCTATCTGTTTTTTGCTCGTGAAGAGCCCCCCTTTATCCAAATATGTATTGAGATAAAGATGCGCATTGCCTTGCGCATGATAAACCTTGCTTGATCCTTTTCCAACGAGAAGTGTTTTGTAAGTATCACCCGTTTTTAATTTTTAAAAAAAGAGAGCTATCAGCAAGATCTAGCGATGAAATAGATGAATAATCACCTAATTGAGAAGCAGAAGAAGCAGGATCTTGCAATTTTTCATATTTTGGTCGCGATAAAGTCCATTTTGAATTATTTTTTAATTGTAGCGTAGCAGTAGAATTTTTATCCACATGAAATCCCCTACAAGAATAGAAGCATCAGCTGTAATCTTTACAGTAGAATTTTCCTCAGCCCTCAGCAATAAATCTCCAAGAACTGTTGAGCCTTTTGAGAGCTTAATAGAACTCTCAAATTAGCGACTATAAACAGCTGTACTTTCTGGAACCATAAAAATTGTCCTTGTCAAATGGACATCCTCTCACCCAAGCAGAACTGTTTCCCCCCCATCAAATGCTGCCCCCCCCAAAAGCACAGTTATACTAGAAACTGTAGCGAACTCCCCCCGAAAAACTAGCCCCAGAAAAACCAGCCTTCGTTAGCTTATGTTGATAAATCATATCAGCCTGAAGCAAAAAGTTTCCGGACAACCGCGCATTAAAGCCTAATCCAACCTCTAGGGAAGAACCAAACCCTCCTAACTGGAAAGTGTCTTTGAAACGCACAGATTGTCTTTCTCCAAAGCCATGAGAAAAATAAAGCTTGCCATAAAACGCCAGAGAATTCATTCCTTCAAATTCTCTAGGAATCTTGACCAAACGTCCACCAACACGTGCTACCCACTGTTCAAGTTTGCCCATCTCAATGTCAAAATTGTCAACATCACGGGCCTTACTAAACTGGAGATGTTGATAAACAACCTGGACCTGCGGATCAAAGACAAAACCTTCATATCCCGTGGCAAATGTCTGACCCCCAGTCAACGAAACGCTTAAAGGGTTGCCCTTCAATGTCGCTGTCTTGCCTCGTGCAGATGTAAGAACATCACCTTTTAAAAAACCATAGGAGAAAAGACCATCTACGTAGAAGCCGCTATCATGCTGCATACTGCCATATGCTGTACCAGTCCATTTATCAAAGACACTCTCTTGGCTTTTTTTAACCTTCAAAGGTTTTAGAAAAAGCTTTCCATAAGATCCCATGACACCTAAGGAGATGACGCTAGCAGCATTTTCAATTGTTTTTGACAAAATACCTGCCTCTACACCATTATAGTTAAGATTGCCTCCATAACCATACTCACGCGCAGACAAATCTGAAGCATAACTGTAACGTCCACCATAACCACGCAAATATAAAGCAGGGTTTTCGTGAACTTCTAGCATCCCACTGGATGTAGTTCGTAATATTTCCAATTGCTTGTTCTGATTACTGATATCCATCAAACCGGCATGGAATATGCTATTGGGCAAGAGTAGATAAGTCGGAACTTGCGGAACAACAGATCTTACGGCTCGTCCAGAATGAGAAACGGATTCAATCTCAGAAGAAGAAACTAACTTAACCCCAGAAGAAGAGAGAAGAGTTGTAGGTCGAGAATCAGCAGATTTCACAAACTGACTCTCTAGCCGAAAGTCCCAAAATTTTCCATCACCTCCAACTAATCTTTGAGAAGAATTCGCCTCTCCTAAATCAGAACCTTGACCATAAGCACGGAGTCTATACTGATAAGGCGAATTGTTCAGCGTAACATAACCACCATTCAGCCTAAAAGAATATGCCTTTGCTTCTCCAGAAACTTGAATAATCGAAATTCCTTGATCATTCCCACCACTCCCCGTAGCTCCCCCTGGACTTCCTGAAATAGCATGCACATGTACTGTTGTTTGACCGGAAACATTACCATGAATTAAAACACGATCGGTCCGTTGATTTTCTATAGCTCCCCCCTCATTCAAATACGTATTTAGATAAATATGCGAATCACGTTCCGCCGTATAAACAGTATCTGATCCTTTTCCAATGCGGAGTGTTTGATAACTACCAATCTCGCTAGAGTTTGGTTTTTCAAAAACAATAGAACTACCAATAAGATGTATAAATGAAATCGATGAATCACCTATAGAGTCAGAATCTTGCAAATTTTTATTTTTCGGTCGCGTTAAAGTCCATTTTGATCCTCTCTTCAACTGAAATTCAGCATCAGAACTCTCGTCAATACGCACCCCCCCTACAAGTGTAGAAGCCCTATCAACTGAAACTTTCACAAAAGAACCATCCTCAACCTTCAGCAATAAATCTCCAGAAAGTGTAGACTTCCCATGTACTCTAAAAAGACCACCAGATTTTTTGCTATAAATAGCCACACTATTTGGAACCATAAAGCTGGTATCATTTAAAGAAATATCCCCGCGCTTTAATACGTCTCCTTTCGGCAAGTCTCCAAAGAACCTCTCCGATCCAAAGTAATTATAAGCATTACTTTTATTATAATTCTTTTCTGGGATATCAAACTGACTATATTGGCGCTCTTGCTTATCAAAAAGTTGGATGCCATAAGATCTATTACCCTCCACTAAAACAGTGGAATCGGATACACTAATACGGCCAGCAATTCCAGAAAGTGAAACGCCATGGGCATCAGAAACCTTAACGCTATTTTTTTCAAGACTGATATAATCCTCATATCCGGATATCTGGAAAGCCCAATTTTCACTATTGTTATTTACATTCGTTGCCTGATCACCCTTTTGGGTAAGAAAAACCTGATATAACGAGACAATTCCTAAATTTTTTGCTTGAACTCCAACACCATTTGTAAAGTTAATCGCTCCGTTTCTTATATAAACCATTCCGCGATTATTTGCTTGAACTCCGACACCATTTGTAAAGTTAATCGCTCCGTCTTCTATAGAAACCGTTCCATAATTA
This sequence comes from Bartonella taylorii 8TBB, assembly GCF_902825155.1. Classification (GTDB taxonomy): domain Bacteria; phylum Pseudomonadota; class Alphaproteobacteria; order Rhizobiales; family Rhizobiaceae; genus Bartonella; species Bartonella taylorii_A. Next base: position 41,005 of record NZ_CADEAG010000010.1, read on the forward strand.
TTTGCTTGAGCTCCGACACCATTTGTAGAGTTAATCTCTCCCGTTTTTATCAAAACCTTTCCCTTATTACTGGCCACTACACCATACTTCCAAGAGCCTTTATCCAAACTACCACTATTCGAAGCCCCCTTAATAGTTATGGACTTTCCTAAAATTCTCGTGCCCTCCCCAGATGCTTCTATAGCACCCTCTTCAGCATTATTTTCATCAGTTTTTTGATAAGTTTTGTTAGAAATGTCATGACTTTTACCATCATTGCACCGATAAAATGAGCCATTTCCATTACATGAAAAATTATTCTCACCATTTTGCGCCTTATCATTAACAGCAGAAGCTTGTACTTGAGCATCTACATTGGGCACAAAAAAAAGAACAACTGTTGTAAAAACACATAATGAGAGATGATTTTTAAATATCTTGTTCATAGTTTCGCCATAATCTTCCCCCGCTCATTAAAAAACGCATTCTCTCAAAATACCTTGAAGACGAGCAACACGTTTAATACATTTTGATAGAATGCTTTGTAATTAATTAATATATTTCGTAGTTTATGTAAATGCCTAATGTAAAAATAACAATCGAAAATTGTAATTTTTATAAAGAACTTATGAATATACAGCTAAAAATGATGTGAAATTCTTTAAAAAAGTAGTTATCAATAACAGCTTTAGTAAATTTATACAAATAGGATAAATCACCATAAAATAGGAAATTTTGAAGGAAATGAAAAAGCCACAAGCTCTGCTTGTGGCTTTAAAAAATTGTCCCAAAACATGAAAAACTAGAACTGATAGCGCAGACCACCAGAAAAATTGGTACCAGAAAAACCAGCTTTGGTAAGCTTGTGCTGATAGATCAGATCACCGTGAAGCGCAAACTTTTGAGACAATTGAGCATTAAAACCTAATCCCGTCTCTAGTGAAGAACCAAAAGCTCCCAACTGGAAAGCATCTTTGAAATGCACAGATTGCTTTCCCTCAAAACCATGCGCAAGATGAAGCTTCCCATAGAAAGAAACAGCCCGCACCTCATCCGTTGCCGCAAGAGTCTTGGTTAAACGCCCACCAACACGTGCTACCCATTGATCAAGTTTTCCCATATCAATATCAAAGTTATCAATATCACGAGTCTTATTAAACTGAAGACGTTGATAAACAACTTGAACCTGCGGATCAAAAATAAGTCCTTTATCCCCTATCATAAACGCTTTACCAGAAGTCAATGAAGCGCTTAACGGATTCCCCTTTAATCCCGCCGTCTTCCCACGTGCAGACGTGAGGACATCACCCTTGAACAAACCATAGGAGAGAAGACCATCTACATAGAATCCCGCACTATGCTGCATGCTGCCATATATCGTAGCAGTCCATTTATCAAATGCACTCTTTTGGCTTTGTTCAACATTCAAAGGCTGCAAAGTAAATCTCTCGTAAGACCCTATCAACCCAAAAGAAGTAGCACCATATGCATTTTCAATTGTTTGCAACAAAATGCCTGCCTCTATGGCATTAGAATTAAGTTCACCTCCATAACCATATTCAAGCGCGGAAAGATTTGAAACATAACGGTGATTCCCACCATAACCACGCACAAAAAAGGCAGGATTTTCACGAATTTCTAACATGCCATTGGAAGCTGTTCTCAAAGCTTCTAACCGATTGTTTTGATTACTAATATTCATCAAACCTGCATGAAATAAAGCATTTGGCAAAAGCAAATAAGTTGGTACTTGTGGAACTACAGCCTTAACTCCTGGTTCAGGATAAGGCCTTGGGGCTGGTCCTGGAGAAGGCTCTGGACTAGGTACAGGGCTGGGAAGCTCTGGACTAGGTTCAGGCTTAGGACCGGGAGCTGGTTCAGGCTTATCAGAATCAATATACCTGTTCTCGAGGCGGAAATCCCAAAAGTCTCCATCACCTGCAACCAATCTTTGATCAGAATTTGCCTTCCCTAAATCAGATTCTGGACCATAAGCATAGAGTTTATATTGATAAGGTAAACCATGCAGCGCAACATACTTACCCTTCAGTTGAAAAGAATCTTCCTTTGCTTTTCCAGAAACCTGAATAATAGAAATCCCCTCGCTATTTCCACCACTTCCCGTAGATCCGCCTGGACTTCCTGAAACACTACGCACATGCACTGTTGTTCTTCCAGACACATCACCATGGATTAAAAGCCTATCCGTTTTCTGATTTGCGAGAGCCCCCCCTTCATTTAAATATGTGTTAAGATAAATATGCGCACCGTCCTGTGTTCTATAAACTGCACCCTCCCCTTTTCCAATGCGAAGCGTTTGATAAGTGTAATCCTGAGAGGCTTTCAATTTTTCAAACATGATCGAACTATCATTCATAAGGCTGACAAGTGAAACAGAGGAAACACCCATAGAACTGGGTTCATGTAATTCTCTTTGTTGTAAAATCCACTTTGAATTATCACCTAAATAAAGTTCGGCAGTAGAGTCCGCATCAACATAAGCCCTCCCATCAAGAACAGAAGAAACAGCCAAAACTGTCACAGAAGCACCCTTATCAGCTTTTAATAATGGCCCCCCTGAAAGAGTACTATTTACTACACTAACAACACCCTTAGCAAGGTTGGTAGCGTAAATAGCTGCATCATCTTTAACCGAAAACACCGTTTCATTTAAATTAACAATCTCTCCTACAGAACTCGTGGCTTCATCGGAAAGCTCCGCTTCGTTTAAACCAACAACTTCCTCTATAATTTCACTATCTTCAACCAGAAGCTCTGTTTCAAGGGCTGGTTCGCTCAAATTAGTAACCCTCATTATGGGTGGAGTTCTTTCCTCCTCTGATGAATCTTTTTTGTTAAGATCACCTTCTTCCCGCTGCTTCGCTCCCTTAAAATAGATACCGTAAGATTCATCACCCTCCAGTGTAATAGAAGAAGAATTAATATTGATCTCTTTAATTGTGTTCGATAAATTTCCAACTTTAGATTCAGATCGTAATGGTACAAAATTTAAAGTATTGACTGAATCTTCTAATAATATGCCATGAGCATCAGTAACATTAACAGATCCACTAAAATCAATAGCCCCCCCGAGATCCACGAGAAAAACCGCATGGTCTTCTCCTTTACTGCCCTTTCCAGTAATTTTAACATTCTCGAGATTTACTTTTCCACCTAACATCGAAGAAATCCCATGGCTGTTCATAAAATCAACTGATCCACCTGACATCCAAACTTCTGAATGCTCATAACTTAAAAGACTTGCGATCCCATTAGCGGTCTTAATTTCTGTATCTTCTAAAAGAACAAACGAATTGTCTGCTGCATCAACACCCTCATGACTTTCCTCAATCTTTCCATTTTTTACCTCAATCACTCCACCACTCGCACGAAGGGCCATAACTGAGCCTTTGAGAATCGGATCTTCCAAAACAATCTTACCGTTCTCTAATACATGCACACCCACTAGAAAAGTTTTATCAGCAACTTGACTACTAACCGTTACATTCTTCCCACTAACTTTCGTACCTATTCCTTTCACCGTTATAGCAGTAGGATCAGAAGGATATTTAGAAACGTTCTCATTCGTAATTTTATAAGATTTATTATCAATTTTAGGCTCTCCGCAATTATCGCATACATAATATAATCCACTATAGTAATAAAACGCAGGCTTCAGCCCTCTTCCATCAGAGTCTGCATCTCTAACAGAATTATCTACATTTTTCTTATGCCCACTCTGTCCAATCTCTCCACTAAGCTTATGATAGTCACTCCCCCCACGAATACCTTCATCGTTATTTCCAACTCGAATCAGATTAGAGGGATAATTATTCTGCCCACTCTCTCCACTAAGAGGAGGCTTATGCACATTACTTCCACCAAGATGAGAACCAGAAATAACACGAATACCGTTAATCGGAGTAACAGTTATAACATAAGGTTGACCGACCTCCTCTGTAGCCGCATAAACTTCTATTCCATTTTGGAGTAAAGAAAAGATAGCCGTTGTAAAAGTACATAAATATACATGACTTCTAAATATTTTAATCATAGTTCCCTCGAAACTTTTCTTCCCCTCTCATTGAAAACAAAAGCACTCTCGAAAACACCTCGGTGAACACCTCAAAATAGAAAAAGGTGAAACCAAAAGGATGCATCTACTGCTCATTTGACCCATGCAATAAATTATCCAAATAAACTCGGCTGAAGATCTACGCCCAACACAACCACTACTTATAAGAGAATAATTATTTAATGCACTTTATAGGCGTATAATGCATTATGCATTTAGTGTAAAGTAAAAATAAAATCATAGCGTGTAATTAATTAAAAACACAATCTATCCTTGTGTACTTTAAAAATTGACCAAAAACATGCGTGAAAGAATTATCTAAATCAGTAAAAATAAATTCTGAAAACTAGCGTTAAGAAACATCAAGTATTATAGCAGATAAATTAAAACAGCATAAAGCAGGATACTGTACATTAATACTGAGCTCTAGACCCTTAAAGAACCTCTAAAGATCAGTCGTTGTATCATATCATTGTCAAAATATTTGCTTAACATAAAAATATTTTTTCACGCATAAAACAAAAAGAGAAAATATTATAACTTTTTTTGTTCATACCAAAAAAGGCAAAAAATTCTCCATAGCAACGCAAATCGTTACTAAGCAAAAAGGCAGCACATTGTGCTGCCTTTCATAGAAAGGTATATATTATCTTATCTTAAAACTGATAGCGAACTCCCCCAGAAAAACTAGCCCCAGAGAAACCAGCCTTCGTTAGCTTATGTTGATAAATCATATCAGCGTGAAGCGCAAAGTTTCCGGACAAGCGCACATTAAAGCCTAATCCAGCTTCTAGGGAAGAACCAAACCCTCCTAACTGGAAAGTGTCTTTGAAACGCACAGATTGTCTTTCTCCAAAGCCATGAGAAAAATAAAGCTTGCCATAGAACGCTAGAGAATTCATTCCTTCAAATTCTCTAGGAATCTTGACCAAACGTCCACCAACACGTGCTACCCACTGTTCAAGTTTGCCCATCTCAATGTCAAAATTGTCAACATCACGGGCCTTACTAAACTGGAGATGTTGATAAACAACCTGTACCTGCGGATCAAAGACAAAGCCTTTATATCCCGTGGCAAATGTCTGACCCCCAGTCAACGAAACGCTTAAAGGGCTACCCCTCAATGCCGCTGTCTTGCCTCGTGCAGATGTAAGAACATCACCTTTTAAAAAACCATAGGAGAGAAGACCATCTACATAGAAACCACTACCATGCTGCATACTGCCATATGCCGTACCAGTCCATTTATCAAAAGAACTCTTTTGGCTTTGATCAACATTTTGAGGCTGGAGAGAAAGTTTGCCATAAGACCCCATAACCCCAAAGGATATGGTACTATCAACACTTTCAATTGTTTGTAGTAAGACACCTGCCTCTACACCATTATAGTTAAGATCGCCTCCATAACCATACTCACGCGCAGACAAATCTGAAGCATAACGGTAACGTCCACCATAACCACGCAAATATAAAGCAGGGTTTTCACGAATTCCCACCATTCCACTAGAAATAGTCCGCAGTGCCTCCAACTGCTTGTTTTGATTACTGATATCCATCAAACCGGCATGGAATATGCTATTAGGCAAGAGTAGATAAGTCGGAACCTGTGGAACAACAGCCTTAACTCCTATCTCAGGACGATGCTGACGACCTGGACGAAATTCAGGACGAAGACCAAGATTCAGTGCAGGTTTAGGATCAATATATCCATTCTCGAGACGGAAATCCCAAAATTCTCCTCCACCTTCAACTAATCTTTGAGCCGCGCTTGCCTTCCCTAATTCAGATCCTGGACCATAAGCACGGAGCACATACTTATAAGGTGAATTTTCCAGCGCGACATAACCACCGTCTAACTGAAAGGAATCCTTCTCTGCTTTCCCAGAAACCTGAATAATTGAGATACCTTTGTTATTGCCCTCAACCCCTGTACCTCCCCCTGGGCTTCCTGAAACAGCATGTACATGTACCATTGTCTCTCCAGAAACATCACCATGGATCAAAACACGATCCGTTTTTTGATCCTGAAGAGCACCTCCCTTATTCAGATATGTATTGAGATAAAGATGTGCATCATCTACCCAATAAACCTCATCTACTCCTTTTCCAATAAAGAGTGTTTGATATTGATACTCACCGGATGCTGAAAATACAAATTTAATAGCGCTATCTCTAAGTTTTATAGATGAAATACACGAATCTGAACCTGAACAAGCTGAGCTTGAAACTTGCTGATGCTCATGCCGACTTCCTGTCAAAAACCACACCGATCCCTTCGCTAAATTAAAATGGGCATGAGAACTATTATCGATGCGCGCACCACCTTTAATTATAGAGTTATCAACCCCAACCAACAAGCGAGAGTTATTTTCAGATCTTAACAACAAATCGCCAGAAAGAGTTGCTTTCTCTTCTATAGAAACATAACCAGCAGAGTTATTACCATAAATAGCTACACTCTTTGGAACTTCAAAATTCGTTTTTTTCAATAAAACGGGCTCCAGCGGGAAGTTGGTGTGTTTTTTTCCCCATAAGGGTAGAAACTTTTGCCCTACTCTATCAAAGTATATACCATAGGACCTATCACCTTCCATTTTAACAGTAGAAGACTCTATAACAGCAAATCCCTCAGGGACCGTAGAGGGACTGACATCAGCAGATCTCCTTCTCCTAGAAGAAGCCACCTCAACAACGTCATCGGTATCATCATTATCAGTATCTCTAATCCACAAACCATGGGCATCAGTAGCAACATTCCCATTAATAAAATTAACAGAGCCATTCCTGCTTAGCAGAAAAGCTGCACGCCCAAACCCCTCTGTAGAATCCGATGTTCCTTTTTTCGCAGTAATATCCACTTTATTTAATTGAATACGCCCCCTTGACTCCGACCTAACTGCAACTCCCTCTGTAAGAGCAATCGCTCCAGAATCCATGGTTATCTCACCACCATTACTCGCCAGACCAGCTACAGCCAAATCCCCCACCACATTAATTTTCGTATTACTTAAATTAATAGACGAAGCATTCCCTACCAGAACACCTATATAGTGAGCATTGATTTCCCCATCAGTCATCCTAACTTTTCCACCTGTTTGAGCCTCAAGCCCAATTAAGGAAGATTTAACTGTTGATTTCTTGTCCAAAACAACCTCTGCACCTCCGTCTGCAAGTACAGCACTTACAGGTTGTAATCCAGTAAGATCAGCATTATTTCTACTATCGGAGAAACCCGCACCAATGATGGTTGCTCCCTCCACATGAACAACTGTATTTTCTCTATTTGCACGAACAAGATGTTGATTACTATCACTTGCTTTCAGCGTAAGTCCTTTTATTGTATGTAACTTCCCATCACTGCACGAATAAGGAGTTTGGGATTTTTCCGTACCATCCTGTCTTACATCACAGACGGCAGAATCATTTTGCTCATCAGAACGCCCAACACCAGCTGAAACGATAGGTGCAGGTCCCTTAAGCACAGTACTAATAACAGAAGGTTCAGCAGGTAACGAAGAAGAAACTGCACCAGATGCCCCAGAGGAAGCAAGTAAAACACGCTCTCTAGCTCCAGAAGAACAAGATACCGTAGACGCAGAATTAGAATTTACAGCTTCGCTTCCTCTATTCACAAAATCAGCAAGCAAATCATCAGATCCACTTCCTGGTATATAATTCAAGAGAAATTCCAAAGGAACTCCATATTTTGCCAAAGCTTTCTCTAAAGCAGAATTATCTTCTATTGTCTCATTCTCACCAATATTTATCTTACTTTCTAAACGGAAATCCCAAACTTGCTCACTTTTTATCAATTTTTTATCAAAATACTGCATTTTCGGAGCAATCATTGGACCATAAGCGCGAAGGATATATTGATAAGGTAAACCTGGAATCGTGACATAAGCACTATTCAACTGAAAAGAACTTGCCTCTGCTTTTCCATAAACCTGAATAATTGAAAAACTCTGAGGAGCATTCCCACCATTCTCAAGTTGATCCTGATTTTGTTCTTCGCTTTCTGATCGTTTACGTCTATTTACGAAATCCTTCACAATCTCATCGTTCACATGTACCGTAGTTTTTCCAGAAATATCACCATGAATGAGAACTCTATCAGATATCTGAACATCATCCAAACCTTTAGAATTCAGGCCTGCATTAAAGGACATCCTAGCCTCTCCAACAGCACTATAAACCACGCCATCGCCTTTTCCAATGCGAAGCGTCTGATACTCATTCTCTTCTAGAGGCACGAATCCAATTGTAGAATTTAGAAGCTTTAAAGACGAAATACATGAATCTATACAATTCTCATTTGAGTTTCCCCCATCTTGATATCTACTTTTTACTAAATGCCACTCCGATCCATGGGTCAAAAAAAGATTTGCTTCAGCATCTTTATCAATACGAGCACCCCCTATAATGAAGGAATCATGAGCAAAAACATCCAGCTTAGAAGAAGAAACAGCTTTCAACAACAAGCTCCCAGAAAGAACTGCTCCCCCTTCTAAAACAACCATACCATTCAAACCATCATTGTAAACGCCCACACCGTCTAGAGATGCAAGAACAGTCTTTTTCAAAAGAACCGCATACCTCTCATCTCCACCACTTTGCTTTGGCACAATTTCTTCTTTCTTTCTAAAATATATACCAACAGAATTTTCACCATCCACTTCAATCTCTGAATCCTTGATACCAGCGCTAACTTTAAAGGCTTTATACGTTTCAGAAACCTGACTTTCAGACACAACCTTATTTATAACGGAGGTGACTTCACTGAAATTTTTTGCTCCAGCCGCATAAACTTGGGCAGCATCACCATTATCAGACACTTTAGACTGATCGGCACCACTATCAGACTGATCAGCACTACGAAAACCAATAGCAGCACCAGGAACATTATTAACTCCATCAGAAACTGCCAAAACAATGACATCAGAAGCATTAGAAAAATCATCAGCATTCTCAACCTTTTGAATCATTCCATCATTAAAGAAGATAAAGCCTCCTTTAGAGACTAAGATCCCCTCCTTAGGATAAACAACAGAAAATAATTCTGTAGAATTATCTTTCGAAAGCTCATCCTCTACTTCATCCTCTACTTCCCCCTTAATTCTAAGACTAACTGACTCTAGATTAACATGTCCTCCATCTTCTGCTATGGCTCCAGTCCCTTCTTCTGTAAAGTAAATCGACCCCGATTTCATCATTATTGTAGAGTTGCCAATACTGTGTAAACCATATTGAAACACATCAATAGTTGCATTCTTCAAAGAAATAGCCGAGAAACCAATAAGAGCTCCACTCTCCTCTGCAGCAGTATATAAACTACTACCCCCCTCAGAAGCAGCTAAAACACCTATATCAGATCGTCTGATCTCCCCATTTGTCATAGAAATCTGACCACCGTTTCGAGCCTCAAGCCCAGTAATAAAATCCCGAATATTTGTGCGAGACAGATTAATCCTCCCGTTCTCTTCTGAAAATACAGCACTTCCAAAACCATTGCTAAAATCACTATTATAAATTTCGGTATAACTTCTGAGATCATGGCCTCTAATAGATACATCGAGCACATCAATAATTGTATTTTTACCACGTGCATGTACAGCATTAACACCATACACATCTACTTTAATACTACTTCTTTTTATTGTATGATTTTTACCATCATCACAATAAACAGGAGGGTGATTCAACTTATAACTACTATCCTCACACTTAAAAGATCTCCGAAGAGAAATTTGAGAACTTGAGAGATCTGAGGAGCCTGAAAGACTCTTAGGGCTCGTGGGACTCGCAGGAAGAGATTCCGTAGAAGCAGGAGATCCCGCGCCACTGCCCTGAACAGAAGAAACTTCTATGGCTTCCCCGTTCCCCGCACAAACATATACACCTTGTAAAAAGAAGAGAACACTTGTTGTAAGTGCACACAAACAGGCACGTTTTTTAAATATGTTGATCATATATAGAACTTTCTAATATAACTTGCAAAAGCACTGTAATTAAGAGAGAATAAGGTAAACGCACTATTTGTAACATATATTAGCCTATTTTACAACATAATGTTATTTACTAGCATATCATTTTGTACATAAAAATGCCTAAGTTAAGTTTTTAAGTGTGTAAACCCTTGTAATATTTAAAGGATGAAATAACGATGATAAAATATATGAAATGGGTAATTTCTGTTTTAGTTGTTGCAATTTGCTTCACAACGTTTTCGTGGGCAGGTGTAAGTGCTGATACAAACGTAAAAATTAATCACGTTTCAGGCACAACTTCTGTTTCCACCTCTCCTCAAAAGGTTGTTGTATTTGACCTTGCAACGCTTGATAACATGAATCGCCTTGGCATCAAAGCAGTTGCCGGTGTTCCTGAAGGAAAGAAACCTGTATATCTGCAAGAGTTTGATGATGCACAATATGAAAAAATTGGCTCCCTCTTTGAACCGGATTACGAAAAAATTGCTACTCTTCAACCTGGCTTGATCATTATTTCTTCGCGGACTCAAGCGAAGTATAAAGATTTATCCAAAATCGCTCCGACTATTGATCTAACCGTAGGGAATGAAAACTCTCTTGAAGATATTAAACGAAATGTGTCTATTCTTGGAAAAATTTTTGGTAAAGAAAAAGAAGCCGAAAGAGAAATTGCAAAACTCGATGAAACTTTAGCAAAGGTTCGTGAGAGTACTAAAGGAAAAGGCACGGGGCTTGTTCTTATGACCTCTGGTGGAAAGATTAGTGCTTTGGGTCCAAAGTCGCGTTTTGATATTTTTCATTCATCATTTGGAATTGCTCCTGCAACCGATAAACTTACCGTGCAAAAACATGGACAACTCATTTCCCCTGAGTTTATTCTTGAAACCAATCCTGATTGGTTATTAGTCATTGATAGAGATGCGGCAATCGGACGAGAAGGACAATCTGCAGAACAACTGCTTGATAATGAACTTGTGAAACGCACAACAGCTGGCAAAAAAGACCAGATTATTTATCTGGATTCTTGGAGCTGGTATCGAGCAAGTGGCGGTCTAACTGGGCTTAACAAAACAGCGCAACAAATTAAAGAAGCCTTTACAAAGGGTAAATAAGCACGAAAATAACTTGCTTGTTATAAAAATAAAATTTAAGAGCAGAGGCTGTCTGTAGAGAGCCTTTGCTTCCTCTGTTGGAAAATGATTTGACGTGAAAAGTTACTGGATAGCCATAATAGTTCTTATCCTACTATCTATTCTTAGTATTTTTGTTGGTTATTCAGATGTAATGCCTTCTGATTTGTTATCAAACGATCCGCATGCTTGGCTTATTTTTTGGCAAACACGCCTTCCCCGTACAATTGCAGTACTTTTAGTGGGGGCGGCACTTGCCCTTTCAGGCATGATTATGCAACTACTTGCACGCAATCGCTTTGTCGAACCGTCGACCGCTGGAACTGTTGAATCCGCTTCTCTCGGCATTCTTTTTGTTATGATTTTCCTGCCCAATATCCCTGTGCTTGGAAAAATGATCGTCGCTACAATTTTTGCCATGACTGGTACACTACTTTTTATGTTTTTATTGCGACAAATTCCTTTAAAATCTGCCCTCATTGTGCCACTCACAGGAATTATGCTGGGATACGTTATTGGTTCCTTAACCAACGCTATTGCTGATCATGAAATGTTGCTTCCTTCTCTTCAAGCCTATTTATTTGGCAGCTTTGCCATGATTCTTGATGGGAAATATGAAATTTTATGGTTTTCTCTTCCTCTCTGCATTCTTGCTTATTTCACCGCTGACCGCTTTACAGTAGCTGGTCTGGGAGAAGATTTAACCAACAATCTTGGACTGAATTATCGTACTGTTATGTTTTTTGGTCTTTTTATTGTCGCATCGATCACCGCCGTTGTCGTCTGTACAGTTGGTCGAATTCCCTTCGTTGGACTGGTTATTCCAAACCTTGTTTCAAATTTTATGGGTGACAATATGCGCTATACTGCTCCTTGGGTTGCAATCAGTGGTGCAGGGTTGGTTTTGATCTGTGATCTCTTAGGGCGGATAATTCATCCTTCTCTTGAAATTCCCATCAGTACCATAATGGGGATTATCGGCAGCTTTATTTTTGTTATATTGCTTTTACGCTGGAGAAAGCGTCTTGGATAAAAAGAAAGAAACAGCACTTGTCCTCACAACGCTTATCGTAATGGCGTGTACCGTAATCATTCTTTATATAACATGGAATATCAACATCTATACGTGGACATTTCGTCTCACAAAACTTGTCTCTCTTCTTCTCATTGCGTACGCAATAAGTGTTTCTACTGTTTTATTTCAAACAGTCGTCAACAACCGTCTTCTTACACCTTCCATCATGGGATTTGACCAACTTTATATTTTAATAAAAACCATTACGATTTATTTTCTCGGCTCTCTTTCTTTGCCCTTTTTGAATGAAGAAGGACAGCTTATTTTTGAAGCCCTCATTCTCATTCTCTTTTCAATCAGCCTTTTTCGCTGGCTCTTTTCAGACAGCCTAAAAAGCCTTCACTTAACCCTCTTGATTGGTGTTATTTTAGGCGGTTTCTTTTTCAGTTTACGCATGTTCATGCAATTACAGTTAAATCCAGACCAAATGATGAATTTGACTGACATTATGTTTGCAAATTTTAATAAATTCAACACATCATTGATAAGCTTTGCCACAAGCATTGTCTTCATTGTGAGTCTGATTGGGTGGCGTTCACGTCACCTACTTGATATCCTTGCTTTGGGACGCGAGAACGCGCTCAATCTTGGTATTGATTATCATAAAAGCGCTACGGCTATCCTTATCTTGGTTTCTATTCTTGTATCCATTTCTACAGCACTCGTCGGTCCTGTCACCTTTTTTGGACTGTTAGTTGCCAACCTTTCCTATGAACTGTCTCCTCAAGCAAAACATGGTATCGTTGTACCAATTGCAATATTATTAGCTATAATTTGTTTGGTTGGTGGACAATTTATCTTAGAACAAATTTTCAATATGGCAGGACGCTTGAGTTTTATTATTGAATTTTGTGGTGGAACTGTTTTCTTAATGTTACTGATGAAAGGAAAACTAAAATGATTGAAATCAATCATCTTTCCAAGGCTTATGGAGCGAGGTTGATTATCGATAATTTATCCCTTCATCTTCCTAAAGGGGGGATCATTTCTCTCATTGGCCCCAATGGTTCTGGCAAATCAACACTTTTGATGTTAATAAGACGTCTTTTGCCACACCATAATGGTACAATTCATATCGATGGCATTGATATTGATAAAATACCCCATGATGTTTTGGCTCAAAAACTCTCAATTTTACGTCAAGATAATCCTTTGTCTTTTCGTTTAACCGTCTATGATTTAGTAAGTTTCGGTCGTTATCCGTATTCAAAAGGCTGGTATAATAATGCAGATAAACAATTTATTGACAGCGCACTACGATATCTCGGCTTACAAGATGTAAAAGATTGCTTTTTGGATGAACTTTCTGGTGGACAACGTCAACGCGCTTTTATAGCAATGGTCATCTGTCAAGATACTGATTATCTCCTGTTAGATGAACCATTAAACAATCTAGATATGAAACATGCTGTTTCCATGATGAAGCAATTACGCCGCACAGCCGATGAACTCAAAAAAACTATTCTTATTGTTATGCATGATATTAATTTTGCATCATCTTATTCAGACCTGATTGTTGCGCTTAAAAAGGGCAAAGCAGCTTATTGTGGAACACCACAAGAAGTTATGCAGCCAAAAATTCTTAAAGATATTTATGATGTGGATATTCAGATCAAAACAATCAATGGTGTGCCTATCGCCCTTTATTATCGATAAATTTCTTCCATTTAATCATAATCATAAGGACCATTTTTTACACTTGCGCACACTGTAAAATCTGCTAAATATGGCGGCAGCTGCGTACTGGGGAATAGTTTAATGGTAGAACAGCGGACTCTGACTCCGTCAATCTTGGTTCGAATCCAGGTTCCCCAGCCAAATTCAACAAAATCTGAGTGTAGCTTGCCAGCAGGTTTTGTATATTTTGACACTAGGTTTTGTACCAATTTATTTTTTTTCAAAGGATTTTTAAGGGGTTCTCAAAGGGTCTTCAAAGACCTTTCAAAGGGTATTTAAAGCCTCTTTTATGATCTGTTCCTAACAGCCTCTATTCTTCGCTGTTTTCTTTTCCCTTGTCTGGTGCTTCTA
>NZ_CADEAG010000011.1 GCF_902825155.1 Bartonella taylorii 8TBB
AACGCCCAGCAACAAAACCTCCCAAAGCAAGGCTTATCAGCATAACGATAAGAGAACCAATGCCAAAGGAGAGAAAAGAACCTTCCAATGGGGTTGAGGAGGTGAAATCCATTTGGCTTAAGCCTAACGCTGCAACTAGAAAAGAGAGGCAGATAGATGTGGCGAAAGCTGTTACCAGTCCAGCAAAGATTGCTGACCATGAAATGGGTGTGTAGAAAAAGGGATATTCTTTCTCTAGGGATGTTTCCCCTAGAAAATGAGTATCGAATGGTGTGTCTTCAGGAATGCGGGTTTCCATGTGTTTATCTCCTTGAATAATGCTGGAGATACAATGCTTCCTGAACCATTATGTTCCAAAATGGATAAATGTGCGCCAAAAATGGAGGGGAAATACCCAAAACAAATGCTGATAATCATGCGCTGATTATCATACCAAAACGATGATAAAATGTCTTCTTAAAAAACTTTAGTCTCGTGCTAGTTGATTGAGAAAGTGTGTTTTATGAGAGATAAATACTCTCAAAGAAAATAAAGCAAGCAGAAGGGATATCTTTATACCAAAAGGTCGTATTTATGAAATTCTGTTGGGCGTTTTGTTCTTGCCTCACGGTGAAATTTGAAAATATTTTTTTCTTCATTAAAAATATGCTACCGGTCATTTTTATAAGTAAATTCCTCTTCATTTGTATCAGAAATTTAAAGAAAAACGAGGTTAGGGTGTAAAATGTTTTGTTCAAATTTTTTTAAAAATCGGGAAATATATGGTCCGCTTTGTATTGGTTTTGACCCTAGCCATAAGGTTTTGCAATCATGGAATTTAAGCTTGGATTATAAAGGACTCAAAGAGTTTTGTGATATCCTCTTAACAGCGGTTGTGGGTAATGTGGGTGTTATAAAGCCGCAAGTCGCATTTTTTGAATTGTATGGTGTGGAAGGACTTCAAGTTCTCAAAGAACTCATTGAAAATGCACAGGAACAAGGTTTATTGGTTCTTGTTGATGCAAAAAGGGGGGATATTGGTTCTACTGTTGAAGCCTATGGTCAAGCTTGGCTTGGTTCAGGCAGCGCGTTTAAAGCGGATGCTATAACCGTGAATGCTTTTCTTGGCTTTGATGCTCTCATTCCTATGATAAAAATTGCAGAAGAAACAGGAACAGCGGTTTTTGTGGTTGTTGAATCTTCTAATCCAGAGGGCAAGCAAATTCGAAATGCCCGTATTGGTGATCAGACACTTTCTGTTCATTTGGCACAGCGTATTTGTGACTATAATAGCCAGTTTTTAGGACAAAATTATTCTGTTGGTCCTATTGGTGCGGTTATTGGAGCAACATTGGGAAGTGAATCAAAAGAGGCAATCGAGCAGTTAAAAAACAGCTTGTTTCTTGTTCCTGGTATTGGTGCTCAAGGGGGAACAATACCGCAACTGACAAACCAGTTTCCGCAAAGTTTGTGGCGGAATATTATTCCTGCCATTTCAAGGTCGATTACGGATGCTGGTCCCAATATTGTTGATTTAAAAACATGTATCAATAACTTCGCACAGCAAGCTAAAAGCACTCTCCTGTCTTGAGATGTATATGTGATAAGTCTGGAAAGTACTTATAGGGGTGTTTTTGTTTATCTAGAATAAACGGTTGCTTTTTATGTCTCTAAAGAAGCAGGCATGCGTTTGATTTTGGGATAGGGATACAGCGCGAAAAAATATTTGGAGGAAGAAAGGGCTGATGGAGGAGAATGCAGAGATCGTGGGAAGAGGGGAAAATTGCTTAAAGGAATGAGCCAAAGGGGGAAAAGGACGTATGAGGCTGGGATATGGAGACTGTTTGGGTGAGGGGTGCAGTATTTTTCATGAGCAAATAGAAGAATATTCGGAGTAGAGTTTACATTTTGATTCTGGTATTGAAAGTGCCAGTGTTTTCATAGCGGATACTCTTAAGCGGAGGGGTATCATCTTTGTAAAACAAACGCTTATGCATGCTGTGTTGGTGAATGTTGCTTGAAGGTTTAGGGTGATAAAGGCATTGCAGCGTTTGTTTCTATAAGATAAGAACAGGACAATTGTAAATACAAATTGTTGTTAGAGAATCATATGTCATCAAAACAAGAAAAAACCAAAGCTCGTTTACCTCGTGGTTTTGTTGATCGTACAAGCGCACAATTGTATGCAACTGAGACCATGATAACTCAGATCCGGGAAGTTTATGAACTTTACGGTTTTGAAGCGCTTGAAACACCGATTTTTGAATATACGGATGTGTTGGGTAAGTTTTTACCTGATTCAGATCGCCCAAATGCGGGGGTTTTTTCGCTACAAGATGATGATGAGCAATGGATGTCTTTGCGTTATGATCTTACCGCTCCTCTTGCTCGTTATTTTGCGGAGAATTTTGAAACTTTGCCAAAGCCTTATCGGAGCTATCGTCTAGGCTTTGTTTTCCGCAATGAAAAGCCCGGACCGGGGCGGTTTCGGCAATTTATGCAGTTTGATGCTGATATTGTTGGAACACCAACTGTTGCTGCGGATGCAGAAATTTGCATGATGGCAGCCGATAGTTTGGAAAAATTAGGCATTGAGCACCATGACTATGCTATTCGTCTTAATAACAGAAAGATTCTGGAGAGTGTTTTAGAATTGATTGGTTTGGGGGGAAGTGAACAAACTGAAAGGCGCCTCACTGTTCTTCGAGCAATTGATAAACTTGACAAATTTGGTTTTGAGGGTGTGCGTTTGCTCTTGAGCAAGGGGCGTTTGGATGAAAGTGGTGATTTTACAAAAGGGGCAGAGCTTAAGGACAAGGATATTGATTGTATTCTTGCTTTGCTTAGGGCACAGGCTGAAACAGCAGAGGAAACACTTGAAGCTCTTAGAAAAGTTGTTGATCAGAGTGCTCAAGGACTTGAAGGAGTTCGTGAGCTTGAGGAAATGCAAGCAATTTTTGCTGCGAATGGGTATCAGAATCGTATCAAAATTGATCCTTCTGTAGTGCGTGGATTAGAGTATTATACGGGACCTGTTTTTGAGGCTGCGTTGCTCTTTGATGTTCTCAATGATGATGGACAAAAAGTTGTCTTTGGGTCTGTTGGTGGAGGTGGACGCTATGATGGGTTGATTGCACGTTTTCGTGGTGAAAATATTCCGGCAACGGGTTTTTCAATTGGTATCTCACGCTTGATAGCCGCTTTGCAAAATCTTGGAAAATTGCCTGTGAAAGAAAATACCGGACCTGTGGTAGTGCTGATGATGGATAAAGAGCCGGAAGCTGTTGCTGGTTATCAAAAAATGGTGATGCAGTTGCGTGGTGCTGGAATTCGTGCTGAACTTTATTTGGGTGCATCGGGGATGAAAGCGCAGATGAAATATGCTGATCGGCGCCAAGCCCCTTGTGTGGTGATACAAGGTTCACAAGAGCGTGAGAGCGGAAAAATACAGATCAAAGATTTGCTTGAGGGTGCGCGTTTGTCGCATGAAATTAAGGATAATCAAACATGGCGTGAAAGCCGACCAGCGCAAGTAACCGTTGATGAAGGGCAATTGGTTAAAACGGTACAGGATATTTTGGCAACACAAAACGCACAAAAGTTTTCATGCTTTAAATAGAGGTCTTATACTCTTAGAACAAACAATCTTAAAAAATAAAAGTTTAGGGGTGGTGATACTCAAATCGCATCAGAATTGATCCTTCTGCGATGTGCGGATGAGAGCACTACACGGGACCTGTGTTTGAGGCTGCGTTGCTCTTTGCTGTTCATCAATAATGATGGATAAAAAGTTGTTCTTTGGTTTTTTGTGGTGGTGGGAGCTATGATAGAGTAGGTGTATGTTTTCGTGGTGAAAATATTCAGTCTGTAAGTTGTTTGTGGTTTTTTCAATTAAAAATTTATAAAATACAAACGACACAAACTCCTTTTTGTGAAAGAATTTGTGTCGTGAGGTTTGTGTTATTTAAACGCGTGAATTTATTTTGAAATTAGCCTTGCAGGGTTTTTAAAACGTTTTGTGGTGAAGATACTTCATAAGGATCTGTTGTGCAATTGTCAGAAAAACCTTCTTCTTCAAACCATTGTTCAATAACGCCGTCATTAATAACAGCAGCATAACGCCATGAGCGCATTCCAAAACCGATATTGTCTTTAGAAACTAGCATGCCCATTTTGCGTGTGAATTCGCCTGAGCCATCGGGGATTAATTTCACATTTTTGATGTCTTGAGTTTTTCCCCAAGCGTTCATGACAAAAGCATCATTGACGGAAAGGCAATAAATTTCATCAATGCCAATTTTTTTAAATTCATCATAGAGTTTTTCAAAATCAGGTAGCTGAAAGGTTGAGCAAGTGGGCGTAAAAGCTCCAGGAAGAGAAAAAAGAATAACCCGTTTGCCTTTAAAGTACGCATCACTGTTAACCTCTTGCCACCGATAAGGATTGTTGCCACTCACTGATTCATCACGCACACGTGTGTGGAAGGTTACATTGGGAACTTTTTTTCTCGTCATAATAATACTCCTGTATTTTTCTATGAGGATTGCGTTTTAAAGCGTATTTAAGAGTGCATTTTAAACCGCTCAATGTTGCGTTAAGTGTGCAAGTATTTCATTGTGTCGTCAAGTAGAATTAATGGCAGAATTAATGGTCGACTTTGATAGATGTTCATTCTAAAATCGAGCAGAATAACTATGAAGGCGTGTTTATGAGCATAACCACAGTTTTGACTATGGCTTTTAATGATCAAAAACTAGGGACATCTGGTTTGCGCAAAAAAGTATCGGTTTTTCAACAGCCTCATTATGTTGAAAATTTTATCCAAGCCATTTTTAATAGCATTGGGCCTATGGAAGGGAAATTGTTAATTCTTGGTGGTGATGGGCGCACTTTCAACCTTACCCTGCTTCAGATTGTATTGAAAATGGCAGCGGCTCATGGTGTTGCTTGTGTAAAAGTTGGAAGAGGGGGTATTCTTTCCACGCCTGCTGTTTCACATCTTATTCGCAAATATCATGCCCATGGTGGGATTATTCTCTCAGCAAGTCACAATCCTGGTGGTTTAGAAGGGGATTGTGGCATCAAATACAATATTTCGCATGGTGGTCCTGCTCCTGATTCTTTGTGTGAAGCTATTTTTGCAGCGTCACAACATCTTGCTTTTTATAAAATTTTTGAAGCTCCAGACGTTGATTTAGACAGAGAAGGAACGACCTTTATCGGGTCTATGCGGGTGGAAATACTTGATCCGGTAGCTGATTATGTTGCTTTGATGCAGGAGATTTTTGACTTTGATTGTATTGCTCGAGCAGTAGAAAGAGGTTTAACCTTACGCTTTGATGCAATGCATGCCGTCACAGGGCCTTATGCGCGCGAAATTTTTGAGAAATGTTTAGGGTTTTCGGAAGGAACGGTGGTCAATGGTATTCCTTTGCCAGATTTTGGAGGAGGGCATCCAGATCCCAATTTGGTTTATGCTAAGGCTCTTTATGATTTGTTAATGTCTGATCAAGCCCCTGACCTTGGCGCGGCATCTGATGGTGATGGAGATCGTAATCTCATTATTGGTCGTAGGCAATTTGTCACGCCTTCTGATTCTTTGGCACTTATGGTTGAGCATGCACATCTGATTAAAGGTTATCGCCAAGGCATTGTGGGGATTGCCCGATCTATGCCAACAGCGCGTGCTGTTGATCTGGTTGCTGAAAAAAAAGGATTGAATTGTTTTGAGACGCCAACAGGGTGGAAGTTTTTTGCGTCACTTTTGGATGCGGGGAAAGTGACTTTTTGTGGTGAAGAAAGCTTTGGAACTGGCTCTCATCATATCCGTGAAAAAGATGGTTTATGGGCTGTGTTATTTTGGCTCAATCTTTTAGCGGTGACAGGGAAATCTGTCGCACAAATTGTTCAACAACATTGGTGCACTTATGGGCGTTTTTACACTTTGCGCCATGATTATGACGGTGTGGAGAGTGATAAAGCAGAAGCGATTATAGAACGATTACGTGCACATTTGCCACAAGTGGGAACAGAAATTGCTGGATTAGAGGTCGAAAAAGCAGACGATTTTACTTATCATGATCCCATTGATCAGAGTGTTAGCACAAAGCAAGGTATCCGTGTTTTTTTCAAGAACGGTGCACGATTAGTGATACGCTTATCGGGAACAGGGACGGTGGGAGCTACTTTACGGCTTTATTTTGAGCAATACGAAGGAAATCCACACAAACACAATCAAGATCCGCAAAAAGTCCTCCGACCTTTGCAACAAGCGGCACTTCAATTGTTAAATATGCAACAAGAATTTGGTCGTGAACATCCCGATGTTATCACATGAGAGCGCTGTATTGTGTTGTATAAATATGGGTAGCCACCATCATTCTCTTTATCAGCTCAAAATGTTGTGACTGCTCTTGATTGAGGTGGTTAGAGGCATTTTTACTCCCGTAGTGGAAGGTTCTGCGTTCATTTTCTGAAAAGCTTGCTTTATTCAAGCTCGAATACGGTTCTGATTTTGAAAGCCAAATGCCATTGGTAACAGGAATTGGATTGCAAGTGCTCTGACGTTCTTACAGAAAGATCTGGTTTAAGGAGCTCTCCATCCTTTTGCTTCTTGTGGGGTGATCATCTTTGAGAGACAATTATAACCTAATATAATTGTCTCTCAAAGCACCTAACTTTAAAATTATCGGATAAGTTTATGGTCCAATAGTTTTACATGAAGGTTTATTTTAAGGAGAATTGTCTCTCGTGGTTTATTGTGGGGCGATCATCTTTTTTGGATCAACTAGACGGTCATAATCCTCTCCAGAAACGCCTGCTTTTAGTGCTTCAGTGCGCAAAGTTGTATCATTTTTATGCGCGGCTTTGGCAATTTCAGCAGCTTTTTCATAGCCAATTTCTGGGGCAAGGGCTGTCACGAGCATCAAAGAGCGTTCCATGAGAGAGTGAATATGAACGCGATTGGCGCGTAATCCTTGTATGCAATGCAAATCAAAAGAGCGCATGCAATCACCAAGAAGTGTAATCGATTGTAACACATTATAGCCAATAACAGGTTTATAAACGTTTAGTTCAAAATGTCCTTGGCTTGCGGCAAATGTGACACTGGTATGATTGCCAAAGACTTGGCAGGCAACCATCGTCATTGCTTCGCACTGTGTGGGATTAACCTTGCCTGGCATGATAGAAGATCCTGGTTCATTTTCGGGTAAGCTTAATTCACCCAAGCCTGAGCGGGGACCTGAGCCTAAGAATCGGATATCGTTGGCAATTTTAAACAAATCAGCAGCTAGAGCATTCAGGCTTCCATGGAAATGTGCAAGGGCTCCATGGTGGGCAAGGGCTTCAAATTTATTGCTGGCGGTTTTAAAGGTTATCCCTGTAAGGGTGCTTATTGTTTGAGCAAAAGCAACATCAAAACCTTTTGGTGCATTGAGCCCTGTTCCAACAGCTGTACCTCCTTGAGCAAGTGTCTGAACGTCGGCAAGAGCTGTTTCAATGCGCTGAAGATTGGCTTCTAGTGCGGCGCGATAGCCTGAAAATTCTTGCGCTAAAGTTAAGGGTGTTGCATCTTGGGTATGGGTGCGTCCGATTTTGATAATATCGGCAAATTCTTCTTCTTTTTTTCTTAAAGTGGTAATAAGGGCTTCAAGAATAGGAAATAAGTGTTGGCGCGTTTGTAGTGTGGTTGCAATATGAAGTGCGGTGGGAAAAGAATCGTTTGATGATTGGCTCATATTCACGTGATCATTTGGGTGAACGGGCGCTTTGCTGCCAAGTTTCCCTCCCAAGAGCAGGCTGGCATGGTTAGCGATGACTTCATTGACGTTCATATTGCTTTGCGTGCCGGAACCCGTTTGCCAGACAGAAAGGGGAAAATGCGTATCGAATGTTCCTGCAAGTACCTCATCAGCAGCAGTAATGATTGCTTTCCCGATGTTTTGCGGAAGCTTCCCTTTTTCCATATTCACAAGAGCTGCTGCCTTTTTGATAAGGCTTAAGGCATAGATGATGGTGAGAGGTTGTTTTTCACTGCCAATATTAAAATTATGCAGAGAACGTTCAGTTTGTGCACCCCAATAACGGTCTTGACGTACCGAAATTGTTCCAAAGCTATCCGTTTCCTGACGTGTTTCAACCATGATAAGATCCTTTATGTTCACAGGTATAATAAAAAGCTAGATAACGCAAAAGTGAAAAAAGAGGCAAGACTCTTAAGACCTCTTAAAGTAAATTATTTTAACAGTTGATCCTTGACATTGAAGAGTGGCGATTTTATATTCGGGTTGATACTAGCACTCATGATTTAAGAGTGCTAACAAACCCTTTAAGATTAATTCAGTTATACTAAGTTTTAAGGATTTAAAACATGGCTAACATACAATTCCGCCCACTTCACGATCGTGTCGTTGTCCGTCGGGTTGAATCTGAAAATAAGACTGCTGGTGGGATTATCATCCCTGATACAGCAAAGGAAAAACCTCAAGAAGGTGAAGTTATTGCTGTTGGCAATGGCGCTCTCGATGACAACGGAAAGCGTGTGCCTTTAGAAGTTAAAACAGGAGATCGTATCTTGTTTGGAAAATGGTCTGGAACCGAAGTTAAAATTAATGGCGAAGACCTCCTTATTATGAAAGAATCTGACATTATGGGAATTTTGGGCTAATTTAGTCTCTCAATACTTCCATTTTGTATTATTTGGTATTTTGTACTTCATTAAGACAACTCCAAGGAGAAATTAAATGGCTGCTAAAGAAGTCAAATTTGGCCGTGAAGCGCGTGAGCGTTTATTGCGCGGTGTTGATATCCTTGCTAACGCTGTAAAGGTGACGCTGGGCCCTAAAGGTCGCAATGTGGTTATCGATAAATCATTTGGTGCGCCTCGCATCACAAAAGATGGTGTATCCGTTGCAAAGGAAATTGAACTGGAAGATAAGTTCGAAAATATGGGTGCGCAAATGTTGCGCGAAGTTGCTTCCAAAACCAATGATATTGCTGGTGATGGTACAACAACTGCA
The DNA here is from genome assembly GCF_902825155.1 of Bartonella taylorii 8TBB. Classification (GTDB taxonomy): domain Bacteria; phylum Pseudomonadota; class Alphaproteobacteria; order Rhizobiales; family Rhizobiaceae; genus Bartonella; species Bartonella taylorii_A. The sequence continues at coordinate 9,000 of NZ_CADEAG010000011.1, forward strand.
ACTGTTTTGGGGCAGGCTATTGTGCAAGAAGGCGTAAAAGCCGTTGCTGCGGGCATGAACCCAATGGATCTTAAACGCGGGATTGATGCTGCTGTTGAAGAAGTGGTAGCAACTCTCTTCAAAAAAGCAAAAAAAATCCAAACTTCAGCAGAAATCGCTCAAGTGGGAACAATTTCTGCTAATGGAGCTGCAGAAATCGGTAAAATGATCGCGGATGCCATGGAAAAAGTTGGCAATGAAGGCGTTATTACCGTGGAAGAAGCTAAAACTGCTGAAACGGAATTGGAAGTCGTGGAAGGAATGCAGTTTGATCGTGGATATCTTTCCCCTTACTTTGTCACCAATGCTGAGAAAATGGTGGCAGATCTTGATGATCCTTACATTCTTATTCACGAAAAGAAATTGTCTAATCTACAATCTCTTCTTCCTGTGCTTGAAGCTGTTGTTCAGTCTGGTAAACCACTTCTCATTATCGCTGAGGATGTGGAAGGTGAAGCTTTGGCAACGCTTGTTGTCAACAAGCTGCGTGGTGGTTTGAAAATCGCTGCTGTGAAAGCTCCAGGCTTTGGTGACCGTCGTAAAGCAATGCTTGAAGATATTGCAATTTTGACATCGGGTCAGGTTATTTCCGAAGATGTGGGCATTAAGCTTGAAAATGTCACTTTGGATATGCTTGGACGTGCTAAGAAAGTCAATATTTCTAAAGAAAATACGACGATTATTGATGGTTCTGGACAAAAAGCTGAGATTAGTGCTCGCGTCAATCAGATTAAAGCACAGATCGAAGAAACAACTTCTGACTATGATCGTGAGAAATTGCAAGAAAGACTTGCTAAACTCGCTGGTGGTGTTGCTGTTATCCGCGTTGGTGGTGCAACAGAAGTTGAAGTAAAAGAAAAGAAAGACCGTGTTGATGATGCTTTGAACGCAACACGTGCTGCTGTGGAAGAAGGTATTGTTGCTGGTGGTGGTACTGCATTGTTGCGTGCTGCAAATGCACTGACTGTTAAAGGTAGCAACCCTGACCAAGAAGCTGGTATTAATATCGTTCGCCGTGCTCTACAAGCACCAGCGCGCCAAATTGCAAGCAATGCTGGTGAAGAAGCAGCGATTATTGTTGGCAAAGTGCTTGAAAACAATGCAGACACTTATGGTTACAATACTGCAACCGGTGAGTTTGGCGATTTGATTGCTTTGGGAATTGTTGATCCTGTGAAGGTTGTGCGTTCTGCTCTCCAGAATGCTGCATCAATTGCTAGCCTTCTTATTACAACAGAAGCAATGGTTGCTGAAGTTCCAAAGAAAGATACTCCAATGCCACCAATGCCTGGCGGTGGAATGGGCGGAATGGGCGGAATGGATTTCTAAGCCCTTTATAAAGGTAAAAAGAAACGGGCCCAATGGGCCCGTTTTTTTTGTTTTTTTCTCTTTTTTGACAGCTGCTGGAAAAGAAGCCTTGAATCAGGAAAGTTCCGGCGGGGTATAGATTATTAATGCACAAAATAAAGCAGTTCTACTCAGACTTGTTGATACGCACGTTTTTGTTGGAAAACAAGGTTGCTCTGTCTTATCGTTGGTGTCAGAAGATTTTGCTCTTTCACCATGCTTTTTTCTTTTATGCAATGAAGTATTTTTATCCTGTTGTGCCGTAAAATACTGTCGTTTATGGTGGCGATATAAGGTAAATTTTACCCATGTGATATTTTTTGTTCAAGAGCGTGGTGAATATTCAGGGCAGGGCTTGTCCGTAGAATCTTATAAAATGAAATGCATGAGTGAGAAGGCAAGGAGAACCGGCCTTAAGAGAAGCCCGATGAGTTACAGACCGTTTGGCAGGAATCATCGTCCTTTAGGGTAGGGGGGGGAAGTTAAAACAGATACCCAAGTATTTATAACAGGCGTATTTAAGTGCACATGGTTGAAAATAAAAACTGTTCACATGCGTAAGAGGCTGGGCTTTTAAAAAATATCCACGAATGCTACTGAACAGAGAATGTAGATCTCTCCATAATATTAAAAGTTTTCATTTTGATCAGCGATGAGTTGTAAAATTGCTTTTTGTTTTACAGATGTTAAAACTCTAAATCTTTTTAAAAGCAGATATTCTTCTTTGCTCGATATTAGCTCATCATGTTGGTATGGGGTTTCTTGTTTTGTTAAGACATCATTGTAAAAAAAGGTAAGTGGAACGCTCAGGATATCGGCAATATCTTTCAGGCGTCCAGCAGCAACACGATTTAAGCCTGTTTCATATTTTTGAACTTGTTGGTAGCTTACACTTAAAGCATGCGCTAATTCTTTTTGAGACATTTTTAGCATTTTTCGCCTAAAACGAATTCTCTTGCCTACAAAAACGTCGTTGAGAGTTTTGGTTTGCACTTTGGAGCTCCCCCGCCGGTTGCGAGCGCCCTCGCATGAGTATTCCGGGAGTCTGAAAACACTGAGCTCTAGTCAGCATTTTGCTTTTAGTGCTGAGAGCACCTGGACATAGCAAAATCTCCCGGAATTCCGGGATACCCACAGAGTGGGTTTATTTTTACGCTAGAGCTTAGGGTTTTCAGTTCCCTCTTGGTCGTTGCGTATGCGACCAAAACATCTTTTAAACTATAAAGTAATTTCAGGGGATTTACAATAAAAATGAAAACAGCGTTTTTTACTGAACAGAGAGTGTAGATCTCTCCATAATGTTAAAAGTTTTCATTTTGATCAGCGATGAGTTGTAAAATTGCTCTTTGTTTTACAGATGTTAAAACTCTAAATCTTTTTAAAAGCAGATATTCCTCTCTGCTCGATATTAGCTCATCATGTTGGTATGGGGTTTCTTGTTTTGTTAAGACATCAGTGTAAAAAAAGGTAAGTGGAACGCTCAGGATATCGGCAATATCTTTCAGGCGCCCCGCACTTACACGATTTAAGCCTGTTTCATATTTTTGAACTTGTTGGTAGCTTACACTTAAAGCATGCGCTAATTCTTTTTGAGACATTTTTAGCATTTTTCGCCTAAAACGAATTCTCTTGCCTACAAAAATGTCGTTGAGAGTTTTGGTTTGCACTTTGGAGCCCCCCGCCGGTTGCGAGCGCCCTCGCATTGGTATTCCGGGAGTCAAAAGTACTGAGCTCTAGTCAGTTTTTTGCTTTTAGTGCTGAGAGCACCTGGACATAGCAAAATCTCCCGGAATCCCGGGACACCCACAGAGTGGGTTCATTTTTACGCTAGAGCTTAGGGCTTTTGAACCCTTTTGGTCGTTGCGTATACGACCAAAACATCTTTTAAACTATAAAGTAATTTCAGGGGATTTACAATAAAAATGAAAACAGTGTTTTTTTCATGAGAGACACTGCGTTTCTTATCAAATAAAAATGGTGAGAAAAGCGGTGGCATTTTTGCGCATGGGTCTTGTTTAGTCCCCAACCGGGTGCGAGCGCTCTCGCATTGGTATTCCGGGAGTCTAAAACACTGAACCCAAATCAGCCTTTTGCTTTTAGTGCTGAGAGTACCTGGACATAGCAAAATCTCCCGGAATTTTTAGGATACCTATAGTATGGGCTTGTTTATAATGGGTTAATCTTCGTATTCGGATTTTAGGGCTTTCGTAAGGAGTTTTTTCTATACCTCAATCTCACTTGTGACCTGCAAGGGTAATGCGTGTGCGTGTACCGGTTAGCATCTTCATAAACGTAAAAGATGATGGTGCCCAATGGGATTTTTGGTATCACAGGGGCAGGGATGAGAGAGGAAAAAGTCAGATGTTTTTTGTGAGACAATAGACAATGTGTACGTATTGCTCTATGACCGCTTAAAAGAATGAATTTTTGAACAAAAGAGGAAAATGTATGAGCCAATATCCTAAATGTCCTCACTGTGGTGGTCTTTATACTTATGAAGAAGGTGAAAATTTTGTGTGTCCTGAATGCGCACATGAATGGCCACAAAAGAGTGAAGATGCTTTTCCTTCCGACATTATTTATGATGCCAATGGTCAGGTTTTGACCAACGGGGATAGCGTTATGGTGGTGAAAGACCTTAAAGTAAAAGGTGCTGCATCCGTTCTCAAAAGTGGGACTAAGGTGAAAAATATTCGCCTTGTGGATGGAGATCATAATATTGACTGTAAAATCCCTGGGATTGGTCAGATTGGATTAAAGTCAGAATTCGTTAAGAAAATTTAGTTGGTATATAGTTTGTAGCGCGCTTTCTTGTTTGGCGAAATGCATTTGCATGCGCCTGAGATTACTTCTCAAGAAGAGTTTTTCATTTTTTATTGTGGCATAGCTTCAACACCTAAAACTTCTGGAATAAAATGCCGTAAAAGATTTTCAATGCCATGTTTTAGCGTTGCGGTTGAAGAGGGGCATCCAGCGCAAGCTCCTCGCATATTGAGATAAACAATACCGTTTTCAAATCCGCGAAAAGTGATATCTCCACCATCATTGGCAACGGCTGGGCGAACACGCGTTTCGAGGAGTTCTTTAATTGTTAAGACGATATCAGCATCTTTTTCATCATAAAACTCTTCGTTAAGGGCGTGGGTTTGCGCTTGTGTCGTCGCGTTGGTGGTGATAACTGGGTCATTGGACAAAAAGTGTTCCATAATTGTGCCTAAAATGACCGGTTTAAGATGTTGCCATTCTCCCTCTTTTTTGCTTACGGTGATAAAATCATAGCCCAAAAAGACACCGTTGACATTTGGAATATTAAACAGTTTAGCAGCTAAAGGCGAATTTTTAGCGGCTTCTTCGCGATCGCGAAATTCTAACACGCCCTCGGAAAGGACCACACGCCCAGGCAGAAATTTCAGTGTTGCAGGGTTTGGTGTGGTTTCAGTTTGAATAAACATACATTTTTCTCTATAGTTAGGGATGAAAATAGTCATTGAATATAGAATATGTATCTAGGCAATAGATTCAATATCTTCATCCGCAAGATTGCTCGGAATGACGGTGACAGGGATTGAAAAAGCTGTTCCCCGATTACCGATGAGTTGGATAAGCGGTCCTGGACCTTCTGTATGCTCACTGGCTGCTAAAACAATAAGTGAGATTTCTTTATCTTCGTCGATCAGTTTGGAAATTTCATCAATTTTCTCACCTTCACGTATAACAATTTCTGTTTCAAGGTCATGTGTGGTGCGTACATCATTAGCAATTTCTCCCAACACTTTATGAGCACTTTGCGTTGATTCTGTACGCATAATGTTGTTTACACCTAGAAAATGTTGAAATTCTACGCTGTCAACAACACAGAGCAATACTAATGTTCTGTTGGTATTTTTGGCATGTTGTACAGCAAAAGCAACGGCACGCCGACACTCTGGTGTTTCATCGATAATCACTAAAATTTTTCGCTTATGCTCTGCTTTCGGATTTTTTCGCTTAAAAACCATGCGCTTCCTCCTCCTTTTTAGTTTTTTTGCTCTTTACGGTTAGAGTCTTATTGTCTCATGCCTTGTGCAAAAACCCAACGATTTCACGAATTTTTTTCATATTTTTTTCTGCTAGAGCTCTGGCACGTTGTGCACCATCGTGCAAAACAGAGTCAATATAAGCACTTTCTTGATGCAGTCGACGTAGTTCCCCTGTTATGGGTGCAAGCTTATAGACGGCAAGGTCAGCTAAGGCTGTTTTGAAAAGCGAAAATTGTTTTCCAGAAAACTCTAAAAGAGCCTTTTCTTTACTTACTTCTGCAAAAGCCGCATAAATACCAAGCAGATTGTCAATCTCTGGTCGTCCTTCTAAAGCTTCCAATGTGTTGGGGAGAGGAGCAGAATCGGTTTTTGCTTTGCGTATTTTTTTTGCAATAAGATCAGCATCATCGGTCAAATTAATGCGTGAAAAGTCTGAAGGATCTGATTTTGACATTTTTTTTGTACCATCGCGCAAGGACATTACACGCATGGCTGTTTTTCCTATCAGTGCTTCTGGCATTGGGAAAAAGCCTTGTCTTTTTTCCTCATTCATTTGCATTGAAATATCAAAATTTAAATCTGCAATGCGGTCAGCATAATCGTTATTGAATTTTTGCGCAATATCGCGCGTGAGTTCAACATGCTGTTTTTGATCTTCACCCACCGGAACGTGCGTGGCACGGTAGAGTAAAATATCGGCTGCCATAAGACTTGGATAAGCGAAAAGTCCTAGGGACGCTTTTTCACGATCTTTTCCTGCTTTATCTTTAAATTGTGTCATGCGTTGGAGCCAGCCGATACGGGCGATACAATTTAAAATCCATGCAAGTTCGGCATGTTGAAAAACCTGAGACTGGTTGAAAATAATGTGTTTTTGAGGATCAATTCCAGCAGCTAAAAAAGCGGCTGTGGCTGCTCTGGTTGATGCACTTAAAGTTTGTGGATCTGGGTTCACTGTAAGTGCATGCATATCGACAACGCAATAGAGACAATTATAAGATGTTTGCAGCTCAACCCAATGCTTTATGGCTCCAAGATAATTGCCAAGATGTAAGTTACCACTCGGTTGTACGCCGGAAAAGACAAGCGGTGTAAAGGTGCCCATAGAAAAGTTCTTTCTTAAGTCAGGTTGTTTATTTTGTGTTTTGTGTCAAAGCGTTTTTATGAAAGCAAGATAAAATATTAGAGGTGTTTTTTGAAATTTTTGAGGGTGCGGAAAAAGGAGCGCGTGTCAAGTAAAAAATAAGCACTGAGATATACCAAGAATATGACAAGCATTATCCCTGCCAAGGTGCTGGCACGCAAGAAAAACGGTGCGTGTGAGGATAAGGGAAAAGACAAAAAGCCAAGCACATTAAGCAGATAATGAAGGGTTACCATGCTTAAAACGGTGACGAGTATCAAACATGTAACGCGTTTTAGCAGTTGTGCATCGTATTTCCAATAGCTGCGTTTGATGAGAATGCCACAAAGCAACAGTGTGTTGACCCATCCAGAGGTAATTTCGGCAATGACAATGCCTCGTGCTGACAAAGAAGGAAATAATGTTAAGGCAAGACCAATATTGATGAAAACGCAAATGCCGGTGAAAATCATAGGTGTTTTTGTATCTTCATGGGCAAAAAAATTAGGAATAAGCACCTTGATCAGGACAAAGGCTGGAAGTCCTAGCCCGTAAAGTTCAAGTAACTGTGCAACATGGTGTGTTGACTGACTGGTAAATTGTCCACGCTCAAAAAGCAAACTGACAATGGGGGTGGAGAGTAGTAGAAAAGCAATGGATGCGGGTAGGGTTAACAACAGAGTTAATTCAATAGAGCGATTTTGCAAATCGTGCGTTTCTTTGTGCTGTTTGCTGCGTAGAGCCCTTGTTAATTCTGGTAAAAGAACCGTTGCAACGGCAATTGCTATTACGCCTAGGGGCAATTGGTAGAGACGATCGGCATACATCAAAGAAGACACGGCACCCGATTGGCTAGAAGCAATGTTGGTATTGATGAGCAAATTGATTTGGGTAATGCCTCCCGTGATGGCAGCAGGGAACGCTAAAGTGAGAAGCTTGCGAACATTGGGGCTAAAATGGGGACGACGGAGGAAAATTTTCATGCCACTTTGACGCAAAGCAACCGCGATCAAGGTGAGTTGAAGGATTCCCGCTGCTAAGACACCCCAAGAAAGATTTAAGCCGATATGCCAAGCGTCAAGCTGATAGATCCAAGCATAGGCAAGTACGCCAATAAGAATAATATTCAAAAAGAGGGGAGCTATGGCTGCAATAAAATAGCGTCGCAAGGCATTTAACATTCCTCCCATCATTGCTGCTAAAGACATGCATGTTAAATAGGGAAACATGATTGCGGTAAAATGAACCGTGGCGTTAAATTTTGTGGCATCCTCTGTAAAGCCTGGAGCAATAACCGTTCGTACTAAAAAAGGCATACTTAATTCCATGGCAATGGTTAAAAGTAACAGCAGCGAAAAGAGAATGCCAAAGACTTCTTCTGCGAATTTGCACGCGGTTTCTTGACCATCTTCGGTAATTTGTTTTGAAAAAAGGGGAATAAAAGCTGCATTAAAGGCGCCTTCAGCAAAAAAACGGCGGAATGTGTTGGGAAAACGAAAAGCCGCATTGAACGCATCGGAAACAGGACCAGTCCCTAACGCTGCTGCCATCAGCATTTCGCGTACAAAGCCAAAAATACGGCTCATCAAGGTTCCGGAAGCAACAGTGGCAAACTTTTTAATCAAGGTCATAAAGATACATCAGGTTTGTCGTGAAGGAGAAGTGATTAACGAAAACTCTTTTAGAACATAAAAATCTGACCACTATGTTAATAAAATAACACACTTTTCAAGCGTTTTATGACTGCGTTTGTCTCTCTGTCAACAAGAGTGTATGAAAAGTTTTGGATTTTGCTCGTTTCTCCTAAATCACAGCTTTTATTGCTTCCATAAAAAATAGCTTTGCTCATGATCTCAGTATGGGGAGCAAATGGTGGCAGATAGTGTTTATGTTTGCACTCCCTTGCGTCTTTGGGGATGTTACACGCATAATATTTGTTTTCTTCTTTACAGTTTGTTGCTGTAGATTACTGGTTTGCATAGCAAAATATAGCTGATTATTAAATGTCTTTTTTTTCGTACATCAACTTAAAAAAATAGAAATTCAACTTTGTAGAGTGTTTATAATGGTTAAACAGTCTGTCTACATTTGATATGCTACGATCTAGAATGTTTAAAACTGCGAAGAGTGCCTCCATATGTGCATGAACATACTGCCTAGTTTCGGTCTATATTGCTTTCATATTCTTTTTGAAGATACATTTTCCATACTTCTACGAACCTACATCCACCGATCTGCTCTTTTTAAAGAGAAGATTGATGGAAGAGAGATATTTAAAGGAGGTGATCCAATTTGAGAAAAAGTTAAAAGGATAAACTTCTCTGTGTAGGCTTTACTTGTAAGGACTTGTTTTTATACAGTCCAATATTACGCTCTTCCTTTTTTTCTTGATCGTATTTTTCTTTCATTGTTAATCCTTCCATTTTAGAAGGTCTTCTTTTTCTGCCCAATGAAGGTCCATATGTTCTAGATGTTGTTCCCTTCTCGATTTTGAGATAAGGGAAAGACTGCTCATAAAGATTTCTTGTTTCTTCTACAGGTTGTTTTTCATTGGCTTCTAAAAGAACTTTAGACCTACGAGCCTTTTGAATATCATTGGCTATCTTTTTTGTTTGTGTGAAGATTTTTGCAATTCGTTCTGCTTGATTTATTGATACGTCAAGACTCTCAGCAAGCTCTGTATAATTTTTGTTCTTTATAGCTTCATGATCGTTTGGTAATAGGCATTTCTTAAATTTTTGCAAATAGTTACATACTTGGATTTCCAGTTCAGGAGAGGCTGATAAAACTTCTTTCTGTTGTTCTTTTGATAGAGAAAATAACTCCTGTATTTGTTTACTCGGCATTCCTACGGGCTCGGAAAAGCGCGTTTTTTCGGTAAAATGGCTTTTTATTATATCTCTTTCTAAGCTTATTACAGAATTTACATAAAGACAAACGTCAAACTCCAAGCAACAAATCTTCTGTTCAGCACGTACACGTGCTCTATTTTTTAAGCCACATATTTCAAAGCCAGCAAGCTTAGAAAAAGACCTTAGAGATCCAGAAATTTGTTCTAAAAATTCGTTTCTCATACTAGGAGTTGCCTCAATTCCTCTAAGCTTTTTTTCTAAAATATGCGATTTGCCATAAACAGTTTTACACAACTGTCTGATCTCTTGTTTACGTTCTTGTAACGATGGGTCATTTTGAATCCTATTAACAATTTCCTTTTGCGAGAGAGGTGCTAATGTTTTCTCTGGTATAAGAACGTCCTGTGATTTTTGAGGCAAGGGTGCTGTAAAAGAGAAGGGATCACCTATTTTTAATTTTTTCAGTTGTTTTGGTGAAAGATCTTTTTTACTTCCTAAGACGAGAGTCCCATTAACATCTATCATGAAGACTTCTTGTCCATTGCCCTGATAGGTGCCGTGATACGTAAGACCTTCTTGTGCTACAACAACAGAACCATAATTGTCTAGATTCAGACCAAGCTTTTTCATTTCTTGGGTGAATTCCTTTAAAATAAGCACTTTTTTTGGATTTGAGATATCCTCAAGCAAATGACACATCGGTTCTATATTGCCGTTGTTTATTGCTTCAGCATAGGCAGAGTTCTCGCGTTCTCCTCTCACAAGAGAAAAATCTAACTCATGTCCTGCTGCTTGTCCGATTCTTTCAGCAAAAAATTGTATAACGGGTATATTGCCTGCTCTAAAAGGGTATGTATAGTGTAGATCCGTCATTATTTTAGCTGTATGCTCAACGAATTCTTTGCGCGTTAGACCTTGTAAATTATTCGTTTTCACGAGTTTTTCATTTATTTCATTGAGTTTTTGCTGCATTTCTTTTTTGGCAGCAAAAGGTCTTTTCAATCCCTCCTCTTGTAAGTAGGGTGTACAGGCACGAGAGCCATCTGCGAATGTAAAGACTTCGTGACGCATTCGACCGGCCCATTCAAACGTATTTTTAAAGAAACTGTGATGAATATGTGCTAAATAGGTGGAATCAAAATGTTTTGGTAAAGGTTCTTGGCGCAACTCTTTTTTTGCTTTTTCTATATCAAGGGCATATTGCTTTTTTAATTTCTGTGTTTCTTTAATACCATGAAGATTTTTTAATACTTTCTCCTTTTTGTGAAAGAAAAAGAAATTGTTAGATAAATACCACAAGTCCCTAACTGCTTCTGTAGTGCTTTGTGCGCTGACTGCTTGATGGATTGCTGTTTTTTCTTCTTCTCTAGGAGATACAGAATAACCGCCTTGTTGTTTTTTCATGGATATTTCCTTTCAAGCTTCTTCAATATCAATATTTATCTTTAAAAGCTTTTTTTGGTGTATACTTCGTCTTTACTTTATAGCTTTTTTTCTAAAGGCGAAAGCTCATTTTCACTGTACAATTCATCAATGCGTTAAGTGAAATAATGGAGACGTTTCGTCTAACACTTTCCACAATACCACACACCACTCCATGGTACAGTTCACAAAAATGACCGTGCCATGGAGACAGATTAAAAGCAAAAGTCTAAAGTACGCTCATATTGCCATAGATTTTTGACGATTCTGTGGGATCTTTTCTTCTACTGTCTGGTTCCGTTTGACAAATTTTACAACGTTTTCTGCGTTCACTTGTGTTGTGCTGATTTCAACAGATTTCTCACCATCACTTGAGCTTACAGATTGTTGTACATTCCGTTCCTTCTCTTTACGCATTTCACAATGTTGCTGTCGAATAACACCGCAGATCTCTTTTGTTTGTCTAAAGGTTTCTGCAATTTTTTGTGCTTGACTTACTGGTATGCCAAGACTCTCAGCAAGTTTTATATGATTTTCTTCATTTATAGCTTCATGCTCGCTTGGTGATAAACGTTCATTGAGTTTTCGGAAATAAACCTGTAGCTGCGTTTCTAGCTCAGGAGAGCTTGATAAAATAATTCCCTCCCGTTTTTTGTTGGAGGAGAAAAAGAACTCTTTTATCTTTTGACTAGGCATTTCTACAGGCTTAGCACAGCGTTTTTGTTCGGCAGAATGAGACTCTAAAGTATCTTTTTCTACTTGTTTCACAGCATGTATATATTGGAAAACGGCTTGACCGAGGGGCAAACAATTGTCTTTAGCATGTTGGCGTGCACTATTTTTAAGACCACATACACCAACACCGCGAAGCTTATGAATAGATTGAGGAGATTGTTCAATAAGTTGCGCAAGTCTTTCTCCCTTCTCAACATCTTCATGCGTTATCGGAATTTTAAACTCTGGAAGTTTGTTTTGCAAAGCATGCTTATTACCATAAACAGTTTCACATAAAGTTTTGATGTTTTCCATGCTCCTTTTGACTAATGCGTTTTCGTAAACCCTTTGAGAAAGTTCCTCGTTGGTAAGATCTGGAACGGTTTCTTTTGGTATAAGCACTTTTTGCACTTCTTGAGGGAAAGGCGCTGTGAAAGAGAAGCGATCACCAATTTGCAATGTTTTCACTTGCTCTGGTGCGAGATGTTTTTTATGTCCTACAACGAAAGTTCCATTAACATCTATCATGAAACCTTCTTGTCCACAGCCCCTATAAGTACCATGATAAGTATGACCCTCTCGTACTACGACAGTAGCACGACAATTTTTTTCATCAATTCCAATCTTTTTCATGTTGTCGACGAATTCACGTAAAATGAGCATTTTGTCTGGATTAGAGATATCTTCAAGGAGATGCTTTATGGGGTCTAGATTGTCGTTGTTCACTGCCTCATAACGGATAAGTTTCTTGCGTTCTCTTGATACAAGAGAATAATCTAGAGTATAGCCTGCTTTTTGTCCAAGTTTTTCAGCGAAAAGTTGTATTACGTGTCTATTGCCTTCTCTGAAAGGATTTAAAGAGTATAAATGCAACATTACTTGAGATGTATGTTCAATGAACTCTTCGCGTGTTAAATTTTGCCAATCACCTTTTTCAAGGAGCATTTCATCTAATTTTTGGAGTCCTCGTTGTATTTCTTCGCCAGCAGCAAAAGGTTTTGTAAAGTGCTTTTTTTTCAGCGATGGCATAGAAGCAACACTACCATTTGGAAATTTAAAGCGTTCATCGCGTGTACGGCCGGCCCATGCAAACGTCTTGGAAAATATTTGCTGGTGAATGCTTTTTAGATAGGAGGAATCTATTGTTTCTGGCAAGGGGGCTGCACGCAGTTTCGCCATCATTTCTTTTGTATCACGAGAATATACTTCAGCAAATGTTTTTTGATTGGTAATAAGATATTTATTTTTATATACTTTAGTCCTAGGGTAGTAAAAATGCTTCGATTCTGTTTTCAGCCTTTTACTGGCTTCTGGATCAAGACTCTGGTGATGCTCTTGCAATTCTATTTGTGTGGTGTATGTGGGGTTTTGCGTCTTCTCTTTTGTCATCGATATTTCCTTTTAAGCCTGCTCAATTTTGTCAATGAGTTATGTCAAGTGAAAGGGGATGTGTTGTTCAATATTTTCTCTGATGTTACACATCGCTCTGTGGTGCAATTCATGGAAATGATTGCACCACGAGAACAGATTAAAAGCCAAGGCTTACAATACGATCATAATTTCATAGACTTTGCATGATGCCGTTGACCTTGCTCTTCTGGCACTTTTTTGTGCCTGATAAATTCTAGAACTTTCTTTTCTTGAGTTGGTGTTGCGCCTATTTGGTCCAGTTTTTCCTTATTGCTTTGTGTTATAGGTTGACGTAAACCACGTTCCATATGCTGCCGCATTTCAAAATTCTGCTGTCGGGTAGCAGCGCAGATTTCTTTTGTTTTTCTAAAGATTTCTGCAATTTTTTCTGCTTGATTTACTGATGTTCCAAGATTCTTAGCAAGTTTTGTATAATCTCTTTCCTTTATAGCTTCATGCTCGATTGGAGATAAACGTTCATTGAGTTTTTGGAAATAAGCTTGTACCTCTAATCCTAGTCTAGGAGAGGTTGACAAAGCCGCTTGCTGTTGTTCTTTTGGCAGAGAAAATAGCTTTTTTATTTGTGGACTAGGCATTTTAACCGACTTTTCATAGCATTTGTTTTCTATAGAATAGGACTGTAGAGCATGCTCTTTTGCGTGTTCTAGAACCTTTATATACTCGAGAATAGCGTGACCGAGGGTCAAAATAGTATCTTCAGCACATATACGTGCGTTATTTTTTATGCCACATATTTTAAAACCAGCAAGTTTAGAAAAAGACGTTGGATTGTTAGAAATTTGCAATGCAACTTGATATCCCCTAGCAAAATTTTTGTTAATTTCATTGATCTTTTCCTGTAAAATACGCGATCTGCCATAAACAGTTTTGCATAAAGCTTCGATATGTTTTTTATGTTCTTGAACCCATCGATTTTCTTGAATCCTCTTAACAAGTTCCTCTTTCGAGAGAGATGTTAATACTTTCTCTGGTATAAGAATTTGTTGTAATTTTTCGGATACGGGTGCTGTAAAAGAGAAGGAATCTCCAATTTTTAATGTTTGCATTTGTTCTGGTGAGAGATCTTTTTTATCTCCTAAAATGAAAGTTCCACAAACGTCCATCATGAAGCCACGGGGTCCACTGCCCCTATAGGTACCATGATACGTAAGACCTTCGTGTGCCACAACAGCAGGACGATAATTGTCTTCATTGAGACCAAGTCGTCTCATTTCCTGGTTGAATTCCTTTAGAAGAAGCATTTTTTTGTGATTGGAGATATCTTCAAGCAAATTCTTTATTGGTTCTGGATTGCTATTGTCTATCGCTTCAACACTGGCAAATATCTTGCGTTTATTTGATACAAGAGAAAAATCTAGAGGGTGTCCTGCCGCTTCTCCAAGTTTTTCAAAAAAAACTTGTATTGTACGTTTATTGCCTTCCCTGAAAGGATGCGTACGCAGCAAGTTTATCATCAGTCCTGCCGCATGTTGAACAAACTCTTCGCGGGATAAGTTTTTTAAGTAATTGCTATCGGCGAGTGTTTGATCTAAACTTCTTAACCTTTTTTCTACTTGATCACTGGAGGCAAAAGGACTTTGAAATTCCTTTCTTTTTATAAGAGGTGTAAAGGCAATGCTCCCATCTGCGAATTGAAAAGGTTGTCCGCGTGTCTTTCCCGCCCATTCAAACGTTTCGGAAAACAAGGTTTTATGAATCTTTTTTAAATAAGAGGAATCAATTTTCTTGGGTAAAGGTTCTGCACGCAGCTTTGCCATTGCTTGTTTTACATCTTCAGAACATTTTTGCTGCAAGGCATGATTGTCTCTGATGTTATATTTATTCTTGAGTACTGTGTCATTGTCGTAAAAAAAACTTTGCGATGCTGAGTCTTGTGTTTCCTGTTTTTTTACATCAACTATTTGTTTTTTTTTCATGGATATTTCCTTTTAAGCCTTCTGAATATCAATTCATCTTTGACAACTTTTTGGGTGCATACTCCATCTTGATTTTATAACTTTTTATCCAAAGGAGAATGCTCACTTTGTGTTTTAAATGATTTTGCTTCATTTGCATGGGTCATTATCAAAGTTTATAATTTTTATTTATTTTATTGTATAATTTATCAATGAGTTAAGTGAAATAACGAGAAAGGCTTTCCCAATATTTTTTGATGTCCCCCCCCTCATGGTACAATCTCCGAAAATGATTGCACCACGAGAATAGGTTAAAAAGCAAAGTTTAAAATATGATCATATTGCCATAGATTTTCCACGATGCTGTTGGATTTTCTGTTCTCTTCTTTTTTCTTGTTTGGCAAATCCTACAACGTTCTCTGCTTTCATTTGTGTTGTGCTTATTTTAATGGATTTCTTACTATCGCTTGAGGTTACAGATTGACGTACATTACGTTCCTTTTCTTTACCTATTTTATGATGTAGCTCTTTAATAATATCGTAGCTCTTTTTTGTCCATCTTACGGTTCGTACAATTTCTCCTGCTTGACTTATCGATGTTCCGAGACTCTCAGCAAGTTTTATATGATTTTCTTCATTTATAGCTTCATGTTCGCTTGGTGATAAACGTTCATTGAGTCTCCCAAAATATTGCTGTACCTCTATTCTTAGTTCAGGAGAGTTTGATAAAATTCTTTGTTGTTCCTCTCTGGGTATGAAAAAGAGCTTTTTTATGTTTTGACTAGGCATTTCTACAGGCTTAGCACAGCGCTTTTGTTCGGCAGAATGCGATGCTAAAACCTCTCTTTCTGCTCCTTTTAGAGCATATATATAACCTAAAATAGAGTGACTGAGGGTCGAAAAATTTGCTTCAGCATGTTGGCGTGCACTATTTTTAAGACCACATACACGAACGCCGCGAATCTTACGAATAGATTGAGGAGATTGTTCAATAAGCTGCGCAAGTTTTTCTCCCTTCTCAATATCTTCATGCGTTATCGGAATTTTAAACTCTGGAAGTTTGTTTTGCAAAGCATGCTTATTACCATAAACAACCTTACATAAAGTTCTGATATTTTTCATGCTATTTTTGACTAATGCACTTTGATAAACCCGTTGAGAAAGTTCTTCATTGGTAAGATCTGGAACGGTTTCTTTTGGTATAAGCACTTTTTGCACTTCTTGAGGGAAAGGCGCTGTGAAAGAGAAGCGATCACCAATTTCTAATGTCTTCACTTGCTCTGGTGCGAGATGTTTTTTATGTCCCAAGATGTATTGACCACCAATATCCATCATGAAACCTTCTTGTCCACCGCCCCTATAGGTACCATGATAAGTATGACCCTCTTGTGCTACGACAAGAAAATAATTGCTGTCAGAAAGCCCAAGTTTTCTCATGCTATTGGTAAATTCATCTAAAAGCATCACTTTGTCTATATTCGTGATATCTTCGAGGAGATGCTTTATGGGGCTTTGATTTCCGTTGTTCACTGCTTCAGCACGGACAAAATCCTTACGTTTTTTTGAAACAGAGGAATAATATAGCTGATGGCCTGCTTTTTGCCCAAGTTTTTCAACAAAAAGTTGTATTGCGCGTCTATTGCCTTCTCTGAAAGGATTTAAAGAGTACAAATGCAACATTATTTGAGATGTATGTTCAATGAACTCTTCGCGTGTTAAATTTTGCAAATCACCCTTTTCAAGGAGCATTTCATCTAACTTTTGGAGTCCTCGTTGTATTTCTTCGCCGGTAGCAAAAGGTTTTGTAAATTTCTTTTTTTTTAGAAACGGCATAGAAGCAACGCTGCCATCTGCAAAGGTAAAGCGTTCATCGCGTGTCTGTCCAGCCCATTCAAACGTCTTGGAAAATATTTGCTGGTGAAGGCTTTTTAGATATGAGGAATCAATTTTTTCTGGCAAGGGGGCTGCGCGCAGGCTCTCCATTACTTTTTTTGCATCACGAGCACATGCATCATTTAATTCTTTTTGCTTGGTAATCCTATATTTGTTTTTATACACTCCGCTACCAGGATAAAAGAAATTCTGCTCTTCTGTTTTCAGCCTTTTACGGATTTCTGGATCAAGACTCCGGTGATACTTTTGCAATTCTTTTTGTGTGCGAGATGCAGTATTTTTCGCTTTTTCTTTTGTCATCGATATTTCCTTTCAAGCTTACTCAATATCAATATTTATCTTTAAAAGTTTTTTTGGTGCGTACCTCATCTTCACTTTAAAAATTTTATTCATTTTAATTATTCAATTTTATCAACAATTTGGTAAAATAAGAAGGGACATTTTGTCCAAAATGTTCCCTCATATTACACTCTCCATGGTAAATTTTATGGAAATGATTGCACTACGAGCATAGATTAAAAGCCAAGGCTTAAAGTATGATCATCTTGACATAGCTTTTGCACGATGCTGCTGACCTTGCTCTTCTGGTGCTTTTTCTTGCTTGGCAGATTTTACAACGTTTTCTATTTTAGTGAGTGTTGTGATTTTTTCAGCAGATTTTTCGCTACCATCTTCCCATGCTACATATCCAACTTTATGCCGTGGACCTTGCTCTTCTGGCGCTTTTTTTTGTTTGATAAATTCTAAAACTTTCTTTTCTTGAGTTGGTGTTGCGCCTATTTGGGCCAGTTTTTCCTTATTGCTTTGTGTTATAGGTTGACGTAAACCACGTTCCATATGCTGCCGCATTTCAAAATCCTGCCGTCGGGTA
This sequence comes from Bartonella taylorii 8TBB, assembly GCF_902825155.1. Taxonomy (GTDB): domain Bacteria; phylum Pseudomonadota; class Alphaproteobacteria; order Rhizobiales; family Rhizobiaceae; genus Bartonella; species Bartonella taylorii_A. Next base: position 26,606 of record NZ_CADEAG010000011.1, read on the forward strand.
GCAGCGCAGATTTCTTTTGTTTTTCTAAAGATTTCTGCAATTTTTTCTGCTTGATTTACTGATGTTCCAAGATTCTTAGCAAGTTTTGTATAATCTCTTTCCTTTATAGCTTCATGCTCGATTGGAGATAAACGTTCATTGAGTTTTTGGAAATAAGCTTGTACCTCTAATCCTAGTCTAGGAGAGGTTGACAAAGCCGCTTGCTGTTGTTCTTTTGGCAGAGAAAATAGCTTTTTTATTTGTGGACTAGGCATTTTAACCGACTTTTCATAGCATTTGTTTTCTATAGAATAGGACTGTAGAGCATGCTCTTTTGCGTGTTCTAGAACCTTTATATACTCGAGAATAGCGTGACCGAGGGTCAAAATAGTATCTTCAGCACATATACGTGCGTTATTTTTTATGCCACATATTTTAAAACCAGCAAGTTTAGAAAAAGACTTTGGATTGTTAAAAATTTGCAATGCAACTTGATATCCCCTAGCAAAATTTTCGTTAATTTCGTTGATCTTTTCCTGTAAAATACGCGATCTGCCATAAACAGTTTTGCATAAATCTTCGATATGTTTTTTAAATTCTTGAACAGATGGATTGTTTTGAATCCTCTTATTAAGTTCCTCTTTCGAGAGAGATGTTAATACTTTCTCTGGTATAAGAATTTGTTGTAATTTTTCAGATACGGGTGCTGTAAAAGAGAAGGGATCTCCAATTTTTAATGTTTGCATTTGTTCTGGTGAGAGATCTTTTTTATCTCCTAAAATGAAAGTTCCACAAACGTCCATCATGAAGCTGTGGTATCCACTGCCCCTATAGGTACCATGATACGTAAGACCTTCGTGTGCCACAACAGCAAGATGATAATTGTCTTCATTGAGACAAAGTCGTCTCATTTCATGGTTGAATTCCTTTAGAAGAAGCATTTTTTTGCGATTGGAGATATCTTCAAGTAAATGCTTCATTGGACCTGGATTGCCCTTATCTATCGCTTCAATACTGGCAAACATCTTGCGTTTATTTGATACAAGAGAAAAATCTAGAGGATGTCCTGCTGCTTTTCCAAGTTTTTCAACAAAAACTTGTATTGTACGTCTATTGCCTTCCCTGAAAGGATGCATATGCTGCAAGTTTATCATCAGCCCTGCCGCATGTTGAACAAACTCTTCGCGGGATAAGTTTTTTAAGTAATTGCTCTCGGCGAGCGCTTGATCTAGATCTCTTAGACCTTTTTCTACTTGATCACTGGAGGCAAAAGGACTTTGAAATTCCTTTCTTTTTATAAGAGGTGTAGAGGCAATGCTCCCATCTGCGAATTGAAAAGGTTGTCCGCGTGTCTTTCCCGCCCATTCAAACGTTTCGGAAAACAAGGTTTTATGAATCTTTTTTAAATAAGAGGAATCAATTTTCTTGGGTAAAGGTTCTGCACGCAGCTTTGCCATTGCTTGTTTTACATCTTCAGAACATTTTTGCTGCAAGGCATGATTGTCTCTGATGTTATATTTATTCTTGAGTACTGTGTCATTGTCGTAAAAAAAACTTTGCGATGCTGAGTCTTGTGTTTCCTGTTTTTTTACATCAACTATTTGTTTTTTTTTCATGGATATTTCCTTTTAAGCCTTCTGAATATCAATTCATCTTTGAAAACTTTTTTGGGGCATACTCCATCTTGATTTTATAACTTTTTATCTAAAGGAGAATGCTCACTTTGCGCTTTAAATGATTTTGTTTCATTTGCATGGGTCATTATCAAAGTTTATAATTTTTATTTATTTTATTGTATAATTTATCAATGAGTTAAGTGAAATAACGAGAAAGGCTTTCCCAATATTTTTTGATGTCCCTCCCTCATGGTACAATCTCCGAAAATGATTGCACCACGAGAATAGGTTAAAAAGCAAAGCTTAAAATATGATCATATTGCCATAGATTTTCCACGATGCTGTTGGATTTTCTCTTCTAGCACTTTTTGTTTTTCTGTAGATTCTGCAACTCTTTTTTCTTGAGTTTGTGATGGGATTTCTTCAGCCGTTTTTTCGCTACCGCCTTCCCATTCTACATATCCAACTTTGTGCTGTTGAGCTTTCTCCTCTCGCATTTTTTTTTGCGTTTCAAACTCTACAACTTTATGGGGTTGAATTTTCTTTTCACTTGCTTTTTCTTGTTTGGTAGATTCTGCGACTCTCTTTTCTTGGGTTTGTGCTGCGTCTATTTCAGCAGATTTTTCAATACCACTTGTTATTTTTGCATGTTCAACTTTATAGGGTAGAGCTTTCTCTTCACTTGCTTTTTCTTGTTTGGCAAATGTTACAATTTTCTCTGCTTTAATTGGTGCTGCGTTTATTTTAGCAAATTTTTCGCTATCGTGTGACATTACAGATTGATATACACTATAATCCTTCGCCTCACTCATTTCGCGACGTTGCTGTTGAATAATATCACAGATCGCTTTCGTTTGTTTCATGATTCCTGAGATTTTTTCTGCATTATTCATTGATGTTCCAAGACTCTCAGCAAGCCTTCTATAATGTCTGTCTTCTATAGCTGCCAATTCGCTTGATGATAAACGTTCTTTGAGTTGCATTAAGTAAAATTGTGCCTCCACCTTTAATTCAGGAGAGCCTGACAAAACTCTTTGCTGCTCCTTTTGGGACATGGAAAACAGGTCGATTAACTCGCTATCAGGCATTTCTACTGATTTTTCACAACGTTTTTGTTTAGCAGCATGGGTTTCTAGAATATCTCTTTGAGCATCTCTTATAGCATGTGCATATCCGACAAGGGCGTGACGGAGAGGCACAAAATTTTCTTCGGCATGTTGGCGTGCATTGCTTTTAAAGCCAAATATACGAAAGCCACGAATCCTATGAAGAGACTCAGGGGAACTTCCCATATTCCGCAAAAACTTTTCTGCATGGTCAAGATCTTTACGTGTCATTGGAATTTCAAACTTTGGAAGTCTGTTTTGCAAAACATTCTTTTTTCCATAAACAACCTTACACAAAAATTGGATTCTTTCTAAGCTGTTTTTGACCAATGGACTTTCATAGACTTTCTGAGATAGTTCCTCATTGGTAAGATCTGGAACTCTTTCTGCTGGAATAAGTACTTTCTTTGCTTCTTGAGCGAGAGGTGCTGTGAAAGAGAAGGTATCACCAATTTTCAATGTTTTTACTTGCTCTGGTGGAAGATATTTTTTATTTCCTACGACGGAAGTTCCATTAACATCCACCACGAAGTGGTTATCTCCAATGCCTCTATAGACACCACGATAAGCATGGCCTTCTCGCGCTGCGACAATAAGACGAGAACTATCTTCACTAAGCCCAGACAGTACCATTTCATCGGCAAATTCACGTAAAATAGTCAAACTTTCTGGATTAGAGATGTCTTCGAGGAGGTGCTTTATAGGATCTTTATTGCCGTTGTTCACTGCTTTAGCACGGACAAAGTCCTTACGTTTTTTTGATACAAGAGAGTAATCTAGTTCATAGCCTGCTTTTTGTCCAAGTTTTTCAGCAAAAAGTTGTATTGCGCGTCTATTGCCTTCTCTGAAAGGATGTAAAGAGTACAAATGCGACATTATTTGAGATGTATGTTCAACGAACTCTTCGCGTGTTAAATCTTGTAAATCACCCTTTTCAAGGAGCATTTCATCTAACTTTTGGAGTCCTCGTTGTATATCTCTGCCGGTAGCAAAAGGTTTTGTAAATTCCTTTTTCTTTAGAAGCGGTGCAGAAGCAGTGGTGCCATCGTTAAATGTAAAGGATTCTTCGCGTGTATGTCCGGCCCATTCGAATGTCTTGGAAAACATTTGCTGGTGAAGGCTTTTTAGATAGGAGGAATCAATTTTTTCTGGCAAGGGGGCTGCGCGCAGGTTCTCCATTGCTTCTTTTGCATCACGAGCACATGCATCATGTAATTCTTTTTGCTTGGTAATCCTATATTTGTTTTTATACACTTCGCTACCAGGATAAAAGAAATTCTGCGCTTCTGTTTTTAGCTTTTGAAGGATATTTGGATCGGATATCTGGTTATATTCCCGCAAATCTTCTTGTGTAAAAGAAGCAGAGTCGTTGATTTTTTCTTTTGTCATTGATATTTCCTTTTCAGCTTCCTTAGATTAAGTATTTCTCTTCGAAAGCCTTTTAGTGTACTCTTTGCCTTTGTGGTCTTGATATTCCGTCAAAGGAAGAGCACTAGGTTGCATGATCTCCCAAATACTCCGCTATTTTTAATATCCGCTATCTATAACAAAACTAATTTGTTTTTATGACTTTTATACGTTTTTTTTATGAATTTATAAAGTTTTATCAATAAGTTAGATAAAAAAATACGGTGCAATCTATGTGAAACGATTGCACCGAAAGATCATTTTAAAAGCCAAGGCTTATGCATACTTAAAGGGAGAGAGCCCCTGCTTGTTTTTGGGATTCACTTCTATGATGTGAAGATTCTGATACTACCCGCGCTGTTTTCTTGGAAAGATCAGCATTCTCTTTTTGTGGGCCTTTCAATTGCCGAATATCTTCCATAAACAGCTTGTGAGAATTCAGTTTTTCTTTATGGTTTTCCAAAACGCTCTCTCTTGCTTGTGTCACACAATCCGAGTAATTGTTAATGGCCTTACATAAATCAGGAAGAAGGTGTTCGGCTGTTTTGCGCGCATTCGTTTTCACACCACAGAATTTATGACCAGCTAATTTGCCAAAAGAACCAGTATGGTTCTCAAGTTGCCATGCCAACTCTTCTGCCATATTGGGAGCTTTTTCAAGCTCTTCCATGCGGTAATCCAAACGGTTTGTATCGCCAAAAACTTCCTTACACAACAACCGGACTTCTTGACGCGCCTCTTGAACTGTTGGCATTCTTCTCACTTTGCACCTAACGTCATAATCCGAGAGAGGCTTCACTTCCATTTTAGAAAGAGCTTGTATCTCCTTTAAAGATTTTACAGCGCTCCCATAAGCCTCAACTGCTTTAACCAGGTCAAAAATACCAGCTTCAGCCTCTTTGCGCCGTCCATTTTTTAAACCACATAGATTAGTACCAGCAAGTTTATGGAGACTGTCAGGTCTTGATGAAAGTTGCATTGATACTTCTTCCGCCAAATCAGGATTTTTTTCAACCTTTTTCATTTGGGAATTGAGAAGATCATCCTTGCCATAAACGACACGGCAACAACGCTGGACTTCGCTTTTACGTGCTTCACATACAACTTTTTCTTGTACTTCTCGCGTTAACAACGAATTTCTACTCTGTGACAAATCTGATGAAGTCCGAGGGAACGCAAATACGACGCCATCTACTTCGCTTTCTGGGGTGGTTTGCTCTCTGTTGCTTGAGCTCTTCAATGTTTTTGGAGCAACAGTCGCGTACACATGCCCGTACTCTAATCCTGGCTCTGATCCATCGCTTGGTACCCCGTCTTTTGAGTACGAGAATCTTTTTGGAGGTATTTTCGGTGATGGTGTTGAAGAAACACTGGCGCTTTGTTGTGCACTTCCTGGGCGCGGCGGTAATTCAGGACGAAAAGCTCTCACTGTAGGCTTTTGCTGTGAAACTTTTTCAGTACCTTGTCTTGTATTTCTTGGGGGCTGCGGTAACCCAATGTCCTTCTCTACACCTTTTGAGTGCGACGCTCTTTTGGGAAGAGTATTTGCGTAATCAGAACTAGCCGTTTGTTTTTGCTCTGACTTTGATGCATCACTTGGTACTTTGTTTTTCATGCGGGGCGGTGTTTTGAGACCAACAGCTGTGTACATGCTCTTGTCTTCGCCGTGTTTTGTGGTGCTTTGTTCTACACTTCCTGGGCGCGGCGGTAATCCTGACTCAATATTTTTTGTGTATCTGGATCCTTTCTCTGGGGATGGTGGCATATGTTGCGCGTGCGCTCCGTGTTGCGGCAGGTCTGGAATAGTCTCGTATATAGGATCTATCTCTGGTGTTGGTGTAACGTTTTGCTGTCTATCGCTGGATTGCGGCAGGTCTGGAATAGTCTCGTATATAGGATCTATCTCTGGTGTTGGTGCAACGTTTTGCTGTCTATCGCTGAATTGAGGCAGGTCTGGAATGGTCGTATATATGAAATCGTCGTCTAACTCATATACATCCGATAGTTCTGAGCGTAGCGATGTTTCTGAAGGGGTTTTTTGTTCTGCATCGGGTGTCTCGTATACATCCAATAGTTCTGGGTGTGGTGGTAATGCTGGAGGGGTTTCTACTATGCTCTGTCTCTTTTGGGAGCTTGCAGCGTTCTGTTCTACATTTCCTGAGTGTACTGGGGATTTTGGACGAAGAGCTGCGTATAGGGAGTTGGGATCTTTCTTTGGGGATAATGGAGTGTATTGCTCTTTCTCTCCTTGTTGCGGCAAGTCTGGAATAGTCGCATACACGGAATCATCGCTTATTTCCGTGTAGACAGATGGATCTGCCTTGTGTACGGGCGATCGTTTTAGACGTGGTGGTAATGCTGGAGGAATAGTTGCTCCTGTGGCCGTTTGTGTTGGCTCTGCTGTAGCGCTTAGCTCACCTTCTAGACTGCGCGGAGTAAGTGAGGAAGAAGGTACATCGTACACATGTTCTCGTCTTGCATGGGGCTGAGCCGGTGCAGGAGGTACGTCGTATATAAACTGGTGCGACTCCCTTTTTAGGGCAAGTGGACGGTTTGAAGGAGATGTCTCGTATGTGGAATCCTCGGCCAATTGCTCGCTGTCTTGTACTGGAGCTGGGCGAGGTGGAGAGGAAGGTGCATGGTATATACTCTCGCTTAAGGAAGAGTCACCAGGTGAAGAAGGCGAAGAATATACACTGTTATCCTCGTCTGAGTGAATTGAACGAGGTGGAGAGGGAGGTGAATCGTACACAGATTGCTCATTGAGGGCCTGTCTAGCGCTTAGCTCGCTGTTTGTTGAGTGAAGAGAACGAGGTGAAGAAGAAGGTGAATCATATATGTGTCCCTCCTCTGAAGTTGGAGGAGCATTTAACTCGCTGCTTCCTGAAGGAGGTGGACTTTGTGGAGACGGTGTTGTATGTGCAGCTTCCGGATTTAACGATGGTGAAGGAAATGGCGCAGGGTCTTGTTCTAGGTTCTGGACTTTCGAAGGGGAGGGTTGGTTTTTTTTCATATTTTTTCCTTTCAAAATGTCTTAATATTCATTCGTTTTTAAAAATTTTTTGGTAAGCTCTCTCTCTTCTACTTTTTCTCACCTTTTTTATTCAAAGGGGGAAAGTAAATTTGTGCAGATCATAATCTGTATTTGTAACTTATATGCAATTTTACTAATTGCTTCGTTCAAAGGGTAGAGGATTTTTTTATGAAATTCCTTCCTGATACCACCCACCACCTTTGGCACAAACCTTCTTGCAAGACTTGTACTAAAAAGATTTGAGTAGAAGTTAAAGCTTATTTTATGCACGCTTAGCTAGCGAGAGCTAGGGCTTTTGTTCCTGAAGCTTTGCGTGGCTGGACGCTTTGCGTTCTTTCATTTGACTGTCTGGAAGTTTTAGGAACCTCATGACGGGTGCCCACTGATAAGCACTCAGAAGACTTCGATAAATATTGTCGTTTATGCAAGCATTCAACCAATTGCACAGAGGATGCATGCTGCATTTGTTGTTCCTGTTGGCTCTGTAAAATACTCTCTTTTACTTGCTGTACAGAACTTACAAAATTCTCAGCAGAGTCAAGAAGATGTGGAATACTTACTTCAGCGCGTCTGCGTGCTTTATTTTTAAAACCACATATATTGGTACCGGAAAGTTTATGAAAAGACCTACAATTTTCTGTAAGTTTCTGTAAGAACTCAGCTCCCATGGAGGGATCTTGTAATATACTTTCAGTTTGTTCTTTCAAAATGTCCGAATTTCCAAAAACAACTGTAGTCCAATGTTCCAATCGTGCTTGATATCTTTTGGTTACAGGATGTTGTCGAACCATGTCAGTAGTTTCTGCACGCTGATGGGGGCTTTGTAAGATGTGTAACATTTTTTCATGACCCACGAGTTTTTCATAGCGCTTTAACTCTTCCGGTAGGAATGCGCGCAAATTTTCTTTTGCTTGTCTTACAGCTTCTCCGTAACACTTAACAACGCCACACAGCTCAGCCAAATCTTTTTCAGCTTGTTTGCGTGTTTGATTTTTTATACCACATACATTAAAACCAACAAGCTTACAAACACTTGAAGGATGTGCTGCCATTTGCCATGAAAGATCTTCTGCTAAGATAGGTTTTTTTTGAATTTCTGCAATTTTTTCCTGTAAAGCATTTGCGTTTCCAAAAACCAATTTGGACCAATGACAGACATCCCTTTCATATCTTTGAACCAATGTATTATATGAAACTAACTCTATAACTTGTTCCTCTGAGAGAGTCCTTACTCCCCTTTGCGAAAGAAGCTCTAAACCTACAGCTTGTTTACTCTCTTCTTTCAACAATATTTTTTTCTCTCTTTCTGACAGAGAAGATGCACGTGCACTTTCGGCAGCTGCTGCTTCATGAAAGTTTTCTTGGTCAAGTTTTACAGAAGAGTGTCGGTGATGTTTTTTCATTCATATCTCCTTTCAAGGATTACTTTTAAAACCTCCTTGACGCACTCTCTCCCATAGTTGTTTTGTAAAGGAGGACGTCATTCTCGTCCTAATTGAAATTTATGTTTTTTATATGTTATTTTAGTGGAATTTTATATAAATTTAAACTTATGAAAACTATTTTTATGGACATTTTAATATCCTATAACTCCAAGCGCTTCTTGGTACAATTCATACAAAACAGTTTGCGTAAAAAATCATTTTAAAACAAAACCTTATAGGTTTTTACATAAGAAGCTACCGCTGCATTTTTAATTTCACATGATTGCTTTTGCTGTAGAGCAAAATGATGTTTTTCTTTTGTATGATGAATGTTTTGTACTGCCATCCTTTCTAAGTTTTCCAAATCGTTCCAACCTCTTTGTTGCGCTTGAGCACGGACAATTTCCCTGTGCAGCGCGTACACAACACCCACAAACATTTCAACAGCATCACACAAGGAATGCACACTTCTTTCAGCGCGTTTGCGTGCATGACTTTTTATACAAAATATTTTTCTACCAGCAAATTTGGAAACATTTGTAGGATCTCCTACGATATTCAGTAAGAAATCCTTCCCTTGCTTAGGATCTTCAATAATTTTAGCAAGTTGCCTATTCAAAACACCCGGGTTTCCATAAACCAAGTCAGAAAAATAACGAATATCCTCTATACAATTTCGAACCCTTGCATTTCTCTGAATTTTCTTAAAAATTTGTCTTTCTGTAAGAGGCATTGTTTTGTGGCATAAAGCAATATCTGCATGAACATTTCCTTCTGGGTATTGCGCAAGCCACTCTTTGTCTTTGTTGTATGATTTGTAAGATTGCGTGCCGAGGTCTCTTGAGATAGATCGTCTAAAGCGGTATAGACCATATCTTTTCATAGGCACCCCCTTTCAGGGTAGTTTTAGAAAATCTCTCTGATGTATTCTCCCCCTTTACATTCTAACAGTTTTTTAGACAAAGGAAGATATTTTAAAACCTCTCAAAATCTGCACTATTTATGCGTGTTACGACTAACATTTCTATCTTTTAATACGGCTTTTTTATGAAAATATTACCAATACGTTATATAAAATGACGGAATCTATTTTGTTGGACATTTTCTGTGATATTCTTCCATAACCCTTGGCACAACCCTTGGCACAATCCACATAAAATAGCTTGCGTAAAAATGAAATTAAAGGCAAAAACTTACGCATTCCTACATGATATGCGTTTATATAACCATTTTTTTGTTAGCAGTTTTACGTGGCTGAATGTCATGCGAACAAACAGGTTTTTTCGCATCTTTTGTGTGTTGAAGTTTTTCTACATCCATTACCTCTGTTTTTTTTTGCTGATCAAGATCTTTGTGTCTTGCCTGATCAGAGGTAATTTCTTCGGATGTTTTTTGTACAATCCATACAAACTTTTCAAGAGCATTATATAAAGGCCAAAAATTTTCTTCTGCCTTTCTGCGTGCATCACTTCGTATGCCCAATATTTTTACACCAGCAAATACACCTATTTTCTCAGGATTTTTTGCAAGGCTTACTAAGAGGTTACTTCCTCTTTCAGGATTTTCAAGAATTTCAGCCATTTTATTTTTTAAAATACCTGAATCACCATAAACAGTTTGGCACAGAGACTGAACTTTTTCTTCACTGCGCAAGATGTCCGCATTTTTTCGAAGTTTGTTAGAAATTTTGTTTGGTGTGAGTGGCATTGTTGCTCCTCCTATGACATCTAAATATACAACCTTTCTGGGTATTGAGTGCTGTTATTTGATTAATGAATTGCATAAAGGTTTCTTGGGCCCATTTGTGTAAAAGTCTATAAGTAACGTCTTTCCATGGACATCTCTTTTCAAAATTATTTTAGAAAACCTTTTTGGTATGTCCTCTAGCGTTATGCTTTGATAGTTTTTACACGAAAGAACACATTAATTTGAATGGTGTCTAACTTGCACGTATTTTAGTACAATTATATTCTTATGTGCTTTTTGTGAAATTTCATAAATAAGCCTAAATTGCGGATACAATATCTTAGTATATTTTCTGCAATACCGCATAAAAACTCAGCACAATCCACGTAAAGTAATTTGTGCTGAGAGATCAGATTGAAAGGAAAGGATTACAGAAACTTACATAGCCAAAGCCATTTTTTCAGATTCAGCTCTCCGTGGTCGTTCTTGTTGTGGGGTAGGACGATGTTCTACTTTTGCACGCTTAACATCCTGTGCGGCAGCTTCTAGTATCTGATAGCATGACATATCAGCATCTTCTTGTTGTTGAGTATGTTCTGCCCAGAAACGTTCTTTTGCGTGCTGTACAGCAGCACAATACAATGCAACACTTTGCTTAACGAGCTCTGTGTCACCTCCATCGAGTTTAAGCCCCCTTCTTTTAGGTACACATGTACTAGAAGCTGCAGGACTACCATAAATTTCAGGATTTTTGTCCAGATTATACAAGAGCTCAGGGAGTTTGTGGGGATCTCGTATAACATCGAAAATCTCTTTGTTTAAAGCATCTGGACGTCCAAATGTCTTCATACACCAATACTGGAGCAGTTTCTCCTGTGCTTGGAAAGTTGCATCTTTTTTAAGTACTCCCATTATTCCCCTATCTAAAGCACTTGTTTCTTTAGCACTTTCATATAATGTCAGCGGGGTTTCAGCGCATTCTGCACCCCTCACTGGTTTTCCAAACATGCTTCCCATTTCAGTTACAACTTCGCCATGCAAAACCCTTGAATATAACATTAAATTACGAACGGCTCCATGGAGAGAGGCTAAACTTCTCATGGCATTTTTGCGTGCTTTATTTTCTACACCACATATACTAAAACCGGCAAGACTATGAATAGATTGAGGATGTAACGAAATTTCCTTTAAAACTTTATGGCCCGCAGAAGGATCTTCTATAATTTTTTCTATTCTTCTATCCATAGCCTCCTTTTTACCAAAAACTACTTCAGACCAATCTCTTATTTCATTTGCATGTATCGAGATAAATCTATCGCTCATTGATTTATATCGATTTACAGTTTGTGAAACAGGTGTAGCATGAGGATTTTCAGAAACAGATGCCCCTTCGAAAGATTGTACACGAAACCGATTTTCTTCCGTTATCGGAGGGCGCGCAGAAGATGGGACGACTTTTTTCATGTATATCTCCTTTCAAAAATTATATTAAGAAAAGCTCTTTAGTGTATTTTCTAGCTTCATGTTTGAGAATCTTCTATACAAAGGAAGGCATCAATTTGAATGATTCCCGAAACACTGAGATATTACGTCCACTTTTAGTCAATTTTATGTTTTTTGTGCAGTTTTTTCATGTTATTTTTATGTTATTTGATAATAATCATTAACGCAATTGAGATGAAATGCGTTGTGCCAAGAGATGAGATTAAAAGGGAAAGATTATACAAACTCACATAGCCAAAGCTGTTCTTCTAGATTCAACTCTTCGTGGTTGTTCTTGTTGTGGAGTAGGGTGGTGCTCTGCTCTTGTGTGCTGAACATTTCTTGCAACAGCTTCTGACGTCTGATTTTGTAACATATGAGCACGTTTTTGTCGTTTACAATGTTCTATCTGAAGAAATTTTTTTGCGGAGTGTACAACACCACAATAAAACTGAATACAGTCCATCAGCTCTTCCATATTAGCTTCAGCCTCTCTGCGTTCTCTATTTTTAAAGCCACATATACTAAAACCGGCAAGACTATGATAGATTCCAGGTGTATGTTTCAGCTGATACAGGAAATCAAGTACTGCATCGGGATTTTGTCTGAGATCGACAATTGCTTCGTCTAAAACATTAGAATGTCCAAAGACCATCGTACACCAATATCGGATATTTTCTTCACATTTTTGAATAAATGGATCTTTTTTAAGTACTGTTATCATTTCCTTATCTAAAGTACACGTTTCTTTAGCATGATTATATGATGCCAGCAGGCTTTCAACTGCTTCTACACCCTCCAATGGTTTTTCACGGACGCTCTGTCCCATTGAAGATATAATCCTGCTTCGCGCACTTTCTGAAGTTTTTGCTAAACCATCAATGGCATCATGTAGAAGAGTTAAACTTTTCATGGCATTTCTGCGTGCTCTAGTTTTGAAGCCACATATACTTTGTCCAGCAAGTTTATGAATAGATTGAGGGTTTGACGAGATTGCACATAAAATCCTGTCACTCACAGAGGGATTTTCTAGAATTTCTTTTATTCTTGTATCAAGGACCCCCTTTTTACCCAAAAACTATTTCAGACCAATTTTTTATTGTATATACATGTATTGAAACCAACGGATTTTTCTGTAATTCACTTACAATTCCTCCGTCCGAGAAATTAGTTTCTTCTTCTTGTGAAGCAAGAATAGCATGAGGATCTCCAGAGGGAGATACCTCTCTGTCAGATTGTTCATGGGGTTCCCTTAATCCTGCCATCGGAAGGTGCGTAGAAGAAGAGGTGAATTTTCTCATGTATATCTCCTTTTAAGAATTATATTCAGAAAAGCTCTTTAGTGTATTTTCTAGCTTCATGTTTTAGAAGCTTTTATCTAAAAGAGGATGTCAATTTGAATGATCCCCGCAATACTAGACTACCTCATTCACTTATAGCCAATTATATGTTTTTTATTCAGTTTTTTTATGAAGTTTTGATGTTATTCTATAATAATCATAAACGCATTCGAAATGAAATGATTTGCACCAAGAGATCAAATTAAAAGGAAAAGATTATACAAACTCACATAGTCAAAGCCATTCTTCCAGATCTAACTCTCCGTGGTTGTTCTTGTTGTGGAGTAGGGTGGTGCTCTGCTCTTGTGTGCTGAACATTTCTTGCAACAGCTTCTGGCGTCTGATTTTGTGATATATCAGTATGTTCTTTTTGTTCCAAATATTCCATCTGAATCAATTCTTTTGCGGATTCTATAACTTTAGAAAAAAAATAAACACAGTTATGCAGATGCCGCACACTAAATTCAGCATTTCTACGCTCTCTATTTTTTAAGCAACATATACCAAAACCGGCAAGACTATGATACCTGTAAGGCGTGTTTGCAAGATCTTCTAAGAGATCAAATCCTACAAGGGGGTCTCTTCGAATATCGGCAATTTTTTTTATTAAAACATCTGGACACCCATACACCATTGTGCACCAATAACGGATCTCTTCTTCACATTTTTGAATAAATGGATCTTGTTGAAGTATTTCTACTATTTCATGATCTGAAATACGCATTTTTTTAGTGTGATTACATGATGCTAGCAGGGTTTCAACCGCTTCTGCACCCTCCATTGTTTTTTCACTGCAGCTTTGTCCCATTGGAGATATAATTCTGCTTCGCGCACTTTCTGAAGTTTTCGCCAAACCATAAATGGCATCATGGAGAGGAATTAAACTTTCTGCGGCATTTCTGCGTGCTCTATTTTTGAAGCCACATATATTTTTACCCGCGAGCTGATGAATAGATTGAGGATTTAACGCAATTGCCCATAAAATCCTGTTGCTCACAGGAGGATTTTCTAGAATTTTTTTTATTTTTGTATCAAGAACCCCCTTTTTACCAAAAACTATTTCAGACCAATTTCTTACTGCATTTATATGTGCTGAAACCAATGGATTTTTCTGTAATTCACCTATAATTTCTCCATCCCAGAGAATAGTTTCTTCTTGTGAAGCAGGTATAGCATGAGGATCTCCAGAGGGAGATGGTTCTCTGACAGATTGTTCATGGGATTCTCCTAATTCTGTCATCGGAAGGTGCGTAGAAGAAGAGGAAACTTTTTTCATGTATATCTCCTTTTAAGAATTATACTCAGAAAAGCTCTTTGGTGTATTTTCTAGCTTCACGCTTTAAGAGCTCTTATACAAAGGAGGGTGTCAATTTGAATGATGCCAAAAAATCTAAGCTACTCCTGTTCATTTTCAGCTAAATTTCACATTTTTTACACAGCTTTGTTTATGAATTTTTGATGAAAATCCGTAATTTAATTTTGGAATCTGATGTTTCTTATAATAATTCTTGACACAATTGAGATGAAACAATTTGCTCTGAATCAAAAGCCAAATCATGCAAGACTACATAGCCAAAGCTATTCCTTTTGCACGCTCAACTTTGCGTATTCGCTCTTGTGATGGAGTGCGGTGTTGTCTTTCCTTTGCGTGATGAATAGTTTGTGTAACTTTTGATATATCAGCAAACTCTTGCCGTTTTACATGGTTCTTTATAATGTATTCTTTTGCTTGTTTTACGGTATCGCTACAAAGTTTAATACTGTTACACAGAGATGAAATACTATTTTCAGCATTTTTGCGCACTTTATTTTTTAATCCGCATATATTGACACCAGAAAGTCTATGAATAGACGTAGGATCCTTTGTAACTTGATCTAAGAGATCATCCCCGCTAGCAGGATTTTTTCGAATCTCCATAATCTTTTTCGTTAAAACGTTTGAATCTCCATACACTTTTGTACACCAGAATTTGATTTGTTCTTCATATATTCGGATAGATGAAAGATCATGAAACATTTCAACGATTCTCTCGTTTGTGAGAGGTCCTTTTTCTCTTTCAGGATGATGAAGTAATTCATGCAGGTTTTGGGGTGTTGCCGCATGCCTTTCCGGCTGTTCACAACTTTCTTGTTGTGTTTGAGAGGATAGATAATCTCGCTTATGTTTTACTACTTGTATATAATCCTCAATAGAACCACACAGAGACATAATAGCTTGTTCAGCATTTTGACGTGTGCCACTTTTAAAGCCACATGCATTCATACCGGCAAATTTATGAACAGACTGAGGATCTGTCGCAATTTTCCATGAAAGCTCATTTCCCAGAGCAGGATTTTTTATAATATCCCTCATTTCTTTCTGAAGAATATCTTTTTTGCCGTAAACGACCAAAGACCAACGCATTATTAATTTTGCATGTGCTACAACCAACGGATCACACTGTACTCTATCTACCAATGTCGCTTCTGAGAAGGTGGCAGTTTTTTCCTGTGAATCAGGCGTTACATAGAGTTTTTCAGAGGTAGATGTCCCTATGATAAGTTGCCCGTAGAGTTGCCTTAATTCTTTCATGAAAAAATAAAAGGAAGAGTATGATTGATTTTTTTTCATGCACGTATCCTTTTAAGAAAAATGCAGTATGCTTGCTATCTTCACGCTTTGACAGTGTTTGTACAAAGAGAGATATCAATTAAATAATCTCCAAAGATTTTAACTATCTGGGCACATCGGAGTTAATATTTATGTTTTTTATGAAGTTTTTTTACAACATTTATATGTTGTGTAATTTACAAAATATGTCATTTTTATTGATAACATTTTATAATAATTCTTTGGTGTAATTGATATGAAACAATTTACACCAAAGAATTTGTTTAAAAGTTAAAGTTTATTTTATGCATGTTTACAGAGCGAAAGCCATCCCTTTTTCACTGCTAGCTTTATATTGTTGCACGCGGTGCTGTTGAGTGTGTTGTCTTTCTTGGGGTTTCTGAAACTTTTGTTCAGCCTCTTGTCTCTGATCTTCTGATACGACAAAACGTTGTTGTTTTTCCTGTTCTTGTAAAATAGACTTTTCTGCTTGTTTTACAGAGTATGTGTAATCCTCAATAGCTTTACATAGATATGATATAAAATTTTCAGCATTTTTGCGTGCTTCATTTTTTATGCCTAATATGTTACGACCGACGAGTTTATGAAAAGATGTAGGCTTTTTCTTAACCTTCTGTGAAATTTGCTCTCCCATAGCAGGATTTTTTAGAATATTCTGCATGGGTTCTTCCAAGATATCTTGGTCGCCATATATAAATCGACTCCAAAATTTGATGCGTTCGTAATATCTTTGAACGGATCGATCACTTTTAATCATGCCAATCATTTTCTCATTTGAGTGAGATGTTTTTACTGAAGAAACTGTTGCGTGTACTGCTGCACCTTCAGATCTTTCTGGTTGTATATTATACTGCGAAGTACGTTGTCTTTCTTGTGAAGTAAGCTCTTTTGTTTGTTTTACAGCGTTTGTGTAATTTCTAACAGCATCATGTAGCGGTAAAATGTTCTCTTCAGCGCGTCTGCGTTTATCATTTTTAAAGCCGCACATATTGTGACCGGCGAGCTTATGAAACTTTACGGGATTTGCTCTAATCATCCATAAAAACTGCTCTCCCATATCAGGTTTTTCTAAAACCTCCTCCACTTGCTTCTGCAAAGCATGCGAATTGCCATATACAAGTTGGCTCAAACGTTCGATTTCTGCGTAACATTGTCCAACGGATGAGTAATTTTGCTCTGTGTCAATAAGCGGCTCATTTGAGAAAGATGCTTTTTTTTGTTGAACATCAAGCGATTTCTGCAGGTTTCTTTTCATCGCTGCATTCTCTTCCGGAGTTGCGATGTCCATATTTTTATATGTATGTTTTATAGCTTCGGCATATACATTAATGGCGGAACATAATTGGGGCACAGCTTGTTCAGCTTCTTTGCGTCGGTGCGTTTTAAAGTTAAATATCTTCATCCCTGCAAGAGAGTGAACAGATGCAGGATTTTCTTTTATTTGCTTTAAAAGTGAATCTTTCTTCTCAGGA
>NZ_CADEAG010000012.1 GCF_902825155.1 Bartonella taylorii 8TBB
ATTTATTTTACACAACCTCCGAAAGGTGACTCGTTCCTAACCGATCTCATGATAGCTGGATATCAGCAATTTATGGATAATGACACTTTTGGTCTCAGCAATACGAGCAAGAAGGAACGGGCCATGATAGCGCATTTTGAGAATGAAAGAAAACGTCAACAAACAAAAAAAGCTTTACAAAAGCGACCATCAAAGCGTCCTAGCCATCCTTAAAGAGGGAGTTAGACAAAAGCACGAATGATGAAGAGGGCCAAAGCGGTGCCCTCCTTTATCCACGCGGGTGGCAGTTTAAATCTGGTGGTCGATCAACCCCACAACATGGCAGCCGAAGGTTCAGCACATTAGGAGGGATGGGGGGCTCTACCAAGGATGCTCTTGCCAATATGGTTGATGTTTCTGCTAGTGTGACCGTGGGCTTTAAGACTGAGAAAGCGGAAGCTTCTTCTCAAGTCTCCGTAGCGGTAACAGATAGCATAGAAGCAGGGCGCGCTGTTAACATGCATGCCCACAATGGAAGTATTCATGGTGTTGGAGCTGATATTATTGCTGGCACAAACCCGATGCAAAGCAATGATAAACAGAGTGGAAATATCACCTTGGGAGCAGGGAAAGACATCACCTTTGAAAGTGCACAAAACACGCAAAGCACACAAAACCATACCCAAAGTGCTTCGGTGAATGTTGGATATAGCTATGGTACCGGTGGACCAGGATGGATGGGGAATGCTTCTTTTGGTAAAGGCAAGGGTTCCAGTGAACAGGTTCAACAAAAGAACAGCCATATTATTGGCACCGGCACTGTTCATAGCACAAGTGGGGGAAACACCACACTGGCTGGCGCTGTGGTTTCTGGAAACCGTGTAGAAATGGATATTGGTGGTGATTTTACTGTTATCAGCCGCAGTGATACGGGACAAAGTTCCAGCAAGCAAAACTCTCTTTCCATTGGGTTTAATGGTGGAAAAAAGAAAGATGCAGCTACAACCAATATATCCTTTAACAAGGATAAATCCTCTAGTGATTATCACAGTGTTGTGGAACAATCAGGCATCAAAGCTGGTGATGGCGGCTTTAAGATCAACGTTAAAGATAAAACAACATTGACCGGAGGCATCATTGCCAGCACTGCACCGGCAGAAAAAAACAGCCTGACCACAGGAAGCATTACCACCAGTGATATTATCAACAGTGCTGATGCTAAAGCCAGCAGTCAAGGTTTCAGTATTTCTGCGGGTGGTCCCATGTACCAAGGCAAATATGGTGTCGGGAAAAACATTGCCAAAAATGTCTTAGATCATTCAAAAGCCAAAGATTCAGAGGAAGGATACACCAAATCCGCTATCAGCAATGGCAGCATCATCATTACCAATGAAGCAGAGCAGAAGGCATTGACAGGTCAAGATGTTGAGCAAGCCATAGCTTCCCTTAATCGTGATACCACTACAGCTCATAAGGGTGTACAACAGCTCGATGTAGGCAAGCTGGAACAAATCGTTCATGAAAACCGTGAAATGGCAACGCAACTTTTGGAAGAAGGTTTTAAATACAGCGATGAGTCCTATAAAACTATGTTTATCAAGGAACACCCTATCGCTGTGGTCGACCGTGATGAAAAGGGCAATATACTCTATGAAATAGATGCGAATGGGGTACCTATAAGAGATGCTCGTGGACAAAAAATACCTAAGTTTCATTATTTAACGGCTGAGGAAAAGGAACATTTGCAAGAAGGTACTGATGGCAAGGTTCATGTCTCCTTCAATGGCATTTTTACTCCGCCTGAAGAGGCAGCTGTTTATGCGGTTCAACATGCGAAAGATAAAAATGAACCGCTCTATATTGTTATCTTCCCCCAAGCGGATTCTGCTATCTCAGAACTTCTGGTAGCAGGGTACCAGAAGTTTATGGAAAATAATTTTTGGGGTTTGACCAATTCCACACAAGAAGCAAAAGATTTGGTGTATAGCCATGGTATTACAGGGTTAGAACTTTATGGCCATAGCCGCGGTACCATGACATTGGGGAATATGCTGTATTCTTTCAAACAAGAAGGTGTGCACGGTATAGCCGACAACACGAATATCAATTTCTATGGACCAGCCTTTAATCTTTTAGTTGCATCCGGTCTGTTAGGTTATGTGAGTGATGGCAAACAAACTACTATTGGCTTTGATGGGAATAGATATGACCCTGTAAGCAGAATTATTGGTGGTAATGGCTATACCTACGGGACACTCCCTGCTGGTAGTAACATGTGGAAAGAATGGTGGAGAGTAACCATGAATCCCATAAGTTCCCATACCTGTCTTGGAGATGCGGGGCGTATGTGCAACATGCTTTACGGCTCATCTCATCGTGAACAAGTTCCTTTAAGTAAATCACGGAGTAAAAAATGAAACAAATCTTAAAATTATTAAGTGCGATAACTCTATTGAGTATAGCTGGGTGCCAGTTTAATAAAACTCCCATATCTTCTATAGGGGCATGGGAGAAGCCAGGAGCAGATTTTACGGAGATAGGAAAAGCCTTGTTAGAATGCGGTATGCCAACCCCTTATGATAAGGATCCAGAAAGTAGAAAGCTCAGTAATAATGCAAATGCAACCATTGATGCTTGCATGCTCCAAGCGGGATTTCGCTATAAATATGATGTGGGGGGAGGCTGGTGTGGAAATCATAAAGCTGAAAACTTGCCCATTTGTCGTCCAGGCGCTGTCATCCCGAGGCCCAGTGTCAAGAAGCGCTTAAACAGCCCTTTTTGTAAAAAATATAAAAATGCACCTGAATGCAAACCTTAAGTCTTTCTTGTGATGATCAACAATCCTCCATCTTTGCTTTTGCTTGAAATGAGGGGATTGTTTCCTCAATCTGCCATCTCAATATTGTTCACCACTGTTTTAAACAGTGGTGACAGAAAATATCACCAGGCTTACGAGCCTTCTTATTGTAAATAAATCCATTGAAAGAGGGGAAAAATGAAACAAACCTTAAAACTATTGAGTTGCATGGCTCTGTTAAGTACAGCTGGATGTCAGTTAGGCAATCCTCCCCCATCGACTTTGGCTTTATGGGAAAAGCCTGGAACAGATCGGGCTGTCATTGAACAATCACTGTTAAAATGTGGCTGGAAACCGGTTTATGCTTCTTCTAGTGATATGAATTCGTATGCAAGTGAATTTGCTTCAGTTTATGAATGCATGAAAATGGAAATAAATGCTGCTTGTTTATCGTTAACATCGTGAAAATCTGTACGGGCAGCAAGAAAAAGCGCCGTGCCCATCGGGGAGGGCTGGAAGTTTTTGCCACAATGGCTGTAAACACCATCCAAAGCCTGTTCGACAGGCGCTACAACATTGCATCTTCTAATGCCAATCACGGTATTTTGGGTGTCTCTTAACACGAGATAAAGCGTGCGGTTGCTAAACCATTCTGCCATGAGTATATCGCGTTCATGTTTTTTGACCGAACACCACGGAAAATTTGCCATGTCCCATGGGTAATCAATAAGATCCCAGCTTAATTCCTCATCCCCATCATCTATCCAATTGCCAATAAGCCTGCCTTTTTCTCTTGTGAGAACGCACTCTATCTCTGTCGTGCGTCCAAAGGAAAACAATGCACCCCCAGCTGTTAAGCGAACACCGCTCTCATACTCCAACATGCTGTCATCAAGCCGTGACATATTGCATTCAACAGCTTGCACATCATAACCCATGACACCACGGCGAAAATCAGAGCGCAAACTTTTGGAAAGGTCGGTAATTGCTTCAATGGCTTCAAGCTGTGTTCGTTCAGGCAACTGATCAAAGTAGAGTTGAAAAGAGTTCCACCATGCACGCCCTGTCCACGCGGGTACAAAACGTGCTGTAATCTGAAGCCATTCAAGCCCCAACTCTATTGCCGCAAGGGAGCCGCGCAAGCGCTGCCATTGAAGACCAGAATCAATCAAATCATAGAGATTTGGAACATAAGGTGTAAGCTCCCCAAGTCCATATTCTTCAATCAACCATGGTAAGAAGCGGGGAGGGCGTGTGATCAGTTTTGCGCGTGAAATCCCCAAAACAGAACCGTCAACATCTTGATGAAAATCGCAAGCATCGGCAAGGCGCTTTTCAAATTCCGTTGCGTTTGTGGGGAGGAGGGAGCTAACCATTAGCGCGCACGCCCTTTGAAGTTTAAGGTGATTTTTCCAATCGATAAAACTTCTTCATCACAAACCTTACTGTCTTGTGTTGGTGTAATGGCGATCACTTTTTGGACACCAGGGATCATCAGTTTCGAAATCCACCACGATAAGCTTAATTCACGACCAATGGCTTGTTCTTGTCTCCATGCTGCTCTTAAATTTGCTTCCATTGTCGTGAGAATTTTCAACGATGTTTCCGGTAACAGCCAAACATCTGTCTCTAAATCCAGCACTTTTTTTACAGCAGTGTGAACAATGATTGTATCATTGGTCATGATGATATTTTTTTTGTGAAGAGCTTCTGAGACTGTTTGTAAGAGATCTTCAGAGGCCGTTCCTTCTTCATTATTGCCAAAAAGAGCAACATAGATGGTTGGGTCTTTGCCTTTACGGTAAACAATCGCATCCTTAACACGACTATCTGCTGTTAAGGCTATAAGCTTGTAATAGGGCTCTGTCCCGCTACCTTTGCCACCACGGGCATGAAGCTCTATGCGTTCACGATATCTCTCGTCACTTTCACCCTCCATGCGGGCAAGACCATGCCAGTTTCCCAAAGCATCAAGAGATTCACCAGTTGCAAAATCAAGAATATTATTGCGTGCCGCTTCGTTAATACGTTGTCTTAAAAGCAACTCTCGATAGCTAAAAGCCTCAATGACTTTTACAGCCGGATCACTTTCAAGAATGGTATATTCAGGCAAAAGCTCTTTTAAATGGGCAAGAGCAGCAGCGCGTATTTCCTCAAAAGAAAGTTCTGTGATGATTTCCGGTTTTGCAAGCACTCTATTCATTTTATCAATAATCCTTCCATGGTAATGGGCTTGCCGGATGGCAAATAAATGCCTTCAAAGGACAAAGAAACTTGTCCAGCATCAACCATTTTAAAATCAATTTTTTTCAATTTAAAACGCGGTTCCCACTTGTCTAACGCCTCAGCAACAGCAGCATAAAGAGCAACAGCAAAAGCATTGTTAACCGGTGCATCAATGAGTTCCGCAACACGTGAACCATAATCACGCCGCATCACACGCGAGCCAATGCGTGTTGACAAAATATCAAGGATTGATTGACGCAAATGATCAATGCCGGTCAATGGCTTTCCTGTTGTACGGTCCATTCCACTGTTCAATTGGGACCTCCTGTCATGGAGCCACCAGGAGTAACACCGCCGTGAACATGTGTTGCTCCTACATTGCTGCCGTTGTGCTTTAATCCACTTGAATGGATGGAAACATCATCACCGGAGTGAAGAGAGAGACCATCACCCGAATTGAGTGAAACGCCACCACCGGCTTTCAAAGAAATGTTGCCATCTGCGTTTAGACTTATATCTTTTTCTGAAACAATTTTTATGCCTTCTGGTGCTGTAAGCTCTAGCTTACCACCATCACCTTTTAGTGACACGCCATCCGCAATCGTGAGGATAAACTTTCCGCCTGATTTGATAGTGAGTGCATAGCTGTTTTGTTCATCATCATATTCAAGGCTGGTTCCATCAGGATAAAGTGTCTTATGAATGTTGCCTTTATCGGCTGCTTGATTAGCATCTGTATGAATGGAGCCAACAATCACCCCTTGTGATAGATCTCCGGATGACGAGATAACAACAACTTGCTCTCCAATATCACGCCCTTCATAAGAGCGCGTTTTACCGGCGCGGGCTTGTGTATCTGGAATCCAGTCACTAACAAGATCTCCACTTTTTAACCGATAGCGTGCATTTTTATAGTCGACATGGCTAATCTTGCCTACCATAACCATATTTGCCACACGTCTCTTTAAGTCGGTGATTTCTTTATCGCGCCGCTCTAACATGAGTAACCTCGATTTTATGGTATTTATCTTTTTTTTTCACGCCTGTCTCTGGTTCAAAGCTTAAGAAAGGTTCAACGAGTCTTGCTGTTACACTGCCTTCTTCTTCATCCATGTTGGGGATATTTGTCACATAAGTGACTTCAAAGGTTAAAATTGCACCATGGAGTGCTAGGGCACCATTATCACAAAAGGCAAAAGCAATATTTTGTAGGCGGCATGTCTCAACGGTGTTGTTAAGATTAGGATTAGCATAGAAAACCTCCTCAACTTCCCATGCTAGTTGATCAACAAAACGCGCTCCATCTTCACATGTCGCATAACATTCGACATCCACTATTAAAACGCGCCGCCTTACTCCATAATCATATCCCTCTTCAATCGTTTCACTTTGCGTTGAGATATTAATTGCGGGCGTGTTCTCAGGGGAGAAGTTGAAATCACACATATTGAAAACATTGTCACCAGCAGCCGTCTTTGCTGCTTTGATTAATGCAACAAAGCTTTCCCTGATCGTTTCTCTAGGATGCATAGGTGTTCCTGTTCAATTAAGTGTATAAAAGATTGACTAGGATTAATAATGATACTATTATTGGTTATGAGCAATAAAGTTGAAAAAATAATCAGCTTGATGAAAGCATCACCAAAGAACATTAAGTTTTCAGATTTGTTGGCCGTGTGTGTACATTTTTTTGGAGAACCTCGGAACAATGGTACAAGCCACTTTGTTTTTAAAACCCCGTGGCTTGGTGATCCCCGTGTGAATATTCAAAAAGATTCTGGTAACAAAGCAAAAGCTTATCAGGTCAAGCAGGTCTTACAAGCGATAGAAAGGATGAAACATGAACAATAATCATTATACATATCGTGTTTTGTGGTCGCAAGAAGATGAGGAATATGTCGGCTTGTGTGCAGAATTCCCATCCCTTTCATGGTTAGACGTTCAAGCAGAAAAAGCTTTAAAAGGTATTATGGACCTTGTTTCAGAAGTTGTTGAGGACATGCAACATAACGGAGAAGAAGTTCCTGTGCCTTTGTCACATGGTAAATACAGTGGTAAGTTTCAATTAAGAATCCCACCAGAACTCCATAGAAAACTTGCAATACAAGCCGCTGAAAATGGTGTGAGTTTAAACAGATACATTTCTTCTAAACTTTGAATCTTTTAAAAGTCTATACGTACTAAAAGAAAATTAATTTTTATGAAAACCTCTAAATTAAAACAAATACCCGTTTTTAAGACGGATGAAGAAGCAGAAAACTTTGTTGCTACTGCTGATCTTACAGATTATGACTTAACAGGTTTTAAACCCGTTCATTTTGAATTTTTACCTAAAGAAGCCTCTATGAATATTCGTTTGCTTCAAGCGCTTATGAAAGCTTTAAAGGAAAAAGCTAAAAATCAAGCTATCCCTTACACACGCTATGTCCGGCATCTTATCGAACGAGATTTACGAAAAAGTCATCGTAATTAATTGATAATCAGGTGTAATCGGTTATATATTCCGGTATGCAAACAGATACACTCCAAATTACACAAGAATTATTGACTCCTCCCACCTTATGAAGATGGGAAAGGAGTATATTTTTACTTAAGCAACCTTTTTAATGGGGTGCTCCAAATCTGGTTCATAAGCTCGCAACAAAGAATCCATGCTATGCGGTAGTTTGGAAGTTCCAAAACCTGTAAGAACAGCCAGAATCTTTGTCACATTTGGCGATTCCTCTTGAAGTTTTAAAATCAAAGCTTTTTCTACCATACCCATGATCTCAATCAGTGCACTACAGTCTTTGTCTTCAATGTCTTCACAATTGACAAACTGAAACAAAGCCATCCACAAATCATATAAAAAATCGATACTGCTATTCATTGTACACCCCCAAAGATTTGTTCTCTCAAACAAGCCAATCCTTTTGGTGTAATTTTTGTTGAAGGGAGCACCTTATCTATTCCATCCGGTCTTTGAATGGTGATAGCAGGGCAATCCATGAATCCTTTCTGATCTTATCTTGATAAGGTAACAAAGGAGCCCCTGGAGCCCGTCGATACACCCAATCATGTTTACGCAAGTAATCTGTTAAATCCTTTGGTCGTACTTCAAGCATCTTTGCTGCTTCAATAAGACCGAACAAACCATCAGAACGTTTTAAACCTTCCAAAGCTTCTGCTTTCGGAGTTAATTCTGTGATAACATGATCTTTCTGCTCGATTTGATTTTGTAGATGTGTCAAAAAACCAATCATTGCTTGAGGACTTGAGTAATCTATTTGCGGTGTTGCTACTTGCTTCAAAAGCCGTTCACATTTGATAAAGTATAAACGAGCCTCTCTACCTTTCTTATTGTTCTCAAGCATAGAGAGCTCTTTTGCTACACTTAAAGTCAGATGATAATCTTTACGATTATGACCACCCCCGCCTTTGCTCGCCAAATTTGGCGACCAAACAAAGTCTTGATTTTCTAATAAATTATATTTTTTGATACGGTCAGTAATCCAATTGGAGAAATCTTTACCTATTTTCAAAAACGCATGTAATTCACGTGCGTTGACTGTTTGAACGATATCACCATTAATCGTGGTTTGATGTATATCAATTAAATACTGTGCCATAATTTGGCTCCTATGTGCTTAAAGGTTTCTTAATGACACTCAATTAAAGAGTGCCGGGTGCTAAGAAACACGGCACATAGCCCGTCGTTACACCTTTCCCAAAAGGGTATTGTATAGCATAACCACACCCGACAATATCATTATATGCTTGTAGCATACAACGAGTCAAAGTTTTTAATTGGCGGTGAAAAGATTGTTTCGGCAATCTATCCGCTATGTGTTTAAGGTGTTTCTTAGGCACCTGATTCGATTATTCATACTACTGTCATAATGTCAAGCAGTAATATTACATTTTTCTAACTTATATAAGTACGTCTTTACTTTATTTGTCGACTCACTTTAAATTTCCACTTTACTTTTTTATTTATAGCGGAGGGGGAGGTAATGCTGGATACCCTTGATATAATTGCAATGATCGTGTGCTTGTTATCATTGCCAATGATGATTTTCGGAATCGTTTTAGTATGTATAAAGAAATGGCGGAAAAACGGACTGAAAACTCTTGGTATTGGAGCTTTATTATTTATCGGCTCTGCGATAGTAGGTGCTTATGTACACAAAGACAAACCAAATCAAATTACACACAATAATGAAATTGTTACCTCCTTTTCAACTGCGTCAATAGATGTTGCTACTCAAGATGAAAGCGTGACTCAGGCACCAGCTGAGAATACCGATAAGCAAGTTACCTCCATTGAAGTTAACAAACCAGAAAAAGATGATGAGCTGGGCTTTTGGGGATGGTTTTGGTTAATTTTCTTTGTTTTTTTTGCGTTATCCATTTTCGCTTATTGGCAAGATAAACGCAAAAAACGTTTTGAAGAGAAAGTTTCAGAACAGGTTTCAATGTCGCTCCCTCCTGCACATCCTTCTTCTGATTTCTTAGTTGTTAATAAAACGTCTCCAGCACTTAAAAAAGAGCAACTGGAAAAGGGGATCAAGATTTTTCTCCTTTGTGCTCTATTGATTGTGGGCATAGTAGCAATAATAAGTATTGCACCATGGTTATTAGTAGCCATTGTTATTGTTTCACTTTTGGGGATCGCTGTCCATTTTGAAAATAAAAAAGTAAAGCTTTTTGAAGAACAAGTTGCAATGTTGCAATCAGACATCCCTCCCTCTAATTTTTTGGCAGCGTGTGAAATGTTTCAAGAACTTGATGCAAGTGAATATGATTATCGTTTAGCACGCAATGAAAAATTGTTGGGAGTTCAAGAACGCGTTTCCTTTGATATTAGTAAAAAGACCACACTTTTGGGACGTCTTTTGGTTACAGATCAAGCCATTGTATTTGAAAGCCCTGAAAGGAATGAAAGGACTACTTGGACACGAATTGCATCAGTAGCGATAACATACAAAGGATGCCAAGTCAGTCGCCGTACCGGTGTACCATGGAATTACCAATTCACTGCCTTTTCAAGTCCAAGATTTACAGCAGTAATCCGAGCTCTTGGGCAGCCTTATTGATTTTTAAATACACTAAACAAAGATGCGTCATTGTTTTTGCTCTCGCAAGATAAGCTTATACATACCGGATTCTGAAGCTTGTACATCTATCACAATGAAATGCTCTTGAGAAGAGGGAGCCTTGCTGTCTTCAGGGGAAATGATTACAACACTATCTTCCGGTTTTGGTGGTAATCCTCCAATGTCATTGATACAAAGATCAAGTTCCTTTCTTGCAATTGTAGTAGGGATTCTACCACCGGCGTCCGATTCTGAATGCTTAATGGTGTAAATCGCTGTGATACGAAAAGATTGCTGATTGTCCTTTCGCGTGTAGATGATGGGCTGCCCAAAAGTGTTGCGCACATCTTTAACCATTTGGTTTAGCAGCCCGTGCCATCGCATGTTATTTCGCTCCAATCACTGCTTTAAACAGCATTTCTGGGCGTGTGCAAATGTAAAGCGGATAGCTATAGACCTCCGGTTTTACCCATGCATTACGGTCGTGGTCGACGATCAGCATGGTGTAGAGAGGTCTTCCAACGGTGTTAGCAAAATCCAAGCTTTCACCAGGAGCAAAGGTTTTTTGGAATACACCAGGCGCATCAACAGGGAAGAATTGACATTCATCAGGCTTAATGCCTATGGCGCGTTTTGTTCCAGCCTTCGCACTCACATGATAGTTATGAATACTCCGGTAATTAATGAAAGTGACACCTGCAAAGTCAAAACTGCCAAAACTTCCAGAACCAATTGCGCTTGGTGTTGCAACACCTCCGGCGCTATTGAGTGTTTGTGCTAAGGCTGTGTTTAAATAGGTTTCACGGATTGTTTTGTGATTTTTCAATTTGGAAAAGAATTCATTTCCACAAAGCCCAATAATCCGTGAACGATCAGAAAACGCTCCTTTTGAAACTTCAATCATCCTCATAATGACCCGATCAACATTGTCAGCAACATTGGTTGTTTCTGTATTCAGTTTAAAATCAATGGGCTTTGGTGGTGTAATTTCCCATTCCTTGTACCAATCGACAATCACCGAACCATCAGCATCAAGGACAACGCCTTGAACAGCGCCAAGCTGCATGTTTTCCCATGTCAATTCGATTTCAGAAATCAGTTTCTTTTGTTTTCTGGCAATATATTTCATTGCCGTCTCTAACTGATCTTCTGTGCCAAATTCACGCCGGTTCTGGATTTCTTCTGATTTCACTGTATCACTTTTGGCAATACGTGTTGTTTTAAAAAACCGAAGATTACGCCCCTCTCTGTCGCCTTCTGCCAAAGGTGCCCCGCGTTCACTGGTTTGAATAAGCGAAAATGTATTATCACGCCGTTCAATGCCAACCACTGTGGTACTGGTTTCAACTTCCTCAAAAAGATTAAGAGAGCTTACAAGACCAGGTTGAAACTCATAGTTTTCAATGGCTTTCATCATGGTAACGGCAGAGAAAGCATCATGCTTAAAAAAATTCATATCCATGTGTGCATTCTCCTATCGCAATAGAATGTTGTTTTTGTCTTCGAAAGACTGAATGGCCGCGTTCTTTTGCTCATCTGTGATGGCATCTGGCCATAGCAGTTCAGAAGCTTTTACAGTGCATAAGCGTGCTGTAATCACAGCGCGTTGATCTGCTTCTGTTGCATCAATAGTGGCAAAAGAAATCCCTGCCGGTGTTTGACTGCCATCTAATGCTGCTGGATTAAGGGGGATATATTTTTCTGATGCGGTTATCTTTCCCATGACAGTTCCCGCTTCAATGAATGCTCCTGATGCGAATACCACTTCTTCGTTTGACATATCGGGGTCGTATGGTCCAAGATAAGCGCCATTGCGTACGTCGTCATAAATAATATTTGTCATTTCACTGCCCTCCAAGCTGCTTCCCATTTTGTATGAATCTTTGCCTTGCTCGTCCCATCACTATGAGGGGTATAAGGCGAGAGTTTTAAAGACGCGCTTTGAGAGCTAGCAGCCGTCAACACACATTGGCGTGCTTTTTCGAGACTCATACCGTTTTGAATAGCTTTTGCTGCGTCAAAAGAAACGCCTAAGTGCTTTGCTTGCTTTTCAAGAGTTGTTAGTGCTTTTGCGCGCTTTCTTTCTTTTTCAAGCACGGCTTTCATATCTTCGCGCTTGTTTTCATTGTCCTCATTGTCTTCATCCTCATCTTCGTTTTCTTCTTCATCGTCGAAGTCTTCGGCGTTTTTGTCGATGTCACTATCGTCTTCGTCCTCTTCCTCGTCATTGATGATGTCGACAATCTTTTCGTCATCCTCTTCTTCAGCGCGGTATTGTGTGCGTGCCATGTGTTTTGTCCTTCTTTTGTTGTTGATGTTGGGTTTTGTGATATGGAATCCGTTAAGGCTTCCAAAGCTTGCGCAAGGGTCCCCTGCGCATCTGCTAATCCAAGTTTGAGAGCTTGGCTGCCTATAAAAGTTTCTGCCTTCGTGTCACGAATTGCGTCAGCATTTAAGCGTCTGTTTTGCGCCACCAAATCAACAAACATCTCGTAGAGCAGGGCGCAATCGGCTTGCATTTTTATCTGTGCTGTATCGTTCAAGGGTTCGTGAGGGTTGCCATGAACTTTGTGATCACCTTCAAAGACAAAGGTCCATTTATGTCCGTGTTTTTCATCCGCACGGGATTGGTCAAGATGAGCGCAAACAACCCCAATCGAGCCCACAACACCCGTGCGAGCAATCCATATTTGAGAAGCAGAGCAGGCAATGGCATAAGCCGCTGAACAGGCAAACTCATTGGCATGTGCCCAAATGGGTTTATTGTATTGTTTTGAGAGTGTTTGAAACTCTTCAACCAAATCAAAGACACCGCCGGCTTCTCCACCGCCGCTGTCAATATCAAGTAAAACAGCGCGAACATCAGGTTGTGCAATGGTTTCACGAAAAGAAGCCCTTAAACCTTCATAAGAAGTTAACCCCGATAACGCCCCAAGCCATGCACCGCGGCGCACAAGCGTGCCATGAACCGGTAGGATAGCAATATTGTTTTGCACTACATAAGTTTCAGGGGGTCTGAAAGACGCTGTATCCCCTTGTCCAAACGCCCCGATGGGAAACTTTTCTCCCTCAAAAAGACGTGGCGCAAGAGCATTCAAAATGATATCAAGTTTTGTCGATGCAAGCATATGAGGAACACCAAAAAGCCGTGATGCCAAAAACGGCATATCAAGATTATTCACCATTTGTATGTGCCTCACTGCCTTGGTTGCTTTCATAAGTGTCAGAAAGTTCTGAATCTGCGGGATCAATTACTTGATTGCTACCAGAGGGCACCGCCATATCCGTGTCAAAAGATAAGCCGCGCGCACGAGCATCTGTGTGTTCTTCTTGCATTTCGGCATGAATGCTGTCGATATCAAAGCCGCGCTCGGCAAGTGCCATGCGTCGTGTTTTCAAGCCTGCACGAATTTCTTCTTTTTCCGCCGAGATATCCTTGTTAGGATCAATCATTTCAAGCGGGGGTGCAAAGCTTTCACATTGAAGCCATGGCAAGGGATTTTCTTCCCACTCTGGCAAATTGACGCATCCAGAAAGCACTGCCATTTCAACAAAGCGCTCCCAAACAATGCGATTAAACTGAAAAGCAATGATATGTTCGCGCCATTGTTTGACGTGCCGTCTAAACTGAATGATAGAGGTACGCACATTGGAAAAATTCCCCCGCGTAACGTCTCCAGTCACAACGGCATAAGGCATATTGA
>NZ_CADEAG010000013.1 GCF_902825155.1 Bartonella taylorii 8TBB
ACACACATTGGCTTAGTGATGACAGCTTTCATCATTGCTCCTTTCGAGTCATAAATTAGTCCATTAATGATTTTTGTTATTTGAAAAATAGATTAGCCGGAATTACCCAGAAAACAGGGCTTTCTAGCCACGTTTCAAGTTTACATTTTACTGAGTTTTAGGGGATATTTTTGAATTTTTGACGCAATACGACCAATGCAGTGGTGTCATTAAATACGATTTTTTACATATTGTCAACAAAAAAATCAATATATTGTGTTTTTTTATTTTTTTTACCTAAATATGGTGTTTCTAGAAACAAAATGGTATGTATTGACACAGCCAAAAAAGAAGAAAATCTAAATATTAAGCTCGTGACGCGCTGCTGTTGCCAAAAAAGCAGATCTTGTTAAACCTCTTTCTTGTGCACAATCATCAATTGCACGTAAGAGCCCTCTTTCAATGGATATATTCGTACGTACCACTTCTGCATCATTTTCAATAAAGGGGACTTGTATTAAAAAAGCTCCTTCTGACAAAGCTGTTTTGACAGATTCCCGTTGTATGACTTCTTCAAATTTTGAAGGAATAGGCACTATATCTATATCTTCACAATAAAGTTGAAGTGCTTCTGTTGCATTTGCGATTAAATTTTCTTCCTCATCAGCAGCAGAAAAAAGCCCCTCAAAATCAGGAAACTGAACACAAAAAGCAGAATCTTCATCTTTATGAACAAGAGCAAAAAATCTTTTCATTCTTCTTCTCCTTTTTTTAACCAGCCTGCTTGTTGTGCGATAGAACGTGCTGTACCAATCGGAAGATTTTTTTAGGATGTGGAACAATAACAACCTTACCATCTTTTTTTAATTTATGATGAGAACCTTTTACTTTGACAAGTTCAAAGCCATCACGCTTTAATTTTGCAATGATTTTTTGGCTATCTTGTTCCATTACCTAAACTCGCAATGTGTAAATATATACACATTTAATGATTTTTCATCTGATGTCAATTCTTTTTTAACGGCTAAAATGCTTATAAAGCACATTAAGAGCAATACGCAATGAAAGCACAAGATGTGGTAGTGATTGATCTTCTATAACAAGATACTGTAATGCGGCATGAAGGTTATATTGACGGTGTAAACACTGCGCTTCTTGAACAACACCTTTTACAGCTACAAGATGTTCTGTTGCAAATTCAACCCATTTCTCTCTTGCTTTGTCATCAGAAGATGATGGTATTTCATCATAAACAGCGCTTGGTAAACCTTTTGCACACAAATAGTCATTTTTCACTTCAAGATATTTTTGCGCAGCATCATACTGGTCTTGAGTAAGCACGCCTTGCAAACACAGCCGCCCAACATAAGTACCAGCAAGCGGATTTTTAGCTTCTTCAATCTTCAAACCAAAGCGTTTAGCACGCATTTCAATTGCCAATTGATTAACAGGATCTTGACATATTTTCACCCGTGAAATGCAAGCATCTTTCTTTCTCATACATCCCCTAATCTGTGAACATTCACGTTTTTTGTTTTTGTCGTATTTTTTCAATCAAAATGGCATGCTGTCATTAAGAGATATACCATAATCACTAGCACCTGAAGCAACAGCATAACTTTAAGCAGTGATAGGTGAAGAGGATGCAGATTGCTCTTTCTTAGCATCAAGCAAATACAATTCACCTTTGAATTGTGGTAAGACAATCTCTGTTGCAAGATGTTCACCACCGTTTTTATCTTTCCATTTACGTGTCTGTAATTTGCCCTCTACATAAACCTTTGAACCTTTGTTGAGATACTGAAGAGCAATTTTTGCCAAATGTGGATTAAAAACCACAATGGAATGCCATTCTGTTTTCTCTACTTTTTGATTAGTCTTTTTATCTGTGTAGCTCTCAGAAGTTGCCATACGAAAGTTGACTACTTCTGTTCCAGAATTCATTGTTTTGCTTTCGAGATCAGCACCAAGGCGTCCGATTAACATCACTTTATTTAGCATATTTGTAGCCCCATTAGATTTGCAATTTATACATGCAAAATCTTAGCATAATTTGCATATTTTTTCAATTATTTCAAAAGGATATTATTGTTTTTATAACATATAAAATTATGTTTTAAGGCGATCTTTGATAAATAATCAATTGACATAAGTGCATGGTGTATAGTACCAAGTATCAAAAGGGTATATATGGCAATCGTTAGTTTTAAGCATAAAGGGTTGAAATTATTCTTCGAAAGAGGAGTCTGCAAAGGCATACAACCCGCTCATGCTAAAAAATTAGCAAACATTTTAGTAATTTTAGATACAATATCCGCGCCTGAACAAGTTACTCTTAAATCGTATCGTCTACATGCGCTTACGGGCGATTTAAAAGGTTGTTGGTCATGCGTGTCAATGCAAATTGGCGTGTTACCTTTCGTTTCATTGGAACAGACGTTGAACTGGTTGATTATCAAGATTACCATTGAGTTTTGAGGTGTTATTATGATGTACAATCCTCCACACCCTGGCGGCATTTTGAAAGAAGAATTGCTTGATGAATTAGGATTAACAGTAACAGAAGCTGCAAATCGTCTTGGCGTTGCACGTTTAACTTTATCCCGCGTCTTAAACTGTCATGCAGCGATTAGTATTAACTTAGCTTTACGGTTAGAAAAAGCGGGTTTAAATGATGCGGAATTCTGGCTTAAATTGCAACAAAAGCATGATCTCTGGAAAGCTCGGCATAACAGCCTAATCCCACATATTTCACCTTTAGAGCAAGTAGGGCATCTTTAGAAATACTTAGCCCATCCTTTTTTACACCTAGAGGTCATGTTCTTTAAAATCAAACTGCTTCCGATAATTCTTTGGTCTCTTTGTTGATTTCCTCTATGAGGGGCTCGTAATTCAGAACGCTTTTCGGAACATTACCACCGTAAACCCACGCCTTCACTTGCGCTTTGGTACTAAAATCTGCTCCTTTTGGTGTATCGTAATACTGTCCACCATCAAACTTTTCACACTCTCTTGTGCCATCAGGATATTCGTAGAGGTTGTAAAAATACTCGGCTGCTCCGTCTCCCCAAGGGACATAACCAACAGCTGTTGCAACAAACTTTTTTTGCATTGGCTGTTTACGGTTTTTTAAGAATAGATCTTTTAATATTCTCATGCTTTTAGTCCATAATTTTACCAACTGGTCTATTTGTCTCAAACTTGACCGTACAGAGTTGTTTTAATTCCTAACGTTTTTAACGTAAAATCTTTAAATCACTCTCTGCGGTGCCATTTTATCGATTTAAATGCGTATCTAATCGTAAAATGATCAGCGCTTTTCACTATTTTGCTAACCTGCCATGTTTTTCACTGTTCCCCCAAGACCACTTAAAATCCCTTCAAGCTTTTGCTTTTCAACCAACGTGAGTGGTCTTGAATGTTCTCTTGCTGCCTTGTCTTTCAGCCTTTTTTTCACGAGTGTTCAAAACAGCCTTGCGTACAAGATTGGCTTTCGTCAAAAGACTATTTTCCAAATCACGACATAATCTTACTAACTCACGAGTGCTTGGAAAAAACGTATCCGATAAACCTTCTACCTCATCGCATAAAATCCGTTTAACCGTTTTCATCAGTGACCACGCAGAAACACTTTCCAAAACCATTCCATAGGTCAGTGCCATACCTTCATGATCTGCCTGTTGCGAAATTTTCAAACCACACGAAAGCATCCTAATTGCCTTGGCTATGTCCTCTTTGTTTGCTTTCACTGAAAATAACTCGTGAAGTTGATCACAAGCATCTAAGGCAATCGCTTCCTGCTGTTGTGTCAATGCACTGCCACTCTTCAAAACCAAAGGAAACTCCGGAGCTATCCTCTCGTGAATGTGTTTCAAAGTACCCTCGATTTCCGATATCAAGGATACTGTCTGCGATACGTTCACCAACGCTTTTTTGCTTTTGAGTGTAACTTCCATTGTTTCCACCATTGTTGTTCGTGTTTTTCGTTTTTTCTAAATCATCAACCGCCTTGCGTATCCAGTTACGCCATGTTGCTTGCCAATCGATTTTGGTTGCATCCTTTCCAGACTTGGCAGTCCAGTAATCTCGGAATTTTGCAATCTCAACTTTCACGCGCTCCGGAGGCAAGCCCTCTGCAATGGCAAAATCGTAATCGGGTTCAAAATCCGCAGGCAATCGACAACCGCGATTAGCTTTCGCTCGTTTTGCTTTTTCTGGAACGTTTTCTTGCTCGTGAATGGGAGGTTGGTTGTCTAGTGAGGTTGCGATTTGCTCTGATGTGGTTTCAACAGCAGCAACCTCAGTTGGCTCTTGAACCAAATTAGTTGTTTCTAAACTTTCAGAACCAATTTCTTTTTTTGCTAAAACGATAGTTTTAGTTTTTTTATATATATTCTTATTCTGGTTCTTTATAGCTTGATTTTGCTTAGCGTTTGCTTCAGCAAAAAAAACGTTTTGCTTGTCATTTGCTTCAGCAAAATTATTAACATGTTGTTTTGTATTATTTTTTGCTTGCGCACCTTTTTTCCCAGCTTCACTACGAACTTGCGATATGTGCTCTTTTTTATCAGCAAAATCGTTTAGCTCTTCTTCAACGCGCGTATTCCACAATCCATTATCTGTCTCAACAAGTTTATTATTTCTCATGAGATATTCGACAATAGTTGCAAATTTTTTCTGCGAACAATAACAAACGCGTGCAAGTGTTTGAAAATCTGTTTTAAATGGTTCTTTTTTTTCATACATGCAAACGAGAAGAGTTATATAAACCCCCCGTTGTTCAGATGTCATTCCATTTGTACCACTTATCCAGTCATACAAATGGAATCTTATCCATGGCATACCATTAGACATGCGCATCCCCTTCTTTCATTAAATATAAAATTGCTAAAGCATCTGCTTCGTTGTCGTCTTTAAGCGCATGCCCTTTGGAACATATCGCCCAGCCTGTCTTAGTACCTAGATCAAGACAGAGAATCGTGTTA
This sequence comes from Bartonella taylorii 8TBB, assembly GCF_902825155.1. Classification (GTDB taxonomy): domain Bacteria; phylum Pseudomonadota; class Alphaproteobacteria; order Rhizobiales; family Rhizobiaceae; genus Bartonella; species Bartonella taylorii_A. The sequence continues at coordinate 4,965 of NZ_CADEAG010000013.1, forward strand.
GTCATTTGCTATTCCATTAAAAATTATTTTTACAAAGCCGTTCAACGGTAATTATTTTCGAAATGGGGGGAAAGAATGTTAACGATATTTGAATACTTTTCTATAATCTCTATCACTGCTACAACTATTCATGCTGGTGTTTCAGTTTGGACAGGATACAGAAAAAACAAACAACGAGCTCTAGGACCTAAATTACAAATTAATTATACAAAAACACTAGCAAACGTACCTTACGATCCAAATGAAAATCCCACATTCAAAGTAGATTTAACCTCCTACAATCCCACAAAACAAGCAATTAAGATAAATAATATTTGGCTAGATCCCAAAAGTCCGTTTCAATTTGTCGAAGCCGTCTATCCCAATCCAAATCCCGGAATTATTAGAGAACCAAGCATCAATATTCCTATAAAACCTAAACACATCAACTTAATGCACCCTAAGTTAAAACCGGAACCAGAGAGCACATTTGATCTATTTAATGTCGAAAGTAAGAATGAACTTACAATTTTACTGACTATTCAAGCTATGCAACCAAATGTAGTAAATCCTATAAACATTATTTTAGAACACACTTCCTCTAACTATCCCAATAAAACACTTAAAGCTTTTTATTGCATTGGCTTTTTTCGTTTTTCAGAGACGCAAAGATTGAATTTTTTGGCTAAGATATCCAAGACAGAACGTGCTCTATATCGTTCCCTCATTCGCGATAAATAAAAAATGAAATAAATAGCTACACACTAAAAACAAGCTGTAAGACCTAAATCTTTAGTTATCTTAATTTCCTTCCTCTATCTATTGTTGTACCAGTGAAAAAATACAATTATATTCAAAACGATAACCGATATGGACAGTAATGATATTGCTAAACCGTAATCCATTTTTATTTCCTTTCTTCATATTGAGATTGCAGCATTTCATTTTGTTCACATGGCTTCATGCAAACAGTTGAACCGTTGACAAAAGCAGGCGTTGGAGGAGATTGTTCATTCCATAACTCTTCGAGAAGATATGCAACGGCTCCTCTTGAAGGAACACCATATTTTTCCCAACGCCATACTGTTGACTTGTTGACGCCTAACCGTTCTGCCATTTCTTTCAGAGTTAAATTCAGATTTTTACGTAACTGTTTTACTGCTATTTTTCCCATAAAAAATAATATGCATTATGAGTACTTAAAAGTCAAGTCGAAATGCATACCAATTATATGCAATATGAATATATTAAGGAGATAAAAATGCTTAGTAACACGATAGACCAATCTGCTAGATTAATAAAAGCGCGTTTAGCGCGTGGTTTTAGAAGTGCTAAAGAAGCAGCTAGATATTTTGGTTGGAACTACTCTAGCTATATACAGCACGAACAAGGATTAAGAGGAATATCACGGGCATCTGCGAAATATGCAAAAGCATTTAGAATTAGTGAAGGATGGTTATTAACTGGAGAGGGAGAAGGCCCCTCCTTTCCAATTCCTGCCACAAAACAAACTGTTGATGAGCAAATTATTAATCTACTGCAAAAAACAACTCAACCAGATAAAGAAACAATTCTTCACCTTTTAAATCGCCTGCATGCAGAAGAAAAAAAATAAAAGCTTTTTTCTTTCATTACTAAATGTAGAAACCAGATGCATTATTTTGTTATCTAATTCTATATCACTTTTTATTATTTTCATAACCATTCACCTTCCCCTTTCATGAGAATCGTCATTTAGAAAAAATCTTCTTACAAGATTTTTATACCGTCAACAATAAAATACACATAACGCATATTTTATTGTTGATAAGTACGCATTATGCGTATTATATATATTCCATAAACCACGCACAAACAATTGCCAAGAGGCGTTAGGGAGGAAAAATTATGGATAAGCCAATTCTTATAAATTCTGATGAAATTTTATTAGTTGTCTATGATGATGATCAAAACATTGGTCGGTCGGGACCACTGGATGAAAGCCAAGTTCTAAAAATTATTGACGAGGCAGATGATGCAATCCAAATCTTTCGCATCAATCCTTCTGAGAATAATTGTGAAGATATCTCTGAAGAAATTGCAGAAGCATATGTAAAAGAAAATATCGAACATCTCCATGAGGAGAGTAAAGTTCATGACTTTGTACGCGAGAGTGTTGCTTACCATGACCTTTTATCTGATTTAGCAGACGAAAAATATAATGATGAGATGTTTGGTACTTACGAACAACAACACCGTTTGCGTGCATGTGATGTGCTTTAAAAATTCTTAAGGGCGCTTTTAAATGCGCCCCCTTTAATCCATCAATAATTAATTAGAGTAAACTCATGAACACACATGATAATGATAGTGAAGGATATCTCATACCTGAAAACGAGGTAGACAACAAAATTGGTTATGTCCAAATGGTCAAAGCCCATGTAATGCATAGGCACTTACATTTGAAACAAGATTTTTCCACTTGGTTTAACGATTGTGTTGAAAAGTTTGATCTAAAAGAAGGCGTGGATTTTGTTTTTACAAAACAAGAATGGAACAGACAGAAGATTTGTCCAAAATCTGAAATAGAAACAGATAAAACTGATAATCATTACTTCAAAATTCACGCAGCAAAGAAAATCGCTAAAGCAGAGCGCCATAGAAACTATGGCAGAATATTATACCAAAACTTGTGTTTTTCTTAATTAAGGGGGTGATGATGCGAAACTTTATTACAATATCTGAAAACAATTTTCAAAACACAACTGTTCCAACCATGTCTAGTCGTGAAATTGCAGAGTTATGCGGTAAGCAACATGCGCATATTATGCGTGATATTCGACAAATGTTAGGAGAATTATATCCTGAAGGGGGGCAATCCAAATTTGGATCCACCTATTTAGATAAACAGGGTAAGCCCCAAAACTGTTACAACCTTCCTAAACGTGAATGCCTTATCTTAGTTTCGGGTTACAGCATGACATTACGTGCTAGGATTATAGACCGTTGGCAAGAATTGGAAAAGCAAGCAGTAACACCACAAATCGACTACTCAAGTCCTCAAGTTATGCTTGGTGTTTTAACGTATCTCAAAAATGAAAATGAACAAAAAGATAACATTATTGCAAATTTAAAACCAAAAGCCATGGCTCTTGAAAGCTTACAGCGCCATAATGGACTCTTCGGTCTTACAGAAGCCGCTAAAATACTCGAGATGCAACCAAAACAGTTCATTCTCTTCTTACAGAAAAAAGGTTGGGTTTACAGACGAGCAGCAGGGGGAAATTTGCTTCCTTATCAAGACAAAATCCAAAAGAAACTTATGGATTGTCCAACCATCACACTTCAAACCGCAAGTGGAATAGAAAAAGTCATTCCTTGCGCAAAAATCACAGCAAAAGGAATTGGTGTGTTGTCTCAAGATCTTAAAAGACAAAGCATGCATTAATTAAGGAATGCAATAATGGAAAAGAAATACGAATTTACTGATGAAATAGACATGCTTTATCGTCGCCCAGTTCGTCGCATCCGTGCACTGAGAGACTTTGGAAACATCAAGAAAGGTGATGTTGGCGGTTTTATAGAGCATGAAGGCAACCTCTCTCATGAGGGCGATTGTTGGGTTGGGGATAGTGCAAAGGTTTGCAATAATGCTCAAGTTTATGAGAATGCACAAGTATTTGGACGAGCACATATCTCATGTAATGCACGTATTTATGGAAATGCTAATGTTTTTGGAAACGCTTGTGTTGAATCCAATGCACATATTTTCGATAATGCGCAAGTTTACGGAATAACCGAAATTCACGGCAATGCCAAAGTTTGTGAAAAAGCTCATATTGGTGGTGACGCTGTTGTATGTGGTGACACATGTATTTCAGGCAACACACATATTGGTTATAATAGAAAAGCCGAACATATCCGTAGGAAAAAGACAGAGCGTATAAGCTGTTTCTAACCACACAAACAACTTTTAAACACAAGCGTGATTCACGCCACGGGGGAATTGCGCTCAAATAGGAGGAAATCAAGATGAGTGAACAAAATAATAATCTAATAGAAATTGAAGAAACACATCATTTAGCCGTCAAGCAAACTGCTATGGAACGCATTTTAAACAGAGCCTTAGAAAATGACGTCGATATGGATCGTCTCGAGCGTCTCATTGCCTTACGAGAAAAAGAAATAGAACGACAAAACTACGAAAGATTTGCCAGTGATCTTTCGAATATGCAAATAGAATATCAACAAATACAAAAAAACTCTACAAACACCCATACAAACAGCCAATATGCAACCCTTGACCAGTACATTGATGCTGTAAAAAATACTCTTGCAAAACACCGATTTGCTTTGTTTTCTCGTATCAAAGAACAGAGTTCAGACAATATAATTATAGAAATGACTTTGACGCATCCATCTGGGAATAAAATCTCAACAGAAGGAAAGTTTCCTTATGACACTAAAGGATGCAAATCAAATATACAATCGGTTGGTTCTGCCATCACATACGCACGCAGATATCTGTTAGGTATGCTTCTTAATGTCGTGA
>NZ_CADEAG010000014.1 GCF_902825155.1 Bartonella taylorii 8TBB
CAAATTGAATTTTCTTCGTCCTATTTACAAGACATCTTTTGTAAAGATGCTTTCTTTATCCTCAATAGTAGCACTTTTGTCGAGTGCTTCTCCAGTGTATTCAAAAACAGTTTCTCCAAAAGAAGCGGTTCTCATAAGTGCGAAAAGCCCTTCTGTAGCTTTTCCGCAAAGTGTTATCTCTGTTGTTGATGACTATAATGTTGATGCGAGCGATCAGGAAAATTATGTAACAGCACGACCAGCGGGAAGCACACTGACAGCGAGCGCTGTGAGTGACTATGTCAATTTTCTCATCAATACTCTTTCTAAGAAAAGCAGTGATAATGCTATCGTGAATGTTTTGGCAGCATACAGCGGTTTTACACGAGAAGCTATGCAAGATACACTAAAAGTTGGGAATGTCGCACGGTTGAGGACATCCAAAACATTTGTAAAAGAAGATTTTAGTGAAGAACAAAAAATGAGTTCTAATATTTCTCCACTGCGGTTTATTCTTGCTAATGAAATGCAGCGTAATGTGAGAGCTAGTCTAGGTGTTGCGTTGGGTGATGGAGCAGCAGCATCTGATTACTCGGGTGTTGCAATAGGTAGAGTGGACCCGGAATGTCTAAATGTAGATGGTACTAAAGGTTGTGCTGCAGCAAGCGCGTTAGCTGAAAGAGCAATAGCTATTGGTTTATCAGCTAGAGTTAATGGTTATCAGGGGATTGCTATTGGTGCTGCTGCAGGCGTACCCGGTAAGCATGCTATTGCTATAGGTGCTTTTGCGGCGGCGCAGGCAGAAGATTCTATTGGTATTGGGAGGGGTGTGATAGTTTCAGCTGATCAATCTATTGGTATAGGCCGCATGGCGCATGCCCTAGGGAAAAGCAGTATAGCAATAGGTTCTGAATATAATGCAGACAATCCAGATGATTATACAACCGCAAAAAGTGATTATTCAACAGCTTTGGGTTCCGGTTCTAAAGCTTTGGAGTATGGAGCATCTGTTTTTGGACACCGTGCATATGCTACAGGTAAAGAAGCTCTTTCCATGGGGTTTTATTCAAAAGCAGAAGTTGAAAAAAGTGTTGCAATAGGTGCTGAATCTGTAGCCAATAGGGCTGCTGGCGTTTTTGGTTATACTTCTTTGGCGCAGGGTTCTGCAACAAACACAGAGGCGCACTGGAAAAGTACGCGGGGTGCAGTGAGTGTTGGTGATCATAGTAAGGGTATAACCAGACAAATTACAGGCGTAGCAGCTGGTTCTGAAGCTGCCGATGCTGTGAATGTTAGACAGTTAAGAGACTTAGAAGATGTTGTAAGAAAAAACGGTTGGAAACTCTCTGCTGGCGGTGCAAATGGCACAACTGTTCTTATGGATGGTGATGTAGATTTTTCTGCTGGAAGTACAAATCTTCAGATTACAAAAGGCGATAAAGACAATAAGCTAAAATTTGATCTGGCTAAAGATGTTGCATTAACGAGCTTAAAGGCAGGTACAAATACCTTCGATGCCACCGGCTTAGTAATTACAGGTGGTCCAAAAATAACGACCGATGGTATTGGCGCTGGTAGTAAAAAGATAACAGGAGTTGCAACGGGTACTGATGATACTGATGCAGTGAATTTTGCACAGCTGAAGGAGATCAAAGAACAGGTAGCATCCAGTAGCTTTGTAAAACAAGATGCAAAGACGCATCTTATCACCATTGGTAAAGATGCAGATGGTAATAAGATAGATATTGTAAACAAAAAAGGTGAGAATAGAGTTATTTCCGGCATAGCGAATGGAGCCATTTCTGATGTTTCCACTGAAGCAATGACAGGGCAACAATTGCATCAGTTTGGCACCAGCATAGCTGGTTATTTAGGTGGTGGTGCTAGCTTTAGCGGAGGGACTTGGACACCTCCTAGCTTTAAGGTTAAAACTGTTAACGCTAATGGTAAAGAGGATGAACAAAGCTATAAAACTGTAGCGGAAGCTTTTGCTGGTGTTGGTAATTCTTTCACGAATATTAAAAATGAGATTAAAAATGAGATTACGAATGTAGTCACTAAGGTAGAAGGCGATTCCTTATCGTGGAATGATGCAGCCGATGCGTTTGTGGCTCGTCATGAACATAAACGGAGCACAGAAGAAACAGGTAAAGCCGTAAGGACACAAGAAAACAGCAAGATTAAGTTTCTTGCGAATGGTGATGTTTCTACTGGTTCAACCGATGCTATAAATGGTTCCCAGCTTTATTCACTAGGTGATACATTTGCGGCATATTTAGGCGGTGGAGCAAAATATGAGAATGGCCAATGGACCGCTCCAACCTTTAAGGTTAAAACTGTTAACGGTGATGGTACAGAGGGTAAAGAAAAAGTCTACAATGATGTAGCGACTGCCCTTGCAGATGTTGGTAATTCTTTCACGAATATTAAAAATGAGATTACGAATGTAGTTACCAAAGTAGAAGGTGATTCCTTATCGTGGAGTAAGAAAGATGGTGCGTTTGTAGCCCATCATGCAGAGAAAGGGGTTGAAGAAGAGTCAGTGGAATCAGTGAACAGCAAGATTAAGTTTCTTGCGAATGGTGATGTTTCTACTGGTTCAACCGATGCTATAAATGGTTCCCAACTTTTTGATACGAATAATAAAGTTGCAGCATATTTTGGCGGTGGAGCTAAATATGAGGATGGCAAATGGACACCTCCTAGCTTTAAGGTTAAAACTGTTAACGGTGATGGTACAGAAGGTGAGAAAACAGTCTACGATGTAGCGACTGCCCTTGCAGATGTTGGTAATTCTTTCACGAATATTAAAAATGAGATTACGAATGTAGTCACCAAAGTAGAAGGCGATTCCTTATCGTGGAGTAAGGAATATGGTGCGTTTGTGGCTCGTCATGAACATAAACAGAGCACAGAAGAAGCAGGTAAAGCCGTAAGGACACAAGAAAACAGCAAAATTACGTTTCTTGCGAATGGTGAAGTTTCATCAACCTCCACGGATGCTGTTACGGGTAATCAGCTCTATTCTTTGAATAATACATTTGCGAAGTATTTAGGTGGTGGTGCGGGCTATGATAAGGAAGGGAACTGGAAAGCACCGAGTTTTAAGGTTAAAACTGTTAAGGCTGATGGTACAGAAGGTGAAGAAACAGTCTACAATGATGTAGCGACTGCCCTTGCAGGTGTTGGTAATTCTTTCACGAATATTAAAAATGAGATTACGAATGTAGTCACCAAAGTAGAAGGCGATTCTTTATCGTGGAGTAAGGAAGATGGTGCGTTTGTAGCCCATCATGCAGAGAAAGTGGCTGGAGAAGAGTCAGTGAAACCAATGAACAGCAAGATCACGTTTCTTGCGAATGGTGAAGTTTCTAAGGTTTCAACAGATGCTATAAATGGTTCCCAGCTTTTTGAGACGAATAATAAGGTTGCGTCATATTTTGGCGGTGAGGCCAAATACGAGAATGGCCAATGGACCGCTCCTAGCTTTAAGGTTAAAACTGTTAACGGTGATGGTGCAGAAGCTAAAGAAACAGTCTATCATAATGTAGCGGATGCGTTTGCAGGTGTTGGTAATTCTATCACGAATGTTAAGAATGAGATTACGAAGCAGATTAATAATGAGATTAGCAATGTGAAGGGTGATAGCCTTGTTAAGAAAGATGCCAATACAAATTATATTACTATTGGTAAAGAAGTAGAAGGCAGTGAAATCAATATTGCTAACAGCAAAAAAGAGTTACGGACCCTTTCTGGTGTGAAAGCAGCAGAGAAAGAGAATGAGGCGGTTAACAAGGGACAGCTAGATACAAGCATCAAAAAAGTTGAAGATCAACTAACGAATGTTACTGAACAAGTTAAAGGTGATGCTCTGCTGTGGAATAAGGAAGCCCATGCCTTTGTAGCCCGTCATGAACAGAGCACAGAAGAAGGGGGCAAGTCTGTAAGGATACAAGAAAACAGCAAGATTACGTCTCTTTTAAACGGAGAAGTTTCTAAGACTTCAACGGATGCTATAAATGGTTCCCAGCTTTTTGAGACGAATAATAAGGTTGCGGCATATTTTGGTGGTGACGCCAAATATGATAAAGGAGAATGGAAAGCTCCAAGCTTTAAGATTAAAACTGTCAATTCTGATGGTAAAGAGGATGAACAAAGCTATAAAACTGTAGCGGAAGCTTTTGCTGGTGTTGGTAGTTCTTTCACGAATATTAAGAATAACATCAGCAAAGAGATTAATAATGTTAAAAGTGATTCTTTATTGTGGAATGATGCAGCCGATGCGTTTGTGGCTCGTCATGAACATAAACAGAGCACAGAAGAAACAGGTAAAGCCGTAAGGACACAAGAAAACAGTAAAATTACATTTCTTGCAAATGGTGATGTTTCACCAACTTCAACGGATGCTGTTACTGGTAAGCAGCTTTATTCACTAAGTGATACATTTGCGACGTATTTAGGTGGTGGAGCCAAATATGAGAATGGTCAATGGACCGCTCCAGAATTTAAGGTTAAAACTGTTAAGGCTGATGGTACAGAAGGTGAAGAGACAGTCTACAAAGATGTAGCTTCTGCTCTTGCTGGTGTTGGTAATTCTTTCACGAATATTAAAAATGAGATTACGAATGTAGTCACCAAAGTAGAAGGCGATTCCTTATCGTGGAGCAAGGAAGCTAATGCGTTTGTTGCTCATCATGCAGAGAAAGGGGCTGGAGAAGAGACAGTGAAACCAGTGAACAGCAAGATTAAGTTTCTTGCGAATGGTGAAGTTTCATCAACCTCCACGGATGCAGTTACGGGTAATCAGCTTTACTCTATGAGCAGTACGCTTGCGACGTATTTAGGAGGTGGAGCAGGTTATGATGATAAAGGAGAATGGAAAGCTCCAACCTTTAAGATTAAAACTGTTAAGGATGATGGAAGTGATGTTGAAGATAAGGAATACAAAACTGTAGCGGAAGCTTTGGCTGGAGTTGGCACTTCTATCACAAATGTAAAAAAAGAGATTAACAATGAAATTACCAATGTAAAGGGTGATAGCCTTGTTAAGTGGGATGAAGCGACAAAGTTAATCAAGATAGGCGAAGAAAAAGAAGGTAGTAAAATCAATATTAAAAATAAGGATGGTGGTGCTCGGACCATTTCTGGTGTAGCGGCTGGGAGTGCTGAGACTGACGCTGTAAATTTTTCACAACTGCAGAAAGTTGAAAAAGACGTCAAGGAACAAGTAGCAGCTAGTAGCTTCGTGAAACAGGATCTTGAAACCAAACACCTTACTATTGGTAAAGAAACAGATGGTGACAAAATCGATATTGCCAACAACAAAAATGAAAAGCGTACTCTTACTGGTATAAAGGGTGGAGCGCTCTCGGCAGATTCAAATGAAGCAATCACGGGTAGTCAGATTAATAAAATCGGTGAAGATGTTGCAGGTTTCTTTGGTGGTGGAGCAGCCTTTAGTGGTGGTGCTTTCACCAAACCATCTTATGAAATACATAGCATTAGAAAAAATGGTGAAGTAGGCGCATCAGGAAGTGTTCACCATGATGTTGGTTCAGCTCTTTCGGCGCTTGATTATAGCCTTGGGAATGTGAATACTCGTATAACGAATACGATCAATGATTTTAATCAAAAAATAACGGATAGTTCTCAACATATTGAGAAAGACGCCTTGTTATGGAACGAAGGAGCTCATGCCTTTGTCGCGCGTCATGAAAAGAGTACAGAAGAAAAGGGCAGATCTGTCAGGACACAAGAAAACAGCAAAATTACATTTCTTTTAGATGGTAATGTTTCTGAGGGTTCAACGGATGCTGTTACGGGTAATCAGCTCTACTCTATGGGGCATGCGCTTTCTACCTATTTAGGTGGTGGTGCGTCATTTAATGAGGGTGCCTTCACGCAGCCAACTTATAAATTATCGAGTGTTTCTAATGACGGGACAGTAACAGAGAATTCCTTTAACGATGTTGGAGCAGCCTTTACTGGACTTGATGCAAATATCAAGAATGTTAATGCACGGATTAAAGAAGTATCTCAAGGTGTTGCGCAAGATTCGTTATCATGGAGCAAGGAAGATGATGCCTTTATAGCCAAGCATGGAGCAGAAAAAACAGCCAGCAAAATTAAATTTGTTGCAGGGGGAGATTTATCTAAAAACTCAACGGATGCAGTAAATGGCACACAGCTTTTTGAGACGAATGATAAGGTTGTTACGTATTTAGGCGGTGATGCTAAGTATGAGAATGGACAATGGACAGCTCCAAGTTTCAAGGTTAAAACAGTTAAGGATGATGGAAGTGATGTTGAAGATAAGGAATATAAAACTGTAGCGGAGGCTTTGGCTGGAGTTGGTACTTCTATCACAAATGTTAAAAAAGAGATTACCAATGTAGTGAGTGATAGCCTTGTTAAGCAAGATGCTGAGACAAAGGCTATCAATATTGGTAAAGAAGTAGAAGGCAGTGAAATTAATATCGCCAATAAAACTGGAGCGGATCGTACGCTTTCAGGTGTGAAGGCAGCAACCCAGAATAATGAAGCGGTTAACAAGGGGCAACTTGATAAAAGATTAGAAGAACTTTCTAAAAATATTCAGTCTGAGGATTCAGCTGTTGTTCTTTACGATAAGAATAAAGATGAGAATGGCACCACTAATTACAAGAGTGTAACTTTAGGCAAAGGTGAAAACCGCGCACCAGTTGCGCTCCATAATGTTGCGGATGGTAAAATTGCTGAAAATTCACATGATGCAATCAATGGTGGTCAGATTAACAAAATTTCTCAGGATATTGCGAAGTTTTTGGGTGGTAATGCAGTCTTTAACAATGGTGCTTTTACAGCACCAACCTATAGCTTATCGAAGGTTGATGCAGCAGGACAGGTAGAGCAAACTGATTTTAACGATGTTGGAGCAGCCTTTACTGGACTTGATAGCAATATCAAGAATGTTAATGCACGGATTAAAGAAGTTTCGCAAGGTGTTGCACAGGATTCGTTGTCTTGGAGCAAGGATTATCATGCATTTGTAGCCAAACATGGTGAAGGTGGACAAAAAGCTAATAGTAAGATTACGTTTCTTCAGGCTGGAACAGTTTCTGAAAGCTCAACGGATGCTATTACAGGTAGCCAGCTTTATTTACTGGGTGACAAGGTTGCGAAGTATTTAGGTGGTGGCGCTAAGTATGAGGATGGCAAATGGACAGCTCCAATTTTCACGGTTAAAGCCTTCAATACGGATGGCACTCCCGTTGAAACACGCTATAATAATGTAGCGGAAGCTTTTGCTGGTGTTGGTAATTCTTTCATGAATATTCATAAAGAGATTACAAATGTAGTTAGCAAAGTAGAAGGCGATTCGTTATCTTGGGGCAGTGATGATCATGCGTTTGTGGCCAAGCATGGCAAAGAAGGAAGCAATAGCAAAATTAAATTCCTTGCTTCTGGAGAGATTTCTGCAGCTTCAACGGAAGCAGTAAATGGTTCTCAGCTTTATTCCTTACAGGATCAGTTTGCGACGTATTTAGGAGGTGGAGCAGGTTATGATGATAAAGGAGAATGGAAAGCTCCCAAATTTAAGCTTAAAACAGTTAAAGAGGATGGCAGTCCTGAAGAGATTGACTATAGCAATGTAGCGGAAGCTTTTGCTGGAGTTGGTAGTTCTATCACGAATGTTCAGAACAAAGTTACCAATGAGATCACCAACCAAATTAATCATCTTCAGTCTGATGATTCAGCTGTAGTTCATTACGATAAGAACGATGATGAAAAAGGCACTATTAATTATGCGAGTGTGACTTTTGGCAAAGGACAAGGCTCTGCGGCTGTTGGTTTGCATAATGTTGCGGATGGTAAGATTGCTCAAGACTCACGTGATGTGGTTACGGGTGGTCAGATTCATAAAATCGGCGAGGATGTAGCAAAGTTTTTAGGTGGTAATACATCCTTTAAAGACGGTAGCTTTACACAACCAACGTATAAATTATCGAAGGTTGAGAAAAATGGAGTTGTAACAGAGAGTTCCTTTCAAGATGTAGGAGGTGCGTTTACAGGGCTTGATGAAAATATCAAGAATGTAAATCAGCGCATTAAGGAAGTATCAGAAGGTGTAGCACAGGATTCTTTGTTATGGAGTGATGACGCTCATGCTTTTGTCGCACGTCATGAAAAGAAACAGGAAGAAAAGGGCAGATCCGTCAGGACACAAGAAAACAGCAAAATTACGTTTCTTTTAGATGGTGATGTTTCTAAGGATTCAACCGATGCCGTTACGGGTAAGCAGCTTTATTCGCTTGGTGATACATTTGCGACGTATTTAGGGGGTGGAGCTAAGTATGAGAAAGGCCAATGGAAAGCTCCCAAATTTAAGCTTAAAACAGTTAAAGAGGATGGCAGTGGGGTTGGAGAGGAGAGCTATGACAGTGTAGCAGAAGCATTTGCCGGTGTAGGAAGTTCTTTCACGAATATTCATAAAGAGCTTAAGAATGAGATTAACAAAGTGGTGGGAGACAGTCTTGTTAAGCAGAATGAAGATACGCATGTTATTAGTGTAGGTGGTGAAAAGAGTGGTAGTGAAGTT
>NZ_CADEAG010000015.1 GCF_902825155.1 Bartonella taylorii 8TBB
CGAACAGGCTTTGGATGGTGTGTACAGCCATTGTGGCAATCACTATCAGCCCTCCCGGAGGGGCACGGCGCTTCTTGTTGCAGCCCGCACAGACTTTCGCGATGTTGACGGCAAACAAGCAGCATTTATTTCCATTCTCGTTCACGGCATTCCCAAACAAGATATCCCCTTTGGCAAACTTTGGTGTGAGCCTGATGAACTAAGTGGCGGTGTGGAGATACTCAAAACGCCTATCACTATTCCTTTGCGTGCCGATGTTCGCGAACAATTCAAGATTTTATTGAGGTTTTAATATGAAGCATGAAAGTGGTTTGCCCTTTGCAATTGACAGATCTCGCGGCAAAGACGAACAACAAAGCGTTGTCTTTTATGGACAACGTCCCTTTATTCAAGCTGGTGAACTCAACGAGGTTCAAACCATCATAAGGGGACGCCATAACCGCTTGGGGCGCCTTGTGGCACAAGAAGGAGACCGCGTTGAACGCGCCGATGCTTTTGTCAACAAAGAAACACAAACCGTCACTTTAACGGATGGCAAGATCTATATCGCAGGCGATATTTTCCCCGTTGCACCCGCTGTACTCAACAATGTTTCCATGATTGGGCGCATTGAAATCGGTGTAAAGCTCCAGAAACAGTGGAGTACACATGAGGATGATCCAGAGCTGTTGGGACAAATTCCAGGCACCTTGGCAGAAGGAGAACCTGGTGCCGCACGCGAAACAGCAAAGCTTGTTTGGGCTCTGAAAGAGGATGCTCAAGATGGCACTTTCTTCCCGGTTTATATTTTGCAAGATGGTGTTCTGATTGACCAAAAATCCCCATCATTGCTTGAACCCGCCATGCAAGCTATTGCTACTTACGACCGTGCGCATGGGCATTATATCGTGAGTGGCTGCCGTGTGAGTGCATTGGGAGCCAATAACGGCTGCCAAGTCTTTAGCATTCAAGAGGGAGAAGCCAATATCAATGGCTTTAAACGCAAACGCTTAGCCGCCTTGCGCCATGAAGAGGTGGAAGATTTTTCGACAAGCGTTGTGCCAAGCGAAACCCATATCTTTACACCCCAAAAAGAGGAAATAAGCTCTCAATCTGACATTCAAGCTGGTTCTGACATCACCCCAGATGCTGGTAGTGACATCACCCCAGATGCTGGTAGTGACATCACCCCAGATGCTGGTGGTGACATCGCCATAGATTCTGGTGGTGACATCGCCGACCTTGTTGCTTACGGGCATACTACTCCTGAAGAAACGCATATTTTTGCACCTCAAAAAGGGAAAACAAGCTTTACCTTTAAAACCTATTATGCTCCCATTGCCGATATTCAGTCTCTTTTGTTGACAAAAGAAAAAACCGTCACGCTCACCCGTGGTGCAGTTGCCGCAGGGCGTGATGGTGTTCCTGATAAAAGCATCACCGCATTTATTAAAGTTGTTCAAGGAAGCAAGGAATTTAAAGAAGGCACAGATTTTAAAAAAACAGGAGACACCATTGATTGGGCACCCGTGGGAGACGAACCTTTAGTGGGAAGCACCTATCAGGTGACATATCGTTACCGTGCAAAAATCACCGCCGATAAGGTAACAGCACAGGAAATTACAGTATCAGGTGGTGCTGATGGTGGTGATATTATTGTCAGTTATACTTACAAATTACCGCGCATTGACCGTATAGGTCTCAACACACAAGGCAATGTGGTTTACATCAAAGGGGTTTCATCAGACCACCCCATGGCACCAAGTGTCCCTGATGATGTGTTATCCCTTGCAACCATCAGCAACAATTGGCTTGATATTCCTCTTGTGGTTAATGATGGCACGCGTGTTGCCCCCTATGATGAGATGTGGCGCTATTTTCAACGGGTGCTCTCCCTTGATCGATTGATGCAATTAGAGCGCATTAAAAGCAATGTGGACTCTAAAGAGCCTGTCGCCAAAAAGGGCATGTTCGCTGACCCCTTTCTTGATGACTCTTACAGAGATGAAGGCTTTCAGCAAACGGGGGCTGTAGGCAGTGGCATTTTACAGCTCGCCATTGATCCAACATTTTACACTGCTCCTTTAAAAGCGCCTGTTACGCTTGACTGGACAAATGAAGTGATCATTGCGCAAGAGTTGACAACGGCTTGCGAAAAAATCAACCCCTATCAAAATTTTGCAACCCTGCCTGGTACAGTAACCCTTGAACCCGCAACAGATTTTTGGCATGAACAGCGCACCGATTGGCTCTCGAGTGTCACCAATCAACTGAATATGGGCTGGAACCGTGGCAGAACTATCCGTAACACAGAAGTGCATGATGATCTCATCAATGAGACTCAAAAACAAATCGATTTCTTAAGACAAATTACCCTTCACTTTAAAATTGAAGGTTTTGGCAAGTTAGAACAATTAGAAAGTCTTACCTTTGATGGTGTGAATGTCTTGCCGAATGATTACCTTTTTGCCAATGCCAAGGGGATACTTGAAGGTACTTTTAAGATTCCTGAAAACATTCCTGCTGGCACAAAAAATGTTGTGGCACGGGGAAAAGGGGGAACCATTGCTACGGGTCTTTTTACTGGGCAAGGCGTGATTGATGTGAAAGTGATGCGGCGCACCACCACGGTGCGTATCTGGACACAATTTGACCCACAAGCGCAGGTCTTTACTCCTGATGAAACACGGCAAATCACAGGTATTGACTTTCATCTTTGCAAAATCGGTAATCAGGACCATGATCTAGTGATTGATTTGGTCACCACCGAAAACGGTTATCCGACCGCCGATATTCAAGCACAAAGCTTTTATTCTATGAAGAGTGCAAAAACAGGTTGGGCAGAGGCACGCTATGATGTACCACTGTTAGTGATGGATGACCGCTTAACGGCTTTTGTCATTAAAACCGATGATGCTGACCATTCCGTCTCCTTAGCAAAACTTGGAGATTTTGATGCAGAACACCAGAGATACGTCTCAAGTCATCCTTATGTGACTGGTCCACGTTTTTCTTCAGTTAACGCGCAAAGCTGGACTGCCCATCAAAATGAAGCACTGGCGTTTCGTGTGTTGGCAGCCCGCTACACACAAACAGAAAAAACCATTGATCTTGGCACATTTGATCTTGTGGACTGCTCTGATTTACAAATACGCGCAGCCATTGAATTGCCTTCAAGCGAGTGTTCTGTCATCTTTGAAATTGAAAGAAACAATGGCACGGTTTATCAACTCCTGCCCTTTCAATTACTAAGCCTTACCGAATATATCAGTGAAAAAGTCAAGCTCCGTGCCATTCTCAAAGGGACAGAGAAACTCTCGCCTATTTTGTTTGCCCCTGTTCAATTGATTGCGGGAAAGATTCATAAGGAAGCCACTTATGTCACCCGTGCTTTTGCTTTTGGCGAAAAGGCAAGGTTGACCAGCTATATCAAAACCTTTTTACCGGGCGGTGCAACCTTTACACTCGAGATGCAACTGGATGACGGTGCTTTCACCCCTCTCACATTAGAGGAAACAGAACAGTTATCCGAGCCGCTTTGGACAGAGCGCAAATTTGTGAGCAGCGATAAAACAGCCAAACAAGCACGCCTCAAACTCACACTTACCGGTGGACCCGCAGCGCGGTCAATGGTGAGCGATTTTGGCGCCGGCATATTATGAGGGGAGAACAGAGATGGAAAAAACCAAAAAGCTACAGATGGAATTGCCTAAAGAAGGACGTTTTATCAGTTCTGAATTTCCAATCTTGCGCGAAAACTTGACGAAAATTGATCAAGCCATTGTTGATATTGAGGAAAAGCTAGAGGGAAAAGCACCCTCAAAACACACGCACACAATAAGTGATGTTGCAGATCTTGAAGCAACTCTTAAGGCCAAGATGGCAGCGGATAAAACCTTCACTTTTGCTGATTTAAGCGATATCGAGGGCGCTAAGGATGCGGCCAACAATTATGTTCTCTATAAATCAAGCAATAATAACTTCACCTTTGGCAGTGCAATATCATTGTTGGGAACGCATCAACATAAAACAGAAGATATCGTGGGATTGGATGAATTTAGAGCCAAGATCAACGAAGATCTCACAAGCTATGGACGCTTAAAACAAGCCAATGAATGGCAGAATTATAATAAATTTACCAGCAAAGTCACTATGAGTGGTGGCTTAGAGCTTTTGGGTAATTCTCCGTTTAGCCTTACCCATAATGGTGAAGTGGTCACCAGCCTAAGTACAACGGGAAGCTCGCTTAAAGGACCGCTTAAAGTTGATGGTGAAGCTGTTTATACGAAAAGTGAAATAGATAAATTGATTGCTTCATTAGCCAAAAAACCAGTTGAAATCCTGATGACAGAAAGTGGCACCATTCCATTGCCCGAAGGTATGACCGATAACACAGAAATCGAAATATGGGCGTGGGGTGGTGGTGGCAGCGGGGAGACTGGAGGCTGGTTAAAAAGCACTCAGAGCGGTCGTATCACATATACCTACTACGGTGGCGGTGGAGGAGGCGGAGGACAATGTGTACGCATTCAAATTAAAGGATCTCAACTTAGAAAATCAAGAAATATTCAAATTGGTCGTGGTGGTAAAAATGGCAGTGGTGGTGCAACGATTATTAAAGATCTTCTCGTCGCCAATGGTGGGAGTGCAGGTTCTCAGGGTAGCGGAGTTACCCAAACAGTAGGCAGAGGAGGAACAGGAGGTAATTCTAGCATTAAAAACTTTATTTTTTCTGGCGGTGATGGTGGAGATGGCGGAAGCTGTAACGGTGGAAGCTCTCTTTTTGGTGGTGCTGGTGGTGGTGGCGGATCTAGTAATGGTGACGGCGGCTGGGGTGGTGAAAGTGATAAAGGTGGGAAAGGTGGCAGAGGTGGTAAAAACCAAGCTGATGCTGGCGGTGGCGGCGGTGGCTATTTTTCCGGAAAGGATGCATGGAACTACAACAGCGGTGATGGTGGTGATGGAGCAGTATTATTAAGATTTTTTATATAGGAGTTTTTGATGGAATATGCAGTTGTTGAAAATGGTGTAGTAACAAACATTATCGTAGCCTCAGAAGATTATGTTCACGCCTTTGATGGTGAAGCCATTCCTTCACATGAAGCACAAATCGGCTGGAGTTATAAGGATGGAGTATTCTCTCCTCCTATTGTTGATGAAAACACAAAACAGCTTTCATCTGCTGAAATGGCAGAAACAGATGCACCTGTAGAGCCTGTAAAAGAACCGCAAGAGAAAGATGATCAAGTCTAGGCGATAAGGCTTGTATGTTTTTCTTTCTTTAAAGTCCTTTTTGACTGACAGTGTCAGGCTTATGGAGCATAGTGATGGTTGTTATAGTCTCTTCATTGATTTGGAGAGCAAGATGGCAACAGAATTTAATCATGGGATTCGTATTGTAGAGGCTGGTGAGGATTCCCGTCCCTTAGCAACATTTGATCAAACCGCTATTGGTGCGGTTGTCACAGCACCTGATGCTGACAATCAAGTTTTTCCCCTCAACGAGCCTGTGCTACTCTTCACACATGAGGGTGAGAAAATCCAAAAGCTTGGGGCAAGAGGTACAGCTCTTGATGTGATTAATGCTGTGTGTGCACAGGGGATTGAGGCACAAATTATCCTTGTGCGCGTGGAAGAAAAGTCGACCATTGCTGAGACACAAGCGGAAATGGTGGGATCCTACGCTTCCTTAACCGGTGTGCATGCGCTGAAACATGCGCGTGGGCATTTAGGGGTAGAGCCTGGGATTTTACTGGCACCAGCTTATAGTGCAGGACGCCTTGATAATGGCAAAAATCCGCTAGCAGATGCGCTTGAACAGGTTGCCGAAAAGCTGCAAGCGATTGCGGTTTTTGATACGGGGGGTAAAAACACGCAAGAAAGTCTTGCCTATCGCGCAGATTTTTCCTCACGCTTTTGTTATCTCATTGACCCCTTTGTACGGGTGGCAAATAGTGAGGGTGGTTGGAGTGTTAAACCAGCAAGTCCCTTTGCGGCGGCGATGTTTATCAAACGTGATAAGCAAAGGGGAGGTGTTTTTTGGTCTCCTTCAAATCAAGATGTCAAAGGCATTTTAGGCACGGCGCGCCCGATTAGCTATTTTGATGGCGAAATCGATCATGAGGCTAATCGCCTCAATCAAGCCGATATTGCTACCTTTATTCCAGCACGGCTTAGCCAAAATGCGCATGGAAAAATAGCTGCCAATGGACGCATTTTATGGGGAAACCATACCACCTCTAGTGATCCACTCTGGCGTTTTGTCAATGTGGTGCGCACCCGTGCAGCATTGGAAAAAACCATCATCAACAATTTCCGCCCTTGGGCGAATGACGAGAATCTGACCGGTCAACATGTTATTGCCATTACCCGCTCTTTGACCAGCTTTCTTGATGATATGATTGCCCGTGGTGCCCTTTTGGGTGGGCGGGTTTGGTTTGACCGCGATTTAAATTCCAACAGCACTTTGCAATTGGGAAAGTTACGGGTGGAATTTGATGCAGAAGAAGTCCCTCCTCTAGAAGATTTAAGTTTCTCCAGCCGGCGCAATAGCGCTTATTTTGACCGGTTGGCGCAAGATATCCAAAAGAAAATGACCTATCAATTTGGCGATACACTTGAAACTTATCGCAAAGCAGCAAGGAGTTAAAGCATGACTTTACGTATTGTACGCGGTTTTACCCTGATTGTTGATGATGATGTGAATCTTCATCTCGATCTTGAAACGCTTAAATTGCCCACGCTGGAAGAAATCACAGAAACCTATCAACCAGGCGGTTCTGATATGCAAATTGATGTTGCTGGTCTTGGTGTGAAAGCCCTCGGTTTGCAAATGAAAATCCGCAGCCACACACCAGAAATTATCGGTATCTTTGGTGGTCCTCCTGGTCTTCGTCATAAATTTACCGGCAAAAAACATGTGATCTCTGAAGAAGACGGGCGTGAGCATGAGCATTCCATTGATGTCACAGGGCGTTTGATCAAAGTCGATAGTGAAGGCTTAACGGCTGGCAAGGCAACAGGTTATGATTGCGAGATCAAAAATGTTTGGGACTATACCGAATATTGGGATGGTTCTGTTTTGCACCGCTTTTCGTTCAAACGGGGCGGTTGGCTTGTGCGCAACGGACAAGAGATCGGTGGCCGCCGCCGCTCTATTCTCAACTTATAGGAATTGATCATGACAAGTTTACAAACCAGCATTGATGTGGAATTGCAGGTTCCACTTCTTTATCAGGATAAAGGTGGCAAAGAATCTCTCTGCAAGAAATTGACCTTTTATCGCCCCACTTTCAAACAAGCTAAGCAATTAGCCGTGTTGATTGGACCACAGCTTGCAAAGTCACTTTTGCCCGCTGTAGAAAAAGATAAAACACCCTTGAGCAATGATGTTCTTTTTGCCAAGCTTTGTGAGGCTTTATTGACCCATGAAGCCATGGAAGGGATAGTGGCGCTTTTAGCGGATATGTCTCATGAATCCGTTGAATTGATTGATCGTCTTGATGTTGTTGACATTCTTGCTGTCTTCAAGGCTTTTTTTGCTTTTTTTCCCACACGCCAATCCTCTCCGCCGGACAATTTGGAGCAGAACTAGCGCTTTATTATCATTGGGCGCCTTCAGAAATTAACCAGATGGATTGGCTGGATGTGATTGCCTATCGAGAAGAACTCGCACGCCTGAAACAACAAGAATATGAAAGCCATCAGTTAGGATAAGAGACGATCATGGATGTTTCCCTTGTTGTGCGTTTTGTTAATCATCTGCAAGAGGGGATAGCCTCTGCTAAGCGTGATCTTGCAGCCTTTAGTTCAGATGTTGCCCATTTCCAAAACAAGACAAGGCAGCACTTTAAAAATTGGTTTGATCCTGAGCACTTGAGGGAAGCAACAGCAAATGCGGAAAATGCTTTCAACCATGCGCGGGGGCGCATGGTGGGTGCCATTGCGCAAACAGCAACCTTGATTGCACCCCTCTATAAAGCCATGCAATTTGACCAATCGATGAAAGGCTTGGAAAAGGTTCTGGATGCTCCTCTTCATCGTTTAAAAGAATTGCGTCGCTTTGCTTTGGAAACCTCCACCAAAATTCCGTTAGCGGCGCGTGAAGTTTTGGAACTGATGACCAGTGCCAGCCAAGCTGGGATTGGCGAACAAGATCTAGAAGCTTTTAGCATTTACGCTGCCAAAGCAGCTGTTGCTTTTGATATGACGGGGGATGAGATTGGGGAGCGTTTTGCCAAATTGCGCAATGTCTTTAAGCTTAATCAAGCAGGCATTGAAGATTTAGGTGATGCCATCAATCATCTCTCTAACCACATGGCGGCAAAAGCAAGCGAAGTGTCTGACTTTACCAATCGCGCCACCGGTGCGGCAACCATGTTTAAGTTGACAGCACGGGAAACCGCGGCTTTTGGTACGGCGATGATTTCTGCTGGTATCGTTCCAGAAAGTGCAGCGCGTGGTTTTAATGCGATGAGTGCGCGCATTCAGGCAGGGGGTAAACATATTGAAGATGCTTTTGCCAATATCGGGCTTTCCCGCGAAAAATTTATGCAAGATCTGGACAAAGATGCCA
>NZ_CADEAG010000016.1 GCF_902825155.1 Bartonella taylorii 8TBB
TCCCACAACAAGGCATCACCTTGAGCAGTGGCAATGTCCTTTTCTATCTCTTTGGTAACTTCATCCTTAATATTCTTGAATTTATCTTTAACACTCGCGAATGAATCACCAACACCAGCAAAGGCAGATGAAACGTCATTATAGGTCGCATCAGAAACACTGCCATCAGATGCAAACTTCTTAACCGTGAATGTAGAAGCAGTCCACGTGCCATTCTGATAGCTAGCATTACCACCGAAATACTTAGCAACACTGCTACCAAGATTATGAAGCTGATTACCTGCTACAGCATCCGCTGATGTTGCAGAAATTTCTCCATTCGCAATTGTTTGGATCTTTTTACCACCAGCATCTATACCAGAAGTAGTTATTTTCGGACCATTGGAAATCACTAAACCTGTTGCGTCTAAAATGTTGTTCCCTACTTGTATTTTATCGACTATAACGGCCCTGGCTAGATCAAATTTTATATTATTGTCTTTATCACTTTTTGTAAGAGTAAGATTTGTACTTCCAGCTGCCAAATCCATTGGGCTGGTTGAATTAACACTGGTCTTATTTTTACCATCGACAGAAAGCTCCCAATTTGGGTATGTAGCGTCTTGTAGAGCTTTTAGCTGCGCAACATTCACGGCATCAGTATCTTTAGTGCCAGCTGCAACACCTACAATCTGTCTGGTCAAACCCTTCTCAGCATCACCAATACTGAGCGCACCGTAAACGGAGATCCATGCGTTGTCCTGTTTATATGAGATCTCTTTAGTAATAGGATCATAACCTCCCATACCACCCGCAACATTTGCGATAGAATATGAACCTAAAGCAATACTATCGAGAACTGATGCTTTTGCGCCGTGACCAATAGCAATTGAAGCTTTCCCTTCAGCTATAGGATCTTTAAAAGGCCAATCTATAGAATCAACAGTATTAACTGCCAGACCTCTTGTTAATTTATAAAGCTGAGAACCATTTACTGCCTCGGTTGAGTTTTTTGAAAGATCACCAGCAGCAACACCCACAAGAGTCTTTCCTTCACCTTTATTATTCGTAAAATCTACTTGAGTGTGTGGTGTATCAGCACCAATAGTTATCACACCCCCTTCTCCAGCACGAGATAAGCTTCTCATAAAGGGAAAGTTGTCTTTACTCTCATGCCGATCATCACCTTGCGATGAATTTTTTTGTTTCTCCCCAATAGCAGGGTTTTCCTTTATCTCAGCAAGCTGACGATTCAAACTTGTGAAATTAATACTAGAAAATGCATCCGCTACGTTCTTAGAACCTTCCTTAAAACCTTTCCTACCCGCAAACGCAGTACCCAAAGCCACTTTAATCTCAATCTTAATGTTAGATCTTAAGTTTTTGAAGGTATCTTCACTCCCCATAGATGTAGGATTAATGTCAATATCTCTATACAGCTTGCTGCCAACTCTATAGGATAGCGGAATACCTTTAAGCACATTTGTACCACCACTAAAATCGTTTGATATATTATTAAAAATCTGAGTAGCAGCAGCAACAGGAGAAACGTGTGATAAAAGGATAATCACCGAAGCCACTGAAAGCGCTTTCATAAAAAGCAATCGATAAAGCGAACAAGAATTTTTAAAATCACTCACCACTAGCGCTTTTGGTGTGGTATATAATTTTTTCATAACAAATTCTCCAAGTAAAAAACATATATTCAGAACATTAAAAAGACACATTTCAGCGCTAGAAATCGTTTAGGTGTGTGTTTTTTGTTCGTTCTCTATAAAGTTTGGATTTGTCGCAGAGGCAGACAGGGGTGATTAGAACTTCGGTGAGGTTGCGGTTAACGTTGATCAATGATCCGGTTAATAAGGTTTTGATTTTTCTTACTTTTAAGTAGGGTGTTTTCTTGAAACAAAGTTTATGGATTTGAGGATGGGGAGAAAAGTGAAATTGACATAAAAGAGACATATTTGCGCGCTACTGTTAGATACGTGGTTTAAATTTTTTAAAATAAAAGAGCTTATTTTGTGTGCTTAAAAAGCGATAAAGTGTTTATTATTAGAGGTTTGTTTTGTTTGGTGAGTAGTTTAGAGTGTTTTTATGAGGCTATCACGCTCTTACCGTAAGGATAAGCGGCGTGTTCTCAAGTGTTAAGGTTTTTTCCTTTTGAGAGCCTAAAGTATAGTTATGGAAGTTGTGTGATTTTCATAGTTCATCGCACCTCCCTTTGCGAGGAATTGGTTTTGTTTTTACCAGAATGAGTCTTATTGGAGACTCGTTTGCTCTTTTATAGACTACCAAGAAAAATAGCAAGAAGAAAATGAGTTTTATTATTTTAACAGAATGAGTCTTACTCGTTTATGTAATCATGCAATATCTTTATGATTTTAAAATTCATAGCTTTATTACATACTTTATAGGCTGGGGATTCTGTTTTATAGCTTGTTTGATTCGTTCTCTTTTGAACAAAGTGAGTCTTACTCATAATTGCAGCTACTGTTTGTGTACAAAGCAAATAAACAAAATAATAAAATGTGATTTTTAATTTTTTTAAACATATCCCCCCAATGGATATTTTCTATCAGTGAGATTATAGAACGTACACTTTTAAAATGCTGTGCAATTATACACTCTAGTAATTTATATGCGGATGTTACTCTGAATTTGTAAAATTTTTGTTAAATTGATTCACTTCTCACTAAAGTCAGCCTCACTGAGATTAGTACTATAGAGCATATTGTTATGAGAATTTATAATTATAACTTTTTATGTAAAATATTACTTCTCTATAATAAAAAATTTCGCCCTTGCCTGATGAGACAAGGGCGAAATTTTGGTTAAATTGTCGTTTTTCGTATTCTCTGGTGTTATTTTAATTTCAGAGTTATTCCACCACCTACGCCCCACTGACCTCCGGCACTGGTTGCCGATAGATTAGAACGAATCTTACCATCTTCAGAGGTATAACCTGCACCAATAGCAAAGGCAGATTGGCCACGCCACAAACCGCCAGCAAATGAAACACTCAGAGAACCTGGATCATCGAAGTAACGTAAGTTAGACACCGCTAAACCAATCGCTGCAGCTTGCCTTGCCTCCTTGCGCACATTCTTAATATCATAACTTAATGCTTCAAACTTCATATCAGTATAGAATTTTGCCTCGTTTCTTGCACTACCGACCTCCTTATCCGTATACGTGTGCGCATCATCAAGAACACTCTTCATCTGCTGTTGAGTGAAATTATAGACTTCATTACCATTTACTGCTCTCTTAGAACCTGCTTCAACTTTGCCATCTCCTACATTATCAATCACGACTGGTTGACTTCCATCAGCACCTACTAAAGAGATCTTATTGGTCTTATGACCTGCTTCATCTTTATCATACTTAACGACGTAGGGCATTTCTTTCTCGATCTCGTCTACTTTCTGATCAAAATCTTTTGCCTTCCCTTCAAGACTGCTAACCCTTTGGCTAACGTTATCAAATTGACTGTCGCTGACGTCGTATTGAGAAGCATCGTCTACAACACCCTTTTCTTCATTAGCTAATGGTGATTCAGCAGCAGATGAGCTTTTCACAGATGCGCTTCTCATAAAAGGAAAGTCGCCTGAAATATTCTTCAGATCGCCATTTTGAGATGGTCTATTCATTGGCTTAACAACATTGCTGTCCTTTATCTTAGCAATCTGATGATTCAAAGTTGTGACAGCATTATTAACACCAGCAAAGGCAGCCGCGACACTGCTATATTTTATCTCAGTTTCATTACCCTTCTCATCAAAGGCTTTAACTGTAAAAGTAGGAGCGCTCCATTCTCCATTTTGATACCCAGAACCACCACCAAAATAAGCAGCAATCTGGTTGCTTATCGAGTAAAGCTGCGCACCATTGATTGCATCGCTTGAATTAACAGAAATATCACCAGCAGAAATATCAAAAAGACGCCGACTTTTGCCATTAGCATCCATAAAACTTATTTGAGTTAATGGTGACTTAGCAGCAATAGTTACCGTAGTTAGAGCCTTCACATCACCTAGGGCGCGAGACGATCTTTTTAAAGATACACTTCTAAAAGGAAAGCCGTCTGAAATATTATTCCTATCACTATTTCCAGATGGCTTTTTTTCACCAGAACCCGTTCTCTTTATCTCACCAATCTCATGATTCAAAGTTGTGAAAGCACTATTAACGCCATCAAAGGCAGCCGCGACGCTCGTAAACGTGTTTTCAGTCTCATTACCATCCTTATCAAAGGCTTTAACTTTAAAAATAGGAGATACCCATCTTCCTTCTTCATTAAATCCAGCACCACCGCCGAAATAACTCGCAAATGCCTGAGACATAAAATAAATCTGGGCACCATTTACTGCTTCGGTCGAGTTTTTATCAAAAGCGCCGCCCTTAACACCAGAAAGAATGCGTGGAGTTTTAATACTGTCTGTAATATCTATTCTATCGCCACCTTTACTTCCACCAATCGTAATAAGCCCAGCGCTATTTTGTTTAATAAAACTATCACCTGTCATACTTTCGATCTTTTTATTAAGATTTGTAAAAGAACTACTTACACCAGTAAGTGCATCGGCAACATTTTTATAGTTATTTTCAGTCCCACTACCATTCTGATCAAAGACTTTAACCGTAAAAGTAGGGGCACGCCATTTTCCACCTTCATCATATCCAGCATTATCACTAAAATATCTAGCAGCTAGATTGCTCATAGCATAAAGTTGAGAGCCATTTATCGCATCAGTCGATGTTGCTGTAATTGAACCAGCATTAACACCAGAAAGAGTCCGTGCTGCACCATCAATATTCGCAATACTTACCTTAGCTCCACTTACTTTTCCACCAATAGTAATAAGTCCTGATGTATCTTGCTGAACAAGACCATCACCTGTCGCATTAATGACTATATTTTCAATTCTTTTATCAAGATTCGTGAAAGAACTATTTACGCCAGTAAATGCATCCGCGACATTATGAAATAAGTCCTGATGTATCTTGCTGAACAAGACCATCACCTGTCGCATTAATGACTATATTTTCAATTCTTTTATCAAGATTCGTGAAAGAACTATTTACGCCAGTAAATGCATCCGCGACATTATGAAAGTCCTTTTCAGTTCCATTACCATCTTTGTCAAAGACCTTAACTGTAAAAGTAGGAGCTCTCCAGTTTCCATCTTTATAGTCAGCATTACCACCAAAATAGCCTGCAACTACATTGCTCATGGCATAAAGTTGAGAACCATTTATCGCGTCAGTCGATGTGGCTGTAATCGAACCAGCATTAACACCAGAAAGAGTCCGCACCGCATTATCAATATTTGCAATACTTACCCTAGTTCCGCTTACTTTTCCACCAATAGTAATAAGTCCTGACGTATCTTGCTTAACAAGACCTTCACCTGTCGCATTAATGACTATATTTTCAATTTTTTTATCAAGATTCGTGAAAGAACTATTTACACCAGTAAATGCATCCGCGACATTATGATAGTCCTTTTCAGTTCCATTACCATCTTTATCAAAGACCTTAACCGTAAAAGTAGGAACACGCATGTTTCCATCTTGATAGTCAGCACCACCACCAAAAGACTTCGCAGTCGCAAGGCCTAATTTATAAAGCTGGGAACCATTGACCGCTTGCTCCGATGTTATACTAACCGCACCATTACGAACACCAGTAAGAACCCGCGCCTCACGATAATTATTTGCAATGTCTACTACATAACCGCCTTTGTTCGCAGCAATTGTAATAGTCCCTACACCATTTTGCTGAATAAGATGATCGCCTATCGCATTAAGGAATAAATTTTCAACCTTTTTATTAAGATTTGCAAAAGAATCACCTACGCCAGTAAATGCATCCGCGACATTTTTATAGTGCTGTACAGTTCCCTTACCATTCTCCCCAACGACATTAACCGTAAAAGTAGGAACCATCCATTCCCCATAACAATCATATCCAGCACCACCACCAAAAGATTTCGCAATCGCAGAGCCCAATTTATAAAGCTGGGAACCATTGACTGCTTGATTCGATGTTGGGCTAAGCACACCATCAGCAACACCAACAATAGACCGCGCTGCATGATAATTATTTGCAAAGTCTACTACAGTGCCGCCTTTGTTCGCACCAACTGTAATAGTCTCTGCAGAATTTTGTTGAACAAGCATATTGGATGAAACTATATTAAATTGCCGAGAAATATCTCGGAATTCACTATCTACCCTTGCAAACGCAGAGCCAACATCTCTATAGACACCACCGCTAATTATATAGGTTGGTGCAATACTTTTACGTACATTTGTACCAGCACCAAAATAATCTGAGACATTGGCCCAAAGATCACAAGCAGAAACAGGAGAAGCATTTGATAAAAATACAGCTACTGAAACCAATGAAAGTGTTTTAATAAAAGGGGATCTATAAGGCGAGGGGAAAGTTTTTGAATTACTTATTGCTGGCGTTTTTGGCGTAGTATATATTTTTTTCATAGTAAATGCTCCAAGTGAAAAACATTAAAAAGACATATTTTGGTATTAGTAGGTCTCACCAAGTGTTTTTCTGTTTTATAAAAGATTAGGGTTGTCATAACGGGAAAAGGGACTATCTAAAGCCTCAATGAGATTTTTGATACACCATCAGTAATCCCGTTGATGGGGTTTTGTTTTTTCATGCCTTTAGGGTGGCTTTTCTCTTTGCAGTAAAGCCCTTTTGGGGTGTAAGAGAAGATGAGGTAAGTGTAGAGAGAACATATTTTTTGCGCTATTGTTAAGTGTTGTGTGTTTAAGGGGCAATAAAGGGTGTTTATTGCGAAAAAGGAGTTAAGTTGTTTGGTGAATGATTCAGGATATTTTTTGCAAGATTATTGCGCTTTTATTGTAGAGATAAGCGATATGCTTTCTAGCTTCAGAAAAGCGTTCCTGAGTAAAATTGAGATGTTTGTATGATTTTTTCATAACTATCGCACCCCGCTTTGCGAATTTTTTTTAGTTTATTAACGAATTTTTTACTCTTTTATAGAATTTCAAGACAAATAGCAAGAGAAAATAATTAAAATAGTAAAAAATAGGGTTCTTTATTTCTTTAAGCATACCCCCCAATGGGTATTTCTATTAATAAAATTATAAAAAGTACACTTTTAATTTGTATGGAGCCATCACTCCACATTTGTAATTTTTTAGTTAAAATTCTTCTCTTTAACTAAAATCATTCTCATTATTACTATAAAATACATTGTTGTGGAAACTCTATAAGCATACCACTTTATGACTTTTTGTGTAAAAGATTACTTCTCTAAATATAAAATTTTCACCCTTGTCTCATGAGACAAGGGTGAATGCGTTTTTTTATTATTAATTCAGCGTAAAGTTTATCCCTGCGCTTAAACCCCAATGACCTCTTGCACTTGTAACAGATAGGTTCGAGCGAACGAAGCCGTCCTCAGATGTATAACCAGCACCAATAGCAAATGCGGATTGGCTACGCCATACACCCGTACCAAATGAAACACTCAACTTCCCTGGTGTATCGTTATAATGCAAACCCGCCACTGCCAAACCAACAGCTGCTGCTTCTCTCGCTTCCTTCCGGACATCCTCAACAGCATAATTTAACGTTTCAAACTTCATATCTGTATAGGATTTCGCCTCATTAGCAGCATTATTTATTGCACTGCCGACCTTATCATCCGTATACTTTTTCGCATCATCAAGAACTATATTCATCTGCTGTTCGGTATAATCA
>NZ_CADEAG010000017.1 GCF_902825155.1 Bartonella taylorii 8TBB
TCACGACATTAAGAAGCATACCTAACAGATATCTGCGTGCGTATGTGATGGCAGAACCAACCGATTGTATATTTGATTTGCATCCTTTAGTGTCATAAGGAAACTTTCCTTCTGTTGAGATTTTATTTCCAGACGGATGCGTCAAAGTCATTTCTATAATTATATTGTCTGAACTCTGTTCTTTGATACGAGAAAACAAAGCAAATCGGTGTTTTGCAAGAGTCTTCTTTACAGCATCAATGTACTGGTCAAGGGTTGCATATTGGCTGTTGGTATGGGTGTTTGTAGAGTTTTTTTGTATTTTTTGATATTCTATTTGCATATTCGAAAGATCACTGGCAAATCTTTCGTAGTTTTGTCGTTCTATTTCTTTTTCTCGTAAGGCAATGAGACGCTCGAGACGGTCCATATCGACGTCATTTTCTAAGGCTCTGTTTAAAATGCGTTCCATAGCAGTTGGCTTGACGGCTAAATGATGTGTTTCTTCAATTTCTATTAGATTAGTGTTTTGTTCACTCATCTTGATTTCCTCCTATTTGAGCGCAATTCCCCCGTGGCGTGAATCACGCTTGTGTTTAAAAGTTGTTTGTGTGGTTAGAAACGGCTTATAGAGATACTATAAGATTAGTCGTTCGTATTTCTTTTCCATGATTGTTGCTCTTAATGCATGCTTTGTCTTTTAAGCTCTTGAGACAGCAGCCCCATGCCTTTTGTTGTGATTTTTGCGCAAGGAATGACTTTTTCTATTCCACTTGCGGTTTGAAGTGTGATGGTTGGACAATCCATAAGTTTCTTTTGGATTTTGTCTTGATAAGGGAGCAAATTTCCACCTGCTGCACGCCGGTAAACCCAACCTTTTTTCTGTAAGAAGAGAATGAACTGTTTTGGTTGTAACTCGAGTATTTTAGCAGCTTCTGTAAGACCGAAGAGTCCGTCATGGCGTTGTAAGCTTTCAAGAGCCCTTGCTTTTGGTTTTAAATCTTCGATGATGGTGTCTTTTTGATCTATTTGCCCTTGTAGATAATTTAAAAAGCCAATCATTGTTTGTGGACTTGAGTAATCGATTTGCGGTGTAGCAGCTTGTTTTGCACGTCGCTCGCATGCGATAAAATATTCTCTTGCTTGTTTACCTTTTTCATTACGTTCTACCATGGAAAGTTCTTTTGCCATGTCTAATGTGAGGTGATAGTCTATGGCTGTAACAGCTCTAGATTTTGTGCTCCCCAATTTTGGGGACCGCAAATCTTGTGTTTTTATGAAATCATTTCCTTCTTCAAATTCGTATTGATTAATACGGTCCTTAATCCAAGTAGAAAAATCTTTTCCTATTTCCAAAAACGCATGCAATTCACGTGCGTTGACCGTTTGAACAGTTTCCTGTTTGATTGTATTATGCTGAATAGCAAGAAGCTTTTCCATTATAAACCTCATGGTGGGATTGAGAGGGGCGCTTTCTCAAACGCCCTTAGAGTTTAAAGCACATCACATGGACGCAAACGATGCTGCTCTTCATAAGTACCGTAGACCTCATCGTTATATTTTGCTTCTGCGATATCGTCTAAAAGCCTATGATAGGCATCACTTTCATATACATAAGACTGGACTTTGCTGTTCTCATCGAAAAACTCGAAGTTTTCTTTTATATATGCTTCTGCAACTTCTTCAGAGATATCTTCGCAACTTTTCTCAGAAGGATTTACGCGAAAGATTTGTATGGTATCATCTGCCTCGTCAATAATTTTTAGAACTTGGCTTTCATCAAGTGGACCAGACTCTCCAATGTGTTGATCATCACCGTAGACAACTAATAAAATTTCATTGGAATTAATAAGAATTGGCTTATCCATAATTTCCCCTCCCTAACGCCTCTTGGCAATTGTTTGTTTGTGGTTTATGGATATCAATGTAGCGATTTTAAAAACATAGTCAACAAAAAAATGTAGCGATTTTGAAAATTTTTTAAAACCAATAAACTAAAGCCTTACTTGAAGAAAAGTATAAAAATATTAACTTATACTCTAGCTGGCTTAATCCAGTCGATAGGTGCACACCATTCTAACTCTACATCTACGATATCGGCATATTTTCCATTTATACTGGATAAAACCCATTTCCCTTTTTCTTTTCCGAGACGTAATACTTTGATGTAAACTTTTCCACATTTAGTTTTTATGATAGCTCGATTATTGATAAGATCTTCTGGTGGAAGATGATAGGAGTAAAAAAGAAGACTTCCTTCTTCAATGGCTGGAAACATAGAATCACCTACAACACGAACAGCAACAGTCCCTTTAGGAGCAGATGGTGGTGCTTCTACTTCTTCCAGACAACCAGAATCTATGGCAATTATTTCTCCGCCAGCTCCTACAGATCCAATCAAAGGGACTAAGTGATTATTGGGAATAGAAGCGCCTGTAAGCTTTGATATTTCTAATAATTCTCGAGCAGAAATATCCCTTGTTCCTTTTAGCATTTTATTGACGGCAGCACGATCTATCGAGCGACCTAAAGAAGCAGTTAGCTGTCTCGAAAGCTCTGATTGGCTTAATCCAGCTTCAGCTAAGGCATTTTGTAACCATTGCGAGATACTCATTGTCATATATTTATTGTAGGTAGGTTGTATACAATCGTCATTTTCTAATTTAACAACATATAATTTCATTCTTAATTTTCCTTCTTGACATTGTTTTTATAATCGCTACATAATGCGCCATGAAACAATTTTCGGAAATAATAAATTTATTAGGTGGGGTTCGTAGAGTATCTCAGTTGCTTGGGGTTCATAGAACACGCGTGTACGTCTGGCTCCGTCCTGTATCAAAAGGTGGAACTGGTGGGAGAATTCCGACTAAACATATCCCAATTCTTTTGAATGAAGCCAAGAGAATTGGAGCACCGATTAAGGCAGAAGACTTTTTCTCGTTTTTTTATAGGGCGCAATCATGTGACTCTAAACTATCTTCAACATCCGCATTCGTTGATTGTTCTCCTGTTCGTGTGAAAGCGTGTAGACAGCGCAGCATGTTACAACAGCACAATTCACACTCTTAAAGAAGAAAGATCATGAGAAACGGAATATTGAAGAAACTCTACACCCAGTTTTGTAGATTAATAGGTTGTAATACGAAAATTGAGAATGGAGATAAGTTTGTGAAAGAATTTATACAAATACCGGATCGTGATTGTAGCATAGAAGATCTTATAAAACGACATAGAACTCATACAAAAGTTCTTGCGAAACAAGAAGAATGGCATAAGTCAAAATTTGATAATTGGATGAGATGGCATGAAGCCACTCTTGCAGAGCGAGATAAGTCAATTGAGGAACAACAAGTAGCACTTGAAAACCTATCCTCTTTAATTAAGCAAAAAAATGAAACGCTATACAGCCAAAGGCTAAAGTTAGCTTCACAGATGAAAGTTATTGATGAATTAAATAATAAAATCATTGAGTTAATCAACAAAAAAGAAGAACCAAGATTGATCGATTTTATTTTTGCAGGAGAAGTTTTTTAACTTGCGTCATTTGAGCCAAAAATGAGGATTGTTAATTAACAATGAATCATTGCGAGGTTCCTTTTTCAAAAACATTTTTGCAAGACAGGCAATCACAACGCACCCTGTCACAACAGCAGCATTTAGACTCTTAAAAAGAAAGATCAGAGATGATAGATGTCCCACAGATCACTATAAGTAAAGTCCAGTTGATCGACCTTGTTAATAAGATTGGACAGGAAGACATATATTACGGTGTCCTTTCGTCTCAAGATGCATGTTTTGAAATAAGCATAGATCCCTCGTCAACAGGTTGTTTTGTCTATATGCTGCATAGTATCTTTGTGCGTGATGATAGAAATTGTTTTCCGTTATTTCCGTACGATGATTTTAATCAATGGTTTTTATCTGTATTTACGCAAGCTTTTACAACTTGGTTTGATAATTATTTTTCTCAAGAGTTGTCATCTTTTTATCGCTTAAATGAGCTAATCTTGTTTATAGCCTTAGTCAAAAATAGGCTTGATTTCTTAAGGGATAAACTCATCGAAAAAAGAAAAGAAGAAATCAAATTAATAAATGATGCGTGCAGTATGTGTCTGAATCTGAGTTAATCCAATTTTTTAAAACTTATAACTACGCGCTCTGTCATAGCGCACATATAAATACGTAGAGCCTTAAGGGGGGATAATCATGGTTTTTAAAGCACATAAAAATGATATTGGGAAACCACGTGTTGATCTTATTCCACCACTCACGTTGCTTGATATTGGT
This sequence comes from Bartonella taylorii 8TBB, assembly GCF_902825155.1. Classification (GTDB taxonomy): domain Bacteria; phylum Pseudomonadota; class Alphaproteobacteria; order Rhizobiales; family Rhizobiaceae; genus Bartonella; species Bartonella taylorii_A. The sequence continues at coordinate 4,270 of NZ_CADEAG010000017.1, forward strand.
CGTGTTTTGGAGTTTGGAGCAAACAAATACGGTGCGAGCAACTGGCGTCATGGCATGAATTGGAGCCGTTTGTATGGAGCTGCTTTACGTCATTTATTAGCATGGTTTGCTGGAGAGGATAAGGACCTTGAAAGCGGATTACCACACTTAGCGCATGCAGCTTGCTGTCTTCTTTTCTTAATGGAATGCGAAACACAACAGATTGGTCGTGATGACCGCCCTAAGAGCAAAGAATGGAGATCAGAATGGGTTTAGGTGAAGTGGTATTAATAGTTGTATGTGTGACGCTTGGTTCTTTGCTTTTTAGCGCGATGACGTTGCTTTGCGCTTTGAATTATAGTGAGCAGATTAAGCGGCTTAAAATGCAGGTTCAAGATCTTAAAGAAAGCGACAAGCCAATTGAAAAACTGAAACAAGAGATAGGTGAGTATAAAGCAGAGTTCGAACGAAAAAATAAATTTATGGCAGCACTAATAGTAGATGTTCAATCACGCGACGAGGAGATTGAAAAACTAACACAACAGCTTAAGCAGCGTTATGCAGCAGTAAAAGCGCCATCTAAGAAAAAACGTAAGTAAGCACAGGTGATTTAGATGTCCCATACAATTCTCTGTCTTGATCTAGGCACCAAAACAGGCTGGGCGATTTGCGGTGCGGATGGTCACATAACAAGCGATACAGAAGATTTTCAATCACGTCGTTTTGAAGGCGGGGGGATGCGTTACTTGCGCTTTAAGCAATGGCTTACTGAACTAAAGAGGTCCGTTGATGAAATTGATGCGGTGTATTTTGAAGAGGTACGCCGGCATGTGGGTACGGATGCAGCGCATGTGTACGGTGGTTTATTAGGTCACTTAACGGCTTGGTGTGAACAGCATCAGATACCGTATGAGGGCATTCCTGTTGGCACAATTAAGAAGGCAGCAACAGGGAAAGGCAATGCCTCAAAAGAAGAAATGATTAAGGCAGTGCGTACAAAAGGACACAATCCGAAAGACGACAACGAAGCAGATGCTTTGGCAATTTTATATTTAATGAAAGAAGGGGGTATATATGTCCAGTAAAATACCATGGACGAGACTTAATACAGACCAGTGGCTATTTAAACTCTCTGATTTACCGCCTATGGAAGTCAATGTTTATGTGAAGTTGCGGATAAGAATGTTACACACGCGTGAGCCTCTTTTGAATGATTCACGAATATTATCTCATTTTACTTGTTGTTCAGTAAAAAGATTTCAAAAGGCATTAGAGTATTTATTTAGATCTGGACACATCATTTGTTTAGAAGATGGTCGTTTGTGGAGTTCAGATGTTGAGGAAGAACTCAATAACTCAAACGAAAATTTAAATAAATTTTCAGAGAGAGCACAGAAGGCAGCGCAAGCAAAATGGGCAAAACATCATAAAGCAAAAACAATTAGTGATGATCAAGATGCTAAGCATGATGCTAAAGCAATGCTTAAGGATGCTAAGCATAATGCTAAGCATGACGCTAGCAATGCACAAGCAATGCTTAATTATGCCATTAACAATAACAATAACATATATAATAAAAAAACTAAAACTATCGTATTAGCAAAAAAAGAAATTGGTTCTGAAAATTTAGAAACAATCGATTTGGTTCAAGAGCCAACTGAGGTTCATGATCTCGAGAGCCAATCAGATCAAATCGAAGCCACATCAGAAAACCAACCTCCCATTCACGAGCAAGAGAGCGTTTCAGAAAAAGCAAAACGAGCGAAAGCTAATCGCGGTTGTCGATTGCCTGCGGATTTTGAACCCGATTACGATTTTGCCATTGCAGAGGGCTTGCCTCCGGAGCGCGTGAAAGTCGAGATTGCAAAATTCCGAGATTATTGGCGTTCAAAAGCCGGAGCAAATGCAACCAAAATCGATTGGCAAGCAACATGGCGTAACTGGGTACGCAAGGCGATTGATGATTTAGAGAAAGGAAAAAACTATGGAAATCACTCTCAAAGGCAAAAAAGCGTTGGTGAACGCATCGCAGACAGTATCCTTGATATCGGAAATCAAGGGTATTTTGAAGCACATTCATGCGATGATACCTTCGAGCGGTCCGTTTGTTTTGAAGGATGGCAGCCAATTAACGAAACAGCAGGAAACGATAGCTTTAGAAGCTTATGATCAATTGCAAGAGCTCTTCGCAGTGAAAGCTGGGAAAGAGGATATAGCAAAGGCAATTCGCATGCTGTCGTGTGGTTTGAAAATAGCACAACAATCAGACTATGAGGGAATGGCGTTGACCTATGGAATGGTTTTGGAAAATGTCTCTGCATGGTCACTGATGACAGTGGTCAAACGGATTTTATGTGGTGAAATAAATTGTTTATCGGATACGTTTTTTCCGAGCACACGAGAATTTGTGAGGCTGTGTCGTGATTTAGAAAATAGTCTTTTGAGAAAAGCCAATCTTGTACGCAATGCTGTTTTGAGATTCCGTGAAAAGGAGTTGAAAGAACAAGCAGAGAAAGAGCATTCAAGCCACCTTACGGTTATTCACAAGCAAAAACTTAAAGAGACTCTAAATGGCATTGGTGGGATAATGAAACGCTTTGGTCCACAGCAAAATAGTGAAAAGTGGTGATCGTTTTACGATTAGATACGCATTTAAATCGATAAAAAGGCACCGTAGAGAGCGATTTAAAGATTTTACGATGAAATCCATATTAGGAATTAAAACAGCTCTGTACGGTCAAATTTAAAGCAAATAGACCCATAGGTAAAATTAAGGTTTTAAACATGCGAATTTTACAACACCTGTTTTTAACACAACGTAAACAGCCAATGCAAAAAAAGTTTATCGCAACAGCTGTTGGTTATGTCCCTTGGGGAGACGGAGCAGCCGAGTATTTTTACAACCTCTACGAATATGAAGACGGTACAAGAGAGTGTGAAAAGTTTGATGGTGGTCAGTATTACGATACACCAAAAGGAGCAGATTTCAGCACCAAAGCGCAAGTGAAAGCGTGGGTTTACGGTGGTAATGTTCCGAAAAGCGTTCTAAATTACGAGCCCCTCATAGAGGAAATAAACAAAGAAATAAAAAAACTATCAGAAGCTGCTTGATACTTCTTTGTAGCAGGAAAGAAGTCAACGCATTGAACGAAGCATGGCGTCACGTAAAATGGCGTTAAGC
>NZ_CADEAG010000018.1 GCF_902825155.1 Bartonella taylorii 8TBB
TGCTATCATTGTAGCTATACCGATGACAAGGAGCATGATTTGGGACGCCCATATTATAACCTTCTTCGCACTGTACTTCGCCCTTGAAGCACTATCCCAAGCAGAAAGAAACGTAGTAGCTTATAAACGTACCAAGACCTTATGGTGAGCGCTCTGGGATGGTTCGGGTCTTCTCGCGTGAAAGAACGAAATCTAATAAGGGCATGCTACTAAACATCATGCCCCTCTGATGCAAGCGGAGTAGGGAAGGCCTTCTTCTCTCTCAACCGATAAATCTAAAACTCCTTCTTTATACTGGAAAAAAACTATCATAACTCTCTGAAAATGAAAGCAGGAGGAAACATACTAGCGCGTAAATGCGCGCAGAGCTATGGTGAGCGCTCTGGGGTGGCTCGGATGTCTTCTCGTGTGAAAGAACGCAATAGCGACTAATAAGGGTATGCTACTAAACATCATGCCCCTCTGATGCAAGCTGAGTAGGGAAGGCCTTCTTCTCTCTCAACCGATTGAGCGAGCATGGCGCGATCTGTCAGAAGCGATTTCCAAACATCCTTTTGCGGCGGCATATACGGGCAATAAGCTTGATGCCAAGCCTGAAGATTACGGAAAGCGCGCGGATAGAATTGTAAGAATTCAAAGCCCATGTTGGTGTGCAGATTTGTGTGCTATAACTGCATTTAGGGCATAAATTTTTGCGGTGTTGTTAGCAGATGAAATGGTGCGAAAAATTATAACTTGTGCGAAAGAACTATCGGTAAGATAGCTTGCAATAAGCGCAGCGAAAATACCAGCCACCCTCGCTATTCAATCTCTCGAAAATGAGCTATCACTACGATAAATGTTAACGTTCAGACTACTATCATGCGTCTATCGAAAAACTTGACATACCCAGAAAATACGTACACTAGTTTGTTTATAAAGATGTATACTGATTATTATATTGCGTGTTGTTAAATATGTGGAGGGGGGCGTGCGCAAAGAACTGATTTTTCGGTTTTATGGGCTTGTTGCTGTGCTTTATCTTTCTGATATGGTGCTATTCTTAAGTAATCTTTGGAACGTTTATCGCATAACATCTTCATCGGTTTTTTTGGGTGTGTCCATGGCTTTGGGAACTCTTACACCCTATCTTTTGAAAAAAAGCGGGCTTGTCCGCATTAAGTCTTCTCTGAGGTTGGTAGATTTATACAAAAGGCGAATCATCATCTATAGCCTTCTTATATTAATTGCTCTTTTTCATTACGCTGATTCTCCTTTTGGTTTTATTGCTGTATCTATCTCTATCGGTTATCTCTCTTTGATCACCTTAAGTACGCTCGAGACTTATAATACCAAGCTAGCGCTTAAAGGTTATATTAGCGCCCAAAAGGCTTCCCGCATTATGCAAACAGTGGTGCAGATTGGTGCCTTTTTGGGAGCGGCACTGAGTGGTTATCTCTTAGAAGCAACCAGCCTGCGAGGGGTAGCAGCTGGGGTTGGCTATAATGGTTTGATTGCGGCACTTTGTGTGTTTGACATCATTGTAAGCCTTGTGGCCGGATATGTCATTTTTCGCGATGAATATAGCGCTACGGGCGTTGCACCGTCTGCAACCGAGAAGAAGCTAACACCCATGCCGCAAGCAGACAGGCTCTCTCTTGAACTTAAACTTTTATGCGTCTGCATAGGCCTTATTGGTTTTCATATTTGCGCCTATAATACACTGGCGACTATTCTTTTTCAGAGTGTGAAAAATTTTAGCTCTGAATATTATGGGCTTTGCAGCGCGGTTGCGGGTGTGGGCGCTTTTTTAGCTGCTTTTATCAAAATTCCCTGCTTTGAATTCATCCTTCCAGCCCTTATGTTGGGTGTGGCTGATCTCATTTTTAGCACCACCCAATCGCCCTATTTGGCTGTGGTCTTTTGCTTTTTTATTGGCTTTTCGATGAACACCATGCGGATTAATGCCCGCAAACATATGATTGAAGCGACCCAGATAGAGACTCAAGCAGAGCTTGTGGGAAGTTATAGCGGTATGCTTTATACTATCTCCCAATCAGCGGGTTATGTTATCCTTGGTCTTCTTACAAGCCCCGCTCTTATGGGACCACAGGCGGCCATTTATCTTCTACCCCTTATAGGGGTGATAATTTTTATTTATGTCCTTTTTCTTTTAGTGCGGCGAGCCAAGGTATGAGCAAACCCATTCTTATTGTCGACCCTTTCTCTACAGGTGCTCTCTATGGTCCTGCTTTGCAAAAATTGGGCTATACCTGTTACGGTGTTGCATCTCAACCAGCTCTTTTTTCTCATTTTATGCTTTCTTATCAGGGTGAGGGCATGGCAGAAGCGAAGCTTCATAGTGTGGATGAGATAAAGCAGCGTTTTCCAGCTGGTGCGATAGAATCCGTGGTAGCGGGTGCTGAAGGAGGTATTTATTGTGCAGAACAATTGGCTGCTTACTATGGTTGTCTTGGAAATAATCCTTTGACCACTGATTGGCGGCGGAAAAAGGCGACGATGCAAAAGCGCCTTTGTGAAAATGGTTTGTCTTACATTCGGTCAAAGATTCTTACAAAAGATGATTGTATTCTCGATGGTTTTGAAAGCCTCAGCGGCTATGTGGTGAAACCAAATGATTCTTCTGGGAGTGATAGCGTTTTGTTTTTTTCTAGCCGCGAGGAAGTGGTGGCGTGGGTTTCTAGGATCGACTGGATGCAGAAGAATATTTTTGGTGCACCTAACGAGGTTTATTTGCTTCAAGAAAGATTAGTGGGAGAGGAATACATAGTAGATGCTGTTGTAAATGGGGAGGCGATAAAGATATGTGCTTTATCGCGATATAAAAAGGGTATCCATAATGGGAGTGCCTTTGTTTATGAATCGCTTGATGTGCTTGATGCTCAAGATCCCCTTTATGCTGCTCTTATCTCTTATGCAAAACAGTGCATTCGCGTGCTGGGGATTGAATATGGGCCCGCGCATATGGAAATCATGCAAACTGCCCATGGTCCAGTCATGATAGAAGTGGGAGCCCGCCTCCACGGGGGAATTGCGCCCACCTTGTTTGCTCATTGCTATGAAGATGATTTACTTGAAAGCTCCGTTAATCTTATTGCGGGAGTGTTTTCGGAAGCGCCAAGTTGTTTTAAGAAAAAGGGGCGTATTATCTTTCTTATCAACAAGGTTGACGGCCATATCATAAAAGATATTAACCTATGGCAGCAAAAGCTTCATTCTTGGAAAAATGTGGTTCATTTTATGCTCTTTTTTAAAGAAAACAAACCGCTTCCCCTGACAATCGATTTAAATACCTGTCCAGCCATTATAGCAATTTGGGGTCGGAGTGATGATGAATTATCGACTTTAGAAAGGATAATTCGTAGCAATTTCCTATAAAATACAACAATTGGGAGGAAAATATGGATTCAGCAACGCAAATAGTGAAAAATATAGAAAAATATGAAAAATGAAAACAGGTGGTTTTTAAAGAATTCGATGCAATAATGAATAACAAAATCAGGATTTTTCCTTGCCTATTTGGGGTAAAGGGATATCAAAAAGACATGCTGAGATTTGGGTTCTACAAAAAGTTAACCGCAAGAAATATTATGGAAGACCTTATAAATTATTGTGATAATTATAAGAGCTTTGGAAAGAACACATCTTTTGTTGCATTTTAAGAGCCTGCACCCATACAAAGTGCCGAAGTTTATAGAGAGAAATTTTGGTCTATACTTAAAGATTTACGAGCACTTGACGATCGAGAATGGCCTAAGCATATACCAAAAAATATGGATGATCCTCTATGGGAGTTCTGTTTTCATGGCGAGCCTATGTTCATAGTTTGCAATACACCGTCCCATATAAACAGAATAAGTAGAAAAAGTTCTACATTTATGTTAACTTTCCAGCCTAGGTGGGTTTTTTCTGATCTGTTGGATACAGAACAAAAAGCAAAAAATGCGTTTTCCACGGTAAGAAAAAGACTTGAACCTTTTGATATTATCACAAAATCCCCTTTTTTAGGGAAATATGGCGATCCAAAGAATAGAGAGTGGATGCAATACTTCCTGCAAGATAATAATATTGAATCCCCACCTTGCCCATATCATATAATGGAGCGCAACAATGACTAAGTTTTCTAGAATTAAATTAAATGAAAGTATATATGGATACATTAAAAATGATGTTGCCAGAGCAAGGCTCGATAGAGATACAAAGAGATTTCCCAATAAAAATACACGATTGGCATACGCACAAAGTTGATGAAACTCTCTTAATTATAGAGGGAGAGCTAGATTTTTTCTATAGCGAAAAGCGTATAACCTGTACGCCAGGAAATGTTATACATCTCCCTGCCAATACAAGGCATAAATCAGTTGCGTCAAATGCAGGATGCATATACGCCATTGCTATGGAAAATCTTGCTATTAAAATGGGCAGCTGAATGCTTTCTAATTGATTCCCGCTGATACGGGCGAAAAAAATACCGAAGAAAGCCTTGCTTTTCGTGCAGATTTTTCCTCGCGCTTTTTTATCTGATTGATCCTCTGCAGTAAAATCATCAATGGCAATAAGCCGCGATTCGTAGTTCTCAGGAATTCCTGAGGGGTCGAGTAAAGCTGTGCGCTCTTCCCAAAGGGAGGATTCTAGAAGCCTTGTATCCTGTTGCCACGCTTGTTTTGCTTTTTGAAGTGCTTTTGCGATAAAGCGTGTGCTATCGCCCGCACCGATTTCAATGACTGTGCGCGGTCTTACCATTTGAATGAGAGAATAAATGAGTTGTGTGCTATTTTCTGTTCCCATGCCAGGTCTTATCAGCTGCATTTTTTGATCCTTATAATTTTACCAATCGCAGCATTCCTGCTTTTACAAAAAATGCTATTGAATCGTCTATGGGATATTGGATACGCATTGGCATGGTAGCCAATAGGAGAACACATGTTGGTTCTCGTAAAAGAGCGGTTGCATCATTTTCTGAAAATGCTTTTTGATCTGTTTCGATGAGACCGTGTTGTAAAAGTGATATCAAAAGACTTCCAGAGGCAAGAAGAGTACCATTGAATTGTATTTCCCTCAGTGATTGGACAAGACAGCCTTCATGAAGCGCTTCAGATGTTGGGAAATCAAATCCACCAAATGCTGCTCTTTTTGTAGAAACAGTCGTTACAGGTTGTATTTTGCGTTTCACAATGAGCACGGGCTTATTTTTTATTATTTGCGCGTCCTTAGCTCATTGGATGTGCGCTAAGGGATTGAGTTCACGAGGGTAGACAGCGAAAGAATTGATGGTTGTGGGTGGTATGGGTTTTTGTAATTCGAGCGTGTTGGTACTCTCATTAAAATCATGTTGCATGTAGTTTGTGAGTTGCCACACATAGCCGCCTGTTCCATTGTAAAATTTAGGACTATAGGGTTTTGTTGCATGGTGTTACCGGTTTTTTTGTTTTAAAATTCCAAGTTTCAGGAATAGTTGTTAGCTGCTCCACACTAAAGAAGTGTTTCATCAAAGTAATATTGATTGGTGTGGGGTCGCATGGGAAATACAACGATTTTATCAAGTGGTGATTATAGTCCCATTTTGGAGCATTATTTGTTTTAGGCGGAAAACGCCTGAGTCCGCTAGCCATTATTAGATTCCCTCTGTTCCTTTTTTTGTACGGCACTGTTCAAGATAAAACCTAATATGCCTGCGATCATTGTGGCGATGCCAATGATAAACAGCGTGCTTTGGGTATGATGAACATGGACAAAACCAGCCCCTATAAAACCAAGGCATACCGATGTTTGTATGATAAAGATATAGGCGGGCATTTGGTTGTTTCGGTGTTCTTTCTGAATGGCTTTCATCATAAAACTTGCCATCAGGGCGTTTTGCACACCATTGGCTGCTCCAAGGATAAAAAATGAAAGCATCATCAACCATACGATATGTGTTAAGGAAAAGCAGAAAATTCCAAAGCCAATGGTTGTTGCAGCAAGTGACGCTCCAGCGGCATTGCCAAAGCGATGGAAAATGCTGGAGAAGCAGAGAGGTCCGACCACTAAGCCGAGACTTATCATACTTGTGATCACCCCATAGATTTCAGCGCTTAAGTTCAGATCGGTGCGGATGCGGACAATCGATAATACGTTGAGAGCAGAGGTGAGTATGATGGTGATGATGAGGGGTGCAAGAGCATAGACGACATTTTTTTTACGCAATAGGCCCGCTAAATCTAGCCCTTTTTTGGTACGCTGCGATGTATCTGTCTCTTGTGCATGAATTTTTAAACTTTTAAAACAGAATATGGTAATAAAGGTTGCACAAAGAACCATGATTGAAAGTGCAAACAATCCTCTTTGTCCGCTTGATATGCCATACAACACACCCCCTAGGAGTGGTCCGGCAATATAACCAAGATTCCGCACTGTTTGGATAATGCGGTTTATTCGGTCTAGTTGCTGATCAGTCTTTGCAAATTCTGGGACGGAAACGAGGATTGCGGACCAGAAGATTGAACCAGCACAACCTAGTGCGAAAGAAAGTGCAATATAAACCCAAAATTGGTTGGCGATTGCGGCTGTGGCTATAAATATTGCTTCAAACAATAAAACAATGGGTACTGTTCGCGCTGGTTGGAAGCGATGTAAGAGGCGTGGTGCAATTGGTCCGGCACAAATTGCACCCATAAGCCCAGCAAAAAGGAGCATTGAAATAGAGGCTGTGCTTTCTGCTAAGTGGAGAGCAAATGTAACTTGTGCTGTTTCATCGGCAAAGCTGCTAAAGCCCAAAACAAGGAAAAGTCCCATTTGGGTGAAAATCATGGATTCCTTCTTTGTCACAACGCCCCCCAAGATGCCAAGGCTTTTACGGCTTTTAAAATTTCCTTCTGCGCTGTGTTGTATGTATATCATGCAATTTCGCTCTGTCTACTTTTTTCCTGATGAGAGTTGAGAAAGGAAGCTCTCTCAATAAGAGCTATCTTGAAAATTAGTGTAATGTCTCTTTGCGGTGATGAGTCGTTCTTTTGTTTTAAGCAAGGGGGCTTAGGAGACATGAGAGGAGTGAGGGAGTGAAGTTTACGATATGAAATTCAATGATACAAAAGAGCAGGCAAAAAAAGTTACAAAAAAAGCTGTACGGTCTGTACAGCTTTTTATTTGTTTTATGCATTATAAGGCAAAAGTTTTTAAAGCATAAAAGTGTCCTTACGGCTTCTGTAACCATAATAGCCACACACAC
>NZ_CADEAG010000020.1 GCF_902825155.1 Bartonella taylorii 8TBB
TCAATATGCCTTATGCCGTTGTGACTGGAGACGTTACGCGGGGGAATTTTTCCAATGTGCGTACCTCTATCATTCAGTTTAGACGGCACGTCAAACAATGGCGCGAACATATCATTGCTTTTCAGTTCAATCGCATTGTTTGGGAGCGCTTTGTTGAAATGGCAGTGCTTTCTGGATGCGTCAATTTGCCAGAGTGGGAAGAAAATCCCTTGCCATGGCTTCAATGTGAAAGCTTTGCACCACCCCTGGAAATGATTGATCCAAACAAGGATATATCGGCGGAAAAAGAAGAAATCCGTGCAGGCTTGAAAACACGACGCATGGCACTTGCCGAGCGTGGCTTTGATATCGACAGCATTCATGCCGAAATGCAAGAAGAGCACACAGATGCTCGTGCGCGCGGCTTATCTTTTGACACCGATATGGCGGCACCCGCTGGTAGCAATCAAGTAATTGATCCCGCAGATTCAGAACTTTCTGACACTTATGAAAGCAACCAAGGCAGTGAGGCACATACAAATGGTGAATAATCTCGACATGCCGTTTTTGGCATCACGGCTTTTTGGTGTTCCTCATATGCTTGCTTCTACAAAGCTTGATGTCATTTTGAATGCTCTTGCGCCGCGTCTTTTTGAGGGAGAAAAGTTTCCCATCGGGGCGTTTGGACAAGGGGATACAGAAGCTTTCAGACCCCCTGAAACTTATGTAGTGCAAAACAATGTTGCTATCCTACCGGTTCATGGCACGCTTGTGCGCCGTGGTGCATGGCTTGGAGCTCTCTCAGGGCTAACCTCTTATGAAGGTTTAAGGGCTTCTTTTCGTGAAGCCATTGCACAACCTGATGTTCGCGCTGTCTTACTTGATATTGACAGTGGTGGTGGAGAAGCCGGCGGTGTGTTTGATTTGGTTGAAGAGTTTCAAACACTCTCAAAACAATATGGCAAACCCATTTGGGCACATGCCAATGAATTTGCCTGTTCTGCAGCTTATGCCATTGCTTGTGCGGCTTCTCAAATATGGGTTGCACGCACGGGTGTTGTGGGCTCGATTGGTGTCGTTTGCGCCCATCTTGACCAATCCCGTGCGGATGAAAAACACGGACATAAATGGACCTTTGTCTTTGAAGGTGATCACAAAGTTCATGGCAACCCTCACGAACCCTTGAGCGATACAGCACAGATAAAAATGCAAGCCGATTGCGCCCTGCTCTACGAGATGTTTGTTGATTTGGTGGCGCAAAACAGACGCTTAAATGCTGATGCAATTCGTGACACGAAGGCAGAAACTTTTATAGGCACCCAAGCTCTCAAACTTGGATTAGCAGATGTGCAAGGCACCCTTGCGCAAGCTTTGGAAGCCTTAACGGATTCCATATCACAAAACCCAACATCAACAGAAAAAGGACAAAACACATGGCACGCACACAATACCGCGCTGAAGAAGATGATGACGAAAAGATCGTCGACATCATCAATGACGAGGAAGATGACGAAGACGATAGTGACATCGACAAAAAAGCCGAAGACTTCGACGATGAAGAAAACGAATATGAGGATGAAGACAATGAGGACAATGAAAACAAGCGCGAAGATATGAAAGCCGTGCTTGAAAAAGAAAGAGAGCGCGCAAAAGCACTAACAACTCTTGAAAGGCAAGCAAAGCACTTAGGCGTTTCTTTTGACGCAGTAAAAGCTATTCAAAACGGTATGAGTCTCGAAAAAGCACGCCAGTGTGTGTTGGCGGCTGCTAGCTCTCAAAGCGCGTCTTTAAAACTCTCGCCTTATACCCCTCATAGTGATGGGACAAGCAAGGCAAAGATTCACGCAAAATGGGAAGCAGCTTGGAGGGCAGTGAAATGACAAATATTATTTATGACGACGTACGCAATGGCGCTTATCTTGGACCCTACGACCCTGATATGTCAAACGAAGAAGTGGTATTCGCATCAGGAGCATTCATTGAAGCGGGAACTGTCATGGGAAAGATAACCGCATCAGAAAAATATATCCCCCTTAATCCAGCAGCAACAGATGGCAGTCAAACACCGGCAGGGATTTCTTTTGCCACTATTGATGCAACAGAAGCAGATCAACGCGCTGTGATCACAGCACGCTTATGCACTGTAAAAGCTTCTGAACTGCTATGGCCAGATGCCATCACGGATGAGCAAAAGAAAGAAGCCATTCAGTCTTTAGAAGACCATAACAACATTCTATTGCGATAGGAGAATGCACACATGGATATGAATTTTTTTAAACATGATGCTTTCTCAAGCATCACAATGATGAAAGCCATCGAAAACTATGAGTTTCAACCTGGTCTTGTGAGCTCTCTTAATCTTTTTGAGGAAGTTGAAACCAGTACCACAGTGGTTGGTATTGAACGGCGTGATAATACATTTTCGCTTATTCAAACCAGTGAACGCGGGGCACCTTTGGCAGAAGGCGACAGAGAGGGGCGTAATCTTCGTTTTTTCAAAACAACACGGATTGCCAAAAGTGATACCGTAAAATCAGAAGAAATCCAGAACCGGCGTGAATTTGGCGCAGAAGATCAGTTAGAGACAGCAATGAAATATATTGCCAGAAAACAAAAGAAACTGATTTCTGAAATCGAATTGACATGGGAAAATATGCAGCTTGGCGCTGTTCAAGGTGTTGTCCTTGATGCTGATGGCTCTGTCATTGTGGATTGGTACAAGGAATGGGAAATCACACCACCAAAGCCCATTGATTTTAAACTGAATGTTGAGACAACCAATGTTGCTGACAATGTTGACCAAGTCATTATGAGGATGATTGAGGCTTCAAAAGGAGCATTTTCTGATCGTTCACGCATTATTGGGCTTTGTGGAAATGAATTCTTTTCCAAGTTGAAAAACCATAAAACAATTCGGGAGACCTATTTAAACACAGCCTTAGCACAGACACTCAATAGTGCTGGAGGTGTTGCAACACCAAGTGCAATTGGTTCTGGAAGCTTTGGCAGTTTTGACTTTGCAGGTGTCACTTTCATTAATTACCGGAGTATCCACAACTATAATGTAAGTGCAAAGGCTGGAACAAAGCGCGCCATAGGAATTAAGCCTGATGAATGTCAATTCTTCCCTGTTGATGCGCCTGGTGTATTCCAAAAAACCTTTGCTCCTGGTGAAAGCTTGGATTTTGCCAACACCGTTGGAAAGCCTCTCTACACCATGCTTATAGTCGACCACGACCGTAATGCATGGGTAAAACCGGAAGTTTATAGCTATCCGCTTTACATCTGCACACGCCCAGAAATGCTGTTTAAAGCCGTGATTGGAGCGAAATAACATGCGATGGCACGGGCTGCTCAACAAAATGGTTAAAGATGTACGCAACACCTTTGGGCAGCCCATCATCTACACGCGAAAGGAAAACCAGCAATCTTTTCGGATCACAGCGATTTACACCATTAAGCATTCAGAATCGGACGCCGGTGGTAGAATCCCTACTACAATTGCAAGAAAGGAACTTGATCTTTGTATCAATGACATTGGAGGATTACCACCAAAACCGGAAGATAATGTTGTAATCATTTCCCCTGAAAACAGCAAAGCTCCCTATTCTCAAGAGCACTTCACTATCACAGATGTCCAAGCCTCTGAATCCGGTATGTATAAGCTTATCTTGCGGGAGCTAAAACAATGAGGCATCTTTTTCTAACTCACCGTAAAACAGCATTTTGATTATCCGTTACACTGTAAAACCTCATCCTTTAGGGCGAAGAGGAAATCAAAGTAAAGACGGTATCAACTAAACAGGAGCGCCCATGCATCCTAGAGAGACGATAAGGGAAAGCTTTGTTGCGTTGATCAAAGCAGCAAAGACGGCAGCTGGTGACAATGTTTTCAATATGCGTGATTTCAACTTTTCCGTTGAGAACACACCTGCAATTAATATCTCAACACAAAGTGAAACAATTGAAGATGGCTATGATTATGGAGTAAGGCGGCGTGTTTTAACGCTAGATGTTGAATGTTATGCGACATGTGAAGATGGAGCGCGTTTTGTTGACCAATTAGCATGGGAAGTGGAGGAAATTTTCTACGCTAATCCCAATCTCAACAACACAGTTGAGACATGCCGCCTACAAAATATTGCTTTTGCCTTTGGTGATAATGGTGCCCTAGCGCTCCATGGTGCCATTTTAACCTTTGAGGTCACTTATGTGACGAATATCCCCAACATGGATGAAGAAGAAGGCAGTGTAACAGCAAGACTCATTGAACCTTTCTTAAGCTTTGAACCAGAAACAGGCGTGAAAAACAAAGATAAATACCATAAAATCGAGGTTACTCATGTTAGAGCGGCGCGATAAAGAAATCACAGATTTAAAAAGACGTGTGGCAAATATGGTTATGGTAGGCAAGATTAGCCATGTCGACCATAAAAACGCACGCTATCGGGTAAAAAGTGGCAATCTTGTTAGTGACTGGATTCCAGACACACAAGCCCGCGCCGGTAAAACACGCTCCTATGAAGGGCGCGATATTGGAGAGCAAGTTGTTGTTGTCTCGTCGTCCGGAGATCTATCGCAAGGAGTGATTATTGGCTCCATTCATACAGATGCTAATCAAGCAGCCGATAAAGGCAACATTCATAAGACACTTTATCCTGATGGAACCAGCCTTGAATATGATGATGAACAAAACAGCTATGCACTCACTATCAAATCAGGCGGAAAGTTTATCCTCACGATTGCGGATGGCGTGTCACTAAAAGGTGATGGTGGTAAGCTAGAGCTTACAGCACCAGAAGGCATAAAAATTGTTTCAGAAAAAGATATAAGTCTAAACGCAGATGGCAACATTTCTTTGAAAGCCGGTGGTGGCGTTTCACTCAATTCGGGTGATGGTCTCTCTCTTCACTCCGGTGATGATGTTTCCATCCATTCAAGTGGATTAAAGCACAACGGCAGCAATGTAGGAGCAACACATGTTCACGGCGGTGTTACTCCTGGTGGCTCCATGACAGGAGGTCCCAATTGAACAGTGGAATGGACCGTACAACAGGAAAGCCATTGACCGGCATTAATCATTTGCGTCAATCAATCCTTGATATTTTGTCAACACGCATTGGCTCGCGTGTGATGCGGCGTGATTATGGTTCACGTGTTGCGGAACTCATTGATGCACCGGTTAACAATGCTTTTGCCGTTGCTCTTTATGCTGCTGTTGCTGAGGCGTTAGACAAGTGGGAACCGCGTTTTAAATTGAAAAAAATTGATTTTAAAATGGTTGATGCTGGACAAGTTTCCTTATCCTTTGAAGGTATTTATTTGCCATCCGGCAAGCCCATCACCATGGAAGGATTACTAATAAAATGAATGACGTGCTTGCAAAACCAGAAATCATCACAGAACTTTCTTTTGAGGAAATACGCGCTGCTGCTCTTGCCCATTTAAAAGAGCTTTTGCCTGAATATACCGTTCTTGAAAGTGATCCGGCTGTAAAAGTCATTGAAGCTTTTAGCTATCGAGAGCTGCTTTTAAGGCAGCGTATTAACGAAGCGGCACGCAACAACATTCTTGATTTTGCAACCGGTGAATCTCTTGACGCTTTGGGAAACTGGCATGGTCTTGCCCGCATGGAGGGTGAAAGTGACGAGAGATATCGTGAACGCATAGAGCTTCATGCCCGTGGTGGCAATGGTAGCGGGACAGAGCCCTATTACAAGCTTATAGCCTTAACAGCAGATAGTCGTGTTAAGGATGCGATTGTTTATCGGAAAGGCAAAGACCCAACCATCTATGTTGCTCTTTTTGGCAATAATGAAGAAGGAACAGCATCCGAAGATCTCTTACAAACAGTCTCACAAGCTCTTAACAAAAAGAATATCATCATGACAAATGATACAATCATTGTTCACGCTGCTGTAAAAAAAGTAATAGATTTAGAAGCAGATGTTTGGCTGTTACCGGAAACATCGTTGAAAATTCTCACGACAATGGAAGCAAATTTAAGAGCAGCATGGAGACAAGAACAAGCCATTGGTCGTGAATTAAGCTTATCGTGGTGGATTTCGAAACTGATGATCCCTGGTGTCCAAAAAGTGATCGCCATTACACCAACACAAGACAGTAAGGTTTGTGATGAAGAAGTTTTATCGATTGGAAAAATCACCTTAAACTTCAAAGGGCGTGCGCGCTAATGGTTGGTTCCCTCCTCCCCACAAACGCAACGGAATTTGAAAAGCTCCTTGCCGATGCTTGCGATTTTCATCAAGATGTTGACGGTTCTGTTTTGGGGATTTCGCGCGCAAAACTGATCACACGCCCTCCCCGCTTCTTACCATGGTTGATTGAAGAATATGGACTTGGAGAGCTTACGCCTTATGTTCCAAATCTTTATGATTTAATTGATCAGGGTCTTGCATGGCAAAATATTCGTGGCTCACTTGCGGCAATAGAGTTGGGGCTTGAATGGCTAGGGATTTCGGCACGCTTTCAACCCGCCTGGACAGGACGGATAT
>NZ_CADEAG010000021.1 GCF_902825155.1 Bartonella taylorii 8TBB
TATGCGCCTTGGAAAGCCCCTCATAACGCACCCAAATGCTTGTCTTTTGCTCCCCTTGCGTTTGTTTCACATCAACACCCACTCCAGAGCGCACTAACAATGCCGCCCGTGAAACCTCCGGCAATAAAGAGATGTGAACTTCTACAATAGGTCGAGAAACCCCTTTAACTTTACGTGTCAAACCACTTTGATGACGCCATGTGGACGCCAAAATCTTACGCAATCCACCTTTACTTTTCGGCAACCCTGGCAAAGCTGCCTCAGCCAATTCGGCAATACTAAACCATTCCTTCATGGCTGCCCCCTTTTAATGCGAACTGGCGTTGCACGCATGGCTTTCAATCGCGCTGCAATCTCCCGCTGTTCTTGTTGCAACCGTGCAATTTCTGCTAACCGCGCCTCATCCCCTTGCAACAACAACAATCCATCTTCACTCACCACCTCATCCCAGAGCCAAAATGCCTCTGTCGCCCGCACAAATGCCTTAAACCGCGGCAGGGAAATATCCACCTGCTTACTTTCCGCAACATAAGCATCCAAACTGGCCTTACTTAAACATCCAATCCCTAAATAATGCGCCATACGCTCCGCAATCACACTGCGCTCAACCCGGCATTCTCTCAAAGCACGCGCCATCGCACGCTTAATGCGCGAGCGAAACCGCCCTAAATCAATCTGCGCAACGGGTTCGCGGCAGGGAAAAACCGGCTTTTGGAAAAAATCAAGCTGCCCGGAACCATGCCTCTTCATGCCTGCTCCTCCCCTTGTTCTCTTGCAAGATAATCACAAAACCGCGCCTTTGTCTGCGCATCTGCTCTCTGCCACACCCCTAATAATTGAGCAAAAATCCGTTCCTGCTCATTAATTTGCGGAGGTGTATTAATCCCATTGACCAAATCAACAGCCCGCCGTAAATCCCCCTCAACCTGTTGCAAAGCAATTGCCACACGCCGTTGCGCAACCGGCTCCATCTTCGCTAATTTCAACAACTGCGCTTGATTATCTGCCAATGCCGTCCCCCGCAAAACCGACCGCAACTCCGGCTGTAAATGCTGGGAAATGCGATTGAGGAGTTTCACCGACTCCTTCGATAAACCAATACGATCTGCTACATGTTTGGCAAAGTGCAAACTTTGCATTTTGCCATTCAAGTCACCATCATTTGGCAAAGGTGCAACTTGCACCTTTGCCACTTTATCCCCTTCACACCCAGTTTCGTTATGCTTTGAAGAACTATCTTTTGGCAAAGGGACAACTTGTCCCTTTGCCACTTTGTCTCCTTCACACCTAGTTTCATTATGCTCTGAAGAACCATCTTTTGGCAAAGGGTAAACTTTACCCTTTGCCATTTTGTCCTTTGTATATTGATTACCATGGTCACCACCACGTTGAATCTCCCCATACTTCTTTTCCCACAATTCGCGGTAAGTCTGGACAAACAAGGCGCGGTCAATCACTGACAGTTCATTGCGAAACAAATTCTCTGCTACTTCTAAAAGCGCGGCATTATCCTTATCAGCCTGCACCACAACGGCATCAATGTCACTATAACCCAAAAGCTCCGCAGCACGAAGCCGATGCGCACCAGCTATAAGCGTATAATTGCCCTCTTTAGCATTGGGGGTATGGCGCACCGTAATGGGATTCATCAATCCCTCCCGCGCCATTGATTGTGCAAGTGCCTTGGCATGCTCATCATCCACAGGGCGTATACGCTCCGGCACCACAATCACATCAAGAGCAAGCTTTTGAAACTGTGCCATCACGCCGCCGCCTTTCTGATCTCTTTAAAGAATAAATCCATCGCACGCCCTGCCCATCTTCGATAAGCTTTCGCAAAAACGGGTTCTTCCAAACGCCGGTTAATCACTTGCAGTGATAGAGAAATAGAAGTCCGCTGCCGTGCCTGTATCGCAACAATACGCCGCCGTGGCACCTCAAACTGATAATGCAAAATATGAATAACAATCTGTCGTGCTAACGCCGCATCAAATAAGCCATGCGGAGGGTCAATAATATACCGGATTGGCAGATGCTTAAATCCACTACTCACGGCTTTTAAAGAACAGGAAAGCATCACCTGTAAACGTTCAACTTCTGAATAAGGATTAACGATATCGTTTCTGACATCTGGGGTCCATAAATTACAAGCAGCAACCATAACCACCCCCTATAAAAACAATATGACCACCATCTAATCGCCAGAACCAACCCGTCCAAACGGCTGTTCTATGATGCAACTCTCTGCAATTTATCTTGCCTATTTCGTATTGATCTTTAGACATTGATAAACCTTTTTATCTTATGGTATTTAAACTCATGGCAAATGCGCAAAAACGCAAAGCCGTGTAACGAAATTCAAGCAGCATTACCGCGCAAAGCAGATTGCGCACGCGAATCTGTGTTGGCATGTTTTGCTGCTTTAAAAATGCGACGGCGACTTTTGGGGTAGCGGTCACTAAATACTTGCTCAACGGGCAAACCGATAAAATCGGCAATAGCACGTTCGGCTTTCTCGTTAGACCGTGTCCAAATGTGTTGAACACTGGATGACGAGAGTTGATAAGCTTTCGCGAGCTCCGCCAAGGTCATATTACGGCGGCGTAGCTCAGCTAAAATACTATGGCGATCCCATACTTGTGTGATAGTCATAAGTTTCGCTCCTGCTTCAAACGGATGCTCCCACATCCGTTTTTTGTGGGGTTAATTGTAAAATATCTGCCCTCTATATCGGGCGGTAATATGTAGTTAATTCATTTTTTATGCTTTGTAAACATAAAAAATGAATTTATGAGGTATTTTTTTGGCACGTCCCGATTCAGAACCAAAAACACCATTGGCAAAACGCCTACGTGACATAAGAAAAATGCTTGGAAATGAAGAACGCGGCGCTTTTGCAAAAACTCTTGATTTAGCAAAAGGTACGCTCGCAAATTATGAGCTCGGTGTAAATGAACCACCAGCATCTATCGTAATTGCCTATCATAAAATTTATGGCGTAGACTTTCATTGGCTTCTCACTGGCGAAGGTGAGATGTTTAGTGACATGGCAAAGGCGAAAACATCAGGTTTTAAAGCGCCTACCATCCCTACTGGACTCATGAAAAAGCTCGGTCGCATAGCTTATACAACCTATCGCGATGCTAAAATAAAACTCCCCCCTGAAGATATAGCGGAACTCGCGGCGGAACTTTATAAAAAACTGCAAGAGCTTGTTCAAGACATCAATGACATGGAAGAGGTCGAAGCAACTTTCTCTCTTCTTAAAATTCATTTAAAGCGTCAAATAGAAGCTGAAAAAGAACACTCCAAAGCTGCACAAAATTCGGCTTAATGCTACTCTAAAATGAATGGGGGAATCTCTTTTTAAAATCCTGTAATTTAAAACAAACCTCAATATAAATAAGGAGCATTTTTGGCACGTCCTGAAAAAGAACCTACAACAGAACTAGCAAAACGATTGCGTGAAATACGACGAATGCTCGGAAACGAAGAACGGGGCATTTTTGCGCAACGCCTTAATTTACAACGCAATACCCTTGCCAATTATGAAATTGGAGCACACGAACCAACATGCTCAATAATTAACGCCTATTATACGGCCTATAACATTAATCCTCATTGGCTCGTTACGGGTGAAGGTGAAATGTTTAGTGACATGGCAAAAGCGAAAGCAGCAGGTTTTAAAGCACCCACCATTCCTGCTGGTCTCATGAAAAAGCTTGGTCGCATAGCTTATACAACCTATCGCGATGCTAAAATAAAACTCCCTCCTGAAGATATAGCGGAACTCGCGGCGGAACTTTATAAAAAACTGCAAGAGCTTGTTCAAGACATTAACGACACGGAAGAAATAGAGCTCACCTTGCCTCTTCTAAAATTGCATTTAAAGCGTCAAATAGAGGCTGAAAAAGAACACTCCAAAGCTGCACAAAATTCGGCTTAATGCTACTTTAAAATGAAAAACACAAGCGCGTTTCTCTTTACATTAAAAAACTTAAATAACACATTGTTTTTAAATAATTATTTTTACAAAAAATAGAAACGCGCCATATGGCGCATATCTTTTTTGCTTTTTTGGTTATTTTTGGCTGATTTTGGAGTCAATTGAACTTTTGGATTGATTTTTTTAAAGGGGCTTCAAAGGCGGTTTTCTGGGCTTTCACAGACTTTTCAAAATTTTTCACAGAGTTTTCAAAGACCTTTCAAAGCCTTCTCTCATTTTCACCATGAAAACGCACTTTTTTCTGATTTTCGCTAATTTTCGCAATTTTAGGTGTCAAAATCTATTTTGACAAAACGCGCATTTAATGGTAAAAATTGTACATAAAAACAACAAATTACCACGTATTCCTACCTAATCCCACCTTTTCCCACTTAGTACAAAACCTACTGTCAAACTACATCGGCGGGTTTTGTATATTTTGACACTAGGTTTTGTACCAATTTATTTTTTTTCAAAGGATTTTTAAGGGGTTCTCAAAGGATCTTCAAAGACCTTTCAAAGGGTATTTAAAGCCTCTTTTATGATCTGTTCCTAACAGCCTCTATTCTTCGCTGTTTTCTTTTCCCTTGTTTGGAGCTTCGAGTGTAATTTCTGTGGTGTATCCGCTTTGCTTCTCATAGCAGTGGGTGACAGTGGAAGCTTTCCATGGACCATTGATTTGCCCACGAAACCCTTGCAATAAAAGAGGTTGGTCGGCCATGATTTCTGGTCGCCCCGCAAGGGTCAAAGAACCACTGCCCACAGCACGGCAAAGTCGGTCTGATTCTGAGGCAGCAGCAGCTTGTGCTTCTTCTTTACAAGTGTAACAACCACGCAGACGCCGCACGGGACCGCTAAAACCTGTCTGATGCCTGACTTGGTATTGTTGCCCTTTTGAGCGATCAAAATAAGCAGCTTCAATGGTGCCATATTGCGTGCGTGGCTCAAGGGTAAATTCCCAGCTGGAACAGTCATGTTTATGAATGTCGAGGGCTGGTAAATTGTCTCCGCTTAAAAATAAAAACTTATTGTCCTTGATTAAAAAACGTGCCCGCATGCGCTCAGCAAGGCGGGTTAAAAAATCAACAGCCGATTGATCCGTACGAATCACATAAGGCAAAGTTTGTTTGCTAAACTGGGGACTGACCTTTGCTTGATAGCCATGGCGTTTGGCGAGTGTCTCAACAATCTCCCCAACAGTTTTGTGATCAAAATGCTCACTCGCCTGTTCTTTGAGCTCTTTACGCATCGAGGCACTCTTGCCACAAAGGCGCAAGATCTCTCCATCGCTGCTCCCTGAACTCACAACCGATTCGACAACAAAGCGCCCCATAAAAGCACTGATGCTGTTCTCATAGCCAAAAATCACCTGCAGCGCGTTGCCCGTTTGCGGAACCTCTAAGTCATTGCCACCATCATCAAACTCTGCTTCAAATGTATCGGCTTCATTACCGGCATGATCGGTGATGGTTGCAGTTAAAAGACGCTGGTAAAAAACCTCATGAACAGGTTTGTCTCCCGCCTTGACCACAATAAAAGGATGTGTGCGCATTAATCCCATAGCCGCTTCACCATGCTTTGGGGATTAGACAACATAAATTCAGGCAGAGTAACCTTTAAGCCCCGTGGTAAAAGCACACCATATTTGGCAATCTCTGGATTGGCTTCCAAGGTGGCTTCTAAATAGCCTTTTAGTGCCCCAACTTGGATGCGGTCTCCCAACACTGCCATGGCATGGTGAAAGCAGATCAGATCAAGACTCATATCCTCTAGCTCTACAACAACATGCTTTGCTGGTATCTTCATTGTGTATATCCTTGGGGTTTTCCCCCACCAAAAAAGGGCAAAAGACTAATGGAATAGCGAATGCGCTGGGATTGACCAGAGCGACTGATATAGTCGTGGTCTTTACTGACACTGGTGATCACCACGGGTCCATGGAGAAGGACACTATAGGTGGTATCATTGATCCAACGAAGCATCTGAACAGGTTTGGCTCTGCGAATGGTTCTGGTGATGGCGTCAATGGCTACACGATCCCCAAATTCTTCTGGAAACAACACACCATGAATGGTTTTTGCATCATTGCCATAACCGGTAAATTGCAAACTGGGGGACCTTCCAAAACGCTCCATACAAACCCATGAGGCAGAAAACTCTTCTTCAA
>NZ_CADEAG010000022.1 GCF_902825155.1 Bartonella taylorii 8TBB
TAGAAATGTAAGATAATTCATAGGTTGGCTCGGTGAAAGCACCGTTTTTAAAGCTTGCATTACCGCCTAAAAATTTTGCAATATCCTTACCGATCGTATGAATCTGACCACCCGTAACCACATCATGCGAACCTTGAGCAAGCGTACCATCCGCAACATTATGCAGACCAACAGGAGCAGAATTCTTTCCTTTGCCAAAAGTCACACTTGTATAATTAATAGCGCCTTTTTCATCATCGTTCTTATCGTAATGAACTACAGCTGAATCATCAGACTGAAGGCTGGTAGAAAGTTCCTTCAAGCTTGCATCAAGCTGACCTTTATTAACCGCTTCATTCTCTTTCTCTGCTTTCTTTACACCAGAAAGCGTACGATCCGCATGCGCGCTATTTGCTATATTGATCTCAGTGCCACCTGTTTTAGCACCAATAGTAAGACGATTCGTTGCTTTATCCTGCTGAACAAAGCTCTCGCTTTCTACTTTTTGAACCACATTATTAATTTGCTCAGTAAATTTATTCTGAACTTTCGTGATACTAGTACCCACTCCAGCAAAAGCTTCCGCTACAGTTTTATAGCTTTGTTCATCCTCTTTACCATCAGAATTGACAGTTTTAATCTTAAAGCTTGGAGCTTTCCATTCTCCTTTATCATATTTGGCGTCACCGCCAAAATATGCCGCAACCTTATTATTCGTCTCAAAAAGCTGGGAACCATTTATAGCATCCGTTGAAGTCTTAGAAACTTCTCCTTTTAAAAGAGACGTAATCTTGCTGTTTTCTTGTATCCTTACAGACTTGCCCCCTTCTTCTGTGCTCTGTTCATGACGGGCTACAAAGGCATGGGCTTCCTTATTCCACAGCAGAGCATCACCTTTAACTTGTTCAGTAACATTCGTTAGTTGATCTTCAACTTTTTTGATGCTTGTATCTAGCTGTCCCTTGTTAACCGCCTCATTCTCTTTCTCTGCTGCTTTCACACCAGAAAGGGTCCGTAACTCTTTTTTGCTGTTAGCAATATTGATTTCACTGCCTTCTACTTCTTTACCAATAGTAATATAATTTGTATTGGCATCTTTCTTAACAAGGCTATCACCCTTCACATTGCTAATCTCATTATTAATCTGCTTCGTAATCTCATTCTTAACATTCGTGATAGAATTACCAACACCTGCAAACGCATCCGCTACATTATGATAGACTGTTTCTTTAGCTTCTGCACCATCACCGTTAACAGTTTTAACCTTAAAGGTTGGAGCGGTCCATTGGCCATTCTCGTATTTGGCGTCACCACCAAAATATGACGCAACCTTATCGCCCAACGAGTAAAGCTGATTACCCGTAACTGCATCCGTGGAGGTTGATGAAATTTCACCATTCGCAAGAAACTTAATCTTGCTACTTGTCTTTGCATCTCCCTCTCCATGATGGGCAACAAACGCACCATCTTCCTTACTCCACGATAAGGAATCACCTTCTACTTTGGTGACTACATTCGTAATCTCATTTTTAATATTCGTGAAAGAATTACCAACACCTGCAAGGGCAGACGCTACATCATTGTAGACTGTTTCTTCACCTTCTGTACCATCATCGTTAATAGTTTTAACCTTAAAACTCGGTGCTTTCCAGTTCCCTTCCTTATCATAGCCCGCACCACCTCCAAAATACGTCGCAAATCTATTATTCAAAGAATAGAGCTGATTACCCGTAACTGCATCCGTTGAACCCTCAGAAACATTACCATCTAAAAGAAATGTAATTTTGCTGTTTTCTTGTGTCCTGACAGATCTGCCCTTTTCTTCTGTACTCTTTTCATGACGCGCGACAAAGGCATGAGCTCCTTCGTTCCATAACAAGGCGTCTTTCTCAATATGTTGAGAACTATCCGTTATTTTTTGATTAAAATCATTGATCGTATTCGTTATACGAGTATTCACATTCCCAAGGCTATAATCAAGCGCCGAAAGAGCTGAACCAACATCATGGTGAACATTTCCTGATGCGCCTACTTCACCATTTGTTCTAATGCTATGTGTTGCATAGGTTGGCTCAGTGAAAGCACCGTTTTTAAAGCTTGCATTACCGCCTAAAAATTTTGCAATATCCTTACCGATCGTATGAATCTGACCACCCGTAACCACATCATGCGAACCTTGAGCAAGCGTACCATCCGCAACATTATGCAGACCAACAGGAGCAGAATTCTTTCCTTTGCCAAAAGTCACACTTGTATAATTAATAGCGCCTTTTTCATCATCGTTCTTATCGTAATGAACTACAGCTGAATCATCAGACTGAAGGCTGGTAGAAAGTTCCTTCAAGCTTGCATCAAGCTGACCTTTATTAACCGCTTCATTCTCTTTCTCTGCTTTCTTTACACCAGAAAGCGTACGATCCGCATGCGCGCTATTTGCTATATTGATCTCAGTGCCACCTGTTTTAGCACCAATAGTAAGACGATTCGTTGTTTTATCTTGCTGAACAAAGCTCTCGCTTTCTACTTTTTGAACCACATTATTAACTTGCTCAGTAAATTTATTTTGAACTTTCGTGATACTAGTACCAACACCAGCAAAAGCTTCCGCTACAGTTGTATAGCTTTGTTCATCCTCTTTACCATCATCCTTAACAGTTTTAATCTTAAAGCTTGGAGCTTTCCATTCTCCTTTATCATCATAACCTGCTCCACCTCCTAAATACGTCGCAAGCGTATTGCTCATAGAGTAAAGCTGAGAACCATTTATAGCATCGGTTGAACCAGTAGAAACATCACCATTCGCAAGAAACTTAATCTTGCTGTTTTCTTGTATCCTTACGGCTTTACCTGTTTCTTCTGTGCTCTGTTTATGTTCATGACGAGCCACAAACGCACCATATTCCTTACTCCACGATAAGGAATCGCCTTCTACTTTGGTGACTACATTCGTAATCTCATTTTTAATATTCGTGAAAGAATTACCAACATCTGCAAGGGCAGACGCTACATCATAGTAGACTGTTTCTTTAGCTTCTGTACCATCACCGTTAACAGTTTTAACCTTAAATTCTGGAGCGGTCCATTGACCATTCTCATATTTGGCTCCACCACCTAAATACTTCGCAAATGTATCACTTAGTGAATAAAGCTGCTTACCCGTAACAGCATCCGTTGAAGTTGGTGAAACATCACCATTTGCAAGAAATGTAATTTTACTGTTTTCTTGTGTCCTTACGGCTTTACCTGTTTCTTCTGTGCTCCGTTTATGTTCATGACGAGCCACAAACGCATCGGCTGTATCATTCCACAATAAGGAATCACCTTTAACATTATTAATCTCTTTGCTGATGTTATTCTTAATATTCGTGAAAGAACTACCAACACCAGCAAAAGCTTCCGCTACAGTTTTATAGCTTTGTTCATCCTCTTTACCATCAGAATTGACAGTTTTAATCTTAAAGCTTGGAGCTTTCCATTCTCCTTTATCATATTTGGCGTCACCGCCAAAATATGCCGCAACCTTATTATTCGTCTCAAAAAGTTGGGAACCATTTATAGCATCTGTTGAACCAGTAGAAACATCACCATTCGCAAGAAACTTAATCTTGCTGTTCACTGGTTCCACTGGGTCTTCTTCAGCCCCTTTCTCTGCATGACGGGCTACAAACGCATTGGCCTCCTTGCTCCACGATAAGGAATCACCTTCTACTTTGGTGACTACATTCGTAATCTCATTTTTAATATTCGTGAAAGAATTTCCAACATCTGCAAGGGCAGTCGCTACATCGTAGACTGTTTTCTCACCTTCTGTACCATCACCGTTAACAGTTTTAACCTTAAAGCTAGGAGGTGTCCATTTGCCATCCTCATATTTAGCTCCACCGCCAAAATATGCCGCAAATGTATCACCTAGTGAATAAAGCTGGGAACCATTTATAGCATCTGTTGAACCAGTAGAAACATCACCATTCGCAAGAAACGTAATCTTGCTGTTCACTGGTTTCACTGGGTCTTCTCCAGCCCCTTTCTCTGCATGATGGGCTACAAACGCATTGGTCTCCTTGCTCCACGATAAAGAATCGCCTTCTACTTTAGTGACTACATTCGTAATCTCATTTTTAATTTCTTTATGAATATCCGTAATAGAATTACCAACACCTGCAAGGGCATCAGCTACATTATGATAGACTGTTTCTTTAGCTTCTGCACCATCACCGTTAACAGTTTTAACCTTAAAGGTTGGAGCGGTCCATTGGCCATTCTCATATTTGGCGTCACCGCCAAAATAGCCAGCTATGCTGGTGCCAAACTGATGCAATTGTTGACCTGTCATTGCTTCAGTGGAAGCATCAGAAATGGCTCCATTCGCTATGCCGGAAATAACTCTATTCTCACCTTTATTGTTTACAATATCTATCTTATTACCATCTGCATCTTTACCAATGGTGATAAGATGCGTCTCTGCATCTTGTTTTACAAAGCTACTGGATGCTACTTGTTCTTTGATCTCCTCCAGCTGTGCAAAATTCACTGCATCATTGGCACTAGTACCCTTGTCCACCCCTGTTATCTTTTTACTTCCAGCATCTATACCAGTGGTTGTTATTTTCGGACCATCTTTAATCACTAAACCTGTTGCGTCTAAGGTGTTGTTTCCTGTTTGTATTTTATCGACTGTAAGGGTCTTAGCTAAATCAAATGTGACCTTATTATCGTCTTTGCCTTTTGTAATCGTAAAATTGTTACTTCCAGCTGAAAAATCTACTTCGTTCCCCATACCAACATTTGTAGGATCTGTACCGCCAACGGATAATGTCCAGCCTTTTTCTGCAAAGATTTTTAGTTTTTTCAGCTGCGCAACATTCACGGCATCTGTATCTTGAGTACCAGCTGCAACACCTACAATTTGGCGTGTATATTTACTCTTAATATCGCCAACACTGGCTGCACCTTGCGTGCTTTTCCATACATAATCTCCCTGCTTTGATTGCTGACCTGTTTCAGGATCATAACCTATAGAACCAGCAGCGATATCAGATTCAGCACCGTATCCCAGAGCAATACCGCTCTGTACCAACGCCTTACTAAATGAACCGATAGCAGTACCATACTGACTCTCTGCTCCTGCAGCATGCCCAAGGGCAGTCGAACGTTCGGATCGAGCCATAGATACTGATCCTATAGCGATCGCATCCGGACCAAGCGCCTCTGCGGCATGGTAGAAACATCTTTTACCTTCAACATGTTGACCACTACATTTATACTCTTTTCGATTCCCTATAGCAATACTCGATACATCAGATGCTTGTGCAGCATCGCCCAATGAAATACCTCCCGCACCTCTCGTATTACGCTGCATTTCATTAAAAAGAATAAACCGCAGTGGAGAAACATTAGAACTAATTTTCTGTTCTTCACTAAAATCTTCTTTTACAAATGTTTTGGATGTCCTCAACCGTGCGACATTCCCAACTCTTAGTGTATCTTGCATAGCTTCTCGTGTAAAACCGCTGTATGCTGCCAAAACATTCACGATAGCATTATCATTACTTTTCTTAGAAAGAGTATTGATGAGAAAATTGACATAGTCACTCACAGCGCTCGCTGTCAGTGTGCTCCCCGCTTGTTGTGCTGTTACATCATTTTCCTGATCACTCGCATCAACATCATAGTCATCAACAACAGAGATAACACTTTGCGGAAACGTTACAGAAGGGCTTTTCGCACTTATGAGAAGCGCTTCTTTTGGAGAAACTGTTTTTGAATACACTGGAGAAGCACTCGACAAAAGTGCTACTATTGAGGATAAAGAAAGCATCTTTACAAAAGATGTCTTGTAAATAGGACGAAGAAAATTCAATTTG
>NZ_CADEAG010000023.1 GCF_902825155.1 Bartonella taylorii 8TBB
GGGACATCATCATAGGGGTGATGTTCCCAGAAATGATAAGCAACGCGCTTACCACTGGCATTAAATTCAATTCCCATACGAATGTAATTGCCTTCAATCTCAGCAGGTCCATTATAAGTGAGATCCAACATTTCGGTGGGATAAACTTGCAATTGAAGAGGCACACCAGAGCGTCCATAAAGGTCGACATAGTGTAGTCTTACAAAGCATTCGCCGGTTAAAAAGACCTCTCGGGCAATCGTTGCTTGCAGACCATAAAAATTGGCATCTTCATCATAGTCCGCTTCATCAACCCATTGCCACCATAAGTCTAAAAGCTTTTTCTTTTCTTCTTGAAAACCTTCAATACGAGGATAAGGTTTAATCCCATCACTTACAGCCGCAGAGACCCATTCTTCTGTTGCAGAACCATAAAGAGATTCATTGTCATAAAGCCATCTTGAACGAGCAACAATAGTATCACCGCATTCCTCAATGGCTTTATTAATATGTTTTTTTGCGGGGTCAAAACCACCCATGCGACGGCTTTTACTTGCCGCTTCAAAATGGGGGCTGTCTTGACGAGAAATTTTAAAAAAGCCTGTGAGTTTATTGAAAAAACCAGCCATTAATAGCCTCGTGATATATTAAAATAGAAAACGCGTGAACGCTTGCGTCCTTCAAGATCCGCTATTTGTGTGTTCAGCATCTCAAGCGCTCTGCGCAGTTCCTCAACAGAACGATTGCTTACTTGCTTATCGCCATGGCGTACCGATTGTGCACCTGAATAAAGAGCCTCTTCAATTTGCTCACGCCGCCTTTTTAAACTTTCAAGTCTCGAAAATTTGCTGTTAATTGGTTCTAAAGTTTCATCCACAAATTACTTCCAATCCCCTTGCATATAAGGATTCATCATTGTTCTGAATGGCTTCTTTTGAGGCTGTGCTATCTGAGATCTTCTTGGAGCAGGAGAGGGCACATGTTCTGATGTTGGCTGCTCTAAAGAGCCCTCAATTTTAAGTTTTTCCAGACGCTCTTCTAAGATATCGACTTCTCGATTGAGGTTTATTCCTGCCGAAATCAGACCTTGTAAAGCAGCATAAGCATAGACCCTACAATCCAAAGCCTCGTTTCTTGCCTTTTCACTTTTTTGCCATTCAATGCGCTTGAAGCCTTTAAAATATTTGATGACTTTTCTTTCGGCGGTCAGCTGATCAAAATATTCTCGATCAAGGTTTTTGTGAAAGTGTGTTGCACCAGCCCCCGATGCTTCAGGACCGGATTTTTTAAACCGTGCCGTGATAATATCTTTTGCTGCGTCAACACCAACAATATAGAGATTAATCTGTCCTTTGTTGTTTCTACTTGGGCGGCGTGGCCATACCGCACGCCATCCCGCTTGCCCCTTAATCCCCCAGATACGCCGCCCTTCACGGGGTCGCACGTAATTATAAACCGCTTGTGTGTGTCCACCACCGGTATCAATACAAGCCGCCGTTATCTTTATGCCGTCTTTGTAACCTAGATGCGGCCAGCGTCTTGTAAGATATTCATCCAATTGGTCCCATACTTCAAAAGAAGAGGGGTCGCCAGGAATGATGTGATAATCGATATGCCAGCTTTCTTCACTGCGTCCCCATCCCACAACTTCAAGTTCTAAGCGATCATTTTGCACATCAATACCCGCTGTCAACAACACGGCTTGTTCTGGTGCAAGGGGATAATCTTCACGTTTTGCATAGAGGCTATCAGGGTCAACAACTTCGCCGGTTCTATCCTCCCATGGCTCTCCAAGCACTGTGTTGATAAAAGGCTGCAAAAGTGCCGGATCATCCTTGGCATCTAAAAACTCTCTTGCGCATTCCCCCCAAGTAAGCCAAGGTGAATAGAGTGCCGAAATATGGTAAGAACGCAAATTCGGTCTGCTTGACTCACTGGTTGGTACCCAACATGCTCCTCTTTCTTCACACATGAGATCTGTTTTTCTGTGCTCAGCATGTTCATGACCACAATGCGCACAAACAAAAACAGCTTTTTCAGGAGCACCTTTTGGCCACTTGATTTGTGACCAAACAATGGGCTGTAGAACACCACACGCATCACAAGGGACATTGTAATATCGCTGGTCTCCTAGCACGAAATCTTTGGCGATACGGCTTGTGTCACGGTGTGTTGGCGTGGACAATTTAAAAATCTTTCTCTGCACAAAGGTTGAGGTCCGCTTTTCAGCGATCATCACCGGATCACCTTCGTTATCCACACTGAGAGGATAGGCATCCACCTCATCCAAAATCAGATAACGAATAGGCATGGAACGCAAACCAGCAGCACTGTTGGCTCCTGTAAGCATCAATGCCCCACCATCAAACTCTTTCGAAAACATTGTATTGCCGCTGTCGCGTGCACGCGCCGGAGCAATGCGTTCGCTTAAAGCGGGGCTTGCCATAATCATTGGATCAAGACGGGTTTTTGATAATTTCTTCGCTGTCTCAACCGTTGGCATCACATAAAGGGCAGGTCCCGGACTATAATGAATGGCATAACCGCAGAAGTTCAATCCTGCTTCAGACATGCCGATCTGCGCGCCTTTCATGACAATGGTTGTTTCAATTGGCACGTAAGAGGAAAGGTTATCCATGATTTCGCGCAAATAAGGGGTACGCTTTGTTCTCCAAAGCCCAGGCTCAGCACTTGCTACGGTGCTAAGATACCTATTCTTATCTGCCCATTGCGAAACCGTGTATGGTGGGTCTGGTTGTCGTGCATCATTGGCATTGGCGAAAAATTCTTCGACGGCATTGTCATCCATTATTCATTTCTTGCAAGTGCTCTAACTCTGGAGAATGAGGATCATGAAAAGGCACTGGAATATTAACCGCCTCAAGCAAAGCTGTTCTCATAGTATAATCAATAGCACCAATAAGGCTGGCTGCATCACATCCAACTTGTGCAGCAATGCTCGCACCAAAACGATGGGGAAAATTCAACATAGCATCACGGTGCGCTCTTCCAAACTCACGCGCTGCCTTTTTCATTTCTTCTCGATCAACAGTGGTTTCGCGCAATCGTTCAAGTGCAATCTTTTCGCTTTCAAGCGCAACTTGCATTCGCTCCAGTTTTATCTTGTATTCATTGGCTCCATCTGTGGAGG
Organism: Bartonella taylorii 8TBB; assembly: GCF_902825155.1. GTDB lineage: Bacteria > Pseudomonadota > Alphaproteobacteria > Rhizobiales > Rhizobiaceae > Bartonella > Bartonella taylorii_A. The sequence continues at coordinate 3,131 of NZ_CADEAG010000023.1, forward strand.
CTTGTTTGATCTTTGTCCGCACCTTTCCATCAGGCGCTAAAAGTGAGGCAGGGCGTTTTGTTGGATTCTCATTCCAGATAGCTGTGGCAAGGGCTTCATTGACAGACCCATCTTCAAAAAGAGCCTCATCAAATTTGCCTGTCTTAAATCGAGAAACCACTGCATTAGGCGAAACCCGCATCTTCTTCGCAAACGCACGAACCGATAGACCCTCACGATGCTTCTTGGTCATTGCCATCTCTTTTACTAAATATTTTTCAACATTCATCCTTTTCTTTAGATTGGTATCATGCTATGATACATAAAAGAGTGAATGAAGGTGATTTGGTGATTGAATCTTTTGCGGATAAGCGTTGTAAAGATCTTTTAGAAGGTAATTCGCCTAAAGGTTTTCCAACAACTCTAGTACGTATAGCCCAAAGAAAATTGTTTATGCTCGATAAAGCGGTTGACCTTAAGGATTTACGCAGTCCTCCAGGAAATCGTTTAGAAGCATTGAAAGGAGAGCGTAAAGGTCAATATTCTATTCGTATTAATGACCAGTTTCGTATTTGTTTTGAATGGCGCTCTAATGGTGCCTATGAAGTTGAAATCGTAGATTATCATTGATCTGTAGGAGGTCGAGATGAAAAATTATATTGCTATTCATCCCGGAGAAATTTTAAGAGAGGAATATTTAAAAGAATATGCTCTCTCTGCTTATGCCCTTGCAAAAGCATTAAATGTTCCACGCACGAGAATAGAACGTATTGTTGCTGAAAATAGTCCAGTGACTCCCGATACTGCTCTCAGATTAGCCTATTTTTTTGATACTACTGCTGAATTTTGGCTCAACATGCAAGCTGCTTATGACGTTAGTATATTACAAACTGAAAAAGCAGACGAATTTGCCAAAATCAATAAATTTGAATGTAGGGTTTAATGATCTTTCCACTCATGAAGTTTTAAGATGTAACAGATAATTGACGATCCGGTATAATCGGGTGTATATTCCGGTATGCAAACGGATACGCTCCAAGTCACACGAGAATTATTGGTTTTCAAAAAAAACTTTAAAATAAGATGTGGCTACACAAAAGAAGATTTGGAAGCCGTGGATTCTCTACCATTGACAGATGAAGAACTTGCACGTCTAAAGCCAGCTAAAGATGTTTTACCACCCTCCTTCTTTAAATATGTAACAAAAGAACGCCGTAAACGTGGGTGAAAGTCTTAAAAAAGAAAGCGGTTGCTAAACAAAACTACCTTTCCACTCTAAAAAACAATGCTTTACAGTTGAAATTGTACTTCAATTGCGTTACATTGAAATACAGTTACAAGAGGAGAAATTATTATGGCTGCCAGTCGTATGGTTCAGGCGCGTGTACCAGAAGAAATTCAAAATGTTGCTAGTCAAGTTATTCAAGCTTCAGGTTTATCAGTAAGTGATGTTGTGAGAGTGTTGATGACGCGTATTGCACAAGATAAAGCTATTCCGTCCTTCTTGTTTCAACCTAATGCGGAAACTATAGCGGCTTTTGCAGAACTAGAGGAAGGTAACTTAAAAAAGTTTCATTCCGTAGACGAATTATTTGATGATCTCTATGCGGACGATTGAACGTACCACTATCTTCAAACGTGATTTCAAGCGTGAAATGAAAGGACGGTATAGGCATCTTTTAGATACTGATTTGCGCCAAATCATTGCAGCATTAGCAAATGACCAGCCTTTAGAACCTCGATATCATGACCATGCATTGACTGGGAATTGGAGCAATTATCGAGATTGCCATATTCGACCTGACTTAGTATTGATTTATCGCTTGATTGGTCAAGATCGATTGATTTTAGTGCGCCTGGGCTCCCATTCAAAACTTGATCTTTAAACCACCTCCCCATTTTGAGAACGGGGAGGGAAGATGTGTTTTTAAATTAAGCAACTTTTACGACAGATCTTTCTAAGACTTATTTTGCTTCTTTAATTAAAGCTTTATAATATTTGCTCTCTTCTACCAACGTAAAGGCTTTAACAAGATGCATATGGAGTGGACCATAAATGTAAACAGCCTTTTTAGTTGGAGACAACTTATCCCAATCTTTTGGGAAAGCAAAACGTATATCATCACAATAATCAACAGATTGGCTTTTCAGTTTCTTTTCACATTCAATAAAATAACGGAATGAGTCAAAGTCTTTAATGTGCGGAAAAACAGTTATTTCGGCAACCAATCCGCTATGTGTTTAAGGTGTTTTCTAGGCGCTTGATTCGAAAATACCTATTACTATAGAATTGTCAAGTAACAAAAATTACTTTTTGCTAAGAAAACGTTTCACATACTGTACAGTGTACATATTGAAATCATTATTTATCAATGAGTTAAGTGTACAATGTACAGTCAATTTGAAAATTCTGTCGCTAGCGATAGTTCGCGCTAGCCTGCCCCGCAACAGACCCAACCCGCCGGGAAGTACCTTTTGCATTGATTTTATTGTATTTTTTATGGAAAGAACCAAAGCATAAGTGATAATTTGCTTTAAAAATTACAATTAAAGTGAGTAGTGT
>NZ_CADEAG010000024.1 GCF_902825155.1 Bartonella taylorii 8TBB
GCCTTGAACTGATTGAGTAATATTCGTAATCTTCTCATCAAAATTCTGCACTACATTTGTCAGATGATTGTTCACATTCTTAACACTTGCACCAAGACCAGAAAAAGCTGAACCTACATCATTAAATGCGGATTTGCTTACCTGACCATCTTCGGAAATGCTTGATAATTCATAGGTCGGATGTGTAAAGCTACCCTCTTTAAAGGATGCCCCGCCACCTAAAAACTGAGCTACATCCTCGCCGATTTTATTAATCTGGTTGCCATTAATAACATCGTACGATCCCTTAGCTATCTTACCATCCGCAACATTATGCAGACCAACAGCCGCAGAATCCTTTCCTTTACCAAAAGTAACACTCGTATAATTAATAGTGCCTGTTTCATCATTGTTCTTATCGTAATGAACAACTGCTGAACCATCAGACTGAAGATCCTTAGAAAGATCCTTCAAGCTTGCATCAAGCTGACCCTTATTAACTGCTTCATTATCATTCTCCGCTTTCTTCACACCAGAAAGTGTACGATCAGCTCCTTCACTATTAGCAATACTAATGCTGGTACCATCTTTCTCGCTACCAATCGCGATAACTTTTGTTTTCTCGTCTTGCTTAACTAAGCTATCTCCCACAACTTTGGTAATCTCATTTTTAAGCTCTTTATGAATATTCGTGAAAGAACTTCCTACACCGGCAAATGCTTCTGCGACACTGTCATAGCTCTGCTCTTCAACATCACTGCCATCTTCCTTGACTGTTTTAACCTTGAAGCTTGGAGCTTTCCATTCTCCTTTATCATCATAGCCTGCTCCACCTCCTAAATACGTTGCAAATGTCTTATTCAAAGAATAGAGCTGGCCACCCGTCACGGCATCGGTTGATCCCTTAGAAATATCACCATCTAAAAGAAACGTAATCTTGCTGTTTTCTTGTTTCCCTACAGCTCTGCCTTGTTCTTCTTGCTTCTTTTCATGACGTGCGACAAAGGCATGGGCGTCATCACTCCATAACAAAGAATCCTGTGCTACACCTTCTGACACTTCCTTAATACGCTGATTTACATTCTTGATATTTTCATCAAGCCCTGTAAACGCACCTCCTACATCATTAAAGGAACTCTCTGTTACAACTCCATTTTTCTCAACCTTTGATAATTTATACGTTGGTTGTGTAAAGCTACCGTCTTTAAAGGATGTATTACCACCCAAAAACTTTGCTACATCCTCGCCGATTTTATGAATCTGACCACCCGTAACCACATCATGTGAGTCTTGAGCAATCTTACCATCCGCAACATTATGCAACCCAACAGCCGCAGAATTCTTTCCTTTGCCAAAAGTCACACTCGCATAATTAATGGTGTTATTTTCACCATCTGTTTTATCGTAATGAACAACTGCTGAATCATCAGACTGAAGACTGGTAGAAAGCTTCTTCAAACTCTCATCAAGCTGACCTTTATTAACTGCTTCATTATTTTGGGTCGCTGCCTTTACACCTGAAAGTGTACGATCAGCACCAGTTTTGTTGGCGATATTAATTGCACTGCCTTCTACTTCTTTACCAATATTGATAACATTTGTATCAGCTTCTTGCTTAACAAGGTTATCAGCTACAACCTGATTAATTTCATTCTTAACTTCATTATGAATATTCGTGAAAGATTGATTTACACCTTCAAAGGCTTCTGCAACAGTTTTATACTCTTTCTCTGTTTCTTTGCCATTATCATCAAATTTCTTAACCTTAAAGGTAGGAGCTGTCCATTGGCCATTCTCATATTTAGCACTACCACCAAAATATGTCGCAACTGTATTATTCAAAGAATACAGCTGACCACCCGTCACGGCATCGGTTGATCCCTTAGAAATATCACCATCTAAAAGAAACGTAATCTTGCTGTTTTCTTGTTTCCCTACAGCTCTGCCTTGTTCTTCTTGCTTCTTTTCATGACGTGCCACAAAGGCATGGGCTTTATCACTCCATAACAAGGAATCCTGTGCAACACCTTCTGATACTTCCTTAATCCGCTGGTTCACATTCTTGATATTTTCATCAAGGCCTGTAAACGCACCTCCTACATCATTAAAGGAACTCTCTGTTACAACTCCATTTTTCTCAACCTTCGATAATTTATACGTTGGTTGTGTAAGAACTCCATCGCTAAATGCTGATCCTCCACCTAAGTATTTCGCAAATTCCTGAGAGATCGTATGAATCTGACCACCCGTAACCACATCACGTGAGTCTTGAGCAATCTTACCATCCGCAACATTATGCAAACCAACAGCCGCAGAATTCTTTCCTTTGCCGAAAGTCACACTTGTATAATTAATAGTGCCTTTTTCATCATTGTTCTTATCGTAATGAACTACAGCTGAATCATCAGACTGAAGGCTGGTAGAAAGATCCTTCAAGCTTGCATCAAGCTGACCCTTATTAACTGCTTCATTATCATTCTCTGCTTTCTTTACACCAGAAAGCGTACGATCCCCATTCGAGCTATCTGCTATACTGATGCTGCCACCATCTTTCTCACCACCGATCACGATAACTTTTGTCTTCTCATCTCGCTTAACTAAGCTATCTCCCACAACTTTGGTAATCTCATTTTTAAGCTCTTTATGAATATTCGTGAAAGAACTTCCTACACCGGCAAATGCTTCTGCTACACTGTCATAGCTCTGCTCTTCAACATCACTGCCATCTTCCTTGACTGTTTTAACCTTGAAGCTTGGAGCTTTCCATTCTCCTTTATCATCATAACCTGCTCCACCTCCTAAATACGTTGCAAATGTCTTATTCGAAGAATAGAGCTGGCCACCCGTCACGGCATCGGTTGATCCCTTAGAAATATCACCATCTAAAAGAAACGTAATCTTGCTGTTTTCTTGTTTCCCTACAGCTCTGCCTTGTTCTTCTTGCTTCTTTTCATGACGTGCCACAAAGGCATTGGCTTTATCACTCCATAACAAAGAATCCTGTGCAACACCTTCTGATACTTCCTTAATCCGCTGGTTCACATTCTTGATATTTTCATCAAGGCCTATAAACGCACCTCCTACATCATTAAACGCGGTCTTTCTTACATTACCATCTTCAGAAATGTTCGATAATTCATAGGTCGGTTGTGTAAAGCCACCGTCTTTAAATGCTGATCCTCCACCTAAATATTTTGCAACTTCCTGAGAGATCGTATTAACCTGACCACCCGTAACCACTTCATGTGAATTTTCAGCAATCTGACCATCCGCAACATTATGCAAACCAACAGCCGCAGAATTCTTTCCTTTGCCGAAAGTCACACTTGTATAATTAATAGTGCCTTTTTCATCATTGTTCTTATCGTAATGAACAACCGCAGAATCTTCTGACTGAAGATGATTAATCTGGTTGGTGATCTCATTTTTGATATTCGTGAAAGAACTACCAACTCCTTCAAACGCTTCTGCAACATTCTGATAAGTTTCATCTTTTTCCTTACCATCATCCTTAACTGTTTTAAGCGTAAAAGTTGGAGCCGTCCATTGACCATTCTCATAGTTAGCCTTACCACCAAAAGACTGAGCAATACTGCCACCAAGACTATAAAGCTGGGATCCATTCACTGCATCAGTCGATTTTGCTGAAAGATCACCTGCTTTAACTCCAGAAAGAACTCGTTCTGCACCATCAGTGTTGGAAAAACTTACTTTAGTACCGCTCGTTTCACCACCAACCAATATGGCATGTGTCTTGCTATCTTGCTTAACAAGGCTGTCTCCTACAACTTGGTTAATTTGCTCGTTCACTTCATTATGAATATTCGTGAAAGATTGATTTACACCTTCAAAGGCCTCTGCAACAGTTTTGTACTCTTTCTCTGTTTCTTTGCCTTTATCATCAAATTTCTTAACCTTGAAGCTTGGGGCTTTCCATTCTCCTTTATCATCATAACCTGCTCCACCGCCAAAAGACTTTGCAACACTGCTACCAAGACTATAAAGCTGGGAACCATTTACTGCTTCCGTTGAAGCTGCAGAAATCTCTCCAGAAGCAAGGAGTTTAATTTTGCTATTTGTTTTTTCACTGCCTGCACCATGAGACGCTACAAAAGCACCTTTATCATTACTCCATAACAAGGCATCACCTTGAACTGATTGGGTAATATTGTTCACCTTTTCAGTAAAATCATTAACAACATTTGTTAAGTGATTATTGACATTCTTGACATTCGTATCAAGACCTTCAAAAGCTGAACCTACATCGTTATATGATTGTTCTTTCACCTCACCTTTCTCAGCAACACTGGATAATTTATAGGTTGGCTTTATAAAACTACCCTCTTTAAAGGATGCGTTCCCACCTAAAAACTGAGCTACATCCTGAGATAGGGTATTAATTTGGTTGCCATTAATAACATCGTGCGATCCCTTAGCTATCGTACCATCCGCAACATTGTGGAGCGCTGTAAAGCTCTTTTCTTTACCACCAAAAGTAACACTCGTATAATCAGTTTCATCCTTTGCATTTTTATCATAATGAACTACAGCTGAACCATCAGACTGAAGATGATTAATCTGGTTGGTGATCTCATTGGTAACTTTATTCTGAACATTCGTGATAGAACTACCAACTCCAGCAAAAGCTTCCGCTACATTGCTATAGTCAATCTCTTCAGGGCTGCCATCCTCTTTAACTGTTTTAAGCTTAAATTTGGGAGCTATCCATTGGCCTTTCTCATACTTAGCTCCACCCCCTAAATACGTCGCAAATGTATCACCAAGCGAATAAAGCTGCTTACCCGTAACGGCATCGGTTGAAT
>NZ_CADEAG010000025.1 GCF_902825155.1 Bartonella taylorii 8TBB
ACACTACTCACTTTAATTGTAATTTTTAAAGCAAATTATCACTTATGCTTTGGTTCTTTCCATAAAAAATACAATAAAATCAATGCAAAAGGTACTTCCCGGCGGGTTGGGTCTGTTGCGGGGCAGGACAGCGCGAACTATCGCTAGCGACAGAATTTTCAAATTGACTGTACATTGTACACTTAACTCATTGATAAATAATGATTTCAATATGTACAGTATGATATGTAAAATGTCTCCTTATCGCATTGAAGCCCGTTTTTCAGTTCGTGACGTAAAGCTTTCTTTCTTAGTACGCCGAAAGCCCCATTCCTCAAGATGAGAAAAAAATCAAGACAAGGAGCAACTATGAATAAGAAGCATCGTGAGGGTCTATCGGTTCGTGCGTTTGCGAAGAAGATGCGGGTTTCGCCTAATGCAGTGGTTTCTCGGATAAAGACAGGCAAATTTGATGCAGCTCTTTTTGAAGATGGTTCTGTCAATGAAGCCCTTGCAACAGCTATCTGGAATGAGAATCCAACAAAACGCCCTGCCTCACTTTTAGCGCCTGATGGAAAGGTGCGGACAAAGATCAAACAAGCCTCCACAGATGGTGCTAATGAATACAAGATAAAACTGGAGCGAATGCAAGTTGCGCTTGAAAGCGAAAAGATTGCACTTGAACGATTGCGCGAAACCACTGTTGATCGAGAAGAAATGAAAAAGGCAGCGCGTGAGTTTGGAAGAGCGCACCGTGATGCTATGTTGAATTTTCCCCATCGTTTTGGTGCGAGCATTGCTGCACAAGTTGGATGTGATGCAGCCAGCCTTATTGGTGCTATTGATTATACTATGAGAACAGCTTTGCTTGAGGCGGTTAATATTCCAGTGCCTTTTCATGATCCTCATTCTCCAGAGTTAGAGCACTTGCAAGAAATGAATAATGGATGACAATGCCGTCGAAGAATTTTTCGCCAATGCCAATGATGCACGACAACCAGACCCACCATACACGGTTTCGCAATGGGCAGATAAGAATAGGTATCTTAGCACCGTAGCAAGTGCTGAGCCTGGGCTTTGGAGAACAAAGCGTACCCCTTATTTGCGCGAAATCATGGATAACCTTTCCTCTTATGTGCCAATTGAAACAACCATTGTCATGAAAGGCGCGCAGATCGGCATGTCAGAAGCAGGATTGAACTTCTGCGGTTATGCCATTCATTATAGTCCGGGACCTGCCCTTTATGTGATGCCAACGGTTGAGACAGCGAAGAAATTGTCAAAGACGCGTCTTGACCCAATGATTATGGCAAGCCCTGCTTTAAGCGAACGCATTGCCCCAGCGCGGGCACGCGACAGCGGCAATACAATGTTTTCGAAAGAGTTTGATGGTGGGGCATTGATGCTTACAGGAGCCAACAGTGCTGCCGGTTTGCGTTCCATGCCTATTCGTTATCTGATTTTTGATGAGGTTGATGCCTATCCTCTCAGTGTGGATAACGAAGGTGATCCGGTGATGATAGCGGAAAAGCGGACCTCAACCTTTGTGCAGAGAAAGATTTTTAAATTGTCCACGCCAACACACCGTGACACAAGCCGTATCGCCAAAGATTTCGTGCTAGGAGACCAGCGATATTACAATGTCCCTTGTGATGCGTGTGGTGTTCTACAGCCCATTGTTTGGTCACAAATCAAGTGGCCAAAAGGTGCTCCTGAAAAAGCTGTTTTTGTTTGTGCGCATTGTGGTCATGAACATGCTGAGCACAGAAAAACAGATCTCATGTGTGAAGAAAGAGGAGCATGTTGGGTACCAACCAGTGAGTCAAGCAGACCGAATTTGCGTTCTTACCATATTTCGGCACTCTATTCACCTTGGCTTACTTGGGGGGAATGCGCAAGAGAGTTTTTAGATGCCAAGGATGATCCGGCACTTTTGCAGCCTTTTATCAACACAGTGCTTGGAGAGCCATGGGAGGATAGAACCGGCGAAGTTGTTGACCCTGATAGCCTCTATGCAAAACGTGAAGATTATCCCCTTGCACCAGAACAAGCCGTGTTGTTGACAGCGGGTATTGATGTGCAAAATGACCGGTTAGAACTGGAAGTAGTGGGATGGGGACGCAGTGAAGAAAGCTGGCATATTGATTATCACGTCATTCCTGGTGATCCCTCTTCTTTTGAAGTATGGGACCAATTGGATGAATATCTTACAAGACGCTGGCCGCATCTAGGTTACAAAGACGGCATAAAGATAACGGCGGCTTGTATTGATACCGGTGGTGGACACACACAGGCGGTTTATAATTACGTGCGGCCCCGTGAGGGGCGGCGTATCTGGGGAATTAAGGGACAAGCGGGATGGCGTGCAGTATGGCCGCGCCGTCCAAGTAGAAACAACAAAGGACAGATTAATCTCTATATTGTTGGTGTTGATGCAGCAAAAGATATTATCACGGCACGGTTTAAAAAATCTGGTCCTGAAGCATCGGGTGCTGGTGCAACGCATTTTCACAAAAACCTTGATCGAGAATATTTTGATCAGCTGACCGCTGAAAGAAAAGTCATCAAATATTTTAAAGGCTTCAAGCGCATTGAATGGCAAAAAAGCGAAAAAGCAAGAAATGAAGCCTTGGATTGTAGGGTCTATGCTTATGCGGCTTTACAAGGTCTGATTTCGGCGGGAATAAACCTTAATCGAGAAGTCGATATCTTAGAAGAGCGTCTGGAAAAACTTAAAATTGAAGGCTCTTTAGAGCAGTCAACACCAAGACATGCCCCCTCTCCTGCTCCAAGAAGATCTCAGACAGCACAGCCTCAAAAGAAGCAATTCAGAACGATGATGAATCCTTATATGCGAGGGGATTGGAGGTAATTTGTGGGTGAAACTTTAGAACCAATTAACAGCAAATTTTCGAGACTTGAAAGTTTAAAAAGGCGGCGTGAGCAAATTGAAGAGGCTCTTTATTCGGGAGCGCAATCGGTGCGCCATGGCGATAAGCAAGTAAGCAATCGTTCTGTTGAGGAACTTCGCAGAGCGCTTGAGATGCTGAACACACAAATAGCGGATCTTGAAGGACGCAAGCGTTCACGCGTTTTCTATTTTAATATATCACGAGGCTATTAATGGCTGGTTTTTTTAATAAACTCACAGGCTTTTTTACAATTTCTCGTCAACACAATCCCCATTTTGAAGCTGCAAGTAAAAGCCGTCGCATGGGTGGTTTTGACCCAGCCAAAAAACATATCAATAAAGCCATTGAGGAATGCGGTGATACCATTGTTGCCCGTTCAAGATGGCTTTATGACAATGAAGCTCTTTATGGGTCTGCAACAGAGGAATGGGTCTCTGCGGCTGTAAGTGATGGGATTAAACCTTATCCTCGTATTGAAGGTTTTCAAGAAGAAAAGAAAAAGCTTTTAGACTTGTGGTGGCAATGGGTTGATGAAGCGGACTATGATGAAGATGCCAATTTTTATGGACTTCAAGCAACGATTGCACGAGAGGTCTTTTTAACCGGAGAATGCTTTGTAAGATTACATTATGTTGACCTCTACGGGCGCTCTGGTGTGCCACTTCAGTTGCAAGTTTATCCCACTGAAATGCTGGATCTCACTTATAATGGACCTGCTGAGATTGAAGGCAATTACATTCGTATGGGAATTGAATTTAATGCCAGTGGTAAGCGCGTTGCTTATCATTTCTGGGAACATCACCCCTATGATGATGTCCC
>NZ_CADEAG010000026.1 GCF_902825155.1 Bartonella taylorii 8TBB
TAGAGGTTGGATTAGGCTTTAATGCGCGGTTGTCCGGAAACTTTTTGCTTCAGGCTGATATGATTTATCAACATAAGCTAACGAAGGCTGGTTTTTCTGGGGCTAGTTTTTCGGGGGGAGTTCGCTATCAGTTTTAGCAATCATATTTTTGACCAAATCTTTAAAAAGTCATAAGCGTAACTTATGACTTTTTTTCTTGTGTTAAATTTTTTGAAATATAGATATCTTGCACGCCTTAAATGTGCTTTCTGGTTGGATTTCTTCAATTCTTTGTGAGAAGTGAAATCGATTCTTTGTGTTTAATAATTTTAAAATTGATTATTTTATAGAGATTTGTTTGTGTTATTATCAGAGGTTGATTGATAAAGATCATTCATTGTTGTGGCTTGATTTAGAGTGCTGAATACAAGAATATTCTCTCATCTCAATCTCTTTTTTGATGAATTAACAAAAATCATTTATTCGCATATTACAAATCGAATTGGTATATAGGACGCAAAGCCATTTTATGGAAAGCTCTAAATGCCTCTTAAAACCGTTTCAATGCAAAGCATTCGTAATATTTTAAGTTCAAAAATAAAATAGTGGTACTGCTTGTATTTTTCTAAGTGTAAGAATGATAAAGTTTCATGGATCTTATCTTTTTTATGGGTCGTATTGTGAGATAGAATTGAAGGCATAAGAAATATTTTTTTAAGAAAGTGCGTGGATGCGTTACACAATGGTGTGCCGTTTTTCATGGAATACATGATTAAAGAACGAAACAAACAAAAATGAACAATATGTACTCTTTTAAAAATATTGCTGTAAATGCTTTTGAAAGTTGTAAAGTCGAATGAAAAAAGGCGATAAGATAGAAACTGGTTTTTATTTTATATCTTTTCAAAATTAGGCAGTCGCTCTATTTCAGGGGTAAATTAGACAGATATACACAGTGGTCTTATGCCACTTTTGCATATAGAGGCTGTGGCTATTTATAGAGTGTTGATCTGTCTCAGTCTTTGTTTTTAGAGCGTTGCATAATTCTAGGTGTTGATTTGCAGACAACATAAAGTAATTAATTTATGAATACAAACTCACTAAAGTTATTTTGGATAACTGCTTTTAGTGCATTTCATATCGTTTTTCATCTGTATTTACATAAAATCCTTTGTAAAAACCACAAATTTGGATTGTGTTTTTTATTCTGTATTTACATAAAAAACAAAACGAATTAATAAGGCGAAAAATATTTTATAAAATGTGTTAAATCTGGCTTGTGTTCAAGTTGGTTTGATTGGATGTGTATTCTTAATCAGGTGGGGAAAGAAATTATGGTGAAATTATGGTCAAGATATTGAAAAATCATCTCTCTTTATGTGCTTTAACTACGGTTAGCATTTTTTTTTCACACAATGTTCAAATACAGGCTAGTGCCCCTGATAATAAGGCGCAGCCTGCTTCTGTTGTTAATGTTGTGGCACAAAATGATACCAGTAAATTTTCATGTGAAGAAAACGGTGCATTTTGTCGGTACAATGATGGTAAAAATCATGACATTTCTAACAAAACTTATCAGAAAACTGATAACAATGCGGATGAGACTGTTGCCATACAAGCCTCTAAAGAAGGGACGAAGATTAAAGGGAATAATATCACTATTAAGGATGCTTCAAATAATAATGGTTCGGATAAAAATTTTTGGAAGTATGGTGTAATGGCGGATGATGGGGGATTTGTTGAGATAGAAAAAGGAGCGATCGACTTTACAAACGGTACTGCGGTTTATACAGGAGCAGATGCGACAGTCTATTTACAAGGGGTTTCTATTATTCAAAAGGGTAGCCAAGAAAAGAATATAGGAAGACATGGTAAAAATTCGGTTTTAGAGATGCCCAGATCTTTTGGCCGTTTCGCTTTTGCGCTAGGGAGCGTTAAGGTTACCGATGCCCATGGCATTTCATTGCAAGGAAATGAGAACGATTTGGATATTGCAGGTTCTACTTTTGTGGTGGAAGGTGATGCATCCTACGGTATTCATTTTTGGGAAGGAGAAGAGGCCAAAGATCAGCAATATAAAAGTTCTGAGACAAAAGAGAAACTTTATAGTTTTTATGATGATGACGCGTTGTTTGGGAGTTTACCACAAACAGATTTACCCATGCGAGGATATGTCGTTTTACAGGCAAGCTCTTTTGAAGTTCCCAAAAGTATAGTTATTTACAGCAGAAAATCTGGTGCTCTTATTGATGTTAAGCAAGATTCCAAAATGTCTGGAGATTTGTTGTTGAAGGGTGAGAATGACTCTTTTGTGAAGGTTTCGGCTGATAGTTCTGCGCTTATAGGGGGGGTGCGTCTTGATAAAAATTCCACTGCTGAATTTCGGCTGAGGAATGGATCAAAATGGACTTTAACGCGACCGAAAAATCAAAACTTGCGCGATTCTGGCTCTATGGGTGTTTCATCGATTTCATTGATACATCTTATTGATAGTTCTATTGTTTTTGAAAAACCAAACTCTAGCGAAGCTGGTAATTATCAAACACTCTGCATTGGAAAGGGATCAGGTGTGGTTTATAAGGCGCAGGGTAATGCACATCTTTATCTCAATACCTATCTGAATAGGGGTGGTCGTCTTGACGATCAGAAAACGGATCGTGTTTTAATTCATGGTGATGTTTCTGGAAAGACGACAGTGCATATACGTGCTGTTTCAGGAAGTCCAGGGGGAGGTACAGGGGTTGAAGGCAGTAACAAAGGTATCTCAATTATTCAGGTTTCTGGGAAGGCAGAGAAGGCTTCCTTTCAGTTAGACGGTGGCTATGTCGCGCTAGAAAATTTACCTTATAAGTATGTGCTCCGTGCTTATGGTCCAGGATCTGAATTAGGGAAGGCAAGTGCGGAACAAAGATTAGTTGAAGGTGGAGGAGAGTTTTGGGATTTCCGCCTCGAGAATGGATATATTGATTCTAATAATCCATCTAATCAAGCTCCCGATTCTAAGCCTCTGCCGACACCTCGTCCTTCACCTGGTCTAGAGCGTTTTCCAGGGCCAGCTCAGAAGCCTCATACTGAGTTGAAAGTTAAGGCTGTTGTTCCGCAAGTTCCGACTTATCTACTCTTGCCCAATAGCATATTCCATGCCGGTTTGATGGATATCAGTAATCAGAACAAGCAATTGGAAATATTACGAACTACATCCAGTGGGATGCTAGA
>NZ_CADEAG010000027.1 GCF_902825155.1 Bartonella taylorii 8TBB
CAAATTGAATTTTCTTCGTCCTATTTACAAGACATCTTTTGTAAAGATGCTTTCTTTATCCTCAATAGTAGCACTTTTGTCGAGTGCTTCTCCAGTGTATTCAAAAACAGTTTCTCCAAAAGAAGCGCTTCTCATAAGTGCGAAAAGCCCTTCTGTAACGTTTCCGCAAAGTGTTATCTCTGTTGTTGATGACTATGATGTTGATGCGAGTGATCAGGAAAATGATGTAACAGCACAACAAGCGGGGAGCACACTGACAGCGAGCGCTGTGAGTGACTATGTCAATTTTTTAACCACAATATTTTCTAAGAAAAGTAGTGATAATGCTATCGTGAATGTTTTGGCACCTGATGGCAATAATTTACTGAAAAGTAAGTTCAGTGCAGCGGAGAAATATAAAGAATTTATCATCAGTGCACAGAATGGTGAAAATACAGCGACCATTGATGCATTGAATCCTTTGCGCAATGACTCTATGGCTAGAATGCAGCGCGGTACGGGAATGCAACGTGACGTAGAGGTTACTAATGTCATATTTGGTAATGATGTAGAAAAAGGACCAGGAATGCATACATCGAACGATGTTGTTGCTATTGGTACCAAAATAAAAGCCTATGCTGTAGATTCGGTTGCTGTTGGTTATGGTGCGCAGGTGGATAATAAATATACTGTTGCTGTAGGTCATTTGGCGTACGCTGTAGGGCAAAGCAGTATCGCAATAGGTGGCGAAGGTAGATGGGCCGATAACCCGACTCCCCCTGAGGGACGTACAATAGCGAAGGGCGAAGAATCAATTGCTATTGGACGTCGTGTTAGGGCGAACGGTAAAGGATCTATAGCTTTTGGTGCTCATTCAAAAGCAGAGGTTGAGACAAGTGTTGCAATAGGTGCTGAATCTGTAGCCAATAGGGCTGCTGGCGTTTTTGGTTATACTTCTTTGGCGCAGGGTTCTGCAACAAACACAGAGGCGCAATGGAAAAGTACGCGGGGTGTAGTGAGTGTTGGTGATCATAGTAAGGGTATAACCAGACAAATTACAGGCGTAGCAGCTGGTTCTGAGGCTACCGATGCTGTGAATGTTGCACAGTTAAGAGACTTAGAAGATGTTGTAAGAAAAAACGGTTGGAAACTCTCTGCTGGCGGTGCAAATGGCACAACTGTTCTTATGGATGGTGATGTAGATTTTTCTGCTGGAAGTACAAATCTTCAGATTACAAAAGGCGATAAAGACAATAAGCTAAAATTTGATCTGGCTAAAGATGTTGCATTAACGAGCTTAAAGGCAGGTACAAATACCTTCGATGCCACCGGCTTAGTAATTACAGGTGGTCCAAAAATAACGACCGATGGTATTGGCGCTGGTAGTAAAAAGATAACAGGAGTTGCAACGGGTACTGATGATACTGATGCAGTGAATTTTGCACAGCTGAAGGAGATCAAAGAACAGGTAGCATCCAGTAGCTTTGTAAAACAAGATGCAAAAACACATTTTATCACTATTGGTAAAGAAGCAGATGGTAATAAGATAGATATTACAAACAATAAAGGCGAGGGTCGAGTTATTTCCGGCATTGTAAGTGGGGAACTCCGTGAAAATTCAACAGATGCCGTGAATGGTGGGCAGGTCAATCATCTGGGTGTTGGTCTGGCTAAGTATTTTGGAGGTGGTGCTGATTTTGGAAATGGAAACTGGAATCATCCAACCTTTAAGGTTAAAACTATTAAGGGTGATGGTACAGAAAGCGAAGAAAGCTATGATAACGTAGCGGCTGCTTTTGAGGGTGTTGGTAATTCTATTACGGATATTCATAAAGAGATTAAAAATGAGATTAATAATGTAGTTACCAAGGTGGAAGGTGATTCCTTATCGTGGAGCAAGGAAGCCAATGCGTTTGTGGCCCATCATGGAGAGGGAGATGCAAAGACAAGTAGTAAGATCACATCTCTTGCGAATGGTGATGTTTCTACTGGTTCAACAGATGCTATAAATGGTTCTCAGCTTTATTCACTAGGTAATACATTTGCGACGTATTTTGGTGGTGGAGCCAAATATGAGAATGGCAAATGGACTGCTCCAACCTTTAAGGTTAAAACTATTAACGATGATGGTACAGAAGGTAAAGAAACGGTCTACAATGATGTAGCAACTGCCCTTGCAGGTGTTGGTAATTCTTTTACGAATATTCATAAAGAGATCAATAATGTAGTCACCAAAGTAGAAGGCGATTCCTTATCATGGAGCAAGGAAGATGGTGCGTTTGTTGCCCATCATGGAGAGGGAGATGCAAAGACAAGTAGCAAGATTAAGTTTCTTGCGAATGGTGAAGTTTCATCAACCTCCACGGATGCAGTTACGGGTAATCAGCTTTACTCGTTGGGCGATAAGGTTGCGACGTATTTTGGTGGTGACGCCAAATACGAGAATGGCCAATGGACCGCTCCAACCTTTAAGGTTAAAACTGTTAACGGTGATGGTGCAGAAGCTAAAGAAACAGTCTATCATAATGTAGCGGATGCGTTTGCAGGTGTTGGTAATTCTATCACGAATGTTAAGAATGAGATTACGAAGCAGATTAATAATGAGATTAGCAATGTGAAGGGTGATAGCCTTGTTAAGAAAGATGCCAATACAAATTATATTACTATTGGTAAAGAAGTAGAAGGCAGTGAAATCAATATTGCTAACAGCAAAAAAGAGTTACGGACCCTTTCTGGTGTGAAAGCAGCAGAGAAAGAGAATGAGGCGGTTAACAAGGGACAGCTAGATACAAGCATCAAAAAAGTTGAAGATCAACTAACGAATGTTACTGAACAAGTTAAAGGTGATGCTCTGCTGTGGAATAAGGAAGCCCATGCCTTTGTAGCCCGTCATGAACAGAGCACAGAAGAAGGGGGCAAGTCTGTAAGGATACAAGAAAACAGCAAGATTACGTCTCTTTTAAACGGAGAAGTTTCTAAGACTTCAACGGATGCTATAAATGGTTCCCAGCTTTTTGAGACGAATAATAAGGTTGCGGCATATTTTGGTGGTGACGCCAAATATGAT
>NZ_CADEAG010000028.1 GCF_902825155.1 Bartonella taylorii 8TBB
TGCTATCATTGTAGCTATACCGATGACAAGGAGCATGATTTGGGACGCCCATATTATAACCTTCTTCGCACTGTACTTCGCCCTTGAAGCACTATCCCAAGCAGAAAGAAACGTAGTAGCTTATAAATAGCTTTCATCATAAAACTTGCCATCAGCGCATTTTGCACACCGTTGGCTGCTCCAAGGATAAAAAATGATAGCATCATCAACCATACGAGTTGTGTGAAGGAAAAGCAAAATTTGCCGTGCGGTGCGGTTTTCCACATTATGATGTGTGGCAGAGATGGTCTAGGGGGGGGGATTCTATACTGATGCTGTAGGAGTGTCTGTTATCGTGCTTATGGGCTATCATCCCACATTGAAATGCGTGGCTTAACTTCGTGGACACTTCCAAAGAACACTATCGGAAAATCCCATATTTCAATAGGTTTTAGAGATTTCAAAAGCACAAAGGCATCATAAAATTACGAACACCGAAACTTACTGGAGGTGACCAATTTTAGAGCTTAAGGAGCTTGATGGTTCAGTGTACTTTCGTAGAATGATAAAGGTTGGAGCGCAAAGCCCCAGCGTGTTGACATTTCTCAACAGGGGCAAATGCTATATCATTTGCCAATGTTATTGAGAAGGCGTTCAAACGAAGTATATCATAAATCGGAATTATTCTCTTTACGCGATATGGAGAGTGCGAGGCAAAATAGTAAAAATGCACAGATAGAGAATATGAAGAATATGATATATGTTTGATTGAGGGAAAGGTATTCCTCCGTCAATAAATGTAACAGAAAGCCTGCGAATACACCCCCTAAGGCTCCACCTATTTGCTGTAATATGCGTGTGATAACTGCTGTGTCTTTGACGTATAAACTATTGACATATTGGATGGGGGCAGACAGACAGACAATGGTGGCGATACCAAGCCCTATGCCTCTTAGCAAGAATCCCAGCCCATCCATGCTTATATTATAGCCAAAGCATAATAACCCGAAACTTGATATTACCAAACCAATTCCTATCATGAAAAAGGGAGATTTTTCTTTCCATTTTTGGTAAATAAATTTTCTCCCGATCCATGCACCCACCCCTGTAAAGCAAGGACGGCGCCGATGATGAGAAGATTATTTTTATGGCTCCCTTCCATGGCGAGAGCTAACGGGAAATAAACGAGGAAGCTATAAAAAAGAAATGAAGCAATAAGCCCCATTATCATGAGTAACGTGTAGCGCGCATTTTTAAATCCGCTAAAGACGATTAATTTATTTTTTGCTTTCTGATTAGAAACAATGAACAGTATGAGAGATATCACCGCTATAAGTGCTAGGATATATATGGAGATGTTTTTATTTATATTTCTGGCTTCTGTGAGATAAAAAAACGAAATAAGGGATATGGAAAACGCTAAAAATGCAAATAAGTTAAATTTTGTTTTTGCTGTTTCGTTGCTCTTTAAATGTTTTGCCCCAATGGTGAGTGCCAATAAAATAAGCGGAATATTGATAAAAAATAATAAACGCCAAGACACGTACTGAGCAAGTGAGGCACCCGCCAGCGGACCAAAGGCAGGAGCGAAAACCGTTGGTACGGCTATGGTACCCATGGCTTGACGTACCCGTGTCTGACCAAATTGTAATGCAATAATGGTTTGGCTAAGGGGTAGCAAAAGACCAGTCCCAAAACCTTGAACGATACGTGCAGATATAATGGTTTGAAAATTATAGCTTAGTCCTACCCCCAGTGATCCAAGCATAAAAATGAAGTTTGCAAGGAACCAAGTCTTTTTGATACTTATTCTCCCTTGCACGAAAGTTGCCATCAGCAACCCCGGCACGGTAGCCAGAAAATAAGATGTTACAACCCATTGCATATTCTTTTCCTCTATTGAAAAATAATCAGCAAGGTTGGGAAGGATGACATTAACAATGCTTCCGTCCAGCAAGGGGAGTATGCTGGAAATAATTACGGTATATATGACATACCTTTCTGATTTAGTATAGGAATCTTTCTTTTGCATTGTTATGCCCCCTGTTGATATTCTTTAAAATTGGTCCCGCTTTATAAATTACAGGCTTTGAGAATTAACACGCGTTTGTTGGCTGCGATATTGGGATGAATGTGATTGGAAGCGCCGATGGTCCCCTTGTATACAATCCCTCTTCCTCCAAAATAAAACCATCGGTTAAGTTGATCTCAATGAGTTTATCGAGGAGTCTATTCGCCGTCAATTCACTCTGCATGAGAGCAAAAGCAGAACCTACACAGACGTGCAAGCCCGCTCCAAAGGCTAAATGGTTCGCGGCTTTTATAAGATCCGGCTCGGTTTTACCAACCCGTTTACGGTCTGGTATAAAATTATTAGGATCTATAAAAACGTCAGGATCACGATTAGCAGCTCCAATCATGCAAAAAATGAGAGAATTGGCTGGCAGTGAGACTTCTGCGAATTCCATCTCTTGATTGGTCTGGCGTGGTATAAGCTGAACGGGGGAAGTTAGGTGTAATTTTTCTGCGATCGCATCGCCAAGAAGCGTCCTATCATTTTGGATTTTTTCTAATTCGTTTGGGTTTGTGAGTAAATGATAAAAAAATATAAGCTCATAAAAAAATGATGGTGGTGAAAAGTTCTATATTGGTGCTGTTTTATGGAACGTAAATGAATGAGATGTCTCTTGTGTGTTCAATTATACTATAAGGATACACATGAGAATGTTCATTGAT
Source organism: Bartonella taylorii 8TBB (assembly GCF_902825155.1). Lineage (GTDB taxonomy): Bacteria > Pseudomonadota > Alphaproteobacteria > Rhizobiales > Rhizobiaceae > Bartonella > Bartonella taylorii_A. The sequence continues at coordinate 2,716 of NZ_CADEAG010000028.1, forward strand.
TGAATAATGCAAGGAGCATTTAAATATTCTCTTCAACATGAGAGTTAGCAAACAACGTGGCATATAATAGAAATTATCTTAAAACAACAGAGAGCTCAAAATGAAGTGATTAAGAGTGATCAAAAAAAAGTTACAAAAAAAGCTGTACGGTCTGTACAGCTTTTTATTTGTTTTATGCATTATAAGGCAAAAGTTTTTAAAGCATAAAAGTGTCCTTACGGCTTCTGTAACCATAATAGCCACACACAC
>NZ_CADEAG010000029.1 GCF_902825155.1 Bartonella taylorii 8TBB
GATTACTTTTTGCTTTAGTTTCATCCCATTCAAATCTTATTTTCATATCTTATGTTAATACATTTATGTATGTATATCAAGAGTTTTAAATGAACACTGAACTATTTATGTTTTTTTGCATATTAAATATAATTTTATATGTTAAAAAACAATAATATCCTTTTGAAATAATTGAAAAAATATGCAAATTATGCTAAGATTTTTTATGTATTAAAATACAAATTTAAGGTAAGAAAAAACATGCTAAATAAAGTGACGTTAATCGGGCGCCTTGGTGCTGATCCCGAAAGCAAAACAATGCCATCTGGTAGTGAGGTAGTCAACTTTCGTATGGCAACTTCTGAAAGCTACACAGATAAAAAGACTAATCAAAAAGTAGAGAAAACAGAATGGCATTCCGTGGTGATTTTTAATCCACATTTGGCAAAAATTGCTCTTCAGTATCTCAACAAAGGTTCAAAGGTTTATGTAGAGGGCAAATTACAGACACGTAAATGGAAAGATAAAAACGGTGGTGAACATCTTGCAACAGAGATTGTCTTACCACAATTCAAAGGCGAATTATATTTGCTTGATGCTAAGAAAGAGCAATCTGCATCCTCTTCACCTATCACTGCTCAAAGTTATGCTGTTGCTTCAGGGGCTGCTGATCATAGCATATCTCTTAATGACAGCATACCATTCTGATTGATAAAATATGACAAAAAGAAAAAAACGAGCAAAACGTGGTCGTCCACGGATTAACGGATGTGTGAGAGAACCAAATGGACGCATCTCACGAGCAAAAACACCGCATAACCCCATGGATAAATTGGCAATTGAAATGCGCGCTAAGCGCTTTGGTCTGACCATAGAAGACGCTAAAAATCCGCTTTCCGGTACCTATATCGGGCGACTTTATTTGCAAGGCGAACTCAATCGAGACCAATACGATGCTGCACAAAAATATCTTGAAGTGAGAAACAATTATCTATGTGCAAAAGCCTTGCCTAGTGCTATTTATGATGAAATGCCTACAACTTCTGATGACGGGGCAAGAGAGAAATGGGTACAGATAGCAACAGAACATCTTGTAGCTGTAAAAGGTGTTGTTCAAGAAGCGCAGTGTTTACACCGTCAATATAACCTTCATGCCGCATTACAGTATCTTGTTATAGAAGATCAATCACTACCACATCTTGTGCTTTCATTGCGTATTGCTCTTAATGTGCTTTATAAGCATTTTACGCAAAACCGGTAGTTTTCAAGCGGCATCTTGGATATTAATGGCAACCTCTTTTCCAAGAGCAATGAGAGTGGACTCTAAGGCATCTAATTTGCTTGAGTGGTTTAAATCCAACAATCGGTCAATTTGTATTGGATGAAGTTTTAAAAGACGTACGAGATCAGCTTTGCGTAAGTTTTTTTCAATCATAGCGTTATGTATTGCAATTTTTAAAGTCACCAATGAAGATACTTCAACAAAAGGATAGGCAATATCACGACGTCCAAAGGGAATAGGTTCACGATCTTGAAAACGCCCCATAATAACTGTTAAAAGCGCGTTTTTAGCGTGTTCTAAAGCTTCTTTTTCGTCGTTACCGTAGGTAATAAATTCCTGAAAATCTTTGGAGACAACAAGAAGAGTATCATTGTCATCTTTGATAAATTTAATTGCATATTTCATTTACACCTCCATATTCAGGCTTATTTTAGGTCAAGATCTTTAAGAATCTTCTGGACTAATCCTGTTCCTAATTCTTTTCGCGTACCATGCATAGGTAAAACAGATTTTTTAGAACCACGCTTTACAAGCAAATGACCACCTTTCCCTGAGGTGAAAGTACAACCATGCTTTATAAGATATCTTTTCAATTCTTGGCTATTCATTATAATAATATAACATCTAAAATGTTTCAACACAACATAAATGTTGTACTAAAGAGAAATAAAGGATATCTTTTAAAATACCAAATTTTGATCAAAAAAATAAAAAAACACAATATATTGATTTTCTTGTTGACATGATGTGAAAAATCGTATTTAATGACACCACTGCATTGGTCGTATTGCATCAAAAATTCAAAAATATCCCCTAAAATTCAGTAAAATGTGAACTTGAAACGTGACTAGAAAGCCCTGTTTTCTGGGTAATTCCGGCTAATCTATTTTTCAAATAACAAAAATCATTAATGGACTAATTTATGACTCGAAAGGAGCAATGATGAAAGCTGTCATCACTAAGCCAATGTGTGT
>NZ_CADEAG010000030.1 GCF_902825155.1 Bartonella taylorii 8TBB
TCATGGCCCGTTCCTTCTTGCTCGTATTGCTGAGACCAAAAGTGTCATTATCCATAAATTGCTGATATCCAGCTATCATGAGATCGGTTAGGAACGAGTCACCTTTCGGAGGTTGTGTAAAATAAATCCCCTTTGAATCCTGCAATTTATACCGGAAGCCTGCTTTTTTCATGCATTCATAAACTGAAGCAAATTCACTTGCATACGAATTCATATCACTAGAAGAAGCATAAACCGGTTTCCAGCCACATTTTAACAGTGATTGTTCAATGACAGCCCGATCTGTTCCAGGCTTTTCCCATAAAGCCAAAGTCGATGGGGGAGGATTGCCTAACTGACATCCAGCTGTATTTAACAGAGCCATGCAACTCAATAGTTTTAAGATTTTTTTCAGTTTTAAGGTTTGTTTCATTTTTCCCCTCTTTCAATGGATTTATTTACGATAAGAAGGCTCGTAAGCCTGTTGATATTTTCTGTCACCACTGTTTAAAACAGTGGTGAACAATATTGAGATGGTAGATTGAGGAAACAATCCCCTCATTCCAAACAAAAGCAAGTATGGGGGTTGATTACCATCACAAGAAAAACTTAAGGCTGGCATTTACGACTGTTTTTATATTGTTTACAAAAAGGGCTGTTTAAGCGCTTCTTGACACTGGGCCTCGGGATAACAGCGCCTGGACGACAAATGGGCAAGTTTTCCTCTCTAAAAGTATAACATGGCCCTCCCGCTCTTGCTACTTCTTCATCTTTATAGCGGAATCCTGATTGAACCATGCAAGCATAAATTGTTGCTTTTGCATTGATGCTCTGCTTTCTGTTTTCTGGATCGACATCATAAGGCGTTGGCATGCCACATTCTAACAAGGCTTTTCCTATCTCAGTAAAACCTGCTCCTGGCTTTTCCCAAGCACTCAAATACCCTCCAGGAGTTTTATTAAACTGACATCCAGCTATACTTAACAAAGTTACAGTGCTTAATAATTTTAGAGTTTGTTTCATTTTTTCCTCCATGATTTAATTCAAGGCTTTTGTTCTAAATGAGATGTGCCATAGCGCCATATACACTTATCACTCGCATCTCCAAGACAGGTATGAGAACTTATGGGATTCATGGTCACTCTCCACCATTCTGTCCACCAGTTACTACCAGCAGGGAGTGTCCCGTGGGTATAGCCATTACCACCAATAATTCTGCTTACAGGGTCATATCTATTCCCATCAAAGCCAATAGTAGTTTGTTTGCCATCACTCACATAAGTTAACAGACCGGATGCAACTAAAACATTAAAGGCTGGTCCATAAAAATTGATATTCGTGTTGTCGGCTATACCGTGCACACCTTCTTGTTTGAAAGAATACAGCATATTCCCCAATGTCATGGTACCGCGGCTATAGCCATAAAGTTCTAACCCTGTAATACCATGGCTATACACCAAATCTTTTGCTTCTTGTGTGGAATTGGTCAAACCCCAAAAGTTATTTTCCATAAACTTCTGGTACCCTGCTACCAGAAGTTCTGAGATAGCAGAATCTGCTTGAGGGAAGATAACAATATAAAGCGGTTCATTTTTATTTTTAGCATGTTGAACCGCATAAACAGCTGCCTCTTCAGGCGGAGTAAAAATGCCATTAAAGGAGACATGCACCTTGCCATCAGCACCTTCTTGCAAATGTTCCTTTTCCTCAGCCGTTAAATAATGAAACTTAGGTATTTTTTGTCCACGAGCATCTCTTATAGGTACCCCATTTGCATCTATTTCATAGAGTATATTGCCCTTTTCATCACGGTCGACCACAGCGATGGGGTGTTCCTTGATAAACATAGTTTTATAGGACTCATCGCTGTATTTAAACCCTTCTTCTAAGAGTTGCGTTGCCATTTCACGGTTTTCATGAACGATTTGTTCCAGCTTGCCTACATCGAGCTGTTGTACACCCTTATGAGCTGTAGTGGTATCACGATTAAGGGAAGCTATGGCTTGCTCAACATCTT
>NZ_CADEAG010000031.1 GCF_902825155.1 Bartonella taylorii 8TBB
CCAAATTCTTCTGGAAACAACACACCATGAATGGTTTTTGCATCATTGCCATAACCGGTAAATTGCAAACTGGGGGACCTTCCAAAACGCTCCATACAAACCCATGAGGCAGAAAACTCTTCTTCAAAGGATTGGAAATTCAGCCAGTCCACATAAAATTGATGCGGACCTAACATCATCAAAGGATCTCTCATAGGCTCCCTCCCCTCATTCTGTTCCCCCATGCAGGGCATTGGCGCGTGCACGTTGAATGGCGTGGGCAACCGCACGACCAGTGGCAACAGGATCACGCGCGCCATTGACTTGCACCGTGACATTTTGATTGTGTGTGATGGTGGAGTGATCTTTGTCTCTTTGTTCTCTCGCAGATGAATTTACAGGAGAAGCCACCGCAAATTGTGCAATCGGTTGAATGGTTGTTTTGCCTCCCAAAAAACTTGGCAAAAACTCTCTTACATCAATCGACCCAATCCACCCCTTAATGCGGCTTGGCAACGATTTACAATAATCGCTCAATTTTGTGATGGAGGCCATAAACCCATCGGCAATCCAATTGGCCAAATCCTCCCCTGCTTGTTCCATACCCGCTTTGGCATCCTCAGAGAGCTTTTCCTGTGTAAAAAAACTCTTCAACCATTGCCAAAAGTTGGAAAAGCTTTGTTTAACGCCCTCCCACAAATTGCCAAACCACTCGGCAACAGAGGAAAGTCCTTGTTTGAACTTTTGCCAATGGGAAGAGAGATCAAAAGCAGCAGCAATGATATTTTTCCATTTGGTGATGGTGGTGGTATCTGCACCAAAAAAGCGCATAACGGCTTCAAAGGCTTGCCCCCAAGCCCGTATTATCCCCCGTGTTAAACCATTCATAAAAGAAGAGAAACGATCCCAATATTTCCACAAAGCAAAACCAGCTGCCAATATGACCGCCACAACAGCAGCAACCGCAGCCCCTATTGGAGTAAAAATACCCCCCGCAACAGAAGCAATACCTGCCCCAACCACTTCGATCACTGTCCCAACAGAGCCAAAAGAGGCAGCAAATGCACTTCCTGAGACAGCAATCCCCCGCAAAGCGCCCATCAACAAGGTCATGGGGCGCAAAAGTCGTAGTGAACGTGCCCCAAGTCCTGCGGTGAGCAAGCCCAGTGAGCGCCCTGCAGCCAAGAGCCCGCGCCAACTTGCCTTCAGCGCACCGCTAACAGCCCTCATCTTGATAAAAGAGGCAATCAATTGCAGGACCCCAAGGCGAGTTCCCGCCATGGTAAAACGTACAACCCGTAAAGCAATATTAAAAGCCATAAGGGCAGCAATGGTTTTGATGATGGCGCTTGTTAAAGTGGGATGGGCATTTGCCCACGCCATAAGCCCATTGGTAAAATTGCCAACACTTTCCATCAAACTGTTGAGGGGGGGCAGAAGCACTTCACCAATGCTAATCCCCAAAGCCACAATGCGGTTTTGTAAGAGTTCAAATTGCCGCATGGCACCGGTTGCTTGTTTGTCTGCTTCTTGCTCTACAGAGCCTTTAAAGACTTGTGGATCTTTCACATAATCTAAAGCTTGCCCTAACAATTCCGGATTGCCCACCAATTTGGCAAAATCACCGGTAAAATCGCGCCCAGCAATGGCAATCAGCGAACGCATCCCCTGTTCGGATTTACCCAACACATTAAAAAAGCGCACCAAGGTACCTGTGGCATCTTTGTCCAGATCTTGCATAAATTTTTCGCGGGAAAGCCCGATATTGGCAAAAGCATCTTCAATATGTTTACCCCCTGCCTGAATGCGCGCACTCATCGCATTAAAACCACGCGCTGCACT
>NZ_CADEAG010000032.1 GCF_902825155.1 Bartonella taylorii 8TBB
CATGATGTGGTTACGGGTGGTCAGATTCATACGATCGGTAAGGATATTGCAAAATTTTTAGGCGGTAATGCAAGCTTTAAAAACGGTGCTTTCACCGAGCCAACCTATGAATTATCTTACATTTCTAAAGATGGAGCTGTAACAGCGAGTTCCTTTCAAGGTGTTGGAACTGCTTTTTCAGGTCTTGATACAAATATCAAGAATGTCAATCAGCGTATTAAGGAAGTATCAGAAGGTGTCGCACAGGATGCCTTGTTATGGAGTGATGACGCCCATGCTTTTGTCGCACGTCATGAAAAGAAGCAAGAAGAAAAGGGCAGATCTGTCAGGACACAAGAAAACAGCAAGATTACGTTTCTTGCGAATGGTGATATTTCTAAGAGATCAACAGATGCTGTGACGGGTGGCCAGCTCTATTCTTTGAATAAGACATTTGCGACGTATTTAGGAGGTGGAGCAGGTTATGATGATAAAGGAGAATGGAAAGCTCCCAAATTTAAGCTTAAAACAGTTAAAGAGGATGGCAGCCCTGAAGAGATTGACTATAGCAATGTAGCGGAAGCTTTTGCTGGAGTTGGTAGTTCTATCACGAATGTTCAGAACAAAGTTACCAATGAGATCACCAACCAAATTAATCATCTTCAGTCAGAAGATTCTGCAGTTGTTCATTATGATAAAAATGCAAAGGGTGAAACTAATTATACGAGTGTTACTTTTGGTGGTAAAGAAAAAAGCCTTACAGCACTCCACAATGTTGCTGATGGTAGTATTTCTGATAAGTCGCATGATGCAGTCAATGGCTCTCAGATTAATACAATTTCTCAAGAAGTTGCGAAATACTTAGGTGGAGGATCAGCATTTAAAGAGGGTGCCTTTACACATCCGACCTATGAATTATCGCATGTTTCAGAAAATGGTCAGGTAAGCAAGTCCACCTTTCAAGATGTAGGAGGTGCGTTTACAGGGCTTGATGAAAATATCAAGAATGTAAATCAGCGCATTAAGGAAGTATCAGAAGGTGTAGCACAGGATTCTTTGTTATGGAGTGATGACGCTCATGCTTTTGTCGCACGTCATGAAAAGAAACAGGAAGAAAAGGGCAGATCCGTCAGGACACAAGAAAACAGCAAAATTACGTTTCTTTTAGATGGTGATGTTTCTAAGGATTCAACCGATGCCGTTACGGGTAAGCAGCTTTATTCGCTTGGTGATACATTTGCGACGTATTTAGGGGGTGGAGCTAAGTATGAGAAAGGCCAATGGATAGCTCCCAAATTTAAGCTTAAAACAGT
>NZ_CADEAG010000033.1 GCF_902825155.1 Bartonella taylorii 8TBB
CTAGAAAGCCCTGTTTTCTGGGTAATTCCGGCTAATCTATTTTTCAAATAACAAAAATCATTAATGGACTAATTTATGACTCGAAAGGAGCAATGATGAAAGCTGTCATCACTAAGCCAATGTGTGTGGTTGGAGACAATAAAAGCACTGTTTGCTTTGAACCATCAACATCCAATAATCCATTTGTTGAAATTTCTAATCAGGTCTACGCACGTCTCAAGCGCGCCAATGCGGCAAAACCTTTTGTTGACGTTAAAACAACAGCAAAACCTGAAAAGGCAGTTGAACAGATTAAGCAGATAGAACAAGAAGTCATACAAACATTATCTGAATCAGTAATAGAAGAAATTTCACTCGAGCAGCCCAAAGCATCTAAAGTTTCTAAGTCATCAACACCTACCCCAAAAAAGGCTTAGAAGTTGAAGTTAATCATCCACCAAAAATGGTATCTTCAACAGGTGAAGGATACCTTCACCAGTCTTCAAGCACCACGCCTTAATTGGGCTTTGCGTAATGCTGTAAACACCGCAGCAAAACAAGTCGAACGCTTTGCAGAAAAACAAATTGCCGATGTTACATCAGCCCAATCAAAGCGTGTCAAAAAAGGCGTTTATATTAAAGGAAAGGCTACAGCAAAGCTTCTCGAGACAGATATCATTGGTTCTGGAACACCTATACCTCTTAAATTTTTTCAAGCACAAGAAACAAAACGCGGTGTAACTTACAAAATGTTTGGAAAAAAAGAAATCTTACCCCATGCTTTTATCAAAGGTGGGAGTTTTCCAAAGCGTGTTGAATTAAAAAAGCTGAATGGGAATGTCTTTCAAAGAGCGGATGGAGATCAATTCCCTATTGCAAAACAAGAGGGACCGTCAATTGCTAGAGTGATGTCCAAGCCAGAAATTGCAAGTGCTATCGCACAATATGCCAGTGAACGATTAACCAAAAATATACAGTACCAACTTGCTCGTCAAGAATATGCCGCCAATAAGAAAGCTAAATAATGTTCTTAAGCTATGTCAACACACTACTCACTTTAATTGTAATTTTTAAAGCAAATTATCACTTATGCTTTGGTTCTTTCCATAAAAAATACAATAAAATCAATGCAAAAGGTACTTCCCGGCGGGTTGGGTCTGTTGCGGGGCAGG
>NZ_CADEAG010000034.1 GCF_902825155.1 Bartonella taylorii 8TBB
TTAACAGCAGCGATTACGAAATATTTTGGTGAATTTAAAGCGTATGACCAAATTGATGCGGCACCAGAAGAGCGTGCACGTGGAATTACCATTTCTACAGCGCATGTTGAATATGAAACAGAGAAGCGGCACTATGCGCATGTTGATTGCCCTGGTCACGCGGACTATGTGAAAAACATGATCACGGGAGCAGCGCAGATGGATGGAGCGATTTTGGTTGTTTCAGCTGCTGATGGTCCGATGCCTCAAACACGTGAACATATTTTGCTAGCACGTCAGGTTGGTGTCCCAGCGATTGTTGTTTTTCTCAATAAGGTTGATCAGGTTGATGACGCTGAACTTTTGGAGCTTGTTGAGCTTGAAGTGCGTGAGCTTTTGTCAAAATATGATTTCCCAGGAGATGATATACCAATCGTTAAAGGTTCGGCACTGGCAGCGCTTGAAGATAAAGATAAAAGCATTGGTGAAGATGCGGTTCGTCTTCTGATGAGTGAAGTTGATAATTATATACCAACACCTGAGCGTCCAGTTGATCAGCCATTTTTGATGCCGATTGAAGACGTTTTTTCGATTTCAGGACGTGGGACGGTTGTTACTGGTCGTGTTGAGCGTGGTGTCATTAAAGTTGGTGAGGAAATCGAGATTATAGGTATTCGTCCGACATCTAAGACGACAGTTACAGGTGTTGAAATGTTCCGCAAGCTTTTGGATCAAGGACAAGCTGGTGACAATATTGGTGCGTTGCTTCGTGGAGTTGATCGTGAAGGAATTGAGCGTGGACAAGTTTTGGCGAAGCCTGGTTCAGTTACGCCTCATACACGCTTTAAGGCAGAGGCTTATATTTTGACGAAAGATGAAGGTGGTCGTCATACTCCATTTTTCACGAATTATCGTCCTCAATTTTACTTCCGCACGACGGATGTGACGGGGATTGTTACTCTTCCAGAAGGAACAGAGATGGTTATGCCTGGTGATAATGTTGCGATGGATGTTTCTTTGATTGTTCCAATTGCCATGGAAGAGAAACTTCGTTTTGCTATTCGTGAGGGCGGTCGTACTGTTGGTGCAGGAATCGTTTCTAAGATCATTGAATAAATAATGGTTGTTGA
>NZ_CADEAG010000035.1 GCF_902825155.1 Bartonella taylorii 8TBB
TTAGGCTTAAGCCAAATGGATTTCACCTCCTCAACCCCATTGGAAGGTTCTTTTCTCTCCTTTGGCATTGGTTCTCTTATCGTTATGCTGATAAGCCTTGCTTTGGGAGGTTTTGTTGCTGGGCGTTTTGCAGAATCCTCAGGAAGCCTTCATGGTTTTCTCACCTGGGCTCTGTTAACACTTCTGATGACCCTTCAAGCCATCCACGTAGTTTCAAGTACAGCAAAAATTGGGACTAAAGCTGCCTTAGAAAACAGCTCCATGGTCCAACAAACCGTAGACAACCTCAAAACAAATCTTTCTCCCCTTCTTTCAAAATTAAATGGCGAAAGTCTTGAAAAGTTTTTTGCAAAAAACAGTGACAATAGCGTTGATTTTGATCAGCTTGGTAGTGAATTGCACACCCTTCTTAATAAAAGCGACATTCCTGCCCTCAACCCTGAGCGCTTAAAACAAACCTATCAGGCAGCCCTCAACGATATTGGCTCTGCAATAACAGCTTTTAAAAATGATCCTTCTGACTATCGTACCACTTTAAAAAATCTTGGTGAGCGCCTCTCTGATCGTGTAGAAGCCATTACAGCAAAGCTTGATCGAAGCGATATCATCAATGGTCTTATGAACAATGGCATGTCACGTGCAGATGCGCAAAAAACCGCCAACCGTGCTGTTCAACTCTATCAAACAGCAGAAACAAAAACCGAGGACGCACTCAAAGCCCTTGAAGAACAAGCAGAAACACTCTCGGACAATCTTGAGGATGCCATAGAGGGAGCAAAAAACACTGCGACTAAAGTCACCAAAACAGCATCACATATGGGCTGGTGGGGCTTTTTAGGAAGCTTGATTGGTGCCATAATTTCCAGTGTGTGTGGCTATTATGGTTACAGAAGCCGTAAGGACACTTTTATGCTTTAAAAACTTTTGCCTTATAATGCATAAAACAAATAAAAAGCTGTACAGACCGTACAGCTTTTTTTGTAACTTTTTTT
>NZ_CADEAG010000036.1 GCF_902825155.1 Bartonella taylorii 8TBB
TAGCGAACTCCCCCCGAAAAACTAGCCCCAGAAAAACCAGCCTTCGTTAGCTTATGTTGATAAATCATATCAGCCTGAAGCAAAAAGTTTCCGGACAACCGCGCATTAAAGCCTAATCCAACCTCTAGGGAAGAACCAAACCCTCCTAACTGGAAAGTGTCTTTGAAACGCACAGATTGTCTTTCTCCAAAGCCATGAGAAAAATAAAGCTTGCCATAAAACGCCAGAGAATTCATTCCTTCAAATTCTCTAGGAATCTTGACCAAACGTCCACCAACACGTGCTACCCACTGTTCAAGTTTGCCCATCTCAATGTCAAAATTGTCAACATCACGGGCCTTACTAAACTGGAGATGTTGATAAACAACCTGGACCTGCGGATCAAAGACAAAACCTTCATATCCCGTGGCAAATGTCTGACCCCCAGTCAACGAAACGCTTAAAGGGTTGCCCTTCAATGTCGCTGTCTTGCCTCGTGCAGATGTAAGAACATCACCTTTTAAAAAACCATAGGAGAAAAGACCATCTACGTAGAAGCCGCTATCATGCTGCATACTGCCATATGCTGTACCAGTCCATTTATCAAAGACACTCTCTTGGCTTTTTTTAACCTTCAAAGGTTTTAGAAAAAGCTTTCCATAAGATCCCATGACACCTAAGGAGATGACGCTAGCAGCATTTTCAATTGTTTTTGACAAAATACCTGCCTCTACACCATTATAGTTAAGATTGCCTCCATAACCATACTCACGCGCAGACAAATCTGAAGCATAACTGTAACGTCCACCATAACCACGCAAATATAAAGCAGGGTTTTCGTGAACTTCTAGCATCCCACTGGATGTAGTTCGTAATATTTCCAATTGCTTGTTCTGATTACTGATATCCATCAAACCGGCATGGAATATGCTATTGGGCAAGAGTAGATAAGTCGGAACTTGCGGAACAACAG
>NZ_CADEAG010000037.1 GCF_902825155.1 Bartonella taylorii 8TBB
GAAAATAGCTTAAAAATTGAAACAAATGAGGGATAAAAAATGAGGGGCAATGGAAAAAATGCAATATTGGATGAAGAACCACGGTCTTTTTCGCTTGAAGAAGCGTTTTTGACACGCAAAAATTATAAAGTCATCTTTTGCATTGCTTTTATTGTGGCAGCTTTTAAAGTGGCATTTTTTATGTTTTTTAAGTGGGATTTGACAGAGTGGTGGAATTATATCCTGTTCATTTTAACATTAATATTGGTTTTTATATCAGTGCTTCTTTTTTTGTTCATCCCTGTTGTCTTTGTAGTCCGTATCATCTTTACGCGTTTGTTGAAAAAAAAGATCGATAAGTTAGATCAAGAAATCCGGCAGCGGATCAAAACCGCTTCTCAACAAAACAGCGCGAGAAGGGATGGGGAAAATGATAAATATTAAAATGATAGATATTATTGTTGTACTCTCGTGGGGTGTGGGCTTGACGCTTTTCACGCTGCTTTCTGCTGTGGTCACGATGTTCATTTGGGCATTGTATTATTCTACTTTCAAGCGGGTGAGACTGTATTGCCAAGTGACAAAAGAATTCAACCGCGTGCTTGAACAACCTATCGCTTTTGAGCCGTCTAGTGGGGAAATGCCGATGATTAAATCATCATCTGAGGAAAAAGAGTTTACAGAGTTTTCTCTGTCTAATGAGGAAATCTTAACGATGGAAAGTGCAACGGCGCTTTTAAAGAGTTTAGGATGGAGGGTGGAAATTGAAGGAAAAGGGGATCATTTGGCCACCTATTATTTACCAGATCGTGAAGTGCAGTTTCTTTATAATGCTGAGAAGGGGTATCCGCGATTTGATTGTGCAATTGCGGTGGTTTCTGGTATCCATGCGGCGGCTTGCCAAACGATAGACCCTTATAATTCTGGAGGCTTGATTGCTCTCGAATTGAGTTTTGATGTGAAGG
>NZ_CADEAG010000038.1 GCF_902825155.1 Bartonella taylorii 8TBB
GCACTGACAGACAATAGCAAGAAAAAAATGAACTCTCTTATAGTAAGAGATCATTATGGATTCTAGTGTGCTATTTTTCCAACAAATATAATTCTATAAAAATTTAGTCTTTATGCTTGGCTAAATACTTCGCTAAGCTCTATCGGATCATGTTTTAGCTAAAAAGACTTTGCCCTTACATAAATAAACAAAAGAAAAACAAAACTAAAATAGATATTATAAGCTTTATTGAATGTGAAACCTTAGCATTCAAAAGAATCTTTTGTGGAGGTGATGATATAGTTTTTTACACCTCAAACCTCATCAAAGATTTTCATAAATCCTTTAATTCTCTCCAAATTTTATTTTCTAAGGTCGGTGTGCCTTTTATATTTTCGCAAAAATGCTTTGCCTCTGCTTAATTACGCAAGGGCAAAGCGAAATGTCATGAAACTAATGGTCTTTTATTGTTAATTCAGTGTTACCCTAAATCCAGCGCCTACCCCCCAGTGCCCTCCAGCACTTGTGACAGATAAATTAGAACGCATACGCCCATTCTCAGACATATAGCCAGCACCAAGAGCAAATGCAGATTGGCTACGCCATACACCACTACCAAATGTAACACTTAACTTCCCTGGTGTATCATCATAACTTAAATTAGCCACTGCTAAACCAATGGCTGCTGCTTGTCTCGCTTCCTTCCGGACATCCTGAACGGCATAACTTAACGCTTCAAACTTCATATCTGTATACGATTTTGCCTCATTAGCAGCATCATTTATTGCACTGCCGACTTTATCATCCGTATACTTTTTCGCATCATCAAGAACTATCTTCATCTGCTGTTCGGTATAATCATGCAATTGACCTCCATTGACAGCTTCTTTCGAGCCATGCTCAATGCTACCATCACCTACATTATCTATCAATACTGGATCACTTTCATTAACACCTACTAACG
>NZ_CADEAG010000039.1 GCF_902825155.1 Bartonella taylorii 8TBB
ATTAGTTTTACACGCTTTACTTGCATCACAATAACAATTATGGTGATTAGGACCACAATGGCCTAACGCCCTCCTCCCTTTTATCAATGGAGAGCTTCCTTTAGTCCATAAACTGCTTCATACAAACAGCGTCATATATAAAGGATTTTTTATACCTTTCTCCAAAAGTGAAACATCTAGATTTAAAGGTACTTTATAAAAAGTAGGTGAATTGTAACCAAACAAAGTACTAATAGGGTCAAATGCATGGCTTTGTAAGTAAACATGATCATTTTTGACATCGCTTACGACATATAATGCATTCGCTATCGATTGAGCATGATCCGCTGGTCCATAAAGATAAATATCTGTTTTTTCTGCTATACCGTGGATGCCGCGCTTTTCAAAGTCACGTAGTCCATTGCCTACTGTTAAGCTACCACGACTATGCGCACTAACAATCGCCCCATCATTACCATAACGAGAGGCAAAATCTTGGAATTTCTTGATCGAATTACTCCATCCCCCAAAATACTCATAAATTGCTACCCCGAACTCTACTAGCTTATCTTTAGCTTGGGGGTGGTAGGTAAAATAAAGGGGTTCATGCTCATTATCCGCCAACTGGACCGCATAACGGGCTGCCTCATCGGGTGAAGTAAAAATACCATTATAGAACATACGCCTGTTGCCATCAGAACCTGCGTGTAAATACTTCTCTTCCTCAGCCGTTAAATAATGTGATTGAGGAAACAATCCCACCATTCCAAGCGAAGGCAAGGAGGGCGGATTGTTGATCATCACAAACAGCAAAACTTAAGGATAGCATTCATATTGTTCTGGATGCTGTTTACAAAACGGGCTGTTTAAGCGCTTCTTGACACTTCGTTGTGGAATGACAGCGCCAGGCTGACA
>NZ_CADEAG010000040.1 GCF_902825155.1 Bartonella taylorii 8TBB
ATTCAACCGATGCCGTTACGGGTAAGCAGCTTTATTCGCTTGGTGATACATTTGCGACGTATTTAGGGGGTGGAGCTAAGTATGAGAAAGGCCAATGGATAGCTCCCAAATTTAAGCTTAAAACAGTCAAGGAAGATGGCAGTGGAGTTGGAGAGGAGAGCTATGACAGTGTAGCAGAAGCATTTGCCGGTGTAGGAAATTCTTTCACGAATATTCATAAAGAGCTTAAAAATGAAATTACCAAAGTTGTGGGAGATAGCTTAGTTAAGCGAGATGAGAAGACAAAAGTTATAGCGATTGGTGGTGAGAAAGATGGTGGCAGCATCAGTATAGCAGATAGCGCGAATGGGGATCGTACGCTTTCTGGTGTAAAGGCAGCAGAGAAAGAGAATGAAGCGGTTAATAAAGGTCAGCTTGATGCAAGCTTGAAAGATCTTTCCAACAGTCTTCAGTCTGATGATTCAGCTGTAGTTCATTATGATAAGAACAATGATGAAACAGGCACTATTAATTATACGAGTGTTACTTTTGGTAAAGGAAAGGATTCTGCGGCTGTTGGTCTGCATAATGTTGCGGATGGTAAGATTGCTGAAAATTCACATGATGTGGTTACGGGTGGTCAGCTGTATTCTTTGAATAATACAGTTGCGACATATTTTGGTGGTAGTGCTAAATATGAGAATGGCCAATGGAAAGCCCCAAGCTTCAAGGTTAAAACAGTCAAGGGAGATGGCAGTGATGTTGAAGAGGAGAGCTATGACAGTGTAGCAGAAGCATTTGCCGGTGTAGGAAGTTCTTTCACGAATATTCATAAAGAGCTTAAGAATGAGATTAACAAAGTGGTGGGAGACAGTCTTGTTAAGCAGAATGAA
>NZ_CADEAG010000041.1 GCF_902825155.1 Bartonella taylorii 8TBB
ACGTACAGCATCAAGACCTTTGAGAACTTTGATAGAAGCGGCACCGTAGTCATTACTAGATGTCGGTGAGATTATTTCATCACTCATAAGTTAATCCACTTCTGTATTCAGTTTATGATATCCAAACAGCTTTTCCTAAGCTTAATATTTTAACCAGTTATTTATGGAATAACCATATTGAACATTTATCGTATATCAGACTTATATTCAACATCTGTTAGTACATAATAGAGAGAATGATTTTTACATACAGTATTTATATAATTTGAGATGCGAAAAAATACAGACGATTGGTTCGATAAAGGTTATTTATACGAGACGTTAATGTTTGCTAGAAATAATTACTTGAGCTTTGCGACGATGCGAAAAATAGGATATTTTGTCTATTTTGTGAGAATGAAGAAAAATATATAGCGTTTTAATACACACAAGCCTTACTTTTTTATTCTTGCGGTCAGCTTATAAACTAAAGACGTATTTTTGCATTATTCTTTGTTGGTATACAAAAAGTTTTAATGAAAATATGTAAGAATTTCACAAAGTATGTAGGACTTATAGCTTATATGAGCGGCAAGATTAAAACACTTTGATTTATAATGATAGTTGATCATTGTACATGTTTAATGAGAGATCTGAATATACCGTAGAATTCTCTCGTTTCAAATTCTCTCCTGACGGATCAGAAAACACCATTCGCTTGTACCTTCACAAGGGCGAACAACATATGGATAAAAACCGTTTAATACAAAAAATCAAAATACTTCTTACGAACCGTTTCAATATAGGGGCTGACGCAACATAAGATAATGGTGTGCGGGCTTTTAGCTTCAT
>NZ_CADEAG010000042.1 GCF_902825155.1 Bartonella taylorii 8TBB
TTGATTTCGTCATATATAAAGAAGCGCAAATGCGTGGTTGATTGTGGGCATTTGACCTCAACTAAGCCGTCCTCTCCAATGAACCCATCAGGACTTGCACCCGCCATTTTCATTTTTGGGTGTTGGATAAACCCGCATCTTGTGACTTCTGTGTCATAAATGAATTCATATTCTCTCAAGGCATTCTCTTCATGTTCAATGCCCCATTGCATAGCCGCTGTTGTATAAGATTGGCTTATTTCTCCTGTTAAGCGCTCTGTCATGAGTTTCATTTTGTAATCTTCATATTTGCTTGTGGGCAATCCTTTGGCTGTCTTACTGAGTACGCTGTAAACGTTTGAAGCAGTGACTTTACCCAAGCGCGCTTGAAACCCATTCTGCTGTTCTTTGTTCCATCTCACACCGCCGTTCCCTGTTCGTGTGGCGTTGCTATATCGGCATCTTGTGTAGAATCTGTTTCTACCTTTTGCTTGTTCTGTTTATCTTTTAAAAGATGCAACACCGTTTGTGCTTGTCCTTCAGACATATCGTCGAGCTTTTTGACGTTGACATAAGCAAGTATTTTTTCTTCTTCTGTTTGGGTTTGTACTACGAGTCTTCTGATTTCATTGATCTGTTGTGGAAAAGCCTTTTTAATAGGTGTGTTCCCATCCGTATCATCATCTTCACTCACGACATTAAGAAGCATACCTAACAGATATCTGCGTGCGTATGTGATGGCAGAACCAACCGATTGTATATTTGATTTGCATCCTTTAGTGTCATAAGGAAACTTTCCTTCTGTTGAGATTTTATT
>NZ_CADEAG010000043.1 GCF_902825155.1 Bartonella taylorii 8TBB
AAACGTGCAACAGTATGGTAAAATATATTTTTATGACATTGGTGATTATCTCTAGAGAAAAGAAAAACTTACGATAATAGAAGTCATTTGGGAGTATTGATGGTATTACGTGAATATCAGCTACAATATCATCTGGATTTATATTACTCGTAATTGGCATTTTGGATGCATGGCTCATTTGTTCTGCGAACTATTGGACTTGAATGTTTAATCTATAAGCCCAGTATTGATGGTATTAGAATAAACGCCATCTTAATTTGTAAGTTTAATCGAATGCAAATTGAGAACATTCGATATAATAACAAGCGTATGCTTCTTAGCTAGCCCCCTTTAAGTAAGATAATAAGGCCGCCTGCTATACTGTTCTGATTGGGTTTTACAAGCAGTTTACGGCATACGACATTCTGACATGTGACTGAAGTTCTGTCGTGAGCTCTCCTGAACTGCCTTGATAAAAATATCAATAAAGTAATTCTGCTCATTAAAGAAGTATCGGAAAGTTTAGCACAGTATTCTTCGTTATTAGTTTATGACGCTCATGCTTTTGTCGCACGTCATAAAAAGAAACAGGAAGAAAAGGGCAGATCCGTCAGGACACACGAAAACAGCAAAATTACGTTTCTTATAGATGGTGATGTTTCTAAGGATTCAACCGATGCCGTTACGGGTAAGCAGCTTTACTCGCTTGGTGATACATTTGCGACGTATTTAGGTGGAGGAGCTTAGTATGTGAACGGCCAATGGTAAGCTCCCAAATTTAAGCTTCAACCAGTT
>NZ_CADEAG010000044.1 GCF_902825155.1 Bartonella taylorii 8TBB
TTTTTTAAATTCATTATGTGTAAATATTTATCATGTTCTTATCAATTGATTCTTTTATATTTATATGCTTTTAAAGCTATATTATTGGCTTTATGAAACGATTGCGTTATTTTCTGAATCTATACATTTATAATATTTAGAAACGCTCTCATAATGCGTATTTTTATCTTTATAACCTATCAATTTTTTTACTAAATGGTTTTTAAGATTTCTGTTAATTTCTTTTATAACGCATTTGCAACTTAACAGCTTTTTATAGGGACTGTTTTTATAATCAATGTGTTCATTTGCATGTGATTATGAAAGCCTGCTGTTTTTACGCATTCTCTATAGCTGTCATGTTTTTTATAGCTACCGCATCATTTTTTATTTTCATAAGAGAAATGATAAAGATGATAATGTGATTTATTTGTTATAAAACATCTAAAGAGAAACTGATAATTATAGAGATTATCAAAATCTCTTTAAACAGAGATTTTTAAACTATAAAGCTATCATTTTAGAATACGGTATAATCTTTTAAAGGCCATTTAAAAGAACCGCATTCACTTTAAGATGGATTTTATTAATAATCTTAAATCAATCCAACATACAGTTGTAAAAAATGCAAATCCTTATCTTTTATGAAAACGCATATAAAATATTATTTTAAAGATTATATGTAATCAATTTATAAAACGAGCATAGAACCTATAAGTATAACACCTTATACCCGTTGTGAGTTTATCATACCCATTCTGTGAGCACTCTTCTA
>NZ_CADEAG010000045.1 GCF_902825155.1 Bartonella taylorii 8TBB
AAATGCTGCTTGTTTGCCGTCAACATCGCGAAAGTCTGTGCGGGCTGCAACAAGAAGCGCCGTGCCCCTCCGGGAGGGCTGATAGTGATTGCCACAATGGCTGTACACACCATCCAAAGCCTGTTCGACAGGCGCTACAGCATAGCATCTTCGATACCCAATCACGCCATCTTGGCTGTCTCTTAACACGAGATAAAGCGTGCGACCATGAAACCATTCTGCCATGAGTATATCGCGTTCATGTTTTTTGACCGAACACCACGGAAAATTTGCCATGTCCCATGGGTAATCAATAAGATCCCAGCTTAATTCCTCATCCCCATCATCTATCCAATTGCCAATAAGCTTGCCTTCTTCTTTTAAGAGAACGCACTCTATCTCTGTCGTGCGTCCAAAGGAAAACAAAGCATTCCCAGCTGTTAAGCGCACACCGCTCTCATACTCCAACATGCTTTCATCAAGCCGTGACATATTGCATTCAACAGCTTGCACATCATAACCCATGACACCACGGCGAAAATCAGAGCGCAAACTTTTGGAAAGGTCGGTAATCGCTTCAATGGCTTCAAGGCTTTTGCGTTCAGGCAACTGATCAAAATCAAGTTGAAAGGAATTCCACCATATCCGTCCTGTCCAGGCGGGTTGAAAGCGTGCCGAAATCCCTAGCCATTCAAGCCCCAACTCTATTGCCGCAAGTGAGCCACGAATATTTTGCCATGCAAGACCCTGATCAATTAAATCATAAAG
>NZ_CADEAG010000046.1 GCF_902825155.1 Bartonella taylorii 8TBB
TTTAATATGCAAAAAAACATAAATAGTTCAGTGTTCATTTAAAACTCTTGATATACATACATAAATGTATTAACATAAGATATGAAAATAAGATTTGAATGGGATGAAACTAAAGCAAAAAGTAATCTTAGAAAGCACCGTGTAAGTTTTGAAATTGCTGCTCGTGTTTTCGCAGATCCGTTCGCCATGGTTAAACAAGACCGTATTGAAAACGGGGAATATCGTTGGCAAACTTTAGGGCTTGTGGATGGCTTTTTACTGCTGCTCGTAGCGCATACTGTCCATGATGATAAAGATGGTATAGAAGTAATCCGTATTATTTCAGCGCGGCGAGCTAACTCGAAAGAAAGGAAACGTTATGAAGAAGAAAGTTCGTTATGAAATTGATGTAGGTAACTTATCACCTTTGACAGATAAACAGAGAGTTGAAGTTGATAAACTGGCTGCAATGCCAGACGGTGCAATTGATCATAGTGATATTCCAACACTAGATGATGCATTCTGGAAAAACGCCGTTCGCAATCCATTCTATAAACCAACCAAAACTGTCACAACAGTGCGTGTGGATTCAGACGTTCTAGCATGGCTTAAAAGTCAAGGGAAAGGATATCAAACGCGGCTTAACGCCATTTTACGTGACGCCATGCTTCGTTCAATGCGTTGACTTCTTTCCTGCTACAAAGAAGTATCAAGCAGCTTCTGATAGTTTTTTTATTTCTTTGTTTATTTCCTCTATGAGGGGCTC
>NZ_CADEAG010000047.1 GCF_902825155.1 Bartonella taylorii 8TBB
ATCAAACAACAGGCAGTAAAAGAGGTTAAGCCCACCAATCAGAAGGAGTTTATCCCTTATGATGAAGAACTTACTCTCTATGCCAAAGCGGACAAAACAGTACAAGCTGGGCAAGCAAGTATAGTCGTTGAATTCGTGACTAATCACTGAGAGGTATTTTGATGACACGTCATTATATTCGGGTTAAGACCGGAGGACCGATACCTGTAAAGCGAGATGTTTATCGCCATAAGAGAACACTTTCGCACCTTGTGTCGGTCATTCAAGATGAGATTGATGACATAGCAGATGAGTATGTTCATCAAATCCAAGAAAGTATTTTTGCAGCCATTCGTTTTTGTGAACGGGAGACCTTTTACTTTAACGAAAGCCGAGATGTGGTGATTGCGACACGGGCGGGACAAGGTGTTTATGATGCAAGCACTACCCGCCATATCGAAAGAGCTGTTAAAATCAAAAACGTTTATCTGAGTTCGATAACATATTATGCATAAAAAACTAATAAAGTCAATAGGTTGTGTGAAATTATTTTATATGAATCCACTTAAGAATCCATCTTTTTATGCGTGTTTAAATTGACCATTTTTTATATAAGATTACCATGTATGAATAGAGCATAAAAAGAAAATCATGATGCAAATATTATAACGCATGTGTTATTCAAATGAAATGAAAAGCAGCTATCATTCATAACAGTTCATAAATTTTATGATACGTTTTTATCACTCAAAAATCGCATTGTT
>NZ_CADEAG010000048.1 GCF_902825155.1 Bartonella taylorii 8TBB
ACTGGGTCATTTGCATGTAAATTATGAAGATGTGGAACCTTATCCCGTGACCTTTAAAAAGGGCAATCCAAAACAGGCAGACATTCCTAATCCCGAAAAATTCTATTATGTGACTGAAATGAAATTCGCAAAAATTAAAAATAGTAAGGAAAAGGATAAATCTACAGTTATTTACAACAGCAATATCACAATAACAAACATTCCTCTTGAAGCTTATAACTATATCGTTAATGGTAGACCCGCTCTTGAATGGATAATGGGTCGTCAATGTGTTAAGACTGATAAAAAGAGCGGTATTGTGAATGATGCCAAACGCTATGCTGTTGAATCCGTTGGAAATCCGTCCTACCCTCTAGAGTTATTTCAAAGAGTTATTTCCGTAAGTTTAGAAACAATGAAAATCGTGAAAAAACTACCAAAATTAGAAATTAGAGAAACTGAATAACTTATAAAGCATGCTAACATAATGGGTATGCTAATCATAAGGGGTATAAGGTCTTATAACTATAGGTTCTATACCCCTTTTATACATTGCTTACATCAATCTTTAAAAGGAGTGTTTATATGCGTTATTCTAAAAAGAAATCATTTGCACTTTTAAACACTCTACTTTGGATTGCTTTTAAAAGACTATATCGTAATCTAAAATGATAATCGTAATCTAAAATGATAGATGTATACTTTTCGAAAGCTCTGTTTAAAGAGAGTT
>NZ_CADEAG010000049.1 GCF_902825155.1 Bartonella taylorii 8TBB
TCTAAACCTTTTTTGTTGTTTTGTTTTTTTTTCTTTTTATCGATCGTTTTTGTTTTCATGTTGTTTTTGCCATTTAATAAGAAAAAATTTTATTATAAGCTTATGTTCTTCTAAAATTCTCTCATTTTTTTTTTTTTCAATGATCCGCCGACCACCGCGATCTACTCTCGTTCCCTGCACGACGCGCGTCCGATTTGACCCATCAACTGCAGTGGCGATAGAGTATAATTTGGCCTCTTATCCATGAAAAATAAGTTCTTCTGCTCTCGTTTGCTGCCCCTTATCTCCAGCATAAAGACGAAGCCGTCCAGAACCATTAACCTTTACTTCCCCTTGCAATATAGCACCGGAGTAAATCAACGAATTAGCTCCACTATTAATCGTCAAATTTTTCACGTATCCACCAGCATGAACTACTTGAATAGCACCAGCGTATAAAGTGACAATGTCTGCCTCACCTCCTGTTAAAACACGCTGCATCCCACCCTCAAAAACTTCAGTATTCATCGCTAAACCACCGCTCTTTAATGCAAAACCCTCATCGTCTGCAAACCATTTAGCAAGAGTTTGTATTCCTCCACTCATCACTTTTGTTCCCACAGCCATCCCATCATCATATACATTCTGCTGTCCCGGCGTGTCACCTTGACCATAAAGTGTCGTGTTATAAGTGCTGCTCCCCACAATTTCACCATTTACATACCCC
>NZ_CADEAG010000050.1 GCF_902825155.1 Bartonella taylorii 8TBB
AAAAAGCCGCTCCATCATCATACACATTCCGTTGCCCTGATGTTTCACCTTCACCTTGAATTTCAGAATTGTAAGCATAGCTCCCATCTCCTAAACCAATTTGTTCACCACCACGAATTTTAACCTCCTCTGTTTGTCCTCCATACTCAACACTTTGTAACCCATATTTACCAATAAGAGTGCCTTTTGAAACCTTTCCGTTCCTAACAGTTTCAACTGTACCGCCTTTAATTATAAGATTCTCACTGTCGAGATTCTTGCCCATTTCTCCTAGCTGCTCATTTACACTCACTGATGTTAATGATTTTTCTCCTAGTGCAGTTACCTCCTCAGCATTTGCAATATTTACAAGAAAACTACTAGCCATTAATGCACAAAAACTTATCCTCAATTTGTGTTGCATTCTCCACACTCCATAACTTCAAATGAAAAATTCCTCGTATTTGGAAAGAGTGCATACATAAAAACAACACATCACACCTGCTCAATTTTATGTTTTTCAAAATGATAAATCATCGTATACAAGGCATTCAGTGCACTAAAATCTGATTCATTAAATATTATCGTGTGTGTTAAAACCTATGCACAATCAAATAGTGAAAATAATTATCTATACGCTTAAAAAGTGTTCTAATTACATCCATAAAAAAATCTTTCGAATATCCTTGAGATACTAAATACTGATCTTAAAAATCAGCTGCTTT
>NZ_CADEAG010000051.1 GCF_902825155.1 Bartonella taylorii 8TBB
TGAGGCCGTTGCAAAAAGAGATGTTGGAACACTTGCTTATAAAGATACGGTTACAGTTCATGATATCAACACCAGTGGGGATCCTAGTGAGAATACAGTTCTATCGGGTACTGGCTGGATAAAGCTATCGCCTTTAGGAATTGGCGATATGAGTGTTTCTATTTATGACCCTTCTAATGTCATGTCAGACGCTTTCTCTATGGAGAACATGACTGAAGGCGATACAAAGAAGATTTTGACTGTAGAAGAAAGAGTAAAACTACAATGGATAAGTTCTGAGTGCCCCACGATAGAAAAATGGAAGAAGGCAGATGAGGATATCAATTACCCTATATCGCCTGCTGATCTTAAAAATACTATCAGTCATTTTGCGTTATCAAAATCAGTTTATGATCCAGGTAAAATAGCAAAGGATGTTTTTGCTATGGATCATATGAAAGAGGGGGAGAAACACCTTATCCTAACGCCTCAAGAACGTATTCAGATTACAAAGGTTAATCAAATTGAAGAGGCTGCACAACAAGCACAAACGACAGCTCAATGTGGGGTCAATCTAGCGGGTGAGGCTAAAGAGACTGCAGGTAAAGCACACAGCACTGCAAAAGATGCTCAGAATAATGCAGATAAGGCGCAAGAGGCTGCAAACAATGCGAAAGAAGTAGCAGAGGCTGCAAAGGAAGCAGCGTCAAGTGCAAAAACAGT
>NZ_CADEAG010000052.1 GCF_902825155.1 Bartonella taylorii 8TBB
CTATCAACCTTTTCAAAACCTATCGGTAAAAGTTGACCATCTAAACTCATCTGATAAAAACCACTATCACCTGCAAAAAAAGCGTCACTCCCTCGACATGCTATAGAGGCTGCACTGCGGGCTCCTCGCTTGTCTTGTATCTTTTGAAATGTAAACACAATTTTAGAACCCGCAACAAAGGTTCCAGCATAAATAGCAGAACGCATAAAAATGAGGGGATTGGTGGATTCTGTTGCCCCTTGAACATATTCTCCATCCGGAAAATCTTGAAAATCGCAATCTTTCTGCTTAACTGTCCAATGGGTTGCATCTTCCAAACCAGACCAATGAATGCGATTGGGGTGATCTGTCAATTGCATCAAACAAACAAAAGGTCCCCAAACCTTCACCAATCCTGCTTTCGGTGGATTGCCGCTTAAATCTTCAAATCGTTCAGAACTATGGGTATTAAAAACTTGTGGTTTATCATTTTTATTGACCGCAATAATTCTTTGACCAAACAGAGCAAACGACCATTGATTATCCTCATGCGCATGATACGTCACACCACTTTGGCTAATGTCTTTCCAACCCTTCGTTTGACTATCATAACTGTAAAGCTTTTGCTTGCCTCCTACGATTAACTTAACACCATTACCGCTTCTAAAGGCGATTGAACCCAAGGGCTTTTCTTCCAAAGGATTAGAAACAACCATTGCACTT
>NZ_CADEAG010000053.1 GCF_902825155.1 Bartonella taylorii 8TBB
GATCATCAGGTAAAAATTTATGGCAATGCCGTTGTGAATAGCCATGCAAAAATTCGTAATGATATCTGTGATGATAATCAGTCACTAAAAGACGCTGCTTAAATAACGCGTGGGCGCGGCGGGGGCGCCCTCCTTTAAACATCTCATTTAAAAATTTAAATCTCTTTATTAAAGGAATTGTGCTCATGCAAAAGAAGTTTGCACTCACAAATGAAACGCGTGTATTTGGTAATCATACTCTTTATCGCATTCAAGCATTAAAAGACTTTGCTGATGTTAAGGCTGGAGATTTAGGTGGCTTTATTGAAAAGGAAAGCAACCTCTCTCATGATGGTAATTGCTGGGTGTATGATGAGGCTTGTGTCTACGGTCATGCAAGAGTGTATGATGATGCAAAAATACGCCATTTTTCTCAAGTCTGTGGTCAAGTTTATGGCAATGCTGAAGTCTATGGAAAAGCTTTTATCTCTCAATATGCTAAAGTTTATGACCATGCTTTTGTCTATGGCAATGCTCATGTTTATGGCAATGTTTATGGTAATGCTCATGTGAATGGTAGTGCCCGCGTTCTTGCTGATGCTCATATTTATGACCATGCGCATGTTTCTTATGATGCTACGGTTTTTAGTTATGCACGCGTTTATGGTCATGCCAAGGTTTCTGGCTTGGCTTGTATTTATAGCCATGCAAAAATTTATAA
>NZ_CADEAG010000054.1 GCF_902825155.1 Bartonella taylorii 8TBB
ATGCTACTTCAGCGACCGTTTTAACAATATTATCGCCTTCATAAACCTCACAATTTCTGGGAACAAAAGAAATCATGCTACGTCTTTTTATTCTTTTATTGCCATATACATTACCACTAATATGTAAATAACCATAGATCTTCGCATTGCCATAAACAGAACCATAAACCTCAGCATTGCCCCCCACGCTAGCATTGCCATAAACCTTGCCGTAAATTTTTGCACGGCTATTAACAACAGCATAATTATAAATCTTAGCATGGCTGTAAACACAGGCAGAACCCGAAACCTGAGCATGCCCATAAACCCTTGCATAATTAAAAGCCCACGCATTATGAGAAAGGTGAGCATTGTCATAAATATGTGCTTCTGTATAAACACGGGCGCTCCCTCCCACATGGGCATTGGCATAAACATAACCAGCCACATGGGCAATGCCATAGACACAAGCATTGTCATAAATTTTTGCATATTGAGAGATAAAAGCCTTGCCATAGACCTCAGCATTGCCATAGACATGACCACAGATTTGAGAGTTATGACGTATTTTTGCATTGTGACAAACACGGGCATGCCCATAAACCCATGCATCATCATAAACCCAGCAATTGCCCTCATGAGAGAGATTATCTACCTTTTCTATAAAACCACCAAGATCACCAGCCTTAACATCAGCAAAGTCTTTTAATGC
>NZ_CADEAG010000055.1 GCF_902825155.1 Bartonella taylorii 8TBB
AACTGGAATACAAAAATATAGAACAAAACGCCATTAATACACATACTAAAAGCCTCTATACAACGCTTGATAAATATATTGATGCTATCAAAGGACTTCTTGCAACACATCACTTTGCCTTGTTCTCTCGTATCAAAGAGCAGAGTTAAAATAGCATAACTGTAGAAATGACTTTAAAGCGTATATCAGGCAATGAAATATCAACAGAAGGAACATTTCCTTTTGATACTACAGGGAGCAAAAACAACATACAAGCGGTTGGCTCTACTATCACCTACGCACGTAGATATCTCTTAGGCATGCTTCTTAATGTCGCAAGAAAAGAAAACCATACAGACGGCAACACGCTTCTTTCAGGTATCTCTCCTGAACAAATGAATGAAATCAAAGAATTAATTAAAAAAACACAATCTGAAGAAAGTAAGCTTATCTCTTTCGTAGGAGCAAAAAATCTACCAGATATGTCTTATTACCAAGCCCAGATCACTTTGTTTTCTTTAAAAAAAAAGCCACGTTCCCATATTAATAAAGCACAACAATCCTTACCGCCACAAGAGCAACAAACGGCGTTGTGAGATGGAGCCACGTACAGCAGAGTTGTTTCAACCGCACTTGGGGAAAGTCACTACTTCACACGTTTACCCCGTCCTCAGTTAGACAGCAAAAGGCTTACCTGAAAGCA
>NZ_CADEAG010000056.1 GCF_902825155.1 Bartonella taylorii 8TBB
AAGTGTGAGTGGAGGAGGGATGATTACAGTTTAAATGTAGCGAATCTTGAGCCAATGGCTGTAGTAAAAGAATCCCCAAAAGATAAAGATACCGTGCAAGCAGAATTAGATTTATTTGGATAAAGAGTAAAAAGCGGAGTTTTTCATGAACGCTGTTGCAAAAAGGATTTCTGCTCGCTTATCGTTGCGCTATCCTCAACATGAAGCCTTAAATATTTTGGTGCGAATTTTAGATAATATCAAACTTTCTAAAAATGCTGATTTAGTTGCGGATCTGGAAGTGATCAAAAATCTCTATCCTTCTGTACAAGATTTTGAACGCGATTTTCCTTCTTTTTGTTTTGCCTTAGCTACGGGAGTCGGAAAAACACGACTGATGGGTGCTTTTATCAGTTATCTTTATTTAACAGGTCACAGTCGCCATTTTTTTATCTTGGCACCAAATTTGACTATTTATGCAAAATTAAAACAGGATTTTAATCCTCAAAGTCCGAAATATGTATTTAGTGGAATGAGTGAATTTGTTGCAAACAGACCGGTAATTGTTACGGGTGAAGATTATGAAAGTGGTAAAGGAGTCTGCTCTGATGCACAGCAATTTTATGGGCAACAGCGTTTGTTTGAGGATAGGAATACTGCTTTCATCAATATTTTTAATATTTCCAAAATTAACAC
>NZ_CADEAG010000057.1 GCF_902825155.1 Bartonella taylorii 8TBB
AACTGAAAAGCAATGATATGTTCGCGCCATTGTTTGACGTGCCGTCTAAACTGAATGATAGAGGTACGCACATTGGAAAAATTCCCCCGCGTAACGTCTCCAGTCACAACGGCATAAGGCATATTGAGAGCCGAGCAAATTTTTAAAATATTACGATATTGAAAGGCTTCATAAGAACCACCAACCTCAACAGGACTGGAAAATGTAATTTGTTTTTCGCCATCCACTATGTTGACCGATCCAGGGTAAATTTTATCCACGTCAGCTGCCTCTTCGGTCTTCTTTGGGGGCGTCGTTTGCTCACGATTTTCCTCTAATTTCGCATCATGAGATTCCTTCCCTGTAATAAACACCGCAAAAAGAGCTGCTGTCCTTTTTCGATCAAGCTCTGCATCATCATAGGATTCGAGTTGAAAGATCTTTGTCATACAGCGCGTTATTTTGGGAGAACCGCGCAATTGTCCGGCAATACGGCGCTCTTTGATGTGAAGGACCATTTCAGCAGGGACACGCACGCGCTCTTGGCTCTCAAATGCCATATTTGCAGGGACATCATCATAGGGGTGATGTTCCCAGAAATGATAAGCAACGCGCTTACCACTGGCATTAAATTCAATTCCCATACGAATGTAATTGCCTTCAATCTCAGCAGGTCCATTATAAGTGAGATCCA
>NZ_CADEAG010000058.1 GCF_902825155.1 Bartonella taylorii 8TBB
AAGTGATAAAATTGTGGTTATGCAAAAATGGTGTTGTTTGTATTTGAAGACCATATTTTGTTCATATACTAGGAAAGCATGTTGAGGGATTGTGGAGGTGGAGCTCTTTCTCTCTAAAAACAGTATTGATAAGGAGAAAATTCAAAGAGTCATCATTACAAAACTGTATGTAGCTCGTATCGGCATATATACAAATTTTCTTTGATTTTTAAAAATAGCGTGTTTGTGTTCATTGGCTGGAAGTATGGTGGATAACAGAGGAAGTTTTTTGAGCGCGACAGGGCTTTGGCAATAATATTGGCCGAATAATAGTAAAAGATTTTTTGTGATTAGGCATTGTGTGAGCATCAATAGCTACTGTAGAATAAAAGAGCTAAGCTATGTCACAAATTACTGATAAATTCTTCTCCATCGTTGTGAAAGAGCGCTGTATGAAGTCGTGTGTCTGAATTATAAGATAGAGTAGCTAAAAGTGCAAAACGCTGGAAGATGTATTTCTAATTCTTGCAACTCACAAAGCCATTCCAACATGCGTATACTGCACCGGAAAGAAAAAGCTATCAATTTTTACTCTATTATCACTCAAAATACCCTCGAACAGTGTTCAATTTATCGCATTGCATTTGTGTGAATATAGCGGATCAAATTTTATTCATCATGTAGAGTGGG
>NZ_CADEAG010000059.1 GCF_902825155.1 Bartonella taylorii 8TBB
GTGCTTGGAAAAAAGCGGGACGTGGGGTGGGATCGGACCCCACAAAGAGCGGTATATTTTTAGGGGCACTTGTTCATGAAGCTGTCACATTAAATTTATTAGAAAAGGGAGGGGGCCATAGTATGGCAGCAGGGATCACAATCAAATCGACAAAAATTGAACCTTTTAGACAATGGCAAAAAAAAAAACTTTCTTAAAAAACAAAAAATTTCCCCTTAAACAATTCCATACTTCTAAATCTTCCTCATCATTCAATCTATTCCAATTTATATCTCTTTCAACAAGCTTTTTTTTTTTAATCATTGTCCTACTATTATCTTCTAACAACACCACCACACCCCCCCCCCACAACACCAGAGAAAACACCACCAATCTTCTTTTGTGTTAAATAAAACAAAAAATATACCATTTCATCGGCATTGAAACCTAAAAAAAAAATCAAAATTGATTCTGATTTTTTAATAAAAAAAAAGTAAACACCTTCCACAGTCATCCCCTTAACTGATACAGTGCACAGAATAAATCACACGCTACACTGATACTATTCTTTAATTCTCATGCAGTTATGCACGGCCGTAGTTCCTATACTTAGATTAGCGAAGGGATTGACAGCGGAGGGCGTACGATCATTGTCGATCCTTCTGACCGCTATC
>NZ_CADEAG010000060.1 GCF_902825155.1 Bartonella taylorii 8TBB
ATTTGACAATAAATACGTATTTTGTTATATAAATAATTAAGTGCTGAAAACACTTAACGATTAGCGGATAGGTTACGAAACAATCTTTCCAAGTCTTTAAAATACTGACTGTTTTTTATACGTATTAAAGCGTATAATGATTTTGTCGGGTGTGTCACACCATGCAATACCCTTATGGGAAAAGTGTAAGCAACGGACTTATCACCGTGTTTTTCAACGCCCGGCACCTTTATAGGTTGTCAATTGAAAAACAATTTTATGATAAGGAATTAGCTATGAACGCTACAGTTAATAAATTAAATACCCCTATTGCAAATGAAACCGCGCCTGTTAATCAACAACATCCTGCAAAAAAATACGAATTTAGCAATGAAAAATTCACTTTTGATGGTCTTACTTTACACCGCATACGTGCTCTAAGAGATTTTGATGATGTTAAGGCGGAGGACGTCGGCGGGTTTAATGAAAAAGGAAGGAAACTATTCCCTGTAAGCAAAAATTGGGGTTTTTATAAAGACGCCGGTATTTTTGATGAAACTCTTTATGAAAATGATAAAATATATAAAGGAAGGGAAAACGCGGGGGATGGAAAGAGAGTAGAGATCGGTGGGGGGCGTATGAATAAAAAA
>NZ_CADEAG010000061.1 GCF_902825155.1 Bartonella taylorii 8TBB
CATCGTTTTGACATGTCGGAACAGGGGCAAATGCTATGTCATTTGCCAATGTTAATGAGAAAGCGGTCAAAAGAAGTATATAAAAAAACGGAATTATTCTCTTTATGCGAAATTGGGATAGGAAGAGTGTCGTGTGGGGAAAGCGTGCTGAACTCGGGGGTCGCCGTTTCATTTTAAAAAAAAAGACTTCAAGTATTTTATAAGTATGATTTTAATGTACAAGAAGTAGGTTTTCTGCTTTCTCAATAGTGTCATAAATTGCGACTATTTACAGACTAAAACTACCGAACAAAGGTGACACAATACTCATGAAAGCTGGTAATATCTCTTACAATTGCGAAAATGATCTTCCAAAGCAAATTGCCCTTTTTCCTTTAGAAGGTGCACTCGTACTACCCGGCGGTTTTTTATCACTCAACATTTTTGAACCAGAATCACTTGAAATGATTGAAAACGTGATGGTAACCGATCGTCTATTGGGCATTATTCAACCACTTTCATCGGATACAGACCGCTTCTCTACACAACTTTATAAAACAGGCTGTATAGGGCGCATTACAAACTACAGCGAAACAGGAAATAGACAACTGTTCATTATCTTACAAGGTGTTTGCC
>NZ_CADEAG010000062.1 GCF_902825155.1 Bartonella taylorii 8TBB
TTCCTTTACCAAAAGTAACACTCGTATAATCAGTTTCACCCTTTGCATTTTTATCATAATGAACTACAGCTGAACCATCAGACTGAAGGTTATTAGAAAGATCCTTCAAGCTTGCATCAAGCTGGCCTTTATTAACTGCTTCATTCTCTTTCTTTGCTGCCTTTACACCAGAAAGCGTACGATCCGCATGTGCGCTATCTGCTATACTGATGCTGCCGCCATCTTTCTCACCACCAATCGCGATAACTTTTGTTTTCTCGTCTTGCTTAACTAAGCTATCTCCCACAACTTTGGTAATCTCGTTCTTTACTTCTTTATGTATATTGGTAATAGAACTACCAACTCCAGCAAAAGCTTCCGCTACATTGTGATAACTTGACTCACTTTCTGTACCATCTGCATTAAGCGACTTAACCTGAAATGTTGGGGCCGTCCATTGACCATTCTCATATCCTGCTCCTCCACCAAAATAGGTCGCAACTGTCTTATTCAAAGAATAGAGCTGATTACCTGCTACAGCATCCGTTGAGGTTGCAGTAATGTCTCCATTCTTCAGAGATGTAATCTTGCTGCTTTCTTTTTTGTCTCCATGTGTCGCTACAAAGGCATCTTTAG
>NZ_CADEAG010000063.1 GCF_902825155.1 Bartonella taylorii 8TBB
AGCTATTGCAGTCACAAAATTAGGATTACTAATTCTTTATGTAGTTGTTTTCTTTGAAGTAATGAAATTTATACAGAAAGAAAATGCAATTTTGGATACTGATTGTAATGCAATGTGATAAAGTCTAATTTTAAAAGAATGTAGTTTTTGCGTTTATAAAGACGAGAAAATACAATTGGTAAACAAAGAAATTGTATAGCAAGAGGGTCTGTTACAAGTGGGTGTAGAAATCAAAAGGGTTGAGGAAGGTGAAAGCGGAATGCGCTTGGATCGTTGGTTTAAGGTGCATTATCCAGGGCTTGCGTTTGGGTATCTACAAAAACTGCTGCGTTCTGGTCAGATACGCGTTGATGGCAGGCGTGTTAAAACTGATATACGTCTTGTTATAGGGCAGTCTATTCGTGTGCCGTTTTTATCTGTTGATAATAAGAAAAATAAAACAACAAAAAAGCCCTGTACTAATAGCCACAATTACCGCAATAATACCATATATAAAACTATGCTTATGCGCTGAATAAAAAATTGTATAAGCAATATGTGCTTAAACGATTTAAAGAGTTGTAGCCGCCCTATCAATAAATCCCCCATCGCGAAAAAAATAAGCTCGAGCCT
>NZ_CADEAG010000064.1 GCF_902825155.1 Bartonella taylorii 8TBB
TGGTGTTGATGCTGGCAGTAAAAGTATCTTCAACGTAGCAGACGCGACTGAAGATGACGAAGCAGTCACTTATAGACAGTTGAAGGAAGTGCAAAAAGGTATCAAAACAAGTTGGCAGCTTTCTGTTAACGGTGGAGATGCTATGTCCATTGGACCAAACGAAATGGTTAATTTGGAAGCAGTTAGTAAGAATAATAAACAGAATATAAAAATTGCAAAAGGTGAAGACCACAATATACAATTTGATTTAGCTAATGATATTAATGTAACGTCTGTCACAACAGGCAAAAGCATTATGAATGGTGAAGGCTTTAAGTTTGTTGATGGTAATGGGCCAAGCATAACTGTAAATGGTATTAATGCTGGCAATAAAAAGATTACAGGAGTGCTAGCTGGGACTGAAGATACCGATGCAGTGAATTATAAACAGTTGCAAGATTTTACAGCGGGAATTAAAACGGGTTGGAAGCTTTCTGTTGATGGTAACAACGCTACAGACGTTCAAGCTGGAAGTACAGTAGATCTTGTTGCGGGTGCGAGTGGGAATGGAAGCAAAAATATTAAAATTGCAAAAGACAATAGTAATAAAATCAC
>NZ_CADEAG010000065.1 GCF_902825155.1 Bartonella taylorii 8TBB
TTGTGGGACAAGGCTAAAGATGCCTTTGTAGCGACACATGGAGACAAAAAAGAAAGCAGCAAGATTACATCTCTGAAGAATGGAGACATTACTGCAACCTCAACGGATGCTGTAGCAGGTAATCAGCTCTATTCTTTGAATAAGACAGTTGCGACCTATTTTGGTGGAGGAGCAGGATATGAGAATGGTCAATGGACGGCCCCAACATTTCAGGTTAAGTCGCTTAATGCAGATGGTACAGAAAGTGAGTCAAGTTATCACAATGTAGCGGAAGCTTTTGCTGGAGTTGGTAGTTCTATTACCAATATACATAAAGAAGTAAAGAACGAGATTACCAAAGTTGTGGGAGATAGCTTAGTTAAGCAAGACGAGAAAACAAAAGTTATCGCGATTGGTGGTGAGAAAGATGGCGGCAGCATCAGTATAGCAGATAGCGCACATGCGGATCGTACGCTTTCTGGTGTAAAGGCAGCAAAGAAAGAGAATGAAGCAGTTAATAAAGGCCAGCTTGATGCAAGCTTGAAGGATCTTTCTAATAACCTTCAGTCTGATGGTTCAGCTGTAGTTCATTATGATAAAAATGCAAAGG
>NZ_CADEAG010000066.1 GCF_902825155.1 Bartonella taylorii 8TBB
GTAGCTCCCATCACTTCACGATTTTTAGCGATTGCATTTTCACCTTCCAAAACCTGCACAATTGTTGGACCAGAAGACATAAATTCAACCAACTCACCAAAAAATGGGCGTTCCTTATGAACTGCATAAAACTTTTCAGCTTCACGCTGGCTCATCCACACACGCTTAGATGCAATAACACGTAAGCCCGCATCCTCAAGCATTTTTGTAATTGCTCCTATCAAATTACGACGTATTGCATCCGGTTTAATCATTGAAAACGTACGTTCTATAGCCATTTGACCACCTTATATTTTATTGACAATATTATCTTGTGGCGTTCTATAACGAGCAAACAGCCTCTTGCCAAGTGACGGTAGAATAATATGCATTAATTTTCAAAATCGTGTCATTCATTTTAGAGGAAACTTCCATAAAAACAACAATTCTCGCAATTACTAACCCCTTTATAACAAAACCATAGCCTCCTCCTAAAAAGATTGAACCAGCTTTCACAAAACTAAATATTTTCCCCTCAACCTACTCCTTAAAAAGTAAAACACGAGAAAAACTTCCAACGCAGCATAAAGCCGCAAGCCCGTT
>NZ_CADEAG010000067.1 GCF_902825155.1 Bartonella taylorii 8TBB
ATAGTCACCCTCAAGCAATTATTATGCGCCCATCGGTTATTTTTGGGCCGGAAGATTGCTTTTTTAATACCTTGGCAAATTTATCTCGCTTTTCGCCTATTATACCACTTTTTGGCGGTGGGCAAAGCAAATTGCAACCTATTTATGTTGGAGATATCGCTGAATTTGTTGCACGCGCTTTGGAAGGAAAGGTTGCTTCTGGAAAAAGTTATGATCAAGGTGGACCTGTAGTTATGACATTCCAGAATATCGTTGAAAATGTACTAATAATCATTCACCGCAAGAAAATAGATTTATCTATGCCTCTTTCCATTGCCCTCTTCATTGGAAATATTTTAGGAAATATCGGTAAAATACCCTTATTGCCGGAACTTATGACAGCTGATCAAATACGCTTTCTACAAATAGACAATATTGTCTCTCAAGAAGCTATTAAAAATGGACGAACTTTAGAAGGGGTCGGGATTACTCCTAAAACAATGAGCGCTATTTTACCCAGTTATCTATGGCGGTTTCGTCCTCAAGGACAGTTTTCTAAAAGTTTATCAGCTTAATATACATTTTTTGTGATTAAATTGA
>NZ_CADEAG010000068.1 GCF_902825155.1 Bartonella taylorii 8TBB
CTAAAGATGCCTTTGTAGCGACACATGGAGACAAAAAAGAAAGCAGCAAGATTACATCTCTGAAGAATGGAGACATTACTGCAACCTCAACGGATGCTGTAGCAGGTAATCAGCTCTATTCTTTGAATAAGACAGTTGCGACCTATTTTGGTGGAGGAGCAGGATATGAGAATGGTCAATGGACGGCCCCAACATTTCAGGTTAAGTCGCTTAATGCAGATGGTACAGAAAGTGAGTCAAGTTATCACAATGTAGCGGAAGCTTTTGCTGGAGTTGGTAGTTCTATTACCAATATACATAAAGAAGTAAAGAACGAGATTACCAAAGTTGTGGGAGATAGCTTAGTTAAGCAAGACGAGAAAACAAAAGTTATCGCGATTGGTGGTGAGAAAGATGGCGGCAGCATCAGTATAGCAGATAGCGCACATGCGGATCGTACGCTTTCTGGTGTAAAGGCAGCAAAGAAAGAGAATGAAGCAGTTAATAAAGGCCAGCTTGATGCAAGCTTGAAGGATCTTTCTAATAACCTTCAGTCTGATGGTTCAGCTGTAGTTCATTATGATAAAAATGCAAAGG
>NZ_CADEAG010000069.1 GCF_902825155.1 Bartonella taylorii 8TBB
TAAAACTGTAGCGGAAGCTTTTGCTGGAGTGGGTACTAGTATCACGAAAGTTCAGAATAAATTTACTGAGCAAATTAATAATGTGGTTCAAAAAGTAGAAAGCGAGAGCTTTGTTCAGCAGGATAAAACAACGAATCGTCTTACTATTGGTGCTAAAACAGGTGGCACTGAGATCAATATAGCAGATAGTACGAATGCGGATCGTACGCTTTCTGGTGTAAAGAAAGCAGAGAAAGAGAATGAAGCGGTTAATAAAGGTCAGCTTGATGCAAGTTTAGAGAAGCTTTCTACCAGCCTTCAGTCTGATGATTCAGCTGTTGTTCATTACGATAAAACAGCGGGTGAAAATAGCACTACAAATTATGAAAGTATAACTTTTGGCAAAGGACAAGGCTCTGCCGTTGTTGGTCTGCATAATGTTGCGGATGGTACGCTTGCTCAAGGTTCACATGATGTGGTTACGGGTGGTCAGATTCATACGATCGGTAAGGATATTGCAAAATTTTTAGGCGGTAATGCAAGCTTTAAAAACGGTGCTTTCACCGAGCCAACCTATGAATTATCTTACATTTCTA
>NZ_CADEAG010000070.1 GCF_902825155.1 Bartonella taylorii 8TBB
TGTATCTCTCCTCCAGATAAGGCTAATAAACCGGTTTCTGTCGCCTTATAAACGGGCTTACCGGCTAAATTATTTAAAGCAATTGTTGTCGCCCCAACATTCTTACCCTTCGCTTTAAAACAAACCGATATGCCATTCTTATACTCTAAAAATGCCGATTGGCTTAGAAGCCTTATCACGCTCGTCTTTTGGTTATTATCAACCGTAACAATCCCTTCAAGCGCTCCACCCGTATCCGATAAATACTCACTTACCCGTTGCATCATAAAACGAGCGCTATTATTGACCGTGTTAGGATGCTGTCCCTCTGACCAATTAATCAAAGCATCAGCACCACCATTTTCAGATGCCGTTAAAGACCAATCATAAATCGTGGACATATGAACCTCACGTCTTGATTCCAAATACAACACTTATATTAATCGGGCGCGTCTCACTTATACCTGAACTTGCCAATGGAACATCACGCATGTGAAGGTGGGAATGGGGAAAGGCGCGCTTATCGTGCACGCGTATTTCCTCTGCCCTTACACCCAAGCGTTCGGCAAGTTTCAACCTTTGCTGGTCATTCAA
>NZ_CADEAG010000071.1 GCF_902825155.1 Bartonella taylorii 8TBB
ATCTCGTTAATACATCAGAAAGCTTATAAAAGAAAACGAATAAATTTAAACAAATTCATTTGACCTTTTTGTGGTTCCTGTTTAAATGAGAGAATATATTTCTGAAATAAAACTGTCATAGCATATTCATGTGTAATACTATAAATTTAGGGGTAGTTTGTATTCCATCACTTCAGAAAGGGTGAGCCATGAGTCGTTTTTATCTTACCATAGCGGCCACGGTTGCTATCATAATGTCTACAGCGGGAATAACAGCAAGTTTTGCACAGACAAAAATCAGCTTTTGGCATTCGATGAGTGGTGAATTAGGAAAGCAAACTGAAAGTCTCATTAACGATTTTAATGCAAGTCAATCTGAGTATAAATTTGTTCCTGCAGTTCGCGGCGAATATGAAGAGGGGTTGATTTCACTCATTGCAGCATTTCGTGGAAAGAAACAGCCAGTGCTTGCCCAAATTTATGACGTTGGTACTGGAACTATGATGGCTGCAAAAGGCGCAATCTATCCATTTTATCAACTTATGGCTGATACGAAACAAGAATTTGATCCTACAGATTATTTCC
>NZ_CADEAG010000072.1 GCF_902825155.1 Bartonella taylorii 8TBB
AAATGCTTCCGATTTAAAAAATTAACATTACCATCAACATAACGCGTTCGTATGAGATTATTGATAAATTCTGTTTGTGATGTTGATTTCCGTAAGGCTTCAACATAATCTAAATAAGTAAAGCAATCTAAACCTCTAAAGTCAATTATCAGTTTTTCTGGTATATTTTCTGAGCCTTGCAACATATTTGCTTTGTAAGGTGTCCCTAGAAAAGCTTTAGATAGCAAGCTAATCATTTTTCCTACATTATGGTAATTAACTTTTGAGCGTTCTTCAAGAAGAGTGGTAAGTTTATTTAAAGTATATGGATCTAGGTTTATTTTTTCTGTTTGTTTTGTTTTTAAGTTAATCACAAAAAACAAACGGCTGGGTCGGTGTGGCCTCCTTTGTAAAGAAAATTAGAAACAGGCTTTTTGGGGGTTTTTGCCAGAAAAAATATTTTGTTATAATGTTGGGGATATGGCGGCCCTGCTGTTGGTTTGGTGAGATAATGTGTGCTTCAGGGGTCCCCAAAATTATCCCTTTTAGGGGCCTTTTTTGCAGGATAAAAATATTAAGTGGGA
>NZ_CADEAG010000073.1 GCF_902825155.1 Bartonella taylorii 8TBB
CCATAATTCCGCCTTTTGATTGGCTATTGAGCAAATGCATCACTTGACTAAAATATTTGTTTGCCCACCGTTGGGGATCTTTTGTAGGGCGCACAAGTCCGTAAAAGTGCCGGCTTAACTTATCAAAAGTACCGGTAATACACTCCCATCCCAACTGATTGTGTGGGACCAAGGGCTTATCAGGCGCATCAAGCAGCTTTCTACCCAAAAATGCCCGTTTGACAATTTTTCTGTTCAACCTTGTTGCTTGAACATGAGGAAAGGTTTTGCTTAAATTTTGGAAATCCTGCTCTGAATAATCGATAAACTTTCCACTTTGAGGCTCGAGAACTTTATAAATCACCTCGCGTTCAAACCAACGACAGTCAGCCAAAGTGACCATGTTAGGACGTTGATAACTACTCGCATCATCCCCATCACCATAAAAACTTTGCCTATCACCACTCCCCGTTTGAGTTAAAAACGTATATTGTTTAACCCAATCAGCATCAAGATCTCTCTAATGGATATGGGGAAACACTTCTTGAGCAACGTCCAGTCGTTTTTCATCAATATACCATAC
>NZ_CADEAG010000074.1 GCF_902825155.1 Bartonella taylorii 8TBB
GCTATATTTAATTAAAGATGCAAAGATTCAGTCTGCCAGTTGTATATATGCTTTTGCAATAATTAAAATGGTGATCCCTAAAATTTTTCCAGAAAAAATTTGAGCGATTGCTGGAGATATTGAGTATGTTGGTGAAAATTATGCCCTTAATGCATTATTGAGTTCTTTAGGCTCAACGCTTTTTGATTGTCGCCAAAGAGGGGGGGCTTTATCGCCTGAGTTTGGGCGTTCGAGTTATATTTTTAATCCTACAATTGCAGGTATTGAACAGGCTGATGCACTGTTTATAGAGGAATCTAATTAACGTCATGAAGCAGCTGTTTTAAATGCGCGTATTTTAAAGCGCCGGCGAAGGGGACAAGTGCCCATTGCAGTACAGGGGGAGAGGGTCGATTTACGTTATCCATGTACGTATCTTGGGGATGGTACTGATGCATTGAGTGCACTGAGTCGTGGAGAGGATGCGTTTTTAAATACGTGAATTTAAAACGGCTGCCTCATGACGTGGATTAGACCCAACGATAAGCAATGCATCAGCTTGCTCAATGCCTACAA
>NZ_CADEAG010000075.1 GCF_902825155.1 Bartonella taylorii 8TBB
TATGAGACAATACCTGCTGGCAGTAACGTTTTGACAGAATGGTGGAGAGTGATCATGAATCCCATAAGTTCCCATACCTGTCTTGGAGATGCGAGTGATATATGCAAAAAGCGCTATGGTTTATCTCATCGTGAACAAAAACCTTTAAGGAGGAAAAAATGAACATATTGTTTAAATTACTGAGTATAATAGTTTTATTAAGTATAGTGGGATGTCAGTTTAATAAAACTCCTTCATCATCTTTGGCGATGTGGGAGAAGCCAGGAGCAGATTTTACTGAGATAGGAAAAGCACTGTTAGAATGTGGCATGCCAACCCCTTATGATAAGGATCCAGAAAATAGAAAGTTAAGTTTAAATAAAAAGGCGTTCATTGATTCTTGTATGGTTCAATCAGGATTCCGCTATAAAGATACAGAGGCAGGAACGTGGTGTGAGAATTTTCAAGGAAAGAATCTTCCGGCTTGTCGTCCAGGCGCTGTTGTTCCACAGCGCAGTGTCAAGAAGCGCTTGAACAGCCCGTTTTGTAAAAAGCATCCAGAACAATATGAAT
>NZ_CADEAG010000076.1 GCF_902825155.1 Bartonella taylorii 8TBB
GCTGTGTTAGGCAAATTGAGGGGTGCGGTGTTTTTAGGGATTTGGGAAGGGCTTGAAAAATCGTCTTGCCAAAAGAGTTCTCAAAAGGAAATATTGGAAAGCGATCATCCAAAGGGCGCACAGTGGAGAGCAATCATCAAAGGGGGTGGATTAAAAGAAGCTACCAAAAATCTGGAACTTCAGGCTTTAAATGAGGACCAATCCGTACCGCCGAGACCTTTTCTGCTAAACCTGTGCGATCTGAAATCTCAACTGCTAAACCACAAAGGGTGGCGGGACCACACGCCGGTTCAAAACGATCTTGCTTCGTCTTATAAAGAAAACGGTGTAAGGGTTCTTCTTTATCCATTCCAAGAGATGAATTATAATCTCCACACATGCCTGCATCCGTTAAATAGGCGCTCCCACCTTCAAAGATCTGCGCATCAGCCGTGGGAATATGGGTATGTGTGCCAACGATAACGCTCACACTTCCATCAAGAAAATGGCCAAAACATTGCTTCTCGCTTGTCGTTTCTGCGTGAAAGTCAAAAATAACCTTATCGGCTT
>NZ_CADEAG010000077.1 GCF_902825155.1 Bartonella taylorii 8TBB
CGAACATTTTGGATGGTTTTAATTTATTGATCTTTTTTTTAAATTTTTACTTTAAAATCGCGTGTGTTTCTTACTAAGAAAACGGGTTTAAATATCTACAAAGAAATTTGTAACAGATATAATCATTAAAATTGAGATAGGGGGGGGAAATGGTTAATAGGTTTCAGATATGGAAAAAAGCCACTATTGTTGTGATTTTAGGGGGATTTTTTTCGATTGTTTATGCAATAGATGTCAATAGTTTGCAAGAAGCGAATGATGGTTCGTTTTATTTTTTTAAACGTGGTATGTCTGCTTATAAAGATGGACATATAAATCAGGCTATTGCAGCATTACGTCGCGCGGCTAAGAGAGGCCATATTGGTGCTAATTGGAAACTTGGCTCTATCTATGCAAACGGTGATGGTGTCCCTAAAAATGATTATAAGGCATATCATTTTTTTGCATATATTGTTGAAAAAGGTGCTGATCTTGGTTCAGAGGATGAAAGTTATGTTTCTGATGCATTGGTTAAACTTGCGGGATATATAAAAAAAGGTATTCCTC
>NZ_CADEAG010000078.1 GCF_902825155.1 Bartonella taylorii 8TBB
AGACCAGAAAAAGCTGAACCTACATCATTAAAGACAGACTTGCTTACCTGACCATCTTCAGAAACACTGGATAATTCATAGGTTGGATGTGTAAAGCTACCCTCTTTAAATGACGCTCCGCCACCCAAAAACTTCGCTACATCCTGAGACAGGGTATTAATTTGGTTGCCATTAATTACATCATGTGATCCTTGAGCAATCAGACCATCCGCAACATTATGCAAACCAACAGCCGCAGAACCCTTTCCTTTGCCAAAAGTCACATTTTCATAATTAATACTGCCTTTTTCATTCTTATCATAATGAACAACAGCTGAATCATCAGACTGAAGATCCTTAGAAAGATCCTTTAAACTTTTTTCAAGCTGACCTTTATTAACCGCTTCATTATCTTTCTCCGCTGCCTTTACACCTGAAAGTGTACGATCCGCTCCGTCACTATTTGCAAGACTGATGCTTGTACCATCTTTCTCACCACCAATCGCGATAACTTTTGTCTTCTTGTCTTGCTTAACTAGGCTTTCACCTTCAACTTTAGTAATCG
>NZ_CADEAG010000079.1 GCF_902825155.1 Bartonella taylorii 8TBB
CCTCCTTATTTCCAAAAGATGTTAACTTTTTGGGTTTTGGTTCAGGGGCACATTTTATTGCGTTTTTTTTTTTTTTTTTTACTTCTTGGTTGGCTTACCGTATTTTATCTTTTTTTTATCCGCCATAAAAAATCTTTGTTTTAAGTATAATTTATATTTTTCTGGGAAAACATATACTTTTTTCTCTTTGAAGATTTTTTTTTTTAACAAATTTTCACTAATTTTATTTTTTTATTTGTTCATTTGTAATGATCATAACTATGATATTTAAGTTCATTAATATGAATTCCACGAATAGAAGTAGGGTTGTGATAAAGTATATTTTTTGAGTTGATATGCAAAGTTTATGGATATCTCAATTAATGCATTCGCATTTTCATCATAAAAAATATCAGCCACAAACTTAGCTCAAATACGTATTTTAAAGAGGAAAAAATTTAAGTAGTCTTTAAAATAGCTGATTAGTTAAATTCAATGTGCCATATATTGCTATCCCCCAACCAATATCTTAAGGATAAACTTATCAATATTATTAAGAGTA
>NZ_CADEAG010000080.1 GCF_902825155.1 Bartonella taylorii 8TBB
TGATGCCTAAGAGACTGTAAAGCAGTCCATTGGCTTCGAAGAAGACGGTTTCTTGGAAAAGACGTCCTGCATATTGAAATCCTTTGGTTGCTGTTCTGTCTAGTAAATTCATTAATTGTGTATCATTGAGTGGATCTGTTAAGAGCGCTTTTGATAACTCATGGGGC
The DNA here is from genome assembly GCF_902825155.1 of Bartonella taylorii 8TBB. Taxonomy (GTDB): domain Bacteria; phylum Pseudomonadota; class Alphaproteobacteria; order Rhizobiales; family Rhizobiaceae; genus Bartonella; species Bartonella taylorii_A. The sequence continues at coordinate 168 of NZ_CADEAG010000080.1, forward strand.
ATTTGTTTTATCAAATTGGCAATTTCATTCTGATAAAGTCCTGTGGTAAGAGCTATTGAAATAATAATACTTGTCCGTAGGAAACGATTTACAAATCCGGAGAGAGGCATATCTATAGCGCCACGAATGATGAGCCATCCATAGGTAATGAAAGCGATTGTGATACCGATTGATATAAAGGGCGTAATTGTAGCCGTTGTTTTTAAGGAAATATCCGTGACATATGTTTTTGTTATCTGATCAATTTTATTGAAAAGTTGCGTGAACACTGTAAAGTCCATGGAATTCCTCTTTAACGAATTTTTAATTTTTCATGTGCTTTTTAAGCATTTTTCGTTGATTTTTTTAGGATGGAATTAAACTCTGCGG
>NZ_CADEAG010000081.1 GCF_902825155.1 Bartonella taylorii 8TBB
TAGAGTTTTCTCAGCCTTTTCAATCAGTAGATCATCAGTTTCATTCTCTTCATCATCTTCACTACCCAAATTAATAATATCATCATCATATTTATTCACTTTATTAATTAATTGTGCAACATCATCTAAGGTATATGTTTTCATCAATTATTCTCCATAAATTATTCTATAAGTTTCTGTTTTTTCTCTTTTCATCAACCGTAGAGCATTACTGCACATGCTCCTGTCCCCATCTGTCAAAATTTAGACCTATGATACCCCATTTCATATCGATTATTCCTCCTAAGTTACTGTTTACCTCTTCTCCATAGCCTTCAGCAAGTCCCTTCCAATAATCCTCTCGCCGCTTCGGAAACTTTTCTCTATCTATAAGTGAATGATGTGTATTGGAAGGAGCATGGATCACGGAAGTATATATAAAATGATCTTTACTGCCATTTTCCGCTATGGGACCCTCATGAGTTTGCTTTAAGTGATGCAACTCAACAGGTTTATTATCAAAACCTATAAACGAACTTACTGTTCGCATTCTTT
>NZ_CADEAG010000082.1 GCF_902825155.1 Bartonella taylorii 8TBB
TATAGACTGTTGTCAAACAGTGTGTTTCGCGACAATCTTCAGAAGCCTCCTGTTTGAAGGTATCTTTCGTCTTTCTCTGATTATTTTTCTTCTGCATCATTCAATTTGCATCACCAACAGCCCTATAATTTTGAGATTTTCAAAACAAGCAGTATCCAATAAGGGCTCCCAATAAAACGCTCTAACAAAATGCCCCAATAAAAATATCGATACAATACATTCACAGAAATGATGAGCAATATACGAATAATAATATGAACACGACAACAATATGCTCTCATCGCCTCATCTTTCAAAATGCAACAGCTCTCTTTCAAAACATTGTTTAGCCAAAGTTGAAGAAAATAATGTCGTCCATTGATTATTAATATGGAGGCTAATATCATGAAGCCACAAGATTCTTCCCCCCCTCATTCCTCACAAATACCCGAAAGTACAAGCGCACCTGAAGAAGCAAGCGCACAAAAAGCTGCGAAGACACCCGAAGGAGCGCGTGCAAATGCATCACTAGACAATCTTGCTTCACAT
>NZ_CADEAG010000083.1 GCF_902825155.1 Bartonella taylorii 8TBB
TGGCTGAATGGGAATTTTTAATGCGTAGTCAACAGCTTTATGAACATAATCGGGAACTCCTGCTGATTCACGACCAAAAAGTAAAACATCGTTTTTTTGATAGCATATTTGCGTATAGGATGTTTCTGCTTTTGTGGTCAAAAGCAAATGACGACGCTTAAAATATCTCATGGAGCTTACAAAATGTTGCCAATCAATATGTCGTTCTAGTGAGGTATATTCGAGGTAATCCAAACTTGCTCGTTTGAGGTTGCGATCCGACAGATTAAAACCGGCAGGTTCAATAATGTGAACATGTAAAGCAAAACAGGCACTAAGACGCAAAATGGTTCCAGTATTACCAGCAATATCAGGTTGAAAAAGTGCAATATGAAGTGTCATATTTTATATAGTATGATTTTTTTTTGGGTGATATTTTTTATCAGTTAATGAGGAGAAATTTATATTATAGTGTGTTGTAAAGTAGATATTTTTCTAAAAAATAATTAGATATAATAAATTGGGGAGTATTTTAGTTAAATTACCATT
>NZ_CADEAG010000084.1 GCF_902825155.1 Bartonella taylorii 8TBB
CCGATGAGGGAGAAGTGTTTTTAGACGGTGTATTCGTTGTGGGCACGGTTTAGAAGGAGGGCCAGCCCCCAGAATAGAGGACAAAACATGAAAGAAAATGGGTTTATAAGGAGATTGCGGATGTGAAAGAAAGGAAAAAACACTTTATAAAAGATAGCGCCTGCCTTTCGATATGTTGAAATTTTTTAAAGAAATTTTAAAAAGGAGATTGGGAGTTTAATCCAAAAAGGGTAGGGCTTTTCCTTAGGGGGGAAAAAAAAATAGGGTCGTTTGGGGCCCGCCAGAAAAAAAAAAGGGAGAAGAAAAAGAGGGGGAAAACCGGAAGGGACAAAAAACAAACCCACCAAAACCCTTTTATACCCACCCACCCCCTACCTACGAGGCGCCCCCCTCGGGAACTTCAAAATCCCCATCCCCCACTCCCATTCCTTCCCTCTCCTTGTAAAAAAAACCGCAAACACAAACACAAAAAAAAACACCAAACCACCCAAATGCCCGCCTATATCTTTATCATACAAAC
>NZ_CADEAG010000085.1 GCF_902825155.1 Bartonella taylorii 8TBB
TTCATTCTGCTTAACAAGACTGTCTCCCACCACTTTGTTAATCTCATTCTTAAGCTCTTTATGAATATTCGTGAAAGAACTTCCTACACCGGCAAATGCTTCTGCTACACTGTCATAGCTCTCCTCTTCAACATCACTGCCATCTTCCTTGACTGTTTTAACCTTGAAGCTTGGAGCTTTCCATTGGCCATCCTTATACTCAGCACCGCCACCTAAATATGTCGCAAATGTGTCACCAAGCGCGTAAAGCTGGCTTCCATTAACCGCATCCGTTGAACTTTCTGAAAGCCTTCCTGCTTTTACACCTGAAAGGGTCCGATCCGCTCCAGTTTTGTTGGCGATATTAATTTCACTGCCTTCTACTTCTTTACCAATATTAATAAGATTTGTTGCTTCATTCTGCTTAACAAGACTGTCTCCCACCACTTTGTTAATCTCATTCTTAAGCTCTTTATGAATATTCGTGAAAGAACTTCCTACACCGGCAAATGCTTCTGCTACACTGTCATAGCTCTCCTC
>NZ_CADEAG010000086.1 GCF_902825155.1 Bartonella taylorii 8TBB
CTGCCATCTCAATATTGTTCACCACTGTTTTAAACAGTGGTGACAGAAAATATCACCAGGCTTACGAGCCTTCTTATTGTAAATAAATCCATTGAAAGAGGGGAAAAATGAAACAAACCTTAAAACTGAAAAAAATCTTAAAACTATTGAGTTGCATGGCTCTGTTAAGTACAGCTGGATGTCAGTTAGGCAATCCTCCTCCATCGACTTTGGCTTTATGGGAAAAGCCTGGAACAGATCGGGCTGTCATTGAACAATCACTGTTAAAATGTGGCTGGAAACCGGTTTATGCTTCTTCCAGTGATATGAATTCGTATGCAAGTGAATTTGCCTCAGTTTATGAATGCATGAAAAAAGCAGGCTTCCGGTATAAATTGCAGGATTCAAGGGGAATTTATTTTACACAACCTCCGAAAGGTGACTCGTTCCTAACCGATCTCATGATAGCTGGATATCAGCAATTTATGGATAATGACACTTTTGGTCTCAGCAATACGAGCAAGAAGGAACGGGCCATGA
>NZ_CADEAG010000087.1 GCF_902825155.1 Bartonella taylorii 8TBB
CGCACCGCGGGTGACATTGGTAGTCTTTTCTTTTGTGAGCAAAATAGAGTGAACAGCTGCGATGGGAAAATAATAGGTTTCAAACGTAAAGCTTGTCTTCTCCGATTTAGTTGCCTTGGCTTTCTTGGATGTAAAGAGATGTGTTTCACTTGGCACTATACCTTCACAGTAGTCTTCTGGCTCTTCATGCCTTAAAGCAGCAAGGCGTTTATGTTTAAAGCCATTAATATTGGCTTCACCTTCTTCTATACTAAATATTTGTTTGCCGTCATTTTGTCCTAAGGCTGTCACCCGACAACCATTGACAATATAATGCCCATGAGCACGGTCATAAGTTGCAATAGCTTGCAAAGCAGGTTCTAACAATGAAGGGTGCGTTTGATCAATCAAAGTACCAGCTGGTAAGATATAGACAGGAAAAAAAACCCCTTCGTGCTTGTCTTTTTCCAAAGCCCATACAAGCTTTGCGGTTTACTTTGCTGGTCCTGGTTCACCTTCTGCCAATGTAATTGGAAT
>NZ_CADEAG010000088.1 GCF_902825155.1 Bartonella taylorii 8TBB
TAGGAGTAAAGCCTTCTCTTGATCTAAACCATAAAGCTCTATGATCTTTTCCTCCAGTCCTACAGGAACAGACTTTTTGCCAATTTCTACAGATGATAAAAATCCTACAGATATATCTAATTTTTTAGCCATATCTAAGAGGCGTTCGGAGTGATCAACCCGAAGTTTCCGTAAATTTTTACCAAAAGATGTAACCATATAAAAAGTCCTATTAGAGAAGAAATATTTTCTTCTGATTCTAACAAATCTTGTTATGATTTTCCACAATTATTACGGATCAAGAGTTCTTTTCGGTTTGTTTTTTTAGTATACCGCGACCCCCAAAGATCCCCTCCTTTTCCAAAATCGACCTTTCTCAAGTTTTTTCGATCCTACTTTTTTTCAGGGTGGCTCCTGTCTTTTTTGCCTCGCTTGTATTTGTGCCCTTTTGCTCTCCTTTTTAGATTATATTAACCATTTTTCTAAGAGTTGCACCTTTTTTTTTTTACAAGATAAGAAGGGACTAGGTAAGA
>NZ_CADEAG010000089.1 GCF_902825155.1 Bartonella taylorii 8TBB
CCGAGCATCTTCAGCAAGTTTGCGCAAATCAGCACCAGCACAAATCTCACCTGTTGACAATTCTAACTTTGCTTCTTCCAATCCAGTATCAAAAAGAAATGCTTCGAATGCTGCTTCATTTTTGATATATTGAGAAAATTTTCCTCGCGAAACTTTATAAAGGGGGGGTTGAGCGAGATATAGATGACCACGTTAAATCAATTCAGGCATTTGTCTAAAGAAGAACGTGAGAAGCAAAGTAAGAATATGGGCCACATCAATATCAGCAGCTGTCATCATAATTGTTTTATGATAACGTAATTTATCGGGCGAGAATTCATCTTTACCAATAGAAGTTCCAATATCGGTGATAAGTTTATTAATCATTTCAGATGAAAGCATTCGTTCAAAACGCGCCTGTTCGGGGTGAAGAATTTTACCACGCAAAGGTAAAATCGCTTGAGTTTGACGTGAACGCTCATTTTTAGCTGAACCACCATCTGAATCTCCCTCATTGATAAAAATTGCTG
>NZ_CADEAG010000090.1 GCF_902825155.1 Bartonella taylorii 8TBB
GGCAATCCGTTAACGAAACTGTTACAGCATTCTCAACCGCATTCTCAAATTGCTTTAAGTCCTCACAAAGAATTTCTTCTGCTTGCTGTTGCGTAATGCACATCCCTTTTTTGACAATCGGTTTACCGGCTCTGCTCGTGTGACCATAACCAATAGTCCACACATGCGCTATATCTTGATACGCATTCAGGCGTAAACCTTCCCATTGTTTGATAAGTTCTAATCCTTCTTTCGATATCTTTCTCATCTGACGCTCCATAAAAAAAGCCCCACAAAAGTGAGGCTGGATAAAAATGTTTTTTTATGATCTCTATTGGCTATACTCTTTGATCAACTGTTCGACTTCTTCAACGCTAAAGCCAAGCTGAAAGAGCGGCGCATATTCACTTTCCTGTAATTCATACTGACAACGCTTTTCGACAAAATCACCATTTAAATCAAACGGTATTTCTGTTGTTCGACAAACCTTATGCGTATCATCTTCTACCCCCTCTTCCCCTTCACTGA
>NZ_CADEAG010000091.1 GCF_902825155.1 Bartonella taylorii 8TBB
TCTTCTACTCCGTTGCAACGTGAAACTATTGTTGCGTTTATGAGACTTTTAGATGGCTTACATCAAGAAGCGTTAGCAGACTTCAAAGAAACATTAGAAACATTGTGCGAAGCGTGCTTTATAGAGAAATGTTAGAAAATCCTATTCCCCAACTTTTATTTACGCATCCCTCACTTCAAAAAAGATATATAATATTAATGTGTTATATAAATAAAAAAGAAGGTTTATCACTCACATATAGAATGTTGAAAGAAAAAGGAGCTGCCTCAGTGATGCTTTCTGGGGGAGAACCTTTAATGCATCCGAAGCTTAAAGATATTTTATTAACGTTAAATGAACTAGGTCTGCCTGTTGAATTAAATACCAATGGCATCTTATTGCATAAAAATTTATGGATTTCACAGTATGACATAAAAGAAATTGTTATTTCTATGGATTCGACTAGTGTCCAAGGATATTATGATATACGGGGGGCGAATAAATTTGATCGTGTGTGGAAAAACATTG
>NZ_CADEAG010000092.1 GCF_902825155.1 Bartonella taylorii 8TBB
GAAATAAAATATTTGCCTCTTTGAAGGATTATACAAGATTCTTCATGGAGCATTTGAAGGACGATCTTCATTCTTCCGCTGCAGGTAATGTTGATGGCCCAGTGAAAGCTGCTACAGATGTGCTACGAGATGTCCGTGATATCTTACGTTCAGCAATTGATTTTTGCGGGTTAACGTCTTCATCTCACAAGTACTTTATTGAATATTTTAATCCAAACTTTAACCGTATTTCTGTTGGCCCACCGATGCAGCGAAACCAAGAGTTGAAGGCTCTGATGGAGGCTGGTATCGTGACTTTGGCTGGCGGACCTTCACCTAAACTTGTTCTCAATGCTAGTACTAGCCGTTTCGAAGTTCAGTCTGTTTTCCAAGATGAAAACAGTTCAGTTGATGGAGATGTGCTGATCACGGCCAAGATTGATAGTTTTTCTCCGTTGCGTGATGAGTCTCCTTTTATCAAAAATTTGGCTGCTCAGGGTATCATCCGGCCATTTATCAACCAAGG
>NZ_CADEAG010000093.1 GCF_902825155.1 Bartonella taylorii 8TBB
ATGCAATACGATCACGATGATGTGGGTCCATATTAGCCTGAATTTTCAAGACAAACCCTGTCATTCTTGGTTTCATCGCTATGACATTGCGTTGATCTGCTAACTGATTACGAGGACTCGGACCAAAATCAATAAACGCATTGATCAAATCACGAACACCAAAATTTCTTAAAGCCGAACCGAAATAAACCGGCGTCATATGTCCTTCACGGAAAGCTTGCAGATCAAAATTTTTGCAAGCACTTCGCGCAAGGTCTACTCCTTCGATAAAAGACAAGCGTTGATTTTCAGGAAGCAACTTTGCAACTTCGTCAGGACCAGAAACCGTCTGTTGCGTAACCTCATCATCTTTTTTTCGAAAACGGTCATGATGAAGGTCAAATGTTCCAACAAATTCTTTACTTATACCACTGGGCCATGTTATTGGCGCGGTATCAAGCGCAAGTTTCTCTTCAATTTCATCTAAAAGTTCTATAGGGTCGCGCGCCTCACGATCCATTTTATT
>NZ_CADEAG010000094.1 GCF_902825155.1 Bartonella taylorii 8TBB
AAAAAAATACTGGTAGAATGCATAAACTAACATTTATAGAAAATCTATACAAAAAATACGGCAGAAACTCTTTAACTATATATTTCCTTTTCCGACAAAGCGGCATCTCAATTTCATAGATGAAGGGATCTGAAAGGAATATTAATGTCTGAGAATAAATCATATATTATCGTAAATGATAAAAAAATAGAATTGCCAGTGCATAAAGGAACCATTGGGCCTGATGTAATTGAAATTACTTCTCTTTATAACGAAACTGATAGTTTTACTTATGATCCTGGGTTTACCTCAACCGCTTCTTGTGAATCAAAAATTACGTATATTGATGGAGATAAAGGAGTATTACTTTGCCATTGTTACTCTATCGACCAATTAGCTGAAAACGGAGACTTCCTCGAAGTATGTTATCGGTTGCGTTACGGTGAATTGCCAACTCAACAAGAAAAAGCTGATATTGACCGCGGGATTATGCACCAGACAATGGTGCACGAAAAATGTACACGG
>NZ_CADEAG010000095.1 GCF_902825155.1 Bartonella taylorii 8TBB
TCACGTAAAACAGCACGCCACCCAGTTGCTAATTCACGGGCTTGTTTTAAAGAGACATGTCTTAAGGCACCCAAGCCCATTTCGCGGCGCCGACCATGAATGGTATAACGGTAAATCCATTGAGCACCTCCATCTTTACGCTTATGAAGTAACAAGCCGGCACCATCATTATATTTGCCAGCTCCCAATGTTGCGACAGCCCTTGCATTAAGACGGTTCATAAGAGCCATTTTTATTCTTTTCTTTCCTCATTTTTACCGACACACCAACCCCGCTTTTGACGTGCAAATAAGTGATATTAATTGATTCAAGATACACAGATTTAAAATGAGAGGATCCTACGTTATTCGAGACTCTCATTCAACATACAAAACAGTGAATTATCATTATAAATCAAGATCTTGTACGAGGATTACGGGCTTTAATGTGGATTTACGTCCTTTGGGTAGAGGATAATGGCAAAAGTCTTTAAGACCAGTTCTTGAGATAGGGAGCGTATAGCCC
>NZ_CADEAG010000096.1 GCF_902825155.1 Bartonella taylorii 8TBB
GGTTTTGAGGTATTACTATTGACAAGTCAAAGTCATGTTTATGAATGGCATCCTGTCCAAAACGCTTATCTAAAGCACTTGGAAGCTTTAAAAACTCTTGATTGATCTGCTCTGGTATCTTTGAAGAACTATCACGACCAGCTTCAACATTTTTCATAAAAGTCACTGCTTCTTGAGAAAGTGACAGAACCTCTACTTTTAATTGTTCACGCTCCCGCGTAAAACTATCCATATGTGTCTCATAAGAATTCTTATAAAAGGATTGAAGCGCTCTCATAGTAGAGACAGCAAGAGGAACATTGTAAAGCGCTTCTTTTCGTTCTTTTCCTGTAGATTTGAGTTTATCGATTAAACGATCTGATCCACGCAGCTCACCAGCTCTCTCTGGAGACTTAGCTAGAATATCAGGAAGTTTATCGCCTTTACCCGCTAAAATTGTTTGCTCAATCCTAAGCGCAGCCTCTTGCGGATCTTTATAAATAGATGCTAAACGACT
>NZ_CADEAG010000097.1 GCF_902825155.1 Bartonella taylorii 8TBB
CCATTATGTGATCGCGCTTGTAAGTTATGCAGTTTCTCTAATTGCTAGTTTTGGTAGGGTCTTAACGATTTGCATTGTCGCTAAACTTACGGTAATAACCCTTTGAAACAACTCTAATGGATAAGCAGGGTTGCCAACTGTTTCAACAGCATAGTGATTGGCATCATTCACAATGCCTCTCTTTTTATCAGTCTTTACACATTGACGCCCCATAACCCATTCAAGAGCGGGTCTACCATTGACGATATATTCATAAGCTTCAAGAGGAATGTCTGTTATTGTGATATTGCTGTTGTAAAAACCAGTCGATTTATCTTTTTCGGATATACCTTTCTCTTTAGCTGCTTTTGCGAATTTCATTTCTGTAACGTAGTAAAATTTTTCGGGATTAGAGATATCAGTCTGTTTAGGATTAGCCTTTTTAAAAGGTCACTGGATAAGCTTCCACATCTTCATAATTCACGTGCAAATGACACAGTTCACGTCCTGCTGTC
>NZ_CADEAG010000098.1 GCF_902825155.1 Bartonella taylorii 8TBB
AGATTTAAAAAATTGCTTTTATTCAGAAGCTTTTGGGAATCTACAAAATTATGAGGCAATAGATTGGTCTGCTCAAAGCGTTTTAAAATCTTTGAAAGAATCTGGCGCATGTAGCGGATGTCGTGGGAAGGTATTTTGTGGATAAGGTTAAGCAATTTAAGATTTATAGTGTTAGCAAGTCTACTGCTCTAGTGGTTGCTGTTTTACCACTTTTTTTGTCGGAAAAATTGCATTTGTCGCAAGCGGATATTGTTTTAATCGGTAGTTATTTTTTATTGCTTCCTTTGATCTTAGAAGTCCCCTTGGGTTTATTATCAGATGTTTATGGAAGTAAGCGCGTTATTTATACTGGGCTGTTTTTCTTTCTTTGCGGTTTTTTAGCTCTTTTTATGAATTATGCATATTTTGCTTACGCCACTTATTTGTTATGTATTACATTAGCAGCCGCTTGTTTCTCAGGTGCGGAAGATAGTTTACTCTTTTCTG
>NZ_CADEAG010000099.1 GCF_902825155.1 Bartonella taylorii 8TBB
ACCTTCCAACAACAAAAGCTGCTTATGAATTGAGCAAGCAACAGCATTACTACGATAAAAATGCCGGTGCAGATATTGCTATTAAACAGATCACTCTCAATCCACCAACTGTTAACTCAAAGGGCATAAGATTTGGTAATTTACCACAAATTCGTTCTATTCTTGATCAAGAATTAGAAGCTGTCCTTAGTGGTTCAAAAACACCAAAAGATGGATTAGATGAAACCGTTGAACGTGGTAATAAACTCCTACGTGAATTTGAAAAAGCTAACCTTTAAGATTTATTCTTGTTATTAAATATCAAAGTTTATCCAAACAGTTGAGTCCTTTTAATTCTTTTTTGTTCACCTTTCTGAAGTTTCTATATTAAAAAAGCCTTACGGATGCAAGAAAAACACGCATACTTTAAAAATAGTTTACTCTCTTATTGGCTGCTGCTTCCTCAGCTTATTGTGACTTTTTTATTTTTCTTTTGGCCTGCTG
>NZ_CADEAG010000100.1 GCF_902825155.1 Bartonella taylorii 8TBB
TAAGCCAGGTTATCTCTTACATTGAGGACTATTACAAAGAACAAGGGGCAGACGAGCTTATCATCATAGGCCGGCGTGGATGGGAGAGATCTCTCAAAGAGCATGGCTACAGCGTTAATCTTTTAGAATATAGAAAGCAGCTTTAACATGGGAAAAAGTAGAAAACCAAAGATGACACAAAACACAACACAAACAAACGCCCCTCCTGCATGGGCACAAGGTATTTTTAAGCTTGGTGCCCATGATGCGATGAATCTCTACAACAATGGCAGTGGGAAGGAGGTTTATCAGGGGGATCGTGTTGCCAATTTGAGTGATCAGACATTGGGTGCGATTACAGGACTTAACAATACGGCTCAAAACTATAATAACAGCTATTTAAATGGGCTTGCCACAGGACCCAATGCAGCAAGTCAAAATTTAAGTAACATGGCTTCTGGAGCGCAAATAGGCGCTAACCCTTACTTTAATGAAGCCCTTC
>NZ_CADEAG010000101.1 GCF_902825155.1 Bartonella taylorii 8TBB
ATGGAATATAAACTCTTTATTTAGGGCTATTTTTTGTATCACTTGATACAATATAAATTGAATAATAGTTGTATGAATAAAAGCTATCATTTTTTATCATAAGCTTATGGTGCTATGATAAAGTCTTGTTTTACTTTATTTGTGTTATAGAACAGTGTCCTATTTGAATATTCTCTTGTGAGGATAAATAATATTTGAGTACGATATCATAGTATAAATATATAAAGATAATATATTGTAAGTAATTTTTTGATATATATAAGGCATTCTCTTTAAATTTGTCTGCGTTTTTTCGTTTAGAAATTTTTTACATTTTTAGAGATTTTTTATAACGTGGTTTGACAAGAAAAAATGCTTAAAAAATCAATAAAGTTTGGGCATTTTTTGTAAAATCTTCTCTCTCATGGTGTTTTAGATAAATTGGAGCTCCCTTGATGTTTGAGGTTGTCTGTTTTGCGGATAATGCTGTTTGCTTTTGTG
>NZ_CADEAG010000102.1 GCF_902825155.1 Bartonella taylorii 8TBB
GCCTGATGATTCTTCAACCATTCAATCCCCTCTTCTCTATGTCACGAGCTTCCAAACATTGCCTCTTCCCCCTCACGATAGCTACAAAAGCGCCTTATCGCGCTCTTTTCTTACGCGTTTCAATTCCCGTATTAATCTGCTCTACGTTCTCCCGCACTTGAAAACAAAATAATAAAATTCTAAAATGATCATGACAAAAACCGATAGAAATAACACTTCCAGTAAAACTACCATCCAAAGGTATGCGATAAAAAAACTGCTTATTTTTTCTCTATCCTTTTTTACTGGATTATTTTGTTGATCGGTTGTGTGACCCCGTTACTGGATAGCCTCTTCTAACTGCTGAATCTTTTTTTTCAACAAATACGTTAAGATGAGATAAAGCACCAATAAAACAGGCATCAAGGCAACAACACACACCATGATAACTGCACGCAGCACAAAGAGCGCCAAAAGAGCGCTATCCTGCGATACACTCA
>NZ_CADEAG010000103.1 GCF_902825155.1 Bartonella taylorii 8TBB
AAGCCCCATACCGTTTAATGAATACAGCATTTCAATCAATAAAGATCCGCTAAAAAATGAACCCATAAAAGCTGCAGGAAAACTGGCAATTACAATCAATATCGCATTGCGAAAAATATGACCATAAAGAATAGAGCGTTCGCTTAAACCCTTCGCGCGAGCTGTAATGACGTATTGCTGACGAATTTCTTCCAAAAAACAATTTTTCGTTAACAAGGTTGTTGTCGCAAAAGAAGAAATGACCATCGCTGTTAATGGTAAAATTAAATGGTACAGATAATCTAATATCTTGCCTCCAAAGGATAATTTATCAAAATTATCCGAAGTCAAATGACCTAATGGAAACCAATCAAAAAAAGATCCCCCAGCAAAAAAAACCATTAAAAAAATAAAAAACGAACAAAATGATAACTGGCACAAAAAAAAAAAAAAAAACGAATTCCTTACCCCAAAAAATTAAAAAAAAAAAATTTAA
>NZ_CADEAG010000104.1 GCF_902825155.1 Bartonella taylorii 8TBB
TTGGACCTTTTGCTTTAACAAGCTGACCTTCAACAGTTGCTGTAACCCCAGAAGGAATTGAAATGGGCTTTTTACCAATACGAGACATTGCTTTAACCTACTTTTCTTCTGTTTTCTTACAATAACTTAGAAAACACGACAAAGGAGTTCTCCACCGACATTTTGTTCACGCGCCTCATGATCAGCTATAACTCCTTTAGGAGTTGATAAAATAGAAATACCAAGTCCATTTGCCACTTGAGGAAGCGATTTAGCAGAAACATACACACGACGCCCTGGCTTTGAAACACGTGAAATATCACGAATAGCAGCTAATCCTTCAAAATATTTTAACTCTATTTCAATTTCAGACTTCCCATCACCTAAATGGATCTGATTATATCCGCGAATGTAACCTTCTGACTGAAGAACATCAAGAACGCGCGCACGAAGTTTGGAAGAAGGCGTAACCACTTTGCTTTTTTTACGACTAAGT
>NZ_CADEAG010000105.1 GCF_902825155.1 Bartonella taylorii 8TBB
TAAGGACAGGCTTCATGAAAACTCCACATAATTGTTTGAACAGGCAATGGTGTTCAAGACAGCAGTATTTGTCAATTCTTTGTCATTATTGGAAGTCAAAAAAGTTAGAGATAGTAGTAGATTGATCACTAACATGGAGAACTTTGAAAAGTTTACCCATTTGATCTGGGCTGACAAGCCGTTCAATATCTTGACGGATTTTGTTTTGGATCAAGGTATCTTTGTTAATGCTAAGCTGTTTTGCACGTTCAAGAATTCCCATTTTTACAAGAAAATCTCCTTGTTCTAGAATTTCAGCAAAACAACTTTCTTGAAGTGCTATTGTTTTTAAAGTGAAAAAATCAACATGTGATGTTAAATCATTTTCACCTGGATTGGCAAAAACATCGCGGAACTTATGTTTTGAAATAGCTTGCAATGTATCCCCAAATGCACAATCAGAAGCACCATAATCAATGAGCAAAGCAGATCCTT
>NZ_CADEAG010000106.1 GCF_902825155.1 Bartonella taylorii 8TBB
CAAAATGATTCTCAGGCAATTGAGCATCTTTAACAGCCGTTTGCATCTTCAACCCCAACATCTCTGCGGGTATATTCTCACATTTTGTAGCCTGCTAATATCAGTTTTCTCTTTCCATCAGGAGATTGAGGCTCATGGATGCTAAGTGAAAACAAATGATTGTGCGTGTATTCTGTAGGTGAATACATTTCACTGTCCTCAAAAACAATGTTTTACACTGGTATAGGTTTTACAATCTTGTGAAAAATAAGGATGAAATTTAGACAAACAAAAACCTTCCCCGCGAACGTTATTAAATACGATTTTTCATACACTGTCAACAGAAAAATAAGGTCATATGTTTTTATTTTGCCAATGGTTGGTTGGGCAATAAAGTTTGCTGGCTCATTGGAGAGCGTTTTTTGATGTGAGAGAATAACTTTCAATTTTTTAAAAACAACATTGTCTCTCTGTATAGGAGGGCATTATGTGAC
>NZ_CADEAG010000107.1 GCF_902825155.1 Bartonella taylorii 8TBB
ATGGTACAAAATACGGAATTAAACTTGCTATATTTGATATGTGGTGGCAACAGATTTTTGGCTTTTCTTTATTTAGAACACTCTCTCATGGAAAACCAGACTATGCATATTTGGAACCAGCAGAAAAATTTCAACCTATAGCTTATTCCAAGCCAGATGGTATTGTGACTTTTGATTGCCTTTCCAGTGTAGCACTTTCCAATACGCATCATACGGAAAATCAACCTTGCCATTTAAAAATAACCTCACTGGAAAAACATAAAAATTCTGAATATGCAATCTATTGGGGACCTTCCACACGCTATTGCCCCGATTGTGTCTATGAATGGCTAGACCATAATGATCATAAAATTTATATCATTAACGCCTCAAACTGCATCCATTGTAAAACATGTGATATTAAAGATCCTAACCAAAATATCAATTGGACTTGCCCGCAAGGAAGTGAAGGACCTTTTTACCCAAATAT
>NZ_CADEAG010000108.1 GCF_902825155.1 Bartonella taylorii 8TBB
TGTAATGCTATTCGCTCTCGCATGATCTGATTGTGTGCCTGATCATTGAGAAGCTTCTGCCGTTCAATCTCATAGCGTTGCTTCATCAGTTCCGCTTCTGTTTTTGCTCTCTCTTGATGCACAAACAGATCAATCTGCTTTTGTTGCAAATCCATCTGATGCATCTGTGCTTTCGTCTCTAAGTCTTGTTGCTTTTCCTGCAACTTCATTTCCTGTTCAGGATCCATCTGCTGTTGTTGTGCCATTTGTTGCTGTTGGAACTTCTCACTGACACGATTAAGCAATGACGCCGGCAATGGTGAATAACGAAGTAGATCAAGCATAATATCCGGCGTAATCGCATTTTGAAGCAATGGAAGCAGTTGTGTGATAATGCCAAAGGTGCGCTCTTTCTCATTCGGGCTGGTTGGCGCATCATCAACGACAATATCATACTCAACACTCGTTACTTCTTCACGCGTCAAAGG
>NZ_CADEAG010000109.1 GCF_902825155.1 Bartonella taylorii 8TBB
AGAACTTGGAAAATCTTTTATCGTTACCGTGAGTGCAGAAAATCGCTCTGAGGGGGTTAGTTTGCGACTTGAAACGGTTCAATCTTTGGAACAGGAGGCGTTCCAGCATCATAAAATGATGCGTCGCTTTATAAAAACAGTTGATATGCTTCCTCAAATTGAGCAAAATTTAAATCCTAGTGGCAATGGAGAAGTCGGGCTTATTCTCATTCAAGAGGATGGATTACGGGAAGTCGAAATTACGCTTCCAAAGCGGTACAAGGCTAATTCACATGTGGCGAATGCTATGAAATCGATACAGGGTGTTGTTGATGTGGAGTTGACTTGAATAGGAATCCACAGGGGCTTTTTGTTTTGAGTGGAAGTATTTTTTTCATTAGCGATTTAAATTGGGCATTTGAATCGGGTTTGACATTTTGAAAGATTCTCTTTTCAGATATGGTGCATTTTTCATGTAATAAAATTA
>NZ_CADEAG010000110.1 GCF_902825155.1 Bartonella taylorii 8TBB
GGTTATTATGACTATCTGATATTTTATTCATCGATATCCTCAAAAAATCCTTTACAAAAGATTATGCAACTTCTTTCGTTTAGGTTCAAGGTAAACAATCATTTATTTCTAGATGTTAAATATTAAATTTCTTGCAGAGATAGCGCTATCATGCCATTGCGTAAACAACATAAATTGATTTTTCATAAAGAAGGCTCCAATGAGCAACAAAAACCCAACAAATAATAAACCCAATAATCTTACTTATGCAGCAGCTGGTGTTGATATTGATATGGGTAACACCATGATAGAAAACATCAAACCCTATATACGCTTAACAAAACGAGTAGGTGCAGATGCAGAAATCGGCGGTTTTGGTGGCTTATTTGACTTAAAAGCAGCAGGATTCACAGACCCCATTCTTGTGGCAGCTAATGATGGTGTGGGTACAAAATTAAAAATTGCTATTGAAATAGTTATTCATAA
>NZ_CADEAG010000111.1 GCF_902825155.1 Bartonella taylorii 8TBB
GTTTTTATGATGGCTTTTATAAAGGTCCTGCTCAGTCGATTACACTCCCAACAATGGCTGGTGATTCACAAATGTTATCACAAGGTGGAGTAATACAAAGCAGTGAGTTACTACCTATGGAGTCACCTTATAATTCAGGAGTTAGCGATAGTTCGTATGATTCTCTAGATCAGTAAGCCACATTTTATTCTGATAAGCACAGAGAGTTTTCGTCTGATGGGCGAATTATGGGCTCTCCACAGCAAAATCTTGGAACACTTTCTCGTTCACAAGTGAATAATCCTCCTACTTCTAGGCGGGGATCTTATATTGTACAAAGTGGTGATACCCTGTTAAGTATTGCACGGCAAATAGGAGTTAGTGTTGAGGCGTTAAAATTAGCAAATGGTATGAATAATCATTCTATCCATGTTGGTCAGGTGCTCATTATCCCAGATGAACGCACAAGTGTATCTTCAAATGCT
>NZ_CADEAG010000112.1 GCF_902825155.1 Bartonella taylorii 8TBB
CAACATTCATTTTTTTACAAAGTGCATAAGATATATCAATATCAAGTCCCTGCAATTTATTATTTGAGTCAATATAACTAAAGGGAGGGTAGGTGCCTTCACTCGCAATTTTTAATGTTTTCGCATCAGCCAATTGGGTGAATAGTGCGGCGCTTATTATAAGAGCTCCTGCTAATAGTTTCATGATGTTCTCCTATTGGATAAGCGGGCAAATATGAAATCACTATGTTTTTATAATCTGTAAGCTTTTTGGGAGCAATTCAAAAATTTATTGATGTTTATTTTAGATCATTATGTTGGACATTATTATCAAAAAAATTATCTTTTTTATTGATAAAAAAAGAATAAATATCTTATTGCTTGTATGACAGGTTAATTTTCACGAAATGATTGATTTAAATCATTTCATGAGTAAAAACTAAGGATTTTTCTTGAAAGTAAGGCTATTCAATTTTGAACATAA
>NZ_CADEAG010000113.1 GCF_902825155.1 Bartonella taylorii 8TBB
GGGTCTTACCCTGTTTATCTAAATAGGTGGATCCAAATTTGGATTGACCCCCTTCAGGATATAATTCTCCTAACATTTGCCGAATATCCCGCATAATATGTGCATGTTGCTTACCACACAATTCTGCAATTTCACGGCTAGACATAGTTTGAACTGTTGCGTTATTAAAACTGTTTTCTGATTTCATAAGACTATACATTATGAACCTCATATTAATTTGATGGGAGAATATTGAAGAGGAAGCGCTTAGTTTTAAGCGCTCTAAATCATTTAAATGACATCACAAAGGCGCAAGTGGTGTTGCTGTTCATAGGTACCGTAGACTTCATCATTATATTTTTCGTCTGAAAGATCATTTAAAAGTCCATCGTAGGCATCACTTTCGCGTATAAAAGGATGAACATAACGATCTTGATCAAGAAACCAGCCGTTTTCTTGTACGTACACTTCTGCAATTTCTT
>NZ_CADEAG010000114.1 GCF_902825155.1 Bartonella taylorii 8TBB
AGAGATAGGCTGTCGTGGATCTCTTGTAAAAGCAAAGAGGGGGTAAGTGAAAAGAAAAGTGGGCAGGGTTGTTGGATGCGTTTTTATTTGAAACAATGGAAAGTGAAGAGGAAGCAGTGATGGGGTTTCGTACACTTGATGATGTTGATGTCACTGGAAAACGTGTTCTTGTGCGGGTGGATTTTAATGTGCCAATGGCGCAGGGTAAGGTCTGTGATACGACACGCTTAGAGCGGCATAAAGAGACACTCGTTGAGCTACAAAAGCGGGGTGCTAAACTTATTCTGCTTTCTCATTGTGGTCGTCCCAAAGGAAAGGTAGAGCCAGAGTTTTCACTCCGTCCTGTTGTGCAAGTGCTGGAAAAGATCATTAATAAGCCTGTTTCGTTTGCTCCTGACTGTATCGGTTCGGTGGTGCAGGTTGCGGTTGAGTCATTACAAAATGGGGGTGTTTTACTG
>NZ_CADEAG010000115.1 GCF_902825155.1 Bartonella taylorii 8TBB
CCACCGGGAAAATGAACCCTGAAAAAGGGGGTACAATCGTTTTTGGGATTGCAGAAAGGTGTAAACAAACAGGGGCGGCCCCTTTTTGAGGAGGAAAAGGAGGAAATCCAGGCAAGGATGCAGGAGGAGATTAAGATTTTGCAAGGTTTTCTGTAGGAGCATGGGAAAGCCACGCAATTATCCCCTCAAAAAAACTTTCAAAAAGGGGGATCGGAAGAGGGTGCTGGTGGGGAAAGGGGGTGAGACCCGGGGTTGCCGGCCTATTAAAAAAAAAACAGGATCAATGCGTCCTACTTTGCTGGTGGTAGAATATCTATTTGTTTCAAAGGATGCATATGCGTATTCTCGTTTTTCCATCCCCTTTTCTCCTCCTCTTTTTTCTGGCCGGATTTGGGCCTCTCAACCTCAACGTGGAGATTTGGTCCTTTTTAGCTTCCCACGCACTCCGTAGATTGATT
>NZ_CADEAG010000116.1 GCF_902825155.1 Bartonella taylorii 8TBB
TGGATATCTTTATCGGGATGAATAGCTTGCAACAATTTTCGGTAAAGAGCCATTTGCAACCAGTGATGGGAAGCAATAGCAGCTTCATTTTCTGGCGGGGTTCCTGTTTTAAAATCAGCAAAGATAATGCTGTTTTGCGTGATGTAGAGACGGTCAATTTGACCAGAAATTGCGTGTTCTTTTCCACGAATTTTTACAATACCCATTAAGGAAACCTCAGCACGTGAATGCTCAGAGAAAAGGGGCTTGAGGTAAACGTGATCTAATATTTTCCAAACATGGCGAAGAGCATCTTCTCTTTGGCTCTCATACCAGTGAGAGGCTTTGATATTGAGATAGTTTCGAGCATAGTCTCGACGTTTTTGTAGGGGATAATCGGGTAAATATTGTAACAATCGGTGAACGATATTACCATATTCAATGGAAAAAGCTCTGTTCGTATTTGTTGCTCCTAAA
>NZ_CADEAG010000117.1 GCF_902825155.1 Bartonella taylorii 8TBB
CATCTTGCTCAAGATTCTCATCTTGCATGCTCTCAACAGGATAATCGCTTGTAAATTGTTCATCATAAAGGGCTTGTTCTTCAGGGGTAAATTTTTCTTCCATTATCTCGTTCCTTTTCGTTAAAGTTTAGGTTTTGCCTCTGATGGTTGCTGCTCGATAATTTTCAAGCTCTATTTGTAATGCTCTGATCTGCATCTCTCGCTCAGTTATCGCATTTCTTGCTCTTTGCTGTTCAAGCTGCATACGCGCTTGTTCTTGCTTTAAGAAAAGCTCAATATTCTTCTGCTGCAGTGCTACTTGTTTGCTTTGGGCATCCAGCTGATTGAGCACACCTTTTGCCTGAGTTTCTTGTTGAATAGCTGCAATTTTTGCTTGTTGCTCGGGGCTTAATTGCGGCCCTTGGTTTTGCATCATCATCTGCTGTTGTTGCTGTTGCATTTGCGCTTGCTGCGCTT
>NZ_CADEAG010000118.1 GCF_902825155.1 Bartonella taylorii 8TBB
AAAAACCGCAAGGAAGTAGTGACATCATCACTCTACAACACATGAAAACAGCAGCCCTGATAAGCTTTGCTTGCCAAGCAGGCGCCATTATTGGCAATGCATCTAAAGAATTAACCGAAAAACTTACTGATTTTGGTACCTATCTTGGTTTAGCCTTTCAATTAACTGATGACCTTCTTGATGTCACCGCCAACACACAAACCCTAGGAAAGACTGCTGGAAAAGAAGAAACGGGACAAAAAGCAACTTTTGTTCATCTTTATGGCATTGAATTAACCCAAAAAAAGCGAGATACACTCATCAGTAAAGCAGAAGCATTCTTACATCCTTTTGTCGCTAAAGCAGTCTCACTCCAACAAGCATCACACTTTAGTGCAATACGCAAAAATTAAACTTCATCAGCTCCAACGCACATAGTGTAAACCATCACCTATCTTGAATGCATAATAAACATTC
>NZ_CADEAG010000119.1 GCF_902825155.1 Bartonella taylorii 8TBB
GAAGTTTTCGATTGATAGAAATGATGCGATGCTTTTTAGGGGTTGGAGGTGTTTTGGTTAAACGACCACCAAAAAGCATTATCCATTGAATAGATTGTCCTATCTCAATATAAAAGTTATCAGCATCATGGATATTATCAAACCGGAGATATTGATAAATAAGCTGAACCTGCGGATCAAAAACAAGATCTTTATACCCTGCCATAAATGTCTTACCCGCAGACAAAGAAACATTCAGAGGATTTCCTTTTAATGTTGCCGTCTTGCCCCTTGTAGAGGTGAGAACATCACCTTTAAATAGACCATAGGATAAAAGTCCATCCACATAAAAACCAGCATCATGTTCCACGCTACCATACGCTGTTATTAACCATTTATGAAATATACTTTTTTGACTTTGTTTCACCTTTCGAGGCTGCAAAGAAAGCTTGCCATAATTTCCCATAATTCCAAAGG
>NZ_CADEAG010000120.1 GCF_902825155.1 Bartonella taylorii 8TBB
GCTTCCTTGGCTTTTTCAGCTTCGCTCTTGGCTTGATAGGTTTGTGAATCTGCTGCCTCGGCTTTTTTCTTGGCTTCATCCGAGTACATCCGCGCTAAACTTGCTATAGTCTTAGCGTTATTGGCTACTTCATTCGCGTCGTAAGCTTTACTCCACGCTTCATTCGCTGTGCTTTTTGCCTTTTCCGCCTCACTACGAGCTTGACCCGCATCATGGTTGGCATAACCAGCTGTCTGTTTGGCTTCTTTAGCTATTTTTTCCGCTTCATCCGCTACTGTCTCTACCTGTACGGCCTTCTTATGGGCGCTTTCAGAAACCTTTTTTGCTTCTTCTGCTGTCGACTTCGCACTACCAGCTACTTGTTTTAGTTCATCCAAAGCACTTTGAGATTCTTGCGCAATTTTTTCTGCTGCTTCCGCTTTACGCTTCGCCTCTTCCGCTAGGCCCTTCACC
>NZ_CADEAG010000121.1 GCF_902825155.1 Bartonella taylorii 8TBB
ATATTGATTTAACAGAACGTGATCATGAAATTTGTGAACGTATTGGTCCTGTTTTAAAGAAACGTGGCCTTCTTCTTGTGGGAATTGATGTGATTGGAGATTATATAACAGAAATAAATGTGACATCTCCTACTGGAATTCGTGAAATTAAACGCTTTGGTGGTACAGATGTTGCTCATCTTTTCTGGGATATTGTTGAGTGCAAACGTTCAAATTAAATTTATTTGAACAACAAGAAAAAACATGATTTTATCAGAAAAAGTTATTAATGTTGTTTTTTTATATTTGTTATACTGCAAATATGAACTAGAAGTACCGTTTAATATAAATGGTAGGTCTTGATCTAAATTTTAGGGAGTTTATGGATGGGCAAAGTGTTTTTTTTTTTCAAGCAGAAGGCGGCATACGAGATTCTGACATGTGACTGGAGTTCAGACGTGTGCTCTTCCGATC
>NZ_CADEAG010000122.1 GCF_902825155.1 Bartonella taylorii 8TBB
TAATCGGTAGGAACTGCATTCTTAACAGATTCTCCTAGCTCTTCAGACGCCTCCTTACCTAAATGTTTACTGATTGCTCTTAATGTTGCTTTTTCAACGCCTTCCTTATGAGAAGGAGAAAAAAGTCTTCCTATTCCACCAACCGTAGAACCAGCTAAATGACCTAAAGCACTTCCTGCCAATGTCCCTCCTGCTCCTAAACCAGCACCAGCTAATGTACTGGTAAATGTATTCCCTAATCCTTCGCCCTCTCCTGCTCCGTGTAATGCACCAGATGCCGCTCCTACTTTAAGCAAATGAGGCAACGTTGTGTTTTTCGTGATACCTAAAAATGGGCTTACAAATTGGCTTGCAAATTGGCTTGGACGTGACTGACCTGCCTTTGAGAGCAATTGACCTAATTTTGATCCTGCAAGACTATTGCTAACTCTAGGGGCTGCAAAGCGGGCTCC
>NZ_CADEAG010000123.1 GCF_902825155.1 Bartonella taylorii 8TBB
AACAAATCGTACCAGACTCTTTTAATCAACATTGACAGCCATTCAAAAAACGCTATTCATCGTATAAAACGTCCTTTTTTAACTTAAGAAAACACATATTCTCCCTATCTTAAAAGATGCGTTTGGCAATGTATGAGATGAAATATCGTCTTTAAAAGACTTAAGGAATAAAATGAAAATAACAATTTTTGGTGGTGGAATTTGGGGAAGAGCTCTTGCATTTGCTTTTGCACATAAAAATGAAGTCCGCATTGTTTCAAGACGTGATATCACCCCTGCACTAGACCCTTTAAACAAAACATTGAGTAATAATTCTCATTCAATCATTTCACAATGTTCCTTAAACGAGAGTTTAGATTCTACACTTTTTGTCATTGCTATTAGTGTGCAAGCTTTAAGAGAATGGTTTGCTCACACACCTTTGAAAAAAGACTCAAAAATACTCATCAC
>NZ_CADEAG010000124.1 GCF_902825155.1 Bartonella taylorii 8TBB
GTAATTTGATATAATTGAGTTTCCCGTATTAGTCCTTTTAGCGACATTGGGTATGATGTTAATGATTTCAGCTGGGAATACGCTGTCTCTTTACATGGTATTAGAATGACAATCTTTAGCTCTATATGTTCTTGCTGCAATCAATCGCGACAATATAAAAGCTTCTGAAGCAGGTATAAAATATTTTGTTTTAGGTGCATTGTCTTCAGGATTTTTACTTTATGGTATTTCATTGATTTAGGGTTTTACTGATCTAATTGGTTTTCGCGAAATTGTTTTTGCTTTAAATAATGAAGCTTTACAGCGAGGTATTAATTTAGGCATTCTTTATATTTTAGCTGGGTTAGCTTTAAAAATGACGTCAGTTCCATTTCATATGTGGACACTTGAGGTTTATTAAGGAGCACAAACTCCCATTACAGCATTTTTTGCTCCTGCTCCTAAAATTGT
>NZ_CADEAG010000125.1 GCF_902825155.1 Bartonella taylorii 8TBB
GGGACATTGGATGATATGATTTATATAATTTTTATTGTTCAACTCCGGCGCCGCGAATCTCTATTACCACATCCCAATCGAGCGCCTCAACAAGTGTGGATGTGTTGTCTGATTCTATTAATCTACAAACTAATTTGGTGATCTTTTCTGGTGTGGCTCATGTGATATTTTTTTTTTGTGCGGATTTTTTTTGCAATTATGATGCAGATATCATTTGATCATGTATATGCTCATGTTCCTCAAACACAAACAGAAATCACTCTTTCATTTGCTCCTTTAGTTAAAAAGACAGTTCCATCTGTTGTAAATATTTATGCAGCTCGACAAATTAGAGCACGCTCACCTTTTGAAGGGGATCCATTTTTTGAGCAGTTTTTTGGTCGTTTTCAAAATAAATTTCCTGTTCGCAAGCAATCGTCATTAGGATCAGGGGTGATTGTTGATTCACGT
>NZ_CADEAG010000126.1 GCF_902825155.1 Bartonella taylorii 8TBB
GTCCATGAGCCTTTTTACTTGTTATTACAAAAGACTCTTTTTCTTCCCCGCGGGAAAAAAAATCCAAGGAATAAATATCAAAACCTTTCCTGGCCCCTTGAGAACGAAAACCCTGTCCGGCTTGGCCCGTAAGCGGAAAAAATGGACAGAACCCCCCACCTTTTTAAAAAAAAAAACGAAAAAGAATATTAATTGCTGGACACCTGCCCCCCTTCGGTATTTCTTTTTTTTATTTATGCCCACCCCTGGTCTCTCCATTTAATTTTTTTTCTTTTTTCTTTTTTCTTTCTCCTTCCTCCCCTTTCCCCCTTCTTCTCTTCTTTCCCCCCCCCCTTTTTTCTTTCCTCCTCTCCTTCCCTTTTTTTTTTTCCTCCGGCGCCCCTGACCCTTCCCTGTAAGACCGAAGAGTCCATTTTGGCGCTGTAAGCTTTCAAGAGCCATGGCTTTTG
>NZ_CADEAG010000127.1 GCF_902825155.1 Bartonella taylorii 8TBB
CTTGAATTTTGGAGCAGTCCATTCGCCATTCTCATATTTAGCGCCACCACCAAAATACTTCGCAAATGTATCACCTAGTGAATAAAGCTGGGAACCATTTATAGCATCCGTTGAACCCTTAGAAACATCACCTTTCGCAAGACACGTAATCTTGCTGTTTGTCTTTGCATCTTCCGCCCCGTGCTTGGCTACAAATGCATCATCGGTCTTGCTCCACGATAAGGAATCACCTTCCACTTTGGTAACTACATTATTAATCTCTTTGGTGATGTTATTCTGAATCTTCGTGATAGAATTACTGACACCTTCAAAAGCAGCGGCTACATTTTCGTAGCTTTGTTCACTTTCTGTGCCATCATCTTTAACATTTTTAACCTTAAATTTTGGAGTACTCCATTGGCCATTCTCATATTTGGCACCACCGCCAAAATAGCCAGCTATACTGGTG
>NZ_CADEAG010000128.1 GCF_902825155.1 Bartonella taylorii 8TBB
AAACCTGCCATTGACAATGCTATCAAAGCAGACACAACAACACCAGCATAACTTATAACCGTTTTGATGGAATACGCACACCAGTATCGAATTCTCCATGCACCAATATTGTGCCATCCAACCAACCAATAAATCGACGAATGACAAAAAAACAGGTGAAAAAAATAACAATTCCTGTGAAGAGAGAAATCAAAGAAATAGATACATTTCCAAGTTGAAAACCAGTCATTAACTGCCACAACACGGCTCTCAAGTCAGAGTACGAAAAACCAAACTGCACAGCTATTGGCATTGCGCAAAATACAATAACAAACAAATTGAGAAAAATACTCAGAACACCCCCTAATTGATTCATCGTTTTCTCTTCTAAATGCAACCATTGCATCAAAGTATGGCCAACGATCGTTTTCATAAATTGGCCTTTAGTTCCAAGTGCTTGTGCACT
>NZ_CADEAG010000129.1 GCF_902825155.1 Bartonella taylorii 8TBB
TATGTCTTAATCCCAGCTTTTGCACTTTATCAAAGTGGTTTAATGAGTTCAGGATTGTCATTTTTATTAAGTGCTATCATTGTCATTTCATCAGCTATTTATTATGCAGATACTGGAATGAAAACTAAAGAAAATTTTTTTAAAGGATTTCCTGTAGTTTGGAATATGATGGTTTTTATGTTTTTTGTAGTAAGACCAGGAGAGTGGATCACTTTTACCATTATTGCTTTGTCGGCAATTATATCTTTTTTACCAATTTATTTCATTCATCCAGTAAGAGTTATCCGTTTGCGTAAGCTTAATTTTTCAATTTTTCTTTTATGGTGTTCCTTTGGTGTTATCGCATTTTTTTATCAACTAGATTCTCCAACTTGGGTTAAGATAGGAATTACAATCACAGGAATTTATATGTATTGTATTGGTGCTATCATGCAACTATTTCCT
>NZ_CADEAG010000130.1 GCF_902825155.1 Bartonella taylorii 8TBB
ACTGGGCAAATGGAAAAGGTCCGATAAATCAACACTGCCAATCCATTCTCTGATGCGGCTTGGCAAAGATTTAAAAAAATCGCTCAACCTTGTGATGGGTACCCATAAAACCATCAACAATCAGGATAAAACCGCGTACAATGCGTAACGTCATGCTTCACTCCTTGCTGCTTTACGATAAGTTTCAAACGTATCGCCAAAAGTGTGCATCATTTTCTTTTGGATATCTTCAGTAAGCCAATCAAATATGCGCTATTGCACCGGCTACCGAAACTTAAATCTCCTAAAGGTGGCACTTCTTCTGCATCAAATTTCACCCGAAACAGTCCTAATTGTAAAATACTGTTGCAATTTAAATCGCGATCAAACCAAACCCGCCCCCCAGCAGTGCACCCCGCGCAATCAGATCATTAAGAAACTGCGTGAGAGAGCGGGTAATAGCA
>NZ_CADEAG010000131.1 GCF_902825155.1 Bartonella taylorii 8TBB
GGCCCTTTTGCAAAGGTCAATTCATTTATACGTCCGTTTTTATCAGTCAACACCAAACGCACCCAATCTAATTCTCGCATCAGTTGTAGATTTCGGTCAAGAAATGGATGATTACCGCTCAATGCAACAAGAAAAAAGTTATCTCCAATCTTCGCTGTAACAGTCCTTGCTAAAGCTTGCCCAATGGAGTGTTCACTTGCCTTAAAAACTAATGTTTGAACATTGCTTATAACTTTCCCTGAAAATTTATCAGAAAGATTAAAAATAAGATCCATAATATACGCAGCAGGAAGAGACAGATCGGTATTACGACGTAGAATCAATCGTAATGATAACCCTTCATCTGGAATTGTTATATCACCTTGTATAATCAACTCTTCTGGAGCTCCCTTCATATGGGATTCCTTTATAAGCATCCAACGAGAACTCCCCATTGCAACTTT
>NZ_CADEAG010000132.1 GCF_902825155.1 Bartonella taylorii 8TBB
ATTGCTTTGGATGGAACGCCAAACAAAGCCCGTCTTGGTGCCAATGCACTTCTTGGTGTTTCATTAGCTGTTGCGAAAGCAGCTGCGGATTCATTAAATTTACCTTTGTATCGTTATATTGGTGGTACACAAGCGCATATTCTTCCAACCCCTATGATGAATATTATTAATGGTGGCGTTCATGCTGATAATCTGATTGATTTTCAGGAGTTTATGATTATTCCTATAGGAGCCCCTACTGTAAGAGAAGCCATTCGTTATGGCGCTGAAATTTTCCATGCGTTGAAAAAGCGTTTAAAAGATGCGGGTTATAATACCAATGTTGGTGATGAAGGTGGCTTTGCACCTCAATTTAAAAGTGCTGATCAAGCAATTGATTTTATTATGGAATCTATTACAACATGTGGCTACAAACTAGGGGAACAAATTGCCATTGGTTTAG
>NZ_CADEAG010000133.1 GCF_902825155.1 Bartonella taylorii 8TBB
CCTATACATCTTTTTGTGCTATGGTTCTCTGGTGGAGAGATGGAACGACGCGTAGTGCTGAGCATTTGCGTAGCAATTTGTGCGGCTCTTTTTATAGGTTATCTCATTTCTCTTATTTATTTTCATCCACGCCCGTTTGTTATGGGGTTAGCAACACCGTTAATTAAACATCATGCGACAGCTTCTTTTCCTAGTAATCATGCCTTAACTATTGCATCTTATATGGCGAGTCTTTATTTTTACCGATACAAAATTGCTTTTAAGTTTGCAGCATTATTTGTATGCTTGATCTGTTGGGGGCGCATCTTTGTTGGTGTACATTATCCCTTTGATGTTTTAGCGGGTACAATTTTAGGAAGTCTGATAAGTTGGGGCGTTATTCAGTTTTTAGCACCGTATTTCCCTAAGTTTTTATATCAAATTCCGCCCTTAAAATATAAC
>NZ_CADEAG010000134.1 GCF_902825155.1 Bartonella taylorii 8TBB
GTGGCAGTTCTTTATGATGAGGAAGAAGCTTCAGAAGAGGTCAGTACACTTACCAGAACAGCACCTAAAGTTAATAAGAATAGTGTGACTTTTGGTGATCCCAAAACAGGCACTGTTGGATTGCATAATGTTGCGGCTGGTAAGATAGCCAAGGATTCACATGATGCTGTAAATGGTGACCAGCTTCATACCGTAGGTAGCAATGTTGCATCTTATTTAGGTGGTAGTGCTACATTTAAAGATGGTGTTTTTACATCTCCGACTTATAACATCTCTAATATTACTGACAATGGTACAGTAACGACTAGTTCATATAACGATGTTGGTTCAGCTTTTGCTGGTCTTGATGCGAGTGTCAAGAATGTGAATACGCATCTAACGAATGAGGTCAAAAAGTTTGATGACAAACTAACGAATATTACGCAAGCAGTTCAAGGCGAT
>NZ_CADEAG010000135.1 GCF_902825155.1 Bartonella taylorii 8TBB
AAACAGTGTGTGCTGAATGTTCTATTGTAAAATTGTTTGGAACAGAGAAAGCTATGCGCAATTGTGGGTGAATAAATTGGTTGCCTCGTACAAAACCTGTATAAAAGCCTCCTCCAAAAATCATGCCATCAATGCTTTTGAGAAAAGAATCGCGATCGGTTGTTTTACTATTCCCTTTACTGATTTTACGCGCTTTTTCTATCGCAAGCTGAATGCGTTGAGGGGTGGTTGGGTGAGAGGCTAGAAAATCTAGAGAGGCATTTTGGGGGCCGGAGATATTACGCAAAGCACTATAGGCTTCCATTGTTTGAAGAAAGCGTGGTGAAGCAAATGGATCATATCCTGCTTGTTGGAGCATTTCAAGTGCAAGGGAATCAGCTTCTAGCTCTTGATTGCGGGAAAATTGCGCGAGTTGTTGCTTGTTTTGCGTAGGGTTATG
>NZ_CADEAG010000136.1 GCF_902825155.1 Bartonella taylorii 8TBB
AAATTTCCTCCGTTTCTTATTTGTGAAGAGCCATCAGCAATTATTGCATTTATTGCATTACTACTTCGTAGGCAACTATTTACTCCATTATTATTTTGTGCATAACTTGTGCTATAATAAGAACATAAAAAAAACCCACTTACGGTACATAATAAAAGACTTCTTTTACGCATGTATATATCCTTAAATATGTATTTCCCTTCTAAGATCTCTAACGAATCATTTAACTTATTCTGTGTTTTATGTAAAGTATAAAACACAATATATATTTTATAACTTAACGAAATATATATTTTATAACTTAACGATATGTAAACTCTTTTTAAAAGCGATAACGCAATGTTCCTGAGAAAATAGCTCCAGATAAGCCAGCTTTTTGAAGTTTTTGCTGATAGCTAATATTTCCATGGAATGTAACGTTTTGAACAAACTGTGCATT
>NZ_CADEAG010000137.1 GCF_902825155.1 Bartonella taylorii 8TBB
ATAAGAATAATTTATTGTTTTCATGTTGAATAAAAAAACTAATACTTTAGGATTCTATCATTTAAAACCTGTTCCATGTTTTATTAATCAAAACCATATCTCTCGATAGCGGAAACAGTCTGCGGATAAAAACATTAAAAGAATTTTAAATGCCTCTTATGAACGCTTTTAACAGCCAAGGTCTGTCCACAACATTGGTGGCTGGCAAAGTTGTATGATGATGCTAGCTGGCTCTTTTGATTAAGCGTGTAAAGATAGTGGTGTTCTATAGACTTTATATTATTTCATTGGGAGGTTTTACCGTCTTATATCACTCACGGATACTGACATGAAGTGGGCTTGATGTACTTGGAAAAATATTTCTTTAAAACAAATGTGTGAATACACAACAACAAGTGTATTCCGTTTGGGGCGTTCTGTTAAGACAATGCGTCATCTT
>NZ_CADEAG010000138.1 GCF_902825155.1 Bartonella taylorii 8TBB
GACCATGAAACCTATGTTGAACCATTTTTAGGCTCTGGTGTTATCTTCCTATTTAAAAGACCAGCCAAATGTTCCGTGATTTTTGATTTGATTGTAGAGATCACGCATCTGTTTCAATGTGTTCAAAATGACTTTGATGATTTAGCCAAACGACTAGAATGGTTTGTTTGTTCAAGACAGTTGTTTTTTGAACTTGCGGCTATTGAACCAGAGAGCCTCTCCAAGGTTGAAAGAGCTGCACGTTTTTTGTTTCTCCAACGTTGTGTGATGTATGGGAAAAAAGACTAAGTTTCTTTTAGATTTGGAAGAAAAAGAACGGCAGAGTTTAATCCCGATAAGTTGTTATCAAGGATGCGGCGTGTTAGACAGAAGCTTCTTGATATGAAAATCCTAAATATGTCGTGGGAGCGGGGTGTTGAACTTTTTGATGCACACGACA
>NZ_CADEAG010000139.1 GCF_902825155.1 Bartonella taylorii 8TBB
AATTCCCCTAAAATTATGGCGACAGACACTCCAAGAATACAAAGCAGTGAAATAATGAGTGCCCAAGTATAAAAATGTAATCCAAAGAATGTTGAACCATAGCCAAGATCGTCTGGTGTGATATGCAAAAGCACTTGCCGGACAGCAACAGCACTGGTTACCATACAGCCCAGAATCACCATACCATAATGGGTATGTTTCACCTTATGGTGGATATTGAGCAAAAATCCACAACCTGCTAGTATCAAACCAACGCGTTGAAGAAGACAAAGCGGACAAGGTAATTCGAATTTTACCAGCTGATAATAAAAGGCTACCAACAAGACAATAGATAATCCAACAAGCCCTAAGGTATTCATAAATATAACGAAATGAGGGTTTTTTTGTTCAACATTTTCCATGGTTATTCTCTCAAAAAGATAAGTTTAAAGTGGAAGT
>NZ_CADEAG010000140.1 GCF_902825155.1 Bartonella taylorii 8TBB
GAAAGATTGCTTCACGTTTACGTCCAACTTTCCAATAGGCATCACCTAAATGATCATTCTGTGTTGGGTCCTCAGGTTGTAATCTGACACCATTTTCTAATATTTGCACTGCTTTATTATATTCTTTTAGTTTATAATAAGCCCACCCTATAGAATCGTGAATATGACTGTTGTGAGCTTGCAAAGTAGAAGCTTTTTGCAGCATACGGAGCGATTCTTCAAGCTTCTCACCACGTTCTACAAGGGAATAGGCTAAATAATTAAGAACCTGCGGTTGGTTTGGAAAAAATTCAAGCGATTTTCTCAAGTCAATTTCTGCTTTTGGCCATTGCTTTAAACGTTCGAAAGCAATACCACGCTGATAAAAGAGTTTCCAATCGTCCTGCTGAAAGTTTTTTATCTGGGCAATAGCGGTGTCTAGAGTTTTAATGGCCTCA
>NZ_CADEAG010000141.1 GCF_902825155.1 Bartonella taylorii 8TBB
AAAATGTTAAGTATAGAATTATAAACAATGTTTCTAAACATATTGGTGATCGCGCATATAAAAGCATAGAAAAACATCATATCCTTGACGCCGTAGACAGAAGGCGAGATTCTCCCGCAGCGGCAAAACATTTTTTGACCTCTTTAAACGGTCTCTTTAATTGGGCGGTTGATAATGCCCTTTTAAATAGAAATCCTGCCTTTAATATAAAAGCACCAAAATCTTTGAACAGTGAGGGATTACTACCATGGCGAGAAGAGGACATAGACAAATATTATCACCGTTGGTCACATGGTACGCATGAACGCGTCTGGATTGATGTTCTTCTTTATACGGGCTTGCGCCGTGGTGACGCCGTCCGTATCGGCTGGAAAGATGTCAAAGATAATATCATTTATCTCAAAACAGAAAAGAGCCAATTTAAAACAGATGTTTTT
>NZ_CADEAG010000142.1 GCF_902825155.1 Bartonella taylorii 8TBB
TAATAGCCCTCACAATCAGCATAATATTCATGACGATAATAATCATCTTCGCTACCAAACTCAGGATATGCATCATCACAGATATCTTCATTAGCAGTTAGAGAGGCATTGCTATGAATATAAGAATTGCCAGAGATAAGAGCATCACAAATAACGGCATCATCAAAAACACGCGCTTCATCACAAATGTAAGCAGAGCCACTTATTTTTGCATTGCCTCCGACATGAGCATCATCACAAATGACAGCATTATCAGAAATATGAGCATGATCAGTTACCTGGGCGTTATCATAAATTTGTGCATTTCCTTCAATTACAACGGCGTTGCTAGCATGTGCATTGCCCGACAGCTTCGCATTGTCCTTTAATGTCATGCCTTCAAAAATAGCATTTCCATAAATTTGAGCATTGCCATAGACGTCGACAAAAAAGCTTT
>NZ_CADEAG010000143.1 GCF_902825155.1 Bartonella taylorii 8TBB
TAGGCTTTGTTTTTGTCATTGTTTTCTGGAAGGGAAAGGATGCATTTCGTTCGTTAAAAAACGATACAAGAGTTAGAGCACTTATGCAATGCCCTATAATGAAAGTCTTGCATATGAAAAAAGACTTTTCTGTTCTCTACTATTTTGCGAAAATAATAATAGTTCGAACGAAAATAAATTTGTATTAGGTATTAATTATCTTTAGCACAAACCAGACTTTTTGAGCAAATTATAGGCGTGTAAAACATCGCGAAAGCGTTCTTCTGAGGAGCGGTTTCCACCATTGGAATCGGGATGGTGTTTTTTTACCAGCTCTTTATATTTTGTTTTAATATCTTCAGCTGAAGCATTTGCTGGTAACCCTAATGTATCAAAAGCCTTGGCTTCTAAGGGTTTTAACTTTCGTGAGAAACTATTAGGCGAATGACGTTGAGT
>NZ_CADEAG010000144.1 GCF_902825155.1 Bartonella taylorii 8TBB
CTCCATTACTTAAAAGATATTGCACTAGATACTTTTGAAACTCGTAAAGCTGAATTAAAAGGGGATGGTAAAGATGGAACTTGGTTTACACCTTTACGCCTTCACATTCTCCCTAAATTAGGCTGTTTACCCGTTTCAGAGATTACACAAACAGAGATACGTAATACGCTTGCTCCTATTTGGCATACAAAAACTGGAACAGCTCGTAGAGCTCTCATTCGTCTCAATCTTTGTCTCAAACACGCGGCTGCTTTGGGTTTTGATGTTGATTTACAAGCAGTACAAAAGCACAAGCTCTCTTAGGAAAACAACGCCATAAAGTCACAAACTTACCTGCAATGGATTGGAAAGAGGTTCCTGCTTTTTATAAAACACTTTGCCAAAAAACATATATAACACATTTGGCTTTGCGTTTGCTTATCCTTACAGG
>NZ_CADEAG010000145.1 GCF_902825155.1 Bartonella taylorii 8TBB
AAGCGCGAATTCATGCCAATACGTACATTATCATATTGCGTTTCACCTTTACCATGAAACAAAATAGAGCGTAAAAGTTCTGCAAAATGATCATCATTGGTCATCATAGCGCCTCCATCGCCATAACATCCTAATGGTTTTGCAGGATAAAAACTTGTAGCAGCCACATCACCAAAAGCACCGCACATAGTATTACCGCTTCTTCCACCCATAGATTGAGCAGCATCTTCAATTACAAAAAGATTTTCCTTTGCTGCCACTTGAGCAATTTGCACATAGTCAGCAGAAAGCCCAAATAAATCAACAGCAATAATAGCCTTTGGCTTTAAACCTCCCTCTTTTTTTACCATTTCGATAGCGTGAGAAAGTTTTTCAACATCAATATTGAATGTATCAGGTAAAACATCAACAAAAACAGGCTTAGCCCCC
>NZ_CADEAG010000146.1 GCF_902825155.1 Bartonella taylorii 8TBB
ATCGTATTGAGCTCTATACAAAAACGCGCTATTTGTTTAGTGTTTTCATTATGACAAGCTTCCATACTAGACACAAGGTCAATAACTTATGTTGTTGGGCTAATGCCATTTCCGCTTGAAGAATTAAGAAATTTTTTCGCATAATCAATCATGGGATCCGTAGAGTTCATAGACATATTATATGCCCAAATAGAATTGTATTCTCTCCAATCATAGTCAAAACGCAAACTGCTTATAACATTAGGGAACATTACCCATGACATCTCATCATTATAATCCACCGCGCAATAAATTAACAACGCGTCCACATAAAACAATAAGTATGTAATGATGCCATATAATATCACATTTGGGCGCTATATTCTGATACCACGGCTATATACGAAGTTTCTTGCTAGCTCTTGTTTTTGAAAATGTTCAAACGCCTA
>NZ_CADEAG010000147.1 GCF_902825155.1 Bartonella taylorii 8TBB
AACCACAATGATGACATTTAAGTTGACCATACAAACGGTGTTCAACCAACCAACTTGAGCAATTGATACAATGAAAACGATGCCCACAAACCCGACATAGCGTTAAAGGTGCATAACCTCGCCTGTTGAGAAAAAGAAGAGCTTGCTCTCCTTTGTCTATAGTTTGTCTTAAAGCACGTTCAAGAACAGAAGAAATAAAGCGCCCCTTTTCTACCCCCCCTTTGCGCATATCCACCACTTGAAAGTGAGGCAGCGCAGCTGCCTGGCAACGCGATGATAAAGCAACCCGCTGATAACGCCCCCCTAAAACATTAACCTGGCTTTCAATTGAAGGTGTAGCCGAAGATAAAATAATAGGGTACTTTTCAAAAGAACCCCCTGCAACCGCCATATCACGCGCCTGCTAAAAAACACGTTCTTCCTAT
>NZ_CADEAG010000148.1 GCF_902825155.1 Bartonella taylorii 8TBB
GATCGGAAGAGGGTGGTGGTGGGGAAGAGGGGAAAACTCCGGGGGCGGCGGGTCACTTAAAAAAAAAAATTAGGACAACGCGCTGGCCGGACTGATATTTTATAACACCTTCCCAATCCCATCCGCCCCCCCCTTCATCGGACACCCGAGAGCGCGCCCCAACCAGCCCTCGCCTATGCTTGCAACAGTGTTTTCGTTCCCCCCGCCATGATGTCCATTCTTGGAGCCAATGGTACCGATATGGACGAAATTCTTAAAGGGCTTGGCTATTAATCGCGACCCATAAGCAGTACTGTTCTTGCACATCAACTTCTTGTCCAGCAAAGCTCTGCTTATACAAATATAACAGTACCAGATATTCCAGCAGCAGAATGTGTTGCCGCTCAATGGCAAACAATGAAAGCCTCAAAAACAGCAGGAGAACT
>NZ_CADEAG010000149.1 GCF_902825155.1 Bartonella taylorii 8TBB
CATTTTATTTTGCCACTACAAGATTTACTTTTTTTGCTTAAGAAAGTGCATTTAACAGAGCCGTTTCTGAACTTGTTCCTGAGGTCAATAAAATGTCAGCGTACGCAGATTGCTCTCTCAAATTCAGAGTTTTTCCCTGTAAGGGAATGAGTAGAGAATAGTTTGTTTGCTCCTTGCATGTTGCAAGCGCATTTGCTGAAATTTACCTGTTTTTTTGCATAGACAAGTGCTTGACCGATAAAGGTGTGGGGATCAGTTCTTTTTGAAATAATTTAGGTTCGCTTCCTAGTGCACATTCTAAAAATCCTGTGTAGATATGGGTGTTAAAAGGTTGGTAGAGTGTTTCACCAATTTGCACGCCTCTTAAGCGTGGATTTATTCAACAACTTGAAAGAAGTTCCCTGCAGTGATGATAAATTCCGGAT
>NZ_CADEAG010000150.1 GCF_902825155.1 Bartonella taylorii 8TBB
GGGCAGAAAATGCTCTAGGGCAATCGTATAGATTTCTGGAAGAACAAGGGGCGTATGGGTTGCAGCAATAATCATGCCGCCTTGGATGAGATGATTTTGAAAAAGATTTGCGAAAATGCTTTGGGTATGGCTATCAACGCCAGATGTTGGTTCATCTAGAATCCAAACAGGACGATAAGATAGCAAAAGACGAGCAATAGCTACGCGTCTGTTTTGCCCAGTTGATAAAACGCGAAAAGGTAGGTGCCCAAGATCAGAAAGACCAACATCTGCAAGGGCTTCATGGGGCGTACGCAGATATTGACTGTAAAATGCTGCCCAAAATTGCAAATTATCAATGACTGATAAGGAGGATTTCATAGCATTTTGAATACTGAGATAATGACATACACTAGCTAAAGGATATGTCTGTGTACGTTCTTTA
>NZ_CADEAG010000151.1 GCF_902825155.1 Bartonella taylorii 8TBB
GTCTTTATTGTTATCGATTGTTGCGATTTGTGGGGTTTTGAGAGCCTATTTTTCCTCTGGCGCGAGGGAAATGCTGAAAGACATGATAGTGCTTAAAGAGCGTGTGCAAAAGTTAGAAACGGAGATGGACTTTTTGCCTGATCGCGATGCGCTGCAAAGGTTGGAAGTGAATATGGAGAAATTGAATGGTCGCCTCAATACACTTTCTGCGCAGTTGCAACCGGTGGCGGCAATTGGTGAGCGCTTGCAAGAGTTTTTACTGGAGAATGCCAAAAAATGAAAGCAGATATGGATAAAATCATCCGTGAAGAAGCGCGATTGATTATTTTAAAAGGGCTTGCTTGTGAGCGCAGCGAAACCTTATCGAGTGCGATGATTGAGCGGCTTTTATACAGTTATGGCATCAGGCGCGATCGCGATTTT
>NZ_CADEAG010000152.1 GCF_902825155.1 Bartonella taylorii 8TBB
CAATTCAATTAAAGAATGGATTTGGTCGTCATCAAAAACATCTCCTGCTTTAAGAAAGCTACGATCTTTATCAAGAGCTTCAAGCGCTTCCCGCAAGCTACCTGAAACTGTGGGGATGTCTTTAAGTTCTTTAGGGGGCAGATCATAAAGATCTTTATCCATAGCTTGTCCAGGGTGCATTTTGTTTTTAATACCGTCAAGGCCAGCCATTAAGAGGGCTGAAAATGCTAGATATGGCCTTGCTGTTAAATGTGGAAAACGGATTTCTCCGCGTTTTGACTTTGGTGAAGAGCTGAATGGACTACGTTCCGACGCCGCACGGTTGCGTGCAGAATCCGCAAGAAGATCGGAAAAGCGTCGTATAGGGAAAGAGCGCAGATCACGGTAGTCGCCGTATCCTTAAAAGAAACAACGGGCAGTATG
>NZ_CADEAG010000153.1 GCF_902825155.1 Bartonella taylorii 8TBB
GGATAACAAGGATGTTGCGGTCATCAGTTCCAACCTTGCAAGAGATATTTTGAAGCATAACAAGCAGGGAGCCCATTTATGTGGTTGGAAAGATGGTCAAGAAACGAAGCAGCAAAGATAAAGATCTTACAGAAAAAGAACAACAACTCCTTCACGAGATGATAGAGACCTATCAAGGCTTAAAGATGATGTCACGCCTCATGAAATTGATAGCCTTTATTGTCTTTATGTTTGTAATAGATTTTTCCCGTTTTGTGGACGCCATAGAGAATAGCTTCTCACACCTCAAAAAGTGGATAACAAAAAGTTAAATATCAAATCTCTCCTTTAAAAATATGATGAAACAAGAATTCACACAAACATTGTTTGCGTGGATGGGTGGTAAACACTATCTACGTAAGAAAATTATACCGATTTTAAATA
>NZ_CADEAG010000154.1 GCF_902825155.1 Bartonella taylorii 8TBB
CGGGTGGAAACATCCCGATTTGACAAATAAAGGTCATGTTGAAGCAATAGCTGCAGGGAATAAACTTAAAGAAGTTGGTTTAAAATTTGATATTGCTTATACATCTGCATTACAGCGTGTGCAAAAAACAGCGCAACACATTTTAGAGCAGATGGCATAATCTGATTTGCAATTGATAAAAAATCCAGCATTGAATGAGCGAAATTATGGAGATCTTGCTGGTCTGAATAAAGATGAGGTCCGTCACCAATGGGGAGCGGAGCAAGTGCAAATATGGCGCCGCTCTTATACGATTCCTCCCCCTAATGGAGCAAGTCTACGCGCTACTGGTGCACGCGTTTGGCCTTACTATCTTTACCTTATCCAACCGCATATTTTGCGCTCTAAAACTGTTTTGGTCGCATCACATGGTAACACTCTTC
>NZ_CADEAG010000155.1 GCF_902825155.1 Bartonella taylorii 8TBB
TGAGAAGAACTGTCATTGCACCTTGCGCATTGAGATCAGCAACGGTCACAGGTGTTTTATCGTAACGATAGGCGACAATAATTTTTTTGAGTCTGTGCGTAAGATTTTCTAAATTTTCGGCAAGACAAAAAATAGCCATAATTTCTGATGCAACAGTAATGTCAAAACCTGTTTGACGTGGAAAACCGTTGGTTACTCCACCCAATGAAATAATGATATCACGCAAAGCGCGGTCATTCATGTCAAGGACTCGCTTCCAAACAATACGACGTGGATCAATATTTAAGCTATTTCCCCAATAGATATGATTATCTATCATCGCAGCAAGAAGATTATGAGCAGCCGTAATGGCATGAAAATCACCAGTAAAATGCAAATTAAGGTCATCCATTGGTACAACTTGGGCATAACCACCTCCAGC
>NZ_CADEAG010000156.1 GCF_902825155.1 Bartonella taylorii 8TBB
CACATAAAGCCCGATTTAGTTTTGATCTATCGAAAGCCAGATGCCAAAACACTAGAGCTTTTACGACTTGGTTCCCATTCTGAACTGCGTTTATAATTGGATCTTCAATTCATAGTAAAAAGAATTTTACGCATTTTTTTCTTTTATGACAGTTGTTCAGTTCTTTGAAAACCACTGCTTTAAATGTGCAATGACATTATCTAGCGCATCCATGAGGCGTGCAAAATCAAGGATCAACAAAAAAATAAAAAACGCTATCCATTTCATCAAGCGAGACATCATTTTCACACTTTGGTAGGTAAGTATCATTTCCTGAAGCATTTCTTTTTCTGCTTCTGTAAGCTCTGTGTGTTTTTTGGATTTTTTTCTAACCATGTTTCCACCCACACAAGCGTTGACCCTGCTTGTTATGCTTTAAGAT
>NZ_CADEAG010000157.1 GCF_902825155.1 Bartonella taylorii 8TBB
TCCATATTTTGTGGCGTGAAGGACAGTTTTCCATAAGTGCCTAAAAGCCCAAAGTATGAAGAAGTGTTTTGCCCTTCCAATGCAACCAATGCAACACCTGTTTGTAAAGCAGCATAGCCAATATCAGCACCATAACCGTATTCAAGGGCAGTGCGGTTAGACGATAAAGTCACTTTGTTTCCATAAGAAGATATAAAAAAGGAAAGTTTTTTATCATTTTTCATTTCCCATGGCATTGTTCGAATATTAGTTAAAAGAGCATTTTGATTTTCAATATCAGTGAAACCTGCAGCAAATAAAGCATTTGGCATTACTAAATAGTTTGCCATTTGCGGTAAAAGAGCCTTTACGTTTGAGTTGGGGAGGTATTGATTTTGCAGGCGAAAATCCCAAAAAGTATTACTATAATATGGATTTATAT
>NZ_CADEAG010000158.1 GCF_902825155.1 Bartonella taylorii 8TBB
CGTGGTTTTCTTAAATGCCTTGGTAAAAAAATCTTCGTAAAGCTTGATAATAAGATTTTGTCTTGCCTGTGGTTCTGTAATGCCAGAGGCACGGAACTTTACGCTGTCATAAAACTCTTGTAATTCTTTGGATTATTCCTCAATATTGGCTTTATCGAGTTCTGTTAAGATTTTTTCCATTGCTTGCGAAATGGCATTGGTTTGCACAAATTCATTGCCCTCAAACAAAGCTTCAAACACGGGACGCGTTACAAGATGTTGCGCTAACATCTCAATCGCTTCTTCTTGCTTTATCTCACTGTTTAAATTGTTTTTTAATTCCTTATAAAACGCATCAAAGGCATGATAAGCTTCGCTTGTTTGATCAGAAAGCATAGTTTGAAGGCGTGTGATATGGTTTTGTGCAATCTCAGCAACATTG
>NZ_CADEAG010000159.1 GCF_902825155.1 Bartonella taylorii 8TBB
AAGAATCATATTAACTTGATTAATAACCCACATCGGTATGCTAATTTTCAAGTTTTAAGAGCTTCAGATATACCCTCCGTCTTGATAGAGATAGGTTATTTATCCAATAAAGAGGACGCAAAGTTATTAAATGATCCTCATTGGAGAAAACAAATGGCAGCCTCTATTGCTCATTCTATTCGTCAATTTGCTCATTATAGGCAGAAAATGATACAGCCTCTTTAAATTTGTGAGAAAATAGAGTATCAATATGGGGTTCTAGTGTACCCTAGTATAAATAAAAGATAGAAAACAATTTCTCTTGATCCCAATCTTGTGGTGATATCCGCTTGGTGTGTTTGAAGTAACGTATTTTTTCTTTGATTAATTCTTAAGAAAGCGATAGCCGTTTTTATGATGATTTTTTGAAGATATCTTCTT
>NZ_CADEAG010000160.1 GCF_902825155.1 Bartonella taylorii 8TBB
AAAACAAAGAGAAAAAGGGCGGTGTTCTGCCAACTTATTAGGATGAAGGAATTGTGGAAAAAAAAGAAGTTAAAGTTGAAAAACCGCCGTTTCATGAACTCAAATACACTTATCACAATCAGGCAGAAGCTGTTGCAGCTATTACCGCTTATCGCAATAAATCATCACGCGGTAAATCTTCTTTCTCATGTGATATCGGTGGTGATCCGTTTGTGCAAGCAGAAGCAAAGCTTGTTCAGGAGCCCCCTTTCCGCCCTTATATTCCAGCAGAATGGCGCATCAAAAGTGTTAAGCACAAACTTGATAAAACGGGTGGTTACACCACAAAAATAGAGTGCGAACTTTTTGATAAAGCGCAAGAAGATGCGGCTGGAAACGTAGCCAATACCACACCAGACAAAGATGATACCCTTGATCC
>NZ_CADEAG010000161.1 GCF_902825155.1 Bartonella taylorii 8TBB
AATAACCTTCTTCAGTGCTGCTGCGGGCTGGCATGTTTAAAGCACATACTTGTTTACCTCTATATTGCTCAAAGCTTTTAAAACTTCCATCATGAACGTATTAGAAGCAAGATGCTGCCGCATTAGTGTAGGTAACGTTTCTAATATGCAAATCTAAAGTGCCACGATAGTCAAGAGTGTGAAGAAGTCTGAGGAGGTAGAAGCAGCATGCAAATTAAAAATTTGTACCAATAACCCTCCAACTAAAGGTGCAAGTGCCGGTGACATCCCAATAAAGGGAAAGACAATCAAGTAAAGTTTTCCTGCTGCTTTTTTATCCAATAAATCATTTATAATAGCACGGCTCAGAACAATCCCTGCACAAGCCCCAAGACCTTGTAAAAAACGTAATACAAGAAAAGCTTGAATATTAACAGTA
>NZ_CADEAG010000162.1 GCF_902825155.1 Bartonella taylorii 8TBB
CATAACTTCCGGGTCATTTAAGAAATTTTCTGGGATTGACAGATGCCGACATAAAATGGGGGGGTGGGTGAAATTTAGGGTTTACAACACAAGAGGTTCCGGCGATTAAAATAGAATGAATTGAAAAAAATAATATTGAGCAAGAAAACGCAAAATGAATTTTAGATAAACAAGCGATTAGAAAAGATTATGAAACAAGCAATAAAATACGTCGTGTTATCAGCGTTTGTTTTAGTACCAACAAATGGGAGGAATGTATGGAATTATTTTATAAAAAAAGTAATCAAGGGTTCTTATTCGCAAAAAAATTTTATGATATTTTGCAGTCGCGTTCCCCAACAAGTTTAAAAATTATTTGGAAAAAAATGAAACAGACCCTATTTCAAACTTTGGAAGATTGTATGAAAATTGAAAACC
>NZ_CADEAG010000163.1 GCF_902825155.1 Bartonella taylorii 8TBB
ACGGCAATAAGCTCACTTTTAATATAACCCTTTTATCCACTATTTATCGTAATTGCGATTTCTAAAGGCATAACACAATCACGAATATCATCATCAAGATTTCCTTCACGTTTTTGTGCTTGGTCGATTTTCACATTCTCGGTTTTATAATTTTTTTCTAGCTGTTCTATTTGGCCTTTTATTATTTGTTTCAATTGTGCTTTATTAAGATGTTTTTTGATTGCCAAACTCTCAATAATTTTTGGGGGAATAGCATTTAAGATAGTATTTGAATCAATTTCTTTAAGTGCTTTATTATAAATGGAAATTTCCTTTTTTAGATTTATCAATTCTTCATCGGTTACTCCATTGGCTTGCACTGTTGATATAATAGAAGCAAGGCATAAAAAAATAAAAAAAGATCGATAAATCTGCAGC
>NZ_CADEAG010000164.1 GCF_902825155.1 Bartonella taylorii 8TBB
TAGCGCGAAGGAGATGGTACAACGCTTCTAGCACATATGCGTTTTAGAAGGATTTCTCTGTAATTCCTACCGTTTTTTCCGTGTTCGGTTGTGCTATATCCTTCACGAGTGCTGTTGTGAAATGGAATTGGGAGTAACGAGGAATGTTTCTTTAAGGTTGCCCATCAAACAGATTTCTTTCCATTCATCTTCTGACACGGGTTGTACTGATAAGCGAGAGGCATTAACTAGTACCATATTTTTCAGTTTTGGATTTGCTTTAATCTGTTTTAATGAAACAGGTGTTGGCATATCGCAGAGTGCACGGATATCTATACATTCCCAGCGTGGATCAGAAGACGTGGAATCAGGATGTGCTTCAGCACATATTTCT
This sequence comes from Bartonella taylorii 8TBB, assembly GCF_902825155.1. Classification (GTDB taxonomy): domain Bacteria; phylum Pseudomonadota; class Alphaproteobacteria; order Rhizobiales; family Rhizobiaceae; genus Bartonella; species Bartonella taylorii_A. The sequence continues at coordinate 374 of NZ_CADEAG010000164.1, forward strand.
ACAATGCCTACGATTTCTAATCCTTTATTTGAATGATAATAAA
>NZ_CADEAG010000165.1 GCF_902825155.1 Bartonella taylorii 8TBB
CAGACATCTCTATCAAAGCATCTCTGGCATCATCATCCAAAGGAAGAAGCATTCCTTCTACTTCTTCAGCACGCTTCAAAAGCATACCTAAACTTTCATTATCATGTGGAAAAAATGTCAAAACACGTGCACGAGAAAGAAGAGCAGCATTAAGCTCAAATGAAGGATTCTCCGTTGTTGCTCCTATAAGAATAACAGTACCATCTTCCATAACCGGAAGAAAACTATCCTGCTGAGCGCGATTAAATCGATGAATTTCATCGACAAATAAAACTGTTTGCTGTCCAGACATAAAATGAGTCCGAGCCTTTTCAAAAATCTTTTTAAGCTCAGAAACTCCGGTAAAAATAGCAGAAACTTGCTCAAAAACAAATTTTTTTTCAAGCGCTAATAAGCGTGCTACCGTTTTTTTTCCC
>NZ_CADEAG010000166.1 GCF_902825155.1 Bartonella taylorii 8TBB
ATAAGCAAAAAATGAAAGATTAAATCACTCCTAAAAGCAATTTTTTCAATATTGGCTTTTATAAGTTTATACTGATAAATCAGATCACCATGAGGCAAAATAGCTCTTTTAGGGAAAACGCGTGTTTTAAAGTAATTAGATTTCCTAAGGAGTGGATTGAGGTGCACTTTAATTACTGATTTGAATCCATTCAGTTGCTGTAAAAAGTAATTTCATCGGCAGTTGTTCTCTATTTTTAAAACATGAAAGCTCAAATACTACCATTTCATTTGCATAAAAAACAGATATAACTTTTCTTAACTACCCCACAATAAATATATACACATCTAAAGCCTCTCTTTCTCTCACTTAACAATCATGTATACAAATTATCACAATAACCAAATCCACCATTATTCATACCAAACAACAACTGC
>NZ_CADEAG010000167.1 GCF_902825155.1 Bartonella taylorii 8TBB
CTGCACCTCCTAGAGATTTTGCCCACTTCAATCCATCAAGAAAATCCTCAACACAAAGCATGGAAGGTGTATTGATTATCTTTCCTTTAAAAATATCTTCGTTCAATTTTCCATTTTTTGTCATATAGAAAAGTTGAGGCATAGGCCAAGCTGGAACATAATTCTCAAGCCTCTCAACAGCACGAGGACTTAAAATCACCATACCATGCGCAGCCTCACCTCCCAAAACTTGCTGCCATGAAAAAGTAACAACATCTAATTTTGAAAAATCAAGATATTGCGCAAAAGCTGCAGATGTTGCATCACAAATGGTCAATCCAGCCCGCTCATGGGGAATGAAATCTGCATTAGGAATACGCACACCAGAAGTTGTCCCATTCCATGTAAAAACAACATCACGATCAAAGTCAAGTT
>NZ_CADEAG010000168.1 GCF_902825155.1 Bartonella taylorii 8TBB
AAACCCTTCGTATTTCGAGTAGCACCTTCTGAATGAGTGAGGTTTTCTTTGAATAAACTATCAAAAGGCTGCACGCATATTTTCATATCGTCAGCCATGCGGGATAAGTGGAGATCAAACATGCCACTCAATAAATTGATCGTGCCTTTAGCTTTAATAGCGGCACTACCAGAAAGTGATTGTTTACTGAACACTTCCAAAGGAGTTAGTGTTTGAGCTTTTAAACCGAGATCGCCTTTAAAAACAAAACCCTCCATTGTCCCTTGTAACCAAGAAGAAAAACCCTGAGCCGTAACACTCAGATCATGAATCAAAATTGGTTTATGCGAAACAATATCCGTATCTATATGCACATGAACCGCTTGGCTTAAATTTTCTACTAATGCTCCCTTAACTTTTTTAACCCCTTGAAGT
>NZ_CADEAG010000169.1 GCF_902825155.1 Bartonella taylorii 8TBB
AGACCAGTTTCTCGAGATATATTCAATGGCGCGGTTAAACACCAATCATAAAGCTAAGGCTTTGAGCATACCCTAGCGACACATTACATTGCTTTAAACATTGTTTAACAATGTTAGCGTTGTGTTTTTAAATTAGCGTTGTGTTTTTAAGCTTTTTGCCATTCCTTAAAGGAGAGACTTAAACATTAAAAGCAACAACAAAACAGCAATCGCTGAATAAAACAGTAATGTCTGAATATATCTTCTCTTCACAATTTCAATAGAACAGGCAATAGATGATAGAATTAAGATCTACAGATCTATTGCAAACATTGTTCTTTAACGATGATTATAACCAAAGATGGTGGATCTGGACGTGATCGAACCGTCGACCCCCTGCTTGCAAATCTGGTTCTCTCACTGCTGTGCCATGGC
>NZ_CADEAG010000170.1 GCF_902825155.1 Bartonella taylorii 8TBB
TGGGGATTTTTATTTTCCTCTTTTGTAGAAGCTGAAACGGTTGGAGAACTGCCTTCTTTTTTTGATTCGCATGAACATTTTGTACAACCTGATACAACGGATATAATCCGTTTGCGTTTTGTAACAACTTTTGATTTTCCTCCCTTTAACTTTCTTGACAAAACAGGATATCTTGCAGGTTATAATATTGATTTATTGCGTGCTATTTGCTCGAAATTAGGCCTTGAAAAATTTTGTGAGGTAGAAGTTGTTCCTTGGGAAGAGCTTGTGGACCATGTAAAAAATGGTGGAGCAGAAGTGATTATCGCTGGTTTAAAAGAAACAATCAAAACACATCAAGATCTTGTTTTTACAAAGTCTTATTTACGATTTCCGGCTCGATTTGTTGCTTCTCGGCTTGTCAATCTTGATGC
>NZ_CADEAG010000171.1 GCF_902825155.1 Bartonella taylorii 8TBB
CACTGCCTGACTGGAGTTCAGTCCTCTCCCGCCCCTTTTTCCCATGTTGTAACGCGTACAGCTTCTGAAATGCCCCTTGCAGTCATTACCGAGGCGGTTGTTGTAACCATTGGTGTTGCTGCTGCTTTTACCGGTTCTAACTTTACACACACAAACCAGATGAAAAGCGTTACTGCTGAGGATTTTTCAGGCCGTTATTTGCACTATGGTATTCGCGAGCACGCAATGGGTGCAGTGATGAATGGGCTTGCTCTTTATGGAGGGTTTATTCCTTATGGGGGGACTTTTTTATGTTTTTCTGACTATATGCGTCCTGCCATGCGTTTGTCTTCCTTAATGGGGTTGCGGGTAATTTATGTGATGACCCATGATTCCATCGGTCTTGGTGAGGATGGGCCGACTCATCAGCCAGT
>NZ_CADEAG010000172.1 GCF_902825155.1 Bartonella taylorii 8TBB
GGTAGTTCTATTACCAATATACATAAAGAAGTAAAGAACAAGATTACCAAAGTAGTGGGAGATAGCTTAGTTAAGCAAGACAAGAAAAAAAAAATTATCGAGATTGGTAGTGAGAAAGATGGCGGCGACATCAGTATAGCAGATAGAGCACATGCGAATAGTGCGCTTTCTGGTGTAGAGGCAGCAAAGAAAGAGAATGAAGCAGTTAATAAAGGCCAGCTTGATGGAAGGTTGAAGGATCTTTCTAATAGCCTTCAGTCTGATTGTTCTGCTGTAGTTCATTATGATAAAAATGCAAAGGATGAAACTTTTTATACGAGTGTTACTTTTAGTAAAGGAAAGGATTCTGTGGCTGTATGTCTGCATAATGTTGCGGATGGTACGATTGCCCGAGGTTCACATAATGTTATTA
>NZ_CADEAG010000173.1 GCF_902825155.1 Bartonella taylorii 8TBB
ACCTCGTCCTAAACCTGCCTGAAAAGCAGGAGAATCTTTTACCAAAGCACCAACAACCGGTTAAATGGCCACACAACCATACACAAAGAAAAAAAAAGTTAACATAACAATAGTAAAAAGGCCATTAAATAAGAGACCCGAAAAAACAGATGCTGCTTTTTTCCAAGCATGAGCACTAGCAAACGATCCTTGAACATCCGGAGAGGACTGGAATGCTGATACATCTTCTCCATCCCCAATACACCTCACATATCCTCCTACGGGAATAAGCACTACACGCCATTGAGAGACGTGCTTATCTGTATACTTCACTATTTGCGGTCCACACCCAAGCGAAAAAACTGACACCTTAATACCACACCACCGCCCAATGAGCTAATGCACAATTACGTGCACCAAACTGCTACTCAT
>NZ_CADEAG010000174.1 GCF_902825155.1 Bartonella taylorii 8TBB
CAGCATTGTTTCGTCGATGTTAACGGCGGGCTTAACCAGCAAAGTAACGGAAATGGCCGGTGTTGGACAGTCTTTACCCAAAACGGCTCCTTTTGTCGATCGCATTACCCGTGAAGCAGAAAAGAACCTGATCAAAGCAGCCATTGGCACGAGCGTTCAAACGGCTCTTGAGGGCGGCTCTTTTGACAAGAACTTTTTTAACAATCTGCGCATCGCCATGTCTGATACGGTTGGCAAGACGTTGGCGGAAGAAATCGGTACTGCCAAGGCTGAGGGCAAAATAGACACGGTCACGCAGATCGTTGCCCATGCAGGACTTGGCTGCCTAAAAGGCGCTGTTGCGAGTGGCGCTTGCACTGCCGGTGCTGTGGGGGGTGCTGTAGGCGAAGCCACAGCTATGCTCCAGTTTA
>NZ_CADEAG010000175.1 GCF_902825155.1 Bartonella taylorii 8TBB
TTATTACGTGCAAAAAGCTCTTGGACAAGTGCAAATTGCGGCTTCCATTCTTTCTCAATATATTTTTCAAAAAAACGGCCATCTGCATAAGCTGACTTTTCAAATCCTGCAAAGATTTGCTGACGTTCGCGTGCAATTAAATTGGAAGCACGTATTGCATGATACGTTACGATATAAAAATAGATATTAGTAAAATCAATCGCTTCTGGAGAGCCATAATAGATCTGCTCACGCGCTAAAAAACCATGCAAATTCATTTGTCCCAAACCAATCGCATGACTTTCGGCATTACCTTTCGCAATAGAAGGTACACATGCAATATCACTCATATCGGAAACAGCAGTAAGAGCACGAACAGCAGCTTCTACCGTCCGTCCGAAATCACAACTTTCCATTGCTTTTGCAAT
>NZ_CADEAG010000176.1 GCF_902825155.1 Bartonella taylorii 8TBB
TAATCGTATTACCCGTCATGGTGATCGTATCACCATGAATAACACCAGAAGAATTGGCTAAAAGACCATCACTGCTCAGATCAACAGCACCGCTGCCAAGCAAAAAACCACCATCATTGAACAAAGTCTTCGTGGTTTTTATATGGAGTGCATTATCACTAAAGACCGCACCGCTATTGGTCAGACGTTCTGCTGCTAAAGTGATGCCATGGCCTTTTAAATGAGCACTGGCGAGACTGCCTTGGTGGGTTTGTGACCCTGATGCCAAATAAACGCGCGGCACCAAGACCTCTTTTCCATCCACAAGGTGGGTTTCAAGCCAGATCATGTCCTTTTTGATCCCAGCAATCTGCTGAGGCGTTAATGGCACTCCTAGCTCTAACCCCAAGGGTCCTTGCTGCTCTAC
>NZ_CADEAG010000177.1 GCF_902825155.1 Bartonella taylorii 8TBB
TCAACTCAACCGTTGGCAGTCGTTTAATCATTTTATGATGCAAGCTCTCATTCATCCCCTTCACGATAAACTACATCCATAAGAGAGTATGCATTCTTCTTTTCTATTCTTTATTGAAATCATCCTTATAGATGAAAGTCTGGATCCAGAGTTTCGCTCATTTTGTTTAAATTTACCTAGCGAAATAGAACTTGCCCATATAATCGGTAAAAATGTTGATCCAGAACGCATCCACCATGTGCGCAATCAATTTTTAGCTTCACTCGCACATAGGCATCAGGAACTCTTCACAACAGTTTATGCGCAAATGCAAATCAATGAACCCTATTCACCAAATACTGCACAAGCTGGAAAACGAGCATTACGCAATATTATGCTAGACTATCTTTCCATCGCCGAAGCCAA
>NZ_CADEAG010000178.1 GCF_902825155.1 Bartonella taylorii 8TBB
CAACCGTGGTTTTTTCTTATGATTCATGATGACAGCCTCATCACGGGTTCGTGCTATGCCTACTACTTGATGGCCAAGACTTTTTACCATTTGCTCAATATCGAGTGCAATAAGAGGCTCGTCTTCAATAATCATAACTTGTGTGGCTATTTGTTGAGAAATATCAGTCGATGCTTGGTTGAGAAGCTTGCGGAATTCCTTTGCATCAAGAGACATGATTTCGCTGGCTTCTTGTTCATTAAACCCTTCAACAGCAATCAATAAAAAGGCTTGGCGTGCACGGGGAGTGAGATACGATAATTTGGCACTCGTTTTTTGTTCGAGGCCAAATTGCGGTAGAGGTTCTGGTATATTGGGTGTTGTTTGATCAAAAAGATGGCAAAAAAGCCAATAGGTACCAAT
>NZ_CADEAG010000179.1 GCF_902825155.1 Bartonella taylorii 8TBB
ATATTTTTTATGTTTTATACATATATTATAAACATAATATACTATATATTATTTACAATAAATAATATATAGTATATTAATATAATAATTTATTATTTATATATATTTACTTGAAATTATTTTGTAATAAATCATTACATTAAATAGTTTTTATTTCAAATTATTTATTAGTAAATTATTTTATTTTACAGAAGATTATAAATAAAATTATAATAAATTTTAAATATAAATATTTATATAGAAATAAAATAATTTTTAAACTATTAAAATATTATTTAAATATTAAAAATATATTTAAAATTTACATTTAAATATTTATATTTAAAATTTATTATAAATAGAAAAATATTTTCATAGAATCTTTTTTTATTGTAGATAGCTATTAAGATATATTTTGTTTAG
>NZ_CADEAG010000180.1 GCF_902825155.1 Bartonella taylorii 8TBB
AGGCGATATCGCTGCGGCTCTTGAAAGGCTCTTGAGCCGTGAACTTGATAAACAAAGACAACAGAAAAGTCATAAAAAATGAAAGCAAGCCTGAATAATGATTGGGATACAGACGAAAGTGGGTTGCAAAGCGAAATCAATGTGACCCCTTTTATTGATGTTATATTGGTGTTGCTTATTGTTTTTATGGTTGCTGCACCTTTGGCAACATCTGTCATTCCCGTTCAGCTTCCTTCTATAACTCAAATACCTTCAGTGGTTCAGTCTGATGAACCTCTTTATGTTACTTTGCAAAAAGATCGTTCTCTTTACATTGGTGATCATCTTGTAGAACAAGCAGCTTTGAGAGAAGCTTTGTTGAGGGAAACTACGCAAAATTTAGAGACAAAAATTTTAATCAAA
>NZ_CADEAG010000181.1 GCF_902825155.1 Bartonella taylorii 8TBB
AGACACCCGCCTGATCATTGTCTTGCGCACGACTTAGATCATTTTCTGCTGCGTGGATCTCTAAAATATTGCTCGCTGCTATCCGCCCATTCCCCGCCTCAAGCTTCGTTGCCTGTAAGTGCAAAGAACCCGTAGCACTCTGTGTGCCATCGCTGCCTATACCACTCGCCAACAGCGCATCACGCTCAAGTTTCCTCCTATTAGCGTGCACTTTCACACCCTCACCTCCCACAACCCGTCCATACTCTGCACGCTCAACATAGTTCAACGCCTTCCGTCCCACCGCTTCTTCTGACACCAGCAGATCTTGCACATGCACACATTCGACATGGAAAAGCACCTTCAACACTCCATAGGCACGTGCTTTGCCCAGCACCAGCGTGCCATCCATTGCCCCACTCC
>NZ_CADEAG010000182.1 GCF_902825155.1 Bartonella taylorii 8TBB
ATCAAAGACACCTTGCTTTTCGTCAATCGACGCACCGCTATAATATCTTCTGGACGTTGAATAAAAGAAAGAGCAACCCAATCAACAGGCTGCTGTAAAAGAGCCTGAAGATCCTCCTTATCTTTTGACGTCATCGAATCAAAAGGCAAAATTGTATCGGGAAAACTGACACCCTTTCGATCAGAAATACGGGTTCCAGAAACCACGCGACACTGTACAGAATGACCATCACAAACTTGCGCACGCAGTTCCAGTTTTCCGTCATCAATCAACAACCGATCCCCTGGTTTAACAGCCGAAAATACATCCTCATGAGGGAAAAAAACACGCTGTGCATCACCTGACACATCGCGATTATCTAACGTAAAGCTTTGCCCAACACGCAAATCTTCTTGACCCTT
>NZ_CADEAG010000183.1 GCF_902825155.1 Bartonella taylorii 8TBB
AAACCATTTACTGTTGATCCAACGTTTTCAGCACATTTATTCTATCGCCTGCGTAGTGCATCTGTCGATTCAACCGTAGCATTAACTTGGCTTGAAAAGCAATTGAAAAGCCAAGGCAGTAGCTTAGAGATTGCAACAGCTGATGAACATACCCGACAAGCAGCAGATGGTGTGACCATGGGAAATATTATCCGTGCTCTTAAAGCTATAGATGATGTTGATTGGACAGAATGGTTTGAAACAGTGAGTTGTGTCGATTCTATTTTGCGTAAAAATAGTGATTTTTCTGAAATTGATTCTCACTCACGCAATATTTATCGACAAGTCATTGAAAAAGTTGCACGCTTTTCGCCTCTTAGTGAGCTGGAAATTGCACATAAAGTTGTAGAAATGGCAAATTC
>NZ_CADEAG010000184.1 GCF_902825155.1 Bartonella taylorii 8TBB
CCATATTCACGCAATGCAGAACGCTCTTTATCTTTATAACCCGCAATAATTGGTCCAACTTCAGCGGCAGCTGAAAAGAGTGCTGCTGTTTTTGCGTTGATGATCTTGAGATAGTCCGAAGCGCTGGTTTGTATATTTATGGCTGCAGAAAGTTGCATAACTTCCCCCTCAGCAATAATTGCAGCAGCGTTTGCTAGGACAGAGAGCGCGTCTATAGAACCAACATCGACCATCATTTTAAAAGCTTGTCCCAACAGGAAATCACCAACAAGTACTCTTGCTTGATTTCCCCAAATCATGCGTTCAGTAGATTTTCCGCGTCGTAAATTACTTTCATCAAGCACGTCATCGTGTAACAAGGTTGCTGTATGCATAAATTCAACAGCGGGTGCAAGTTTTAT
>NZ_CADEAG010000185.1 GCF_902825155.1 Bartonella taylorii 8TBB
GCATAAAAATCACAAAACAGCTTATTGATATATTCAATAACTCTTTGATTATGAAATTTAATACTCTTCCATAATCACTTATTTTTACTTTTGATCATAGACTTGTAAGTGCTATAGAAGATAATATTACTTACATGACAAAGGACTTCTCATGGCAAAGATCAAAGGAGCAAATCCCATCGTTGAAATCGACGGTGATGAAATGACCCGTCTAATTTGGAAGCATATAAAAGACAAATTGATCCACCCTTATCTCGATATTAATCTTAAATATTATGATCTTTCCATCAAAAACCGAGATGAAACCAATGATCAAGTTACTATTGATTCTGCCAATGCTATTAAACAATATGGGGTTGGTGTAAAATGTGCAACTATTACTCCTGATGAATCACGTGTTA
>NZ_CADEAG010000186.1 GCF_902825155.1 Bartonella taylorii 8TBB
AACAGCTCGAGAAATTACAGTATCAGGTGGTGCTGAAGGTAGTGATATTATAGTCAGTAATACTTACAAATTACCGCGCCTTGACCGTATAGATCACAACACACAAGGCAATGTGGTTTCCATCAAAGGGGTGTCATCAGACCACCCCATGGCACCAAGTGTCCCTGATGATGTGTTATCCCTTGCAACCATCAGCACCAATTGGCTTGATATTCCTCTTGTGGTTAATGATGGCACGCGTGTTGCCCCCTATGATGAGATGTGGCGCTATTTTCACCGGGTGCTCTCCCTTGATCGATTGATGCAATTAGAGCGCATTAAAAGCAATGTGGACTCTAAAGAGCCTGTCGCCAAAAAGGCCATGTTCGCTGACCACTTTCTTGATGACTCTTACAGAGATG
>NZ_CADEAG010000187.1 GCF_902825155.1 Bartonella taylorii 8TBB
GGGCTGGCAAAACACCATTAATCAATTTATTGCAACGTGTATACGACCCTACATTTGGACATATCTTTACTGACGGAATAGATATATGCTCCATTAACCGTGAATCCTTAGGTAATTCTCTAGCAACAGTGTTTCAAGCTGCTGGTCTTTTCAACCGTAGTATATACGACAATATCGCGATAGGAAAAGCAACTACAACGGACGAAGAACTTTATGAAGCAGCAAAAATAGCTTCCGCCCATGATTTTATTCTGAAAAAATCAATCTTTACGATACAATGGTTGGCGAGCGAGGCATTCAATTGTCAGGCGGAGAGAAACAGCGATTAGCAATTGCACGTGCTGTTTTTAAAAATGCACCCATTCTCATTCTAGATGAAGCAACCAGTGCTCTTGATGTT
>NZ_CADEAG010000188.1 GCF_902825155.1 Bartonella taylorii 8TBB
ACTTGCATCTTCAAGAATACCACCTACATAAGAGATTAAAAGATATTGAAGAGCAACTCATAGAAAATCCTAAGAGTGAGGTTTTTGATCTGCTTCGTGAGATAAAAAGTGAGATAGAGCAGATGCAAGCGACGGAAGCATTAATTGAAGGATTTGGAAGTCGGTTGGATGAAAAAATAGACGGGAATAAGCAAGATACGATAAAATGATTCGCTTTTTTGATGCGAATCAGTCACCTAAGGCTTAGTATGAAGAAGTTTATGTAGAACGAAATTTTTATAAAGAATGGCGACTAAATTTTAAGGAAAAGCGGGAAATTGGTCCTTACTATATGGTACAGAGATTATCTCAGAAAGGCTGAGAGGTATCGGGGAAACTTCTGGAGTTTTCCCGCGTTTTT
>NZ_CADEAG010000189.1 GCF_902825155.1 Bartonella taylorii 8TBB
AGTGAACGCACTTTTCAGCTTTTGTCGCAGGTTACAGGAAGGGCTGGGCGTATGGGGTTGGAAAGTTTAGGATTGTTGCAAACTTATCAGCCAGATCATCCGGTCATACAAGCATTGCTTTCGCAACAGCGCGAGAATTTTTATACGCGTGAGATTGCCACACGTCAGCATTATCATTTACCACCTTATGGACGGCTTGCATCTTTAATTGTATCTTCAAAAGAGCGCAAAGCTGCAGAAAATTATGCACGTGCGTTGCGCCGGGTTGCGCCAACGGTGCAGGGTGTATCCTTGATGGGGCCAGCAGAAGCACAATTGGCACTTGTGCGCGGGCGATATCGTTTTCGGCTTTTGCTGCATGGGCAGCGCTCGTTTGATATGCAAGGGTTTATTCGTGCAA
>NZ_CADEAG010000190.1 GCF_902825155.1 Bartonella taylorii 8TBB
TGTGCATCCATATCCCAATCAAGTAGCACTTTTAGAGCATTTTAATCTGCAAGATACGTCAAAATCAGTTGCAAAATTTGATACTACTGATCTTTTTGCTTTAAATCGTCATCTTGTGCATGAGTTAACCTATGAGGAAGTTAAAACACGACTTAAAAATCTTTCTATTGATGGCGATAAGGCGGAGTGTTTTTGGAATGCGATGAGAGGCAATATTGACAAAGTAAATGATGCTGTCTTTTGGTGGAAAATGATTCATGACGAACAAAAGAACTTTGATACAGTGGCGCTTGAAGATCGTGCATTCGTGTGTCAATCACTCAATTTCTTGCCTGAAGGCGCATTGAATGATGAAAGTTGGAAAGTTTGGACAACGGCATTAAAAGAAAAAACAGGTCG
>NZ_CADEAG010000191.1 GCF_902825155.1 Bartonella taylorii 8TBB
CGTGGGCGTAAACGGTTATCTGCTTAATCATTTATAAATTTTCACAACAATTGAATATTACTTATTCTTTTTTGTTGTGAAGCTTTCGTTTAAACCTTTAGTGCCTGCTTTTGCAGGCATTTAGTAAAATTGCAAAACGCTCTTTATGAAGAAAAAACACCCCTGCCGTATTCGCAAAAGATCGGATTTTTTGGCTGTACGCACAGGAGAAAAACGACGTGGTCCTTTATTTTTGCTCGAAGTTAAATCCCATGAGCAAACAGCAGAAATAAAATCTCCGCTTGTTGCGCGCGTAGGTTTCACGGTTACACGTAGAAACGGCAATGCTGTCAAACGCAATCGTATCAAAAGACGTCTACGCGAAGCAGTAAGGGTTGGTTTAACAGAAAACATGGAGGC
>NZ_CADEAG010000192.1 GCF_902825155.1 Bartonella taylorii 8TBB
TATATGTTTGTGGCATTAGGTGTTGGAGCTTATGGCGCTGCTGTCTTTCATCTTTTTACGCATGCTTTTTTTAAAGCCTTATTGTTTCTTGGTGCAGGTTCTGTCATTCATGCTGTATCTGATGAACAAGATATGCGAAAAATGGGTGGGTTACGCAAACATATAAAAGTCACCTATTGGATGATGATGGTCGGGACCATTGCATTGACAGGTGTTGGAATTCCAGGAACACTTTTCGGGACTGCAGGTTTTTTCTCGAAAGATGCGATTATAGAGTCTGCTTTTGCATCCCATAATATTGCTTCAGGATATGCTTTTTAGCTTCTTGTTTTTGCAGCTTTATTAACAAGTTTCTATTCATGGCGGCTTATCTTTATGACATTCCATGGTAAACCACGA
>NZ_CADEAG010000193.1 GCF_902825155.1 Bartonella taylorii 8TBB
GATCAATTATATTTCCCTTCGACTTTGACATTTTTGCCCCCTTCTGATCTCGAACGAGAGCGTGCTCATAAACCGTTGGGAAAGGTACCTAACCCATAGAGTGAAGCCCCATCATCATCATACGGGCAACCAAGAAAAAGCTAATATCAAATCCTGTAACGGATAGAGATGTTGGATAAAAAGTGGTTAATTCAGTCGTTTTATTGGGCCAACCTAGCGTTGAAAAAGGCCAAAGGGCTGTTGAAAACCATGTATCTAAAACATCTTGATCACGGGTTAATTCAACCATTCCACCATAATGAAAAAGAGCCTAATCCAAAGCTTCTTCTTCACTTTTTTCAACAAAAACCGTACCATCAGGACAATACCAAGCCGGTATTTAATGCCCCCACCATAATT
>NZ_CADEAG010000194.1 GCF_902825155.1 Bartonella taylorii 8TBB
CCCAATTGTTTTTTTATTATCTTCACGTAAAGTGGCGTTAATTCACCAGATTTTATAACGGTTGTCTTGTCTCCAAAAGTTACCAAATCAATGTGAACCTTTGCCTGCATTAGGAGCTTCACTGTAATGAATACCGCGTTTTCTGGCTTCTTTACGTAAATCTCTAAGCATTGCTTCTCGTTTCATTTAGCCGCCCCTTAATTGTATACAATAAATATCGCATAAAAAGGTTCGATAGTCAACAATAAATCGAACAAAAAAGTTTGATACAGACTCGTAATGAAAGGATATTTATTGAAAAGTTAAAAGCAGAAATAAGAAAGCCGTGACATGTTTTTTTGATGAATTATTTGTCAAATAATATTATAATTTAATACTTTAAAAAACTGTTATTAATTT
>NZ_CADEAG010000195.1 GCF_902825155.1 Bartonella taylorii 8TBB
CTCACCAAAATCAGTTCTACTGACAACAAGCTGTTCTAATGTCGCAAAACCATGTTTCCTATGATATAAGTTTTTATGCACAATATCACCAGCAGGATGATCCTCAAAACTTGCGTTATAAATGCTAAAAATTTCCTCATAACCAATTTCTCCTCCCTTATAATTTTTTAAAAAATCCTTATAAGAAGTTGTAAACTGTAAACCGAGAGTTTTTTCTGCCTCTTTAATCCGTACATCACTAACTGCATCCTCTGCAGTACCAAAATTGATAATCTCATCATCATATTTATTTACTTTATCAATTAATTGTACAACATCAGCTAAAGTATAAGTTTTCATAGGTTGTTCTCCATAAATTATTATTTTTTAGTTGCTATATATTTCTTTTCATAATCTTT
>NZ_CADEAG010000196.1 GCF_902825155.1 Bartonella taylorii 8TBB
ATGCTGGACAAATTTGTTGCGTAAACGCTCAGCACTTTCCAGAGCTTCATTCCTTTCTTGTCGCGCTGGCGCAATATGAACACTATCAGTAACATTAACAAATGTTAGCATTGTTTGTCCGTTGGGCAATGGTACCAATGTATAATCTCTTATCGTTCCATTTTTTAATTCTATGCAGCCTGAATATGCATCACGTTTATCAGCAAAACCAGTGATAAATTTGGTAAATTGTTCCCATTCTTGCCCCACTGTTAAAGTTGAACAATGGGTTTGTAATTGTGTAATATGGGTCCCTTCTACTAATAAATTATAAGGTAAAGACCACAATTTTGATAAGGCTGGATTTGATAAACGAAGGCGACCATCAGTTCCAAAAACCACTACACCTTCTGAAAGTT
>NZ_CADEAG010000197.1 GCF_902825155.1 Bartonella taylorii 8TBB
ATTATTGTACAGTTGCTAACTTCAATTGTTCCTACATTAGAATCTCTTAAAAAAGAAGGGGAATTAGGCCGTAAAATTATCAATCAATATACTCGTTACGTAACGGTAGTATTAGCGGTTCTGCAGGCTTTTGGTGTTGCGTTTGCACTTGAAACTGGTATAGGAATAGGACTTCAAATTGTTTTGGAGCAAGGTATAATGTTTCGTATTTCTGCTGTCATTACGCTGGTTGGTGGAACGATGTTTTTAATGTGGCTTGGTGAGCAAATTACATCTCGTGGTGTTGGTAATGGAGTTTCTCTTATTATTTTTACAGGTATCGTGGCTAATCTCCCTTCCACCTTTGCTCAACTTTTAACTGCTCATAGTCAGGCTGATTTATCGACTTTTTTGTTAAT
>NZ_CADEAG010000198.1 GCF_902825155.1 Bartonella taylorii 8TBB
TATATTCCAATGATCGTCCTTTCCACCGCTCATCCTGCTAAATTTCCTGATGCCATCAAAAATGCCTGTGGGATTAATGCCCCATGTCCATCTTGTCTCAATGATTTAATGGAACGCGAAGAACGCTTTATAAGTATTGCTAATGATGAAAAAATAGTAAAAGATTATATTTCTTTAAAATCACGTGCATCTTATTGAAGTTAGTTGCATTAATTCACATCAAGAATATTCCAATTGCCCTGATAACGAGGCAATTGGCTTGTTTAATGGAGTCGTAAACACATGCGTGTAGATATCAGTCGCCTTAGTAATGGTTTGACTATCGCCACACACACAATGCAACAAATTGGCAGTGTAGCACTTGGAATATGGGTAAAAGTTGGCTCACGTAATGAAA
>NZ_CADEAG010000199.1 GCF_902825155.1 Bartonella taylorii 8TBB
TGGTCAGGGACTGGTGTGCAGACGTGGGTGAGGGGGGAAGGGGGGGGCCACGGATTGCTGGGATCTTTTTTTTCATAAACTTTTTCTTTATAAACACATAGTTTAAAAAAAGGATACGGGATTAGAGGGGGTATATCTAAGACATCCAACAAACAACATTATATGAAGAGGCGCTAATATTATTTTTATACAAAGACACTTCACATAAAAATCAAGAAACATTCTTGAAAAAATGATGCAGTCAGTCTCATAATATTTATATTACCCCCCACTTAAAGAGTTTTTATTTGAGAGAACATGGTTGGCTTAAATGTTTATATTGTCAATCGCAAAGATATGTTTTTAACGATTTTTATATGCTTATCAGAAATGAAAAACAGAAACTATAAAATAGCCA
>NZ_CADEAG010000200.1 GCF_902825155.1 Bartonella taylorii 8TBB
TTCTTTATCAGATGAAACGTTGGAGCGTTATCATGCTACTGTGGAAGAAGAAGAACGTATTTTAAAGACACGAAAGGCAGGAAACCCATGATGTTGCTTAGATCACATCATCTGGGAGGGCGTAAGACACGTTTTTTAACGGTTCTTGATGTAGGTTCAAGTAAGATTGTTTGTCTTATTGCTTGTTTGCGTCCTTTAAAGCATGCGCACTATTTACATGGTCGTACACATTCTACGGAAATTCTAGGCTTTGGAGTGCAGCGTTCACGCGGTATTAAATCCGGTGTTGTCATGGATATGTTTGCAGCAGAACAATCAATAAGATTGGCTGTTGATGCGGCAGAAAAAATGGCTGGTTTGGTGGTGGATTCAGTGATTGTGAATTTTTCCTCAAGT
>NZ_CADEAG010000201.1 GCF_902825155.1 Bartonella taylorii 8TBB
TCCTGTGTGCCTTTAATTGTTGATTGCACGCGATCAGCATGATTCAAAATGGCTATACGTTCATTGCTTAATTCTTTGATTAATGTATGAATACGCGATTCATTTTCAGCATAGGCTTGTTCCAGATTATGAACTTCACCTTGTATGATAGCTTCAAGTTCAACAGCACGTCCAAGGGTACGTTCAATTCCCTCGTTCATTGCTGCTACTTCTTCACGAATGGTTTGCCCTATAGCGATAGCTTGTTTTTCAGATATATGTTGTGGTTCACTGAGGCGCTGTGCAGCATTTGTCATAAGAAGAGCTATATTATGCAATTCGTTTGAACGTTTTGTTAATTGAGCGAATCCCCAAGATATAAGGATAGGGATTGCTGTTCCTGCTGCTACAGCTAG
>NZ_CADEAG010000202.1 GCF_902825155.1 Bartonella taylorii 8TBB
AATTATGGCGCGGTTTGATCGTTTACGCTTTGCTCAAGGGGGGACACCAACCGCCGTGTTGCGTGAAAAAATGCAACGCTCTATGCAGGAAGATGCTGCTGTATTCCGTACAGCAGATTGTTTGCAACAGGGATGTCAGCGTATAAGCCAAATTTGGGGTGAACTGTCTGATCTCAAAGTGATAGATCGCTCACTGATATGGAATTCTGATTTGGTTGAAACATTAGAACTTGAAAATCTCATGGCCAATGCAATAACAACTGTTTATTTAGCAGAAGCACGTCTAGAAAGACGGGGAGCGCATGCACGCGAAGATTATACAGAGCGTGACGACAAAAATTGGCGTAAACATACACTTTCACATTTATCAAAAGAAGGAAAGGTAACGTTGTCGG
>NZ_CADEAG010000203.1 GCF_902825155.1 Bartonella taylorii 8TBB
ATTACAATATCTTGTTATAGAAGATCAACCGCTGCCTAATCTTGTTGGTTCGTTGCGTATTATTCTTGATGCCCTTTATAAACATTTTGACTGTTCTAGCAAAAAGAGCATTAGCTAAAAACACCCATCGTTTCCTCTCCCTCACAGGGTAAAGATTCCAAAATCCCCTTTGTAACATGCCTCTTTGTAACCAGCTCCATTGTAAAGAGACAATCCTTCTTGGCAAGTTACACTTGAGACCCACTGGACTTGCCTTTCATAGAATTCCATGGGATTGACGAGCTTAAAGCACGCAACAAACAAGCTTTAAAATATCCACCACGCCCTTTAAAAAACGCTTCAACCTGTCAAAGAGACTTATCACCATACCTCAACTATATATCTACCCATGCCTC
>NZ_CADEAG010000204.1 GCF_902825155.1 Bartonella taylorii 8TBB
AAATGAAGCTTATCGTTAATAATCCTGATTCGGGGAGCGCGGAAGACCAATTAGCGGCTGATTACACGTCGGATCCATTTGAGATAGGGTTGAATTCACGTTATCTTTTGGATATTGCAGGGCAATTTTCGTGTGAGGAGATGGTTTTTATGTTGTCTGATGCTGTGGCTCCAGCTCTGATTCGTGATAATGATGATGCGGACGCCCTTTACGTGCTGATGCCCATTCGCGTTTAGGGAAGATTGTTTTGCAATGCCTGGCTGGTAATGTGCACAAAGAGGCAGTTCGACAGCTACAGCTTTTGCGTTATCGCTATTATCCTTCTTTTAATATTCTTTTTTTAGGTCACCATGTAGTTTTTCCTGGCATTACGGGTGTTGGTAATACTAATCTTT
>NZ_CADEAG010000205.1 GCF_902825155.1 Bartonella taylorii 8TBB
ATGGCGCATCAACAAAAGGTCTTGAGGGCTGGTATCTTTTAAATCCTACCCCCATTCCACCACCAAAGGTCGAAACCTTTCCTTGCGGTTTTATTGCGACCTTTGCTATGCAAGAAGTGCCAAACGGTTGGCTTTTATGTGATGGTGCTACTTATGAACGCAAAGATTATCCGCAATTGTTCAAGGCGATAGGGGATAAATGGGGAAAAGACAGCGATACAACCTTTAAAGTTCCAGATTTTAGAGGAGTATTTTTGCGCGGCTTTGATGATGGTCGTGGTTTAGACAGAAGTAGAAAATTTGCCGATATACAGCAAGATTGCCTTAAATCGCATACGCATGTTGCTACCATTGAAGAAGCAGGGCAGCATACACACGAGTTTCAGTATAATG
>NZ_CADEAG010000206.1 GCF_902825155.1 Bartonella taylorii 8TBB
CCCAAGCTGTGTGCAAATAACTACAGCATTCATTAAAAAGCGCTTTAATGCGGTGATGTTTTGAAAAGCACTGATAGGCAGAACAGGATCTGTACGAAGTATTCCAAACTTTTTCTTCTCAGTTGTTGCAACTCTTAATTGGGTATGCTTGTTATGTAATTCCAGCGTATTTGTTTTAACTACATTCCTTGCTTGTGGCTGTTTGAGCCAATAGGTGCGTGTTTCTAGATTATTTACCAACAATATGCCAAAGCTGGACAGAAGAAGCCAAGTCGCAAAAGGGAGAAAATTTTCTTTTTTGCAATAGAGGTGCAAAAAAACCATGTTCAAATCCCTTCTTTAATCTTATCGAGTCCACTACTATTAGTCTCTCTCTTATTATCAGTATTATAG
>NZ_CADEAG010000207.1 GCF_902825155.1 Bartonella taylorii 8TBB
CTTCTAACCGATTGTTCCTCTATGATTGTACGTATTTTAGGGCAAGACAAGGGGGTTAAAATTGGTGCTCCAGGACGACATATTGAACAAAATAGTTTAGGTGTTATTGCTGCTTGTGATGCCATTGGTGTAGATTTGGAACCTGTTTTTCTTTCTTTGAACCATTTTTCTTCAAGAGGGACGTGGTGTTTGTTATCGCCTATCTTTACCAAGAGGGGGTGAATTTCATTTAATTGATGAAAGCTATAATGCTAATCCCGCATCTATGCGTGCTGCTCTTGATCTTCTTGCTACAGGGCCTGTAGGGGAGAATGGTAGGAGAATTGCTATTTTGGGTGATATGCTTGAACTCGGAGCTTATAGTGAAAAATTCCATCGTGATTTATTAAAGCC
>NZ_CADEAG010000208.1 GCF_902825155.1 Bartonella taylorii 8TBB
TCACGCTTAAAGTGTTTTCTGGTTTTATTGTTTCAATGGTTGGGGTAGGGGTTATAGGGGTTGGTGGTTTTATTTTACCTCTCATTATGACTGTGGCATTTACTGCTCTTGAATTTTTGGTAGTATTTCTACAAGCTTATGTCTTTTCGGTTTTAACTTGTTTGTATCTTAGTGATGCTGTTCACCCGGGGCACTAGTAAATAATGAATTTTAGTCAAACAATGCAATTTCACTTCAAAGGAGAATAATATGGAATTAGCACTTGCAGCAAAATATATTGGCGCTGGTCTTGCCTGTTTTGGTATGGCTGGGACAGCATTGGGGCTGGGAAATATTTTTGGTAGCTATCTTTCTGGTGCCTTACGTAATCCATCAGCAGCAGATAGTCAGTTT
>NZ_CADEAG010000209.1 GCF_902825155.1 Bartonella taylorii 8TBB
CAATACTACCAAAGTATTCAAGAGTTGTAAGTTTTTCTTTTGTCGTGAAATTATTACCAATGTCATGATAGTAAATTTTACAATCTCCGGAAACATTGGGATTTTTGATAAACAATGTTATAGCAATACCAGTCATACTACCATTGCCAAAAACATTTTCACCTTCTTGAGCTTTCCCATTGCTTAACATATTTTTACGAATATCCCCTCGTAAATTAAGCACATAAATACTCGTAAACTCTTTGGCTAAAGATTTTCGTAAGCTATCCATTGTTGGCTTTTCTATGTACCCAGAACCAGAAACAAAGCCTATTACCCCAGCATTACTAATACGGTCACTTGCCCAGCGGATAGCACGGATATAACTGTCATAGAGTGCTCGTATATTCGTT
>NZ_CADEAG010000210.1 GCF_902825155.1 Bartonella taylorii 8TBB
TCTTATTGTAGTTATTTATCCCGTTTTAGCTGTAACATTTGCACTCTTGTCATGTGACCGTTATTTGAATATGAATTTCTTTACCAATGCTGCTGGTGGAAATCCGATGGTATGGATTAACTATGTTTGGGTTTTTGGTCATCCTGAGGTTTATGTTTTGGCTGTTCCTGCTTTTGGAATTGTTTCTGAGGTGGTATCAACTTTTTCTTCAAAACGCCTCTTTGGTTATACTTCAATGATATGGGCTATGTTGGTTATTTTAATTCTTTCGCTTCTTGTTTGGGGACATCATTTCTTCACAATGGGTGGTGGGGAAGCTGTGAATTCCTCCTTTAGTATTGCGACAATGATCATTGCCGTTCCAACGGGTATGAAGGTCTTTAATTGGCTGC
>NZ_CADEAG010000211.1 GCF_902825155.1 Bartonella taylorii 8TBB
ACAATCAACAGGAAAAACCTTGAAATGCCCGCCTCAAAGTGGGCATTCTTCTACATCTGGGAAAAAACAACGTACAAAACATCAGGGTTACTTTGATACATAAATAAGAATTTTATGAATTGAAAAAGCTCAAATATAACAATCCAAATCAAATCTTCTAAAGTAAATGCCCACTTGCTAGAAGTAAAGGACATAGAAATCAAACTCAAAAATCCCAAAATCTTAACCTCCATGAGTATTTTGTGAAGTATCTACATAGGTAACTACAGACATCCCAGGGATGAGTGTTTCAAGCCCCTCCTGTCCAGGATCTAAAGCAATGCGCACCGAAATACGTTGCGCAATTTTAATGAAATTACCAATTGTAGTATCTGTTTTTAACAGTGAAAATT
>NZ_CADEAG010000212.1 GCF_902825155.1 Bartonella taylorii 8TBB
ATACAAAAAGTCATGTCATAAACATGAAAAAAAAAATTCAACCTGTTTTTTCCCAAGTCCCACAATATCAAAGGCATTACGCGAAACAAATTGACGAATACGCGCAATCGCGTGTGAGGGACAAATAAGCCCACCTGTACATCGACGCACAGCTACACCTACTTCACGAACAGCATGACTCCCACAAGCTGGACACAAAAGAGGAAAAATAAAGACAGCAGCATCTTTCGGGCGTTTTTCAATAATAACATCAATAACCTGAGGGATCACATCACCAGCACGTTGTACAATCACGCTATCGCCTACACGGATGTCACATCCTTCACGAATAGAATCTCCTTTATGACCAATTCCCTTAATAGAATCCTCATTATGCAAACTAGCATTGGTCA
>NZ_CADEAG010000213.1 GCF_902825155.1 Bartonella taylorii 8TBB
ACGTAACTCAAAACGATACAGACAAGGCACAAAACATTTTTCAGCAATAATTTTACTCTCTCCCTTCTCATAACAACCAAAATTGCGATTCCCATCACCAATGACACCACGAATAAACTTGCGGTTCTCTCTCTCATTGAGGAAACGAATAACCGCTTTCGGCACAGCCACTCTCCCTTCACCATCTGCATATGTAGGAACAGCTAATATATAAGGTTCATCAATTAACACAGACGGCTTTGTTTTATCAATCTTGAGGATTCGTTGATCAAGTTGAGAGACAAAATGTTCAGTATTACCCGTTGCGCTCGAATAAAAAACAATAAGCCCCATTAAACACAAATACCACTAATCATATCCGGTCTAAAACCAGACCAATGATTTTCACCA
>NZ_CADEAG010000214.1 GCF_902825155.1 Bartonella taylorii 8TBB
GGAGCTTTTAGGAAATGTATGCCAATCAATCAAAAAAGGCATTAGTCTATATAAAGATTGTTTCTGAAGATTTTTTACATCTATGAACCGATAAAAATATCATTATCTTTTGAATAAAAAGTAAATAGAAATAGCTATTATCCCTTGTTCTTATATCTTTATTTTTTCAAATGCCAGATAAAATATTTTTAATTTTTGCAAAACTCTTCTAACCTATTAAGTGTGTCATAGTGTTTGCAATAGAATATTTAAGTGTTATTTTTAGGAGATATTTTTCAATGTGCTTGATTTCATTTTATGGCGCTACTCATGAATAATATAATGTAAAAACCAGTGGACATTATCATCTTTACGCTTAATGAAAGAGCACAGCAACTATCACACACTTT
>NZ_CADEAG010000215.1 GCF_902825155.1 Bartonella taylorii 8TBB
CACATTTCTGGAGATATTAGAATTCAAGATAAAGTATATGTTATTCGATAATATAGATATTTCTGGTAATTTTGAAATTCGTGGAGAAACTTCAATCATCTCCAAAAGTGAATATTCAACAATCTATCCAAGCTACATAAGCCATTTCTAACCACACAAACAACTTTTAAACACAAGCGTGATTCACGCCACGGGGGAATTGCGCTCAAATAGGAGGAAATCAAGATGAGTGAACTAATTACTACACAAACGGAATTAGTGAAAAAAACGAACGATTGTGAAATAAAACCTACAGCTATGGAGCTTATTTTAGAAAGAGCTTTAGAAAATGATGTCGATATGGATCGTCTCAAGCGTCTTCTTGAATTGCGAGAACAAGAGATAAAACG
>NZ_CADEAG010000216.1 GCF_902825155.1 Bartonella taylorii 8TBB
TCCCGCAAGATTGGGAATTCAGAACTGATAAAACGTCCTTCTTTAGGCAATTCCATGTCGAGTTTTTTGGTTTTTGTCATGTCTTCCATCCCCTCATAATATGCCGGCACCAAAGTCACACACCATGGACCGCGCTGCTGGCCCACCGGTAAGCGTGAGTTTCAAGCGTGCTTGTTTGGCTGTTTTGTCGTTGCTCACAAATTTGCGCTCTGTCCAAAGTGGTTCAGCGAGTTGTTCTGTTTCCTCTAATGTGAGAGGAACAAAAGCACCATCATCCAGCTGCATCTCGAGTGTGAAGGTTGCACCGCCCGGTAAAAAAGTTTTGATATAGCTCGTTAACCTTGCCTTTTCCCCAAAGGCAAAAGCACGGGTGACATAAGTGGCTTCC
>NZ_CADEAG010000217.1 GCF_902825155.1 Bartonella taylorii 8TBB
AAACCCCCCCCAAACCACCCCAAAAACCAACCCCGACCGAAAAAACCCCCGCCACAACAGCAGCAACCGCAGCCCCTATTGGAGTAAAAACCCCCCCCGCAACAGAAGCAATACCTGCCCCAACCACTTCGATCACTGTCCCAACAGAGCCAAAAGAGGCAGCAAAGGCACTTCCTGAGACAGCAATCCCCCGCAAAGCGCCCATCAACAAGGTCATGGGGCGCAAAAGTCGTAGTGACCGTGCCCCAAGTCCTGCGGTGAGCAAGCCCAGTGCGCGCCCTGCCGCCAATACCCCGCGCCAACTTGCCTTCAGCGCCCCGCTAACAGCCCTCATCTTGATAAAAGAGGCAATCAATTGCAGGACCCCAAGGCGGGTTCCCGCCATGGT
>NZ_CADEAG010000218.1 GCF_902825155.1 Bartonella taylorii 8TBB
GCTCCTGAAAGTATTGATGCTCCGTTTCAACAACGTGTTCAGAGAGCTTTTGATATGGCACAGTCTGATCGGAATTTGGGTGATACAGTATTAAATTATCTCACTATTCCTGCTGTTATTATGAGTTGGCTCTTTTCAGTTATTATCGTTTTTTCGATTTATTTATTTATGCGGGGGCATGATCTTCCAGGAGGTGGATTTGTTGGTGGTGTGACTTTAGCAATAGGCTTTATTTTACAATATCTTGCACGGGATATTCGTTGGGTGGAAAATCATTTGAGAGTTTTGCCTTTACGGTGGTTAGGTTTTGGCTTATTGTTGTCAGTCGCAACGGGAATGGGAGCTTGGTTCGTTGGGTATCCTTTTTTAACCTCCTTTTTTCAATATG
>NZ_CADEAG010000219.1 GCF_902825155.1 Bartonella taylorii 8TBB
GCATTTGTTTCATCTCTCTCAGCTTTAAATTCACGCTTTGGTTTGTTTGAGAGATGCATCTCTATAAGATTTACGGCTTCTGTTTCAGAAAGATTATTAATAACAGCTATTTCACGCGCCATCCGCTCAAGGGCAGCGGTATAAAGTTGACGCTCAGAATAAGATTGTTCAGGCTGCACGTTCGAGCGAAAAAGATCACGTACCACTTCAGCGATACAAAGAAGATCTCCCGAATTGATTTTTGCATCATATTCTTGTGCACGGCGTGACCACATGGTTCGTTTAACGCGTGCTTTTCCGTGTAAGATTTTTAAGGCGCGTTCAACGGAATCACCAGCGGATAGTTTGCGCATTCCAACGGAAATGGCTTTAGCAATTGGCACTTTG
>NZ_CADEAG010000220.1 GCF_902825155.1 Bartonella taylorii 8TBB
TTTGTTCTGTAATTCCATATTCATTAAAAATTGCCGCATTACCCATCTTCAATTTGACAACCCGCCTCATACCCCAAACAAGATCATTGGCATTGGCTGGCTTGCCATTATTAAACTTCAAACCATCACGCAAATGAAAGGTAATCACCGTACTGTGATCATCACCTGAAACATCCCAATGAGTTGCTAAAGCGGGAACCATTTTTGCAGGATCATCTGTCGCAGTACTGACTAAGTTATCACAAACATTGCGAACAATTTCACTTCCATAAACATCCGTGAGCTGCGCAGGATCAAATGTACTGATTGCATCAAGATTCCAAGCCATCACAAGGGTATCAGCCGGTGTTTTTGCAGAAACCTGTTGTACAACTACCCCCAGTGCA
>NZ_CADEAG010000221.1 GCF_902825155.1 Bartonella taylorii 8TBB
TTTCCTCGCCCTGTTAAGAGAACGATTTGTAATCCAGCCTTTGCGGCAAGAGGGGCAATTGTCGCAAAATGCTGGCGGGCAAGAACTTCTGTTGGGGCCATTAATGCCGACTGTCCCGCATTTTCAGCAATCTGTGCCATCGCTATTAGTGCAACAACAGTTTTTCCTGCTCCTACATCACCTTGGAGAAGCTTTAGCATTGGTTCTGGTGAAGCAAGATCATTAGCAATATCTTTTATTGCTTCTCTTTGTCCATTTTTAAGTTGAAAGGGTAGGGCATGCAGCAATTTTTTAGTGTATATTTCTGTTGGTGGGCGAGAATCTCCTGAAAAAGATTTAGTCTTTAAGCGTACAAGTCCAAGAGCTAATTGGCTAGCGAGAAGTAC
>NZ_CADEAG010000222.1 GCF_902825155.1 Bartonella taylorii 8TBB
GAAAAACAATGAAAAAAACAAAACTTCCCGTCGAAAATGTGCCCGATATTACGCTCTGCGCTCGAGATCTGTTTAATATTGATACGGATATGAAAGTGCCTGCTTTTCGCACAAAAAGCCCCCACGTTCCCGATGTAGATCACGATTATCTTTTTGATCAACAAACAACTTTAGCGATTTTAGCAGGCTTTGCATTTAACCGCCGCGTTATGGTTTCTGGCTATCACGGTACAGGTAATTCAGCACATATTGAACAAATTGCCGCACGTCTTAACTGGCCTTGTATCCTAATTAATCTCGACAGTCAGGCTAGCCGTATTGATCTAGTCGGAACAGATGCCATTGTTTTAAAAGAAGGCTTACAAATCACTGGATTTAAAGAAGGT
>NZ_CADEAG010000223.1 GCF_902825155.1 Bartonella taylorii 8TBB
AGGATTTTGATAAGGATTCGAATACGGTTGAAGTTTTTGTAGGTCGCTTTCGTAAAAAGCTTGGAGTGGATTTGATTGTAACTATTCGAGGTATGGGCTATCGTATTAAAACACTTGGTGTTCAATGAATGTTTTTAAAAAAGAATAACCGCTTTAGGGAGTTATTTCTTTTCATTAGGAAGTCTCTCAGTTTACGCGTTATGATTTTATCAACATTATGGGTCGTTATTTCGCTTTCATCGCTTTCTGCAGTCAGTATTTTATTTTATAGGCGCTCAAGTGAACACAATTTAGAGCGTATCCTTTTTGCTCAGCTTGAAAAACGCTTTGAAATAATTGAAAGCCAAATGGCTAAAAATCCAAATGCTGAAACTTATGTAAAATT
>NZ_CADEAG010000224.1 GCF_902825155.1 Bartonella taylorii 8TBB
GATGGGGAAGCAAAAGACTTCTTAAAAATCCAAAAAAAACTAAAATATGGCTTACAGTAAATAACGATGCTTGACCATAACCCTATGAGACAATAGACACGTATAGAAGATGAAGTCCTTTTGGTTGCTATCTATGAGTTAAATATTAAAAGAGTATAAAGCGTGAAACTGCCTGAACATCTTAATCCCAAACGTTCTTTTCAAGGACTTATCTTACCTTTACAAAATTATTGGGCTCATTATGGATGCGCAATTTTACAACCATACGATATGGAAGTTGGGGCGGGAACTTTTCATCCGTCCACAACATTGCGTTCACTAGGACCGCGCCCTTGGAAAGTCGCTTACGTCCAGCCTTCCAGACGTCCAACAGACGGACGATATG
>NZ_CADEAG010000225.1 GCF_902825155.1 Bartonella taylorii 8TBB
TTAGTTCCGGGCAAAACAAAGATAAAGAGAACACCAAGTTGTGGGGGCAGTCCAGGTTTTGGGGGTAATAAGTTTTGTGCCGAAAATGCGGAGTTTTGCAGGCAAAAACACTTTTAAAAGGCACAAACCGGAGAAAAAAAAATTGTGGTTGATACTTTTTGTTAAGGGATTAGCCCGCCGTTAGCACTGATTGAAATCGGTAAAGTTTTAGAGTTTGGGGCAAAGAAGTACGGAGCAAACAATTGGCGTAATGGCATGCACTGGAGCAGGTTTCACGGTGCTGCTTTACGTCATTTATTAGCATGGTTTGGTGGAGAGAGTAAGGATGCTGAGTGTGATTTGTCACACTTGGCACATGCGGCTTGTTGCATTGTTTTTTTAATGG
>NZ_CADEAG010000226.1 GCF_902825155.1 Bartonella taylorii 8TBB
TTACTAACCTATACCATTATGTCCATTATTTCCTCCACCGATTTTTACACGTACTTTTCCTGGTGGTAAGTCTAGCTCATCATAAATGATAATCAAATTCTTCACATCTAATTTATAAAATCGCAAGACTTCACCAATAGCTTGGCCGGAGAAATTCATGAAAGTTTGTGGTTTTATAAGAAAAGTTTTTTCATCATTTATGAGGCCATTGGAGATTTCAGCTTGAAATTTTTTCGACCATGGAGAAAAAGATAAGGACTGATAAATAGCATCGATAGCCATGAAACCGATATTATGGCGATTATTTTGATATTTTGAACCAGGATTTCCAAGACCAGCAATAAGCCACATGCACGCTTTCAAAAAAATTGTATAGGTTAGTAA
>NZ_CADEAG010000227.1 GCF_902825155.1 Bartonella taylorii 8TBB
AAAAAACAAACTTTATTTTAAAGAAAAACTCTTAATATCTGATGCATAATAGGAAACATTAACAATCATGCTAAAAAAAATTCAGAAATAAATTCAAGAATTTAAATAACCTTATATCTTATTTTTTATTTGAATAGAATGAAAATTCTAATATTATCTTTTTGTTTATCACTAATAAAAGGAGAAAACTTCATGGCTCTCTCTCTGCTCAAATACTGGAACAAAAATATTATATCTTTAATCCTCCTTTTATTCATCACCATAAACACTGCACATGCTCAACTACAACCAATAGAGCAAAACGAACCCCATTATTCACTCCAAGAAATTATTGATTCTGGTCATCTTTTTTTTGGAAAAACAGCTAGTGGTCTGGCTGTTGC
>NZ_CADEAG010000228.1 GCF_902825155.1 Bartonella taylorii 8TBB
ACTCGAACTTCCACGGGTTGCCCCACAGCGACCTCAACGCTGCGCGTCTACCAATTCCGCCACGACCGCACGTGGGAAGAAAAACATTTTGGTTTTTAGCCTTTAACAAATCATAAAGAAAGGTACAAGCCAATTTTCTCTTTCTCATAATTTATTTTTATCCGGACAATTTATAACTTAATAGAGATTACTAAAAATATGGACTTTACTACGATCTTTGAATCATCATCATAAAGTGTGCTTGTGCAACGTGATCTTTTTCATAATAACCATGAAAGTTTTTTGTAATTGTTGTAGAGCCCTGTTTTTGGATTCCTCTCATAGCCATACACATGTGCTCAGCCTCAATCAATACTGCTACACCATGAGGCTGAGCACATGT
>NZ_CADEAG010000229.1 GCF_902825155.1 Bartonella taylorii 8TBB
TTTAATGATCCCGCTAACACCGAGATCTACACTTGTTCCCTACACGACGTTCTTCCTATCTGGGACTAGAATGGTATCAGATATCTTAATTGTTGATGATGAAGCGGATATTCGTGAACTTGTTGCTGGTATTTTGAATGATGAAGGCTATGAAACACGTGTTGCTTGTAACTCTGATGAAGCCTTAACTCAAATTAATGAGCGTATTCCAAAGCTCATTTTTTTAGATATTTGGTTACAAGGAAGTCGTCTTGATGGTTTGGCACTGCTTGATGAAATTAAAACGCGATATCCTGCTCTTCCCGTGGTCATGATCTCTGGTCATGGTAATATTGAGACGGCTGTTTCTGCTATAAAACGAGGGGCATATGATTTTATTG
>NZ_CADEAG010000230.1 GCF_902825155.1 Bartonella taylorii 8TBB
TAATGGGCGCGGTTAATCGTCAATGTGGTATGCAATTGAAGCAGTAAAAAATGGCGCAGCTGATGCTTGCATTTCTGCGGGCAATACTGGTGCACTTATGGCCATGTCTTATTTTTGTTTAAAAATGATGGCAGAGGCTGAGCGTCCTGGGATTGCTGGTATTTGGCCAACCCTTCGCAGTGAGAGGATTGTTTTGGATATTGGGGCAACGATTGGGGCTTCTGCTAGCCAGTTGGTTGATTTGTCGGTTATGGGGGCAGGAATGGTTTTCTCCTTATATTATACTGAAATAGCAAAATTTGGTTGTTTCAATGAGGGGGTTGAAGAGGTTAAAAGCCTTCATTTAATTAAAAAATCTGGAATGATATTGGGTGCATGGC
>NZ_CADEAG010000231.1 GCF_902825155.1 Bartonella taylorii 8TBB
GCCAAGATGTAGCTGCAAATGTGTTGACTGTCACAATGGAAGTGTATGGTGATGATGAAGAGGAGGAAGAAGATGAAGTGGGTACCTATTTGCCGGTAGCTTTGGCAATTCTTGGGGCTTGTTTTGGTATCAGTGCTCTTTTGATTATTGGTTTGCCTCCTTTTTCTGGTTTTGTTGCTAAATTTATGATGTTCGTGGCAATCTTAAACCATACTAAGGAGAATGTGTCTGATTCTCTACCAGACTATCAGGATTGGCTTTTTATTATTTTTGTTTCACTCTCTGGTTTTTCCGCTTTAATTGCTTTGACACGAACAGGTATTCGAACTTTTTGGGTTTCTCTTGAAGGAAGAGTTCCGCGTGTGCAGATCATTGAATTT
>NZ_CADEAG010000232.1 GCF_902825155.1 Bartonella taylorii 8TBB
GTGTATTTACTTTTTTTTCAAATAGCTTTTATTCATGTATTGACCCCACTTGTGAAGTACAAGAAAATGATTTGTTATTCTAATGAGAGAGTTGAAAGTTCTTACTGTATTTGATGATTACGCAACTTTTTTACCAATTATTATAAAGTAATATTTACATTATAAGTTCTACAATTGCTCTTAAAATTGTCTCAAGCTTCGTGCTGAAATTTTTCCAATGTTTTTTTAATGTTCAATGACAAAAAGTAGGAGAATTTTATCTTCATTATTTTTTTAGTTTAGAGAGTGTTTAATTTTTAAATTACATGTTTCGAGAAGTCTGCTACTGCTTCTGTAATGGTATGGATACGTTTGAGAAGAGCGAGACGGTTAGTGCGAC
>NZ_CADEAG010000233.1 GCF_902825155.1 Bartonella taylorii 8TBB
AACGCTGTCTTAACAAACGCTTTAATCGAAGTGATCAAAGCTCCACGAGGTAATATCCCAATTTTCTCCGTAAGATGCTTATCTTTATGAGAGATATTCAAACGTAAGAAACTCACCTGTTGGGTATGAAGAGTTCTTCCCTGTAATGGAGGTGGTAAATGATCTGCCATGTCTTGCTTCCTCCCTATGATTAATTATCAGGTTCACCACTGTAGGTGGGGATAACAATCGTTCCAAAATCTTGCGCTGCTTGAGAGCTATTTGGAAATTTGAAACGGGTTTTCTTCATGCCAATCAGTGTTTTCGCAGACAAACCATAGTAACGTTGATAGTCGAAATGCTCTTCCACCAATTTATAGCGATTGACATTGCGATTGTT
>NZ_CADEAG010000234.1 GCF_902825155.1 Bartonella taylorii 8TBB
TGTGTGATTTTTCGCAAAAAAATCAACATCCGCCTGAAGCGACTTACTCTCTCGCCACAACAATTGCCTACACTACTCTTCCCACTCACCTGCACGACAATTACCCGCAAAGACCCAATTCCACACATACACTCGCTAATTATCGCGGCTTTACCCTAAATGTGCAGATTTCTATAGAGATGCTTGATAAAATGTCAGAAGCAGAGTTTAGGAATTGGGTGTCTGAGCCTAAAAAAAAAGCTGGTTTTAAACGTTAAAAGAGGGGAAGAGAGTTTTAAACACAAGAAAGCAGGGGGTGTTTTTTGGGAGAACGTGGAAAGGATTATAGCGAGGGGGAATTCAGGGGGATTTCTCAAAGCACGGATGTGGTGAGGAGAGC
>NZ_CADEAG010000235.1 GCF_902825155.1 Bartonella taylorii 8TBB
CGATCATCATCGAGAACACGAACAAGACGCCCACCTGCTTTCGCTTGACGCGCAATCTCTCGAGATTTTCCCTTAACAACAATGCTTACACAATCAAAAAAAGCTTCTCCTTCACAAAGAATGCCCGCTGCCTCTAAACCAGCAACAAAGCGACACGTTAAATGATGAATTCGCTGAGCAATTTCCTGCAAGCCTTGCGGTCCATGCCAAACGGCATAAGCCGTTGCCATATTTGCCAACAAAGCCTGCGCTGTACAAATATTCGACGTAGCTTTATCACGCCGGATATGTTGCTCACGGGTCTGCAATGCCAAACGAAAACTAACGCGTCCTTTTGTGTCAACGGGTTGACCTACTATACGTCCTGGTATGAGGTGGG
>NZ_CADEAG010000236.1 GCF_902825155.1 Bartonella taylorii 8TBB
GTAAAGGCAGCAAAGAAAGAGAATGAAGCAGTTAATAAAGGCCAGCTTGATGCAAGCTTGAAGGATCTTTCTAATAACCTTCAGTCTGATGGTTCAGCTGTAGTTCATTATGATAAAAATGCAAAGGATGAAACTGATTATACGAGTGTTACTTTTGGTAAAGGAAAGGATTCTGTGGCTGTTGGTCTGCATAATGTTGCGGATGGTAAGATT
>NZ_CADEAG010000237.1 GCF_902825155.1 Bartonella taylorii 8TBB
CCTTTCCTTTACCAAAAGTAACACTCGTATAATCAGTTTCATCCTTTGCATTTTTATCATAATGAACTACAGCTGAACCATCAGACTGAAGGTTATTAGAAAGATCCTTCAAGCTTGCATCAAGCTGGCCTTTATTAACTGCTTCATTCTCTTTCTTTGCTGCCTTTAC